>NZ_JAKEDT010000012.1 GCF_021462525.1 Thermus caliditerrae | reverse complement strand
GGGACAAGGCCTCGCGTAGGGTCATGCCCCCTCTTTACCCCAAGGCCGCATATCGGTCAAGTCTGCCTGAGGCCTCGGCTCCCCCTACCCAGGGGCACCCCAGGACAGGTATGGGGGTCCACCTTGGTGGTAAAGAACAACCCGCCCTTACTTCCGAGGGCGGGAGCTTGGCCTCTCCATCGTGGCGGGCCCGGAGGGATTCGAACCCCCGACCTACCGCTTAGAAGGCGGCTGCTCTGTCCACTGAGCTACGGGCCCACGAAGGAGGCCGGGGTGGGTTCCACCCCGGCCGGCTTGGAGCGGGAGACGGGACTCGAACCCGCGACCCTCGGCTTGGAAGGCCGATGCTCTACCAACTGAGCTACTCCCGCGTGGTCGGGGCGGCCCGATTTGAACGGGCGACCCCCTGCTCCCAAAGCAGGTGCGCTACCGGCCTGCGCTACGCCCCGGGGCTCAAGGCCACCCCAGAGGCCACGATATCACCTGCCCCTAGGAGGGTCAAGGCGTGCTATCATGGCCCCATGCGCTTAGGTCCGGTGGAAATCCTCCTCATCCTCCTGGTGATCCTGCTCCTTTTCGGCGCCAAGAAGCTTCCTGAGCTGGCTCGGGGCATCGGCCAGTCGGCGAAGGAGTTCAAAAAGGGCCTCCAGGAAGGCGAGGAGAAAAAGGAAGAGCCTAAAGCTTGAGAACGCCCTCGGCCACGGGCAGGCCCCCGGGAGCGTAGAGGCGGTAGCCCGTGGGGCGCACATAGGTGGCCAAGGCTAGGCCATAGGCTCGGGCCAGATTCACCGCCGGGGCGGTGGCGCCTGTGCGGCTTGCCAGGAGCACGGCGCCCATGCCAATGGCCTTGGCCGCCATCTCCTGGCTTACCCGCCCACTGGAGGCCACCAGCACCGGGGGTTTGACGCCCTTAAGGAGCATGAAGCCCGCCAGGCGGTCCACGGCGTTGTGGCGGCCCACGTCCTCCGTCAGGTAAAGGAGCCGCCCCGAGGGATCAAAGAGGGCCGCCCCGTGGATGCCCCGGGTCTTTGCGTAGCGGATAGCCCCCTGCCGCAGCTGGTTCAGGAGGCGAAGGGGCAGCTCTGGATCCAGGTCTACCCGAGGCAAGGGAGCAAGGCGCGGCTCCCCGTAGCGGAGCCCGGCGGCGCAGCCACTATCCCGCACCCCCACGCCCTTCTCGGGCTCCGTGGGCAGGTCCACGGCCACCACCCCTTCACCCACGTGCCAGCGCACCCCCTCGAGGCCCTGAAGCACCCCGCTTAAAAAGAGGTGCCCCAAGGCCAGGTAAAGTTCGTCTCCAGGGGTATAACTGAAGGCAGCCCAGGGCTTGCCGTTCACCACCAGGAGCAGGCGCTCCTCCTCGGGGAGGGAGAAGTCCGCCTCGAGGAAGCGCCCGCCCTCAAACCTCCACATCCTCCTCCTCCGCCACCGCGTACCAGGCGGCCCGCGCCCGCAGAGCGGGCAGGTCCAATGCAGGCCTCAGCCGGAGATCCTGAACCACAAAACGCTCGCCGCAGGTCCGGCACACGTAGATGCGGAAGGGATCTTCCGCATAAAACACCACGCGGTCGGCGCGCCCCTCCCCACAGTAGGGGCACGCCACCCTGGGTGCGCGCCACGTTTCGTCGCAAAAGGCGCACACGTAAAAGCGGCGGCCCTCCTCATCCAAAAAGCCCACGTCGGGAAAACCACCGCACGCCGGGCAACGACCCTCCTCCCCCGCCTCCTGCCAGGGAACAAGCCGCAGGGCCTGGTGCAACCAGAACGCGTACCCTTCCCCCTCGGGCCCTTGGCCCCTCCGCAAGTGCTCGGCATCTCCTAAGAGAACCTCCTCAGGAGGAAGCTCCACACCCTGGAGAAGACCGGGGGCCTCCTCTTCAACAGCCCTTTTCACCGCTTCCAGGGCCCTCCCCAAGGCTTCGGGCCAGGGCTCGCTCCGCTTGGGCAAGAGGCTGAGCTTGCGGTGAACACGCTCCAAAAGGTCCAGCACGACAACCTCCCTTTAGCGTAAAGCTACCCCCTGTCCCCGGGGGACAGGGGGTAGCGCCTCACACTTGCCCGGCCAAGACCACAAAGTAGCGCAGCAAGAAGGCCCCCACCAAGGTCAACACGGCGGCCAGGCCAACGTGGCGCCGCTCCAGGGCCAACGGGATCCCCCATCCCAGGACCACAAAGCCCCAAAACGCCCAAGCCAGGGGGCCCACCAGCAGGGCCAGCACCGCACCCTGGGCCACCGGGTAGGTCCAGAGGAGGTGCAACGCCACCATCAAGCCCTCCACCAGGGCCATGCCTACCACCAGCCGCTTGAGGCGCTCGTGGGGCGCAAGGAGTTGCAGGAGCGCTCCCCCAGCGGTAGCCGACGAGGCCAGGAAGAGCCAAGGCAAGAGGGGGGAAGCGTTCCAGAAAGGCCGGGCCGTGGCGGTGAGGAGCACGGCGGTGTAGGCCACCACCAGAGCCACCAAGAAGGCCACCAAGTACTGCACCCCGCGGGAGGTGGGCCGCGCCATCACCCACAGGAGCCCGGCCCCAGAAAGGAGCAGGAACCAGGTGCCGAGCCACATTACCGAGGACGGGTAAACCCCTCCCAGGATCAGGTTCGCAAAGCGCAGGGGCTGCCCCAGGTCCAGGATGAGCAAAACCGACCCCAGCACCACCCCCACGAAGGCCCAAAGGGCTGCCCGGCGAACCCGCTCTTGCGAGCAGTAGAGGACGCTGATCAGGTAAGCCCCGCCTCCAGTCCCCGCCAGAAAGAAGTAAAGGGCCACCCAAAGCCCCCAGCCTTCCTCCCCCATGGGGTTGGGAAAGTTGAGCGTGATCATCCCCGACCTCCCTTAAACGCTTCACGGCGGTCCACGATGAACTTCAGGCCCATGCCCATGACCGCGGCCGCGATCCCTGCGGAAAGCCAGCCCCCCATGGCCCGCTTCTCCGCCTCCCGCACCGCCGCGGGAAGCCCGTACTGGCTGGGGTGGTCCGTGAGGACATAGAGCACGTGGGTGCCCCCCAGCTCCTTCAGGCCGTAGACCGAGGCCCGGGGGTATCCTCGCGCCTGCAGGACCCGCACCCGTTCCTGGGCCAAGGCCTGAAGCTCCTGGTAACGCCCGAAGGTGAGGGCGTCCGTGGGGCAAGCCTTCACGCAGGCCGGCTGGTCCCCGTTGGCGATGCGGTCGTAGCACATGGTGCATTTCTGCACGACGCCCCGCTCCTCGTCAAAGTGCACGGCGTCGTAGGGACAAGCGCGCACGCAGGAACGGCAGCCGATGCAGGTGCTCTGGTCCACGGTCACCACCCCGCCCTCCCGGTGGGCCATGGCCCCGGTGGGGCAGCTGGCCACGCAAGGAGCATGGGTGCAGTGCATGCAGGCCCCGCGCACGAAGTCAAAGTAGGGCTCGCCATCAGGCCTGAGGCCCTCGTAGTAGCGCATGGCCAGCCAGGTGCTGGCGGTGAGCTTGGGCGGGTTGGCGTAGCCTCCCGCGTTCCGCGTGTGCTCGGCCTCGAGGTCGTTCCACTGCTTGCAGGCCACCTGGCAAGCCTTGCAGCCGATACAGCGGCTGGCGTCAAACAGAATAGCAAAATCATTCGGGTTCGGCATCCCCCACCTCCTACGCCTTCTCAATCCTCACCAGGAAGGCCTTGGTCTCCTGGATGAAGCTGTTGGGATCCAGGGCCTGGGGGGTGAGCTGGTTAGCCGAGTCGCCGGGGTTGCCCCCTTGGTAGCCCCAGTGGATGACGATGCCCACCTGGTGCAGGGTCTTATCCCCCACCTTCACCGGCTGGACCCTGGGGGTGACTAAGGCCACCGCCTTCATCTCCCCGCGGGCGCTTCGGATGCGCACCCACTCCCCGTTCTTGATGCCAAGGCTTTTCGCCAGCTCCACGTCCATCTCCACAAAGGGGTCCGGCTGGAGCTCCAAAAGCCAAGGGACGTTCCGGCTCATCATCCCGGTGTGCCAGTGCTCCGTGAGGCGGTAGGTGGTGGCGACGATGGGGTACTCCTCAGGGGTACCGTAGACGTCCAAGTCCCCCACCCAGACCTTGCACACCGGGTTCTTGTCCTGGCCGGAGATGAGGTTGGCCAGGGCGCTCTCCCAGGGCTCGTAGTGCTCGGGCAGGGGGCCGTCTTTCAGCTGGGCGGCGAAGAGGCGGCCCACGCCTTCGGGGAGCATGATGAAGGGCAAGGCCTTTTCCGGGGGCGCCGCGCCGTCGGGGACGTCGCCTTCCCACTTCTCCTCCTGGGGGTTCCAGCGCACCAGCCACTTGGCAGGGTTCCTAGGCTGGCCCTGGAGGTCCGTGGAGGCGCGGTTGTAAAGGATGCGGCGGTTGGCCGGCCAAGCGTAGGCCCAGTTCTGGTAAAGCCCCAACCCCAAGGGGTGGGTGTCCTTGGGGTCGCGGCGGGCCATCTTGTTGCCCTCCTCGGTGAAGGCCCCGCAGTAGAGCCAGTTGCCGCAGGCGGTGGTGCCGTCGTCCCGGAGGTCAGCGAACTTGGCCATGAGCTTCCCGGTGGTGAGGTCATAGCCGTTGTACTCCTTGGCCACCTCCTCGGCCATCGTCTCGGAGTGTTCCCACCAGGAGAGGTTCAGGATGGCCTCCTTATTGGGGCCGCCCTCTTCCGCATATAGCTTCTTGAGCCGCTCGACCAGCTCGGTGAGGATCCAAAGCTCGTCCTTAGCCTCCCCGGGGGGGTCCAGGGCCTTGTCGTACCACTGGGCCCAGCGCCCGGTGTTGGTGATGCTCCCGGACTTCTCCGCCCACACCGCCGAGGGCAGAAGGAAGACCTCGGTCTGGATTTCCTTGGGATTAACCCCGGGCCGCTTCCAGTGGGCAGCGGTTTCGGTTTCCATGGGGTCCACCACCACCAGCCACTTCAGGCGGTCTAAGGCCTTCCGGGCCAGGTTGACGTTGGCGGCGGAGTTGGCTGGGTTCTGACCGATGGAGATGAGCCCCTCAATGCGGCCCGCCAGCATGGCGTGGAAGAGGGCGTAGTGGGAGTAGTCGGCGCTCTTGTCGGGGATGCCGTCCTTGTGAGGGGAAAGCTTGGGCAGGTAGCCGTAGGCCTCCTCAGGGGCTACCTTGGGCCACCAGGCCTTTAGGAGGCTCACGAAGTACTTGGGGTAGTTCTGCCACCAGTTGGCGGAGGGAGCGTAGTTGGCCTTGGGCACTCGGGAGTCCAGCCAGTCCTTCAGGGTGGGCTTGTCCCCGGTGGGCAGGCCCAGGTATCCGGGAAGGTCGTGGTAAAGAAGGGCGAAGTCCGTGCTGCCCTGCACGTTGGAGTGGCCCCGAAGGGCATTCACCCCGCCCCCGGGCAAGCCGATGTTGCCCAGGAGGAGCTGGACGATGGCGTAGGTGCGGATGTGCTGGGTGCCATAGGTGTGCTGGGTGGCCCCCATGGCGTAGGTGATGGTGCCCGCCCGGTCGGGGCCCCCTGTGGAGGAATAGAGGTCGTAGATGGCCAGGAGCTTCTCCACGGGGATGCCAGTGATCTTGGAGACCACCTCGGGGGTATAGCGCTCGTACTGCCGCTTCAGGATTTGGAAGACGCAGTGGGGGTCCTGCAGGGTGGGGTCGGTCCTGACCTGGCCGTTTTCGTCCACCTGGTAGGCCCAGGTGGAGGTGTCGTAGGCCTTCTTCTCGGGATCGTAGCCGGAGAAGAGCCCGTCCAGCTCCGTGGCCGTCTTGAACTCCGGGTGGACCAGGAAGGAGGCGTTGGTGTAGTGCTTGACGTAGAACTCGTCGTAGCGCTTGTTCTCCAGGATGTAGCGGATCATGCCGCCCATGAAGGCGATGTCGGTGCCGGGGCGGATCTGGGCAAAGAGGTCGGCTTTGGAGGCGGTGCGGTTGAAACGGGGGTCCACCACGATGAGCTTGGCCCCCCGCTCCTTGGCCTCGAGGATCCAGCGGAAGGTGAGGGGGTGCTGCTCCGCAGGGTTCCCCCCTTGGACCAAGATGACGTCAGCGTTCTTGAAGTCAATGGGGTGGTTGGTCATGGCCCCGCGCCCAAAGCTGTTGCCCAAAGCGGGAACCGTGGAAGAATGGCAGATGCGGGCCTGGTGCTCAATATAGACGATGCCCAGGGCCCGGAAGAGCTTGGACATGGCGTAGGCCTCCTCATTGGAACCCACGCTGGTGCCCAAGGTAGCGATGGCCTCCGTGCGCCTCACCGTCTGGCCCTGGTCGTCCACCTCCACCCAGCCCCGGTCGCGGGTGTCCTTGATGAGGCGGGCAATGCGGTCCAGGGCCCACGCCCAGTCCTTTTCCTCCCACCGGTCGGACCCAGGCGCCCGGTACAGCACCTTGGTGACCCGGTAAGGGCTTTCCACAAACCCCCGCGCCGCTTGCCCCTTGGCGCAGAGGGCCCCCTGGTTGATGGGGTGGTCGGGATCCCCCTCGAGGTTCACCAGCTTCCCGTCCTGCACCGCGGCGATCATGCCGCATCCCGTGGCGCAGTAAGGGCAGATAAGGGGCTTTTCCCCTATGGGCTTGCGCAAAACGGGCTTCTCGCCCCGCGCCAAACCCCGTTCCCAAAGGAGCGCCCCGCCCGTTACCGCGCCCGCCAAGCCTATAAACTTGCGGCGGGTGAGCATTTTTCACCTCCTCGGACTCCTTATACCCCCGGCACGTAGCGGTGTCCAGGGAATAAAGTCCCAGGGGAACGCCTCGTATGGGGCGTTCCCCTCGTGAAAGGATGCTCAAGTTCCCGGCGATACCCTGGCTAAAGCCGCCGCAACACCTCCTCGGCCTCCTTATAACCCGGCCTGAGCTTCAAGGCCTCCTGGCATTGGTAGCGGGCCCCTTCCTTGTCCCCCAGCTTCTCGTTGGCCAGGCAGAGCTGGTAGCGGTACTCCGCCCTCTTGGGCTCGAGGCGCACCGCCACCGTGAGGCGGCTCTTGGCCTTCTGCCAATCCCCCAGGGCCATATAGACCTGGCCCAGGTAGAAGTAGGCTGCGGGGAAGCGAAGGGGAGCCAGGGCCACCGCGTTCTCCAGGGCTACCCCTGCCTCCTTGCCCCGACCCAGGACAAAATAAGCCTGGCCCAGGGTGTACCACCCCTCGGCGTCCAAGGGCTTCAACCGGTGGCCCTCTTCCAGCACCCGGGCAGCGTCCTCTGCCCGTCCCTTCAGGAGGAGCGCCGAGGCGTAGCGCACCCGGAGCTCTCCATCCTTGGGCGCCAACTGCAAGGCCCTGGCGTACTGCTCCAGAGCCTCATCCAGACGGCCCCCCGCCAGGTAGAGCTCGGCCAGGGCCAGGCGCACCTCCGGGGTGTCCTGGAGGCCTAAGGCCTTCCTAAAAGCCTCCTCCGCCTTGTCCAGCTGGCCCAGCAGGGTGTAGACCAAACCCCTCTGGGCGAAGAGCGGCGCGTACCTGGGGTTCACCTTCTCCGCATCCCGAAGCACGGTGAGGGCCTGCTCCAGGTAGGCCTTGCCCTTCTCCCGGTCCTCGGAGGACCGGTAGAGGGCCATGTAGGCCTCGGAGAGGACCATGTACCCGCCGATGTACCGGGGGTTCCTGGCCACCAGGCCCTTAGCGTTCTCCAAGGCCGGGTTCAAAAGCCCCACCTTCAGCTGCGCCCGGGCCAGCCAGTAAAGGGCGTCCGCGTCCTGGGGCCTCTCCTTCACCGCCCGCTCAAAAAGCTCCAAGGCCGCCTCGTACCGCCCCAGGGCGTAGAGCTGCACCCCCAGCTTCAGGGTATCCTGTTGCGCCGCCTGGCCAGCCGGAGGCGGTGGGGTCTGGGCCAGGGTAGGAACAGCCAGCAAGCTCAAGGCCAAGAGCAACCAGCGCATCTTCTTCCCTCCTAAAGCACAAACCGCGTCAGGTCCGGGGAGGCGAAGACCGCCTCCAGCCTCTTCTCCACGTAAGCCCGGGTGATCTCCACCCGGCCCAGGTCCGTCTGGAAGCTCACCTCCTCCAGCACCCGCTCCAGCACCGTGGCCAGGCGCCTGGCCCCGATGTCCTCGAGGGCCTGGTTGGCCCGGTAAGCGGCCTCGGCGATGGCCAAGAGGGCGTCCTCATGGAAGTAGAGCTCCGTGCCATCGGCCCTCAGGAGCTCCGTGTACTGGCGGACGAGGGAGTTCTCCGGCTCCTTGAGGATGCGGTAGAACTCCTCCGGCCCCAAGGGGGAAAGCTCCACCCTGATGGGAAAGCGTCCCTGGAGCTCGGGGATAAGGTCCGAGGGCTTAGCCACGTGGAAGGCCCCGGCGGCGATGAAGAGGACATGATCCGTGGACACCGGACCGATGCGGGTGGAAACCACCGTGCCCTCCACGATGGGCAGGAGGTCCCGCTGCACCCCCTCCCCGGACACGTCCGGCCCCACCGTGCCTTCCCGCCTAGCCACCTTGTCCAGCTCGTCAATGAAGACGATGCCCTCCTCCTGGGCCCTTCGTCGGGCCTCCTCCTTCACCTCCTCCTTGTCCACTAGGCGCTCGGCGTGCTGGTTCTTGAGGACCTCGCGCGCCTCCCTCACCGTCATGCGCTTGCGCACGGGGCGCTTGGGAAGAAGCCCTTTGAGCATCTCCCCCACCCCGCCCATGCCCTCGCCCCCCAGCACCCCCATGAAGGGCAGGCTGACCTCCTCCTCCACCTGGATCTCCACCGAGAGGCCGTCCAGGCGGCCCGAGCGCACCTCGGCCACGGAAGCCCGAAGAAGGGTGGCCAGCTCCTCCTCGGCGAAGGCCAGGGCCTTCTCCTCCACCTTCTTCTTCATCTCCTCCAGCACCAGCTGGTAGCTGGCCTCGGCCAGGTCCCGCACGATGCTGTCCACGTCCCGGCCCACGTAGCCCACCTCGGTGAACTTGGTGGCCTCCACTTTCACGAAGGGGGCCCCGGCCAGGCGGGCCAGGCGGCGGGCGATTTCCGTCTTGCCCACCCCCGTAGGCCCGATCATGAGGATGTTCTTGGGGGTGACCTCCCGGGCGATCTCCGGAGGGAGCTTCTTCCTGCGGTAGCGGTTCCTTAGGGCCACCGCCACGGCCTTCTTAGCCGCCTCCTGGCCCACGATGTGCTTGGAAAGCTCCCGAACGATTTCCGCAGGCGTGAGGTTCATGCTTCCCCCAGGGTGAGGACGGTGACCGTGCCCGAGGTGTAGAGGTCCACCTCGGCAGCGATCTTCAAGGCCTCCTCGGCGATCTCCTTGGCGGAAAGGTTCGCGTGGCGGTAGAGGGCCTTGGCCGCGGCCAGGGCGTAGGGCCCGCCCGAGCCCACCGCCAAAATGGGCTCCTCAGGGGCGATGACCTCCCCGCTCCCCGAAAGCAGGACCAGGCTTTCCCGGTCAGCGGCGATGATCATGGCCTGCAGGTGGCGCAAGACGCGGTCGGTGCGCCAGAGCTTGGCGGTTTCCACCGCTCCTTTGAGGAGGTTCCCCTTGGCCTCCTTGAGCTTCTCCTCGAAGCGCTCCAAGAGGGCCATGGCGTCGGCCACCCCTCCGGCGAAGCCCACCAGGACGCCCCCGCCCACCTCGAGGCGCCGCACCTTCACCGCGCCCCTCTTCAGGACCGTCTGGCCGAAGGTCACCTGGCCGTCTCCCGCCAGGGCCGTGACCCCGTCCTTGCGAACGGCCAGGATGGTGGTGCCGTGTATCTCCACAGGGGCAAGATACCCCCGGGGCATGAGAAGGGCGTTAGGCTGGGCTTCGCACACAAAAGCACCCGCCTTTGCGCCCTACACTAAAGGGGTGAAGGCCAAGACCCTTGGCGAACTCAAGCGCACCTACCCTCTGGAAAAGCTGAACCGCTCAGTCAAGGACGAGGCCCGGGAGAACCTGCGGCAGAAGCTCAAGCGCGGGGAACGGCTCTTCCCGGGGATCCACGGCTACGAGGACACCGTCCTCCCCGCCCTGGTCCAGGCCATCCTGGCCAAGCAAAACTTCATCCTCCTGGGTACCCGCGGGCAGGCCAAAAGCCGCATCCTGCGCTGCCTGGTGAGCCTTTTGGACGAGGAGGTTCCCGCCCTGCCCACCGAGCTCCGCGACAACCCCCTCGCCCCCATCTCCCCCGAGGGCAAGCGCCTCCTGGAGGAGGCCGGGGATGAGGCCCCCATCGTCTGGGTGAGCCGGGAGGAGCGTTACGTCGAGAAGCTGGCCACTCCCGACACCACCGTGGCCGACCTCCTGGGGGACATGGACCCCATCAAGGCCGCCCGCCGGGGCACGGGGATGGCCGACCTGGAAAGCATGCACTTTGGCCTCCTCCCTCGGGCCAACCGGGGGATCTTCGCCGTGAACGAGCTGGCGGACCTGGCCCCCAAGGTGCAGGTGGCCCTTTTCAACATCCTCGAGGAAGGGGACGTGCAGATCCGGGGCTACCCCATAAGGCTTCCCCTGGACGTCTGGCTGGTCTTCACCGCCAACCCCCAGGACTACACTGCCCGGGGGCGCATCGTCACCCCCCTCAAGGACCGGATCGGCAGCGAAATCCGCACCCACTACCCGAGGAGCCTCGAGGAAGGGGCCAGGATCAGCGCCCAAGAGGCCTACCTGCCGGAAGGGGTAGTGGTCCCAGAATGGATCCGCCTCTCTGCGGAAGCCGTGGCCTTCGCCGCCCGGGAGGACCGACGGGTGGACCAGACCGCCGGGGTCTCCCAGCGCCTGGCCATCAGCCTCCTGGAGGTGGTGGCGGCGGGGGCGGAACGGCGGGCCCTCCTCCAAGGGGTGCGCCCGGTGGCCCGGCCCCTGGACCTCTACGGGGGGCTTCCCGCCATCACCGGCAAGCTGGAGCTGGAATACGAGGGAGAGCTCCAGGGAGCGGAGCGGGTGGCGCGGGAGATCGTGCAGAAGGCCTTTGGCATGGTCCTCCCCCGCTACCGCCTGAACACCGAACCCATCGTGGCCCACTTCGAGGCGGGAAACCTCCTCACCCTGCCGGAAGGAAGTGTGGAGGAGGCCCTCAAGGCCATGGAAGAGGTGCCGGGCCTGCTCCAGGCAGCCCAGGCCCTGGCGGCGGGCCGGGAACCCGAGGTGCTCCTTTCGGCAGGGGAGTTCATCCTGGAGGGGCTTGTGGGCAGGAGGAAGCTCGCCCGGGGGGAGACGAGCTACCAGGCGGCGGAGAGGACGAGAAGCTATGGCAACTAGCCTGGAGCAGGAGAAGGAGGCGGTTCTCACCGCCCTGGCACCCTACCTCCAGGGCAAGGGGGTAAAGCTCATCCTCTACGGCTCCCACGCCCGGGGTGAAGCCGGTCGCGGCTCGGACCTGGACCTGGCCTTGCTGAGCCCCACCCCCTTGGGGGAACTTCTCCCCCTTCTCAGGGATGTCCTGGAGGAGGCACCCGTGCTCCATCGGGTAGACCTGGTGGACCTGGGGGAGGTGGACCCCGCCTTCCGGGAAAGGGTTCTAAGGGAGGGGATCGTATGGGCCGAGTTCTAGAACGCCTGGCGGTGGCCAAGCAGGCCCTTGGGACCTTGGAGGAGCTGGCGTACAAGGAGGCCCCAAGCCCCGTGGAGCGGGATGCCGCCATACAACGTTTTGAGTACACCTTTGAGGCCTTTTGGAAAGCCCTCCAAGCCTTCCTCAGGGAGAGGGAGGGTTTGGAGGCCGCAAGCCCCAAACGGGTCTTTCGCTTGGCCCACGAGGTGGGTCTGATGGGGGAAGAGGAAGCCCGCTTGGCCCTCACCATGGCCGACGACCGCAACCTCACGGTCCACACCTACAACGAAGCTTTAGCTCAGGCCATCTTCGCACGGCTTAGCGGCTATGCTGAGCTCATGGGCAAGGTTCTCGGGAGGATGGTGGATGAAGGCCATCCGCTATAGCCGCTACGAAGGAACCTTGGAAGACCTCTCCCCCGAGGAGATCCTCTCCCTCCTGGAGGGCTTCCTCCTGGACTCTGGGTTTTCCGACCCCTTCCAGCGCTACGACCCCGACCCCCACCGCACCCCCACCCTGGAAGACCTCTACGACGCTCTCCTCCAGGCCCTCCTCCAAAACGAGCTGGTACCCGAGGACTGGATGCGGGAAGCCGGCTTCGCGGAGCGCAAGGAGGAAACCCGGCTCCACCAGGCCATCCAGCGCATGCTTGAGAAGCTCCAGGAGGCGGGCTACCTGCGCCTGCCCGGGGAGGACCCCACGAACCCTGCTCAAGGGGGGTATAAGGGCCAGGCGGGCGAGGCCCGCCTCGAGCTCACGGAAAAGGCCTCGGACTTCCTGGGGCTAAAAAGCCTGCGGGAACTCCTGGGAGCCCTAGGCCGCAACGCCCCCGGCCTCCACCCCACCCCCCACCACGCCCCTGGCGTGGAAAAGACCGGGGAAACCAAGGCCTGGGAGTGGGGCGACCCCCTGGAGCTCAACGTGCCCGAAACCCTGAAGCGGGCCGCGGCCAAGGGCTTGGTGTATCTTGCCCCTGAAGACCTCGTCATCGACCTGGCCGAGCACACCTCCAGCATGAGCACCGTGGTTCTCCTGGACTGCTCCCACTCCATGATCCTCTACGGGGAGGACCGCTTCACCCCGGCCAAAAGGGTGGCCCTGGCCCTGGCCCACCTCATCCGCACCCAGTACCCCGGGGACCGGGTGCGCTTCGTCCTCTTCCACGACAGCGCCGAGGAGATCCCCCTGGCCAAGCTTCCCCTGGCCCAGGTAGGCCCCTACCACACCAACACCAAGGCGGGCTTGGAGCTGGCCCGCACCCTCTTGAAAAAGATGGGGGGCGAGATGAAGCAGATCATCCTCATCACCGACGGTAAACCCTCGGCCATCACCCTGCCCAGCGGGGAGATTTACAAAAACGCTTGGGGCCTGGACCCGCTGATCTTGGCGGAAACCTTGAAGGAAGCCACCCTGGCTCGCAAGGAAGGCATCCCCATCCACACCTTTATGCTGGCCCGGGAGCCGGAGCTTTTGGCCTTCGTGAAGAAGCTATCCCAGATCACCCGGGGCAAGGCCTACCTCACCCATCCCCGAAACCTGGGCCAGTACCTCCTCCTGGACTTCCTCAACAAAAAGGTGCGGCGGAACTGACCATGAGAACCCGGGAAAGCCCTGCGCATCGCCGACTTTCCGGCCTCTTGGCCCTCCGCCTGAGCCTCCTTCTGGAAAAGCTCCGCCGACCCACCCTCTTCCCCAAACCACCCCCAGCCCTGGTGCGGGAACAGGCAGAAGTGCGCGTCCCTTTGCGGCTGGACCTTCCTTACTACCCCGCGAAGCAGGGCACCGCCCACGTCCTCATCCCCTGGGACCCTTACATGCAGGAGGTGGAAGAGGCCTTGCGGTCCCTTTGAAACGGGGTGCACACCTCACGCGCCCAGCCCACGGGAGGAGGCAAACTGGAAGCATGGCGAGCCACGTCGGGCTTCGCTGGCTAGGGGTAGGGCTTTTGTTGGCGGGCTTACACCCAGCCCTGGCCTTGGATTGGCGGCTCACCCGCAGCCAGACCCTCACCCAGGCGGGGGCCAGGGAGTGGCGCTACACCTTGACCCCTGCAGGTAAGGAAGCACAGGCGCTGTGGCAAAGACTTTCCGAGCAGTATCGGGAGCACCTGCGGGCCGGGTACCGGGTGGACCTCGGGGCCTGGAGGCTCTACTTCCTGGGAGGAAAGCTCCGGCTGGAACCCCATTGCCAAGCGGTCAACCCCGCCTGCTTCTCCTTCGGAGCTCTGAACGTACCGAAGGACCGCCAGGACCACTTTCTCCTGGAACTCTCCGCCCTCCTAGACCAGGCCATGGCCCAGGCACGCCTCACGGGAGGGGTAGTGGTCCTCTCCCGTCTCTTCCGGCTGGAACTTCCCCCTGGGGGCAGGCCCCCTTTCCCCGCGACCCCTTCGGGATGGCGGCCCTGAAGCCCCTAGCCCAAAGACGCTAAACTAGATGCCATGACCCAGTGCGGGCGGCGGGCACAGGTAACCAAACGCGTTCCGGACCTCCCTGGGCCCCCGGCATGAACCCCTTACGCATCGGCATGGTCGCCTATCCGGGCCTGGGTGGCAGCGGCATCGTGGCCACGGAGCTGGCGGACCGGCTGGCCCGGATGGGGCATAGGGTCTATCTCTTCGCCACGGAAAGGCCCTTCCGCCTCCCCCAGGAAAGCCCCGTGACCTATATCCCCGTAGACCTCCCCTACTATCCCGTCTTTCCCGGACCCCTCTACACCCTCTCCCTGGCTGGGGTATTGGAGCGGGAGGCCAAGCGCCTGGGCCTGGACCTAGTCCACACCCACTACGCCATCCCCCACGCCGCCGCCGCTTTCTTGGCCTTCGGGGAGGACTTCCCTTTGGTTCACACTCTACACGGCACCGACGTTTCGGTCCTGGGCATGGACCCCGCCTTCCACGGGCCCACCCGAAGAGCCCTGTACGCCGCCCGGGCCACCACCGCGGTGAGCCGGGCCCTGGCCAGGGAGGCAGAGCGGGCTTTTGGGGTGAAGCCCACCGTCATCCATAACGCCGTGGACCCGGACCGCTTCTTCCCCAGGCCGGAGCGCAAGCGGCTCTACGCGGCGGAAGGGGAGTGGCTCCTGGTCCATGCCTCCAACTTCCGTCCCATCAAGAGGGTACCGGACATCGTGCGGGCCTTCGCCAAGGTACGAAGGCGGGTGGAGGCCAGGCTCCTCCTCCTAGGGAAGGGACCAGAGGAAGGGGAGGCAAAGCGGGTGGCGGAAGAGCTTGGGGTAGAACGCTTCGTCACCTTCTACCCACCCACCCCCCATCCGGAAGAGATCCTGGGGGCGGCGGACCTTTTCCTTCTGGCCTCGGAGGAGGAGTCCTTTGGCCAGGCGGCCCTCGAGGCCCTGGCCAGCGGGGTGCCCGTGGTGGCCACCGCCGTGGGCGGGGTTCCTGAGCTTATCACCCCGGAGGTGGGCCGCTTGGTGGAACTCGGGGACCTGGAAGCCTTCGCCGAGGCGGTGCTGGAGCTTTTGGAAAGCCCCCAACTGCCCCAGCTCCGCCAACAGGCACGGGCTTACGCCGCGGAGGCCTTCCACCCGGAGAAGATCACCCGCCTCTACCTGGAGGTGTACGCCCACGCTTTAGCGGGCGGCTCCGCCCGCTAAAGCGCTGAAAACCCCTTTCGGACCTGCGGCCGGGGGCCCCACCTTAGGCTCGGGCCACCACCTCCTTCTTGGACTTCCGGGCGGGCACCTTACCCTTTTTCTCCTTGGCGCGGGCCTCGAGGGCCTTGAGCCCTCCCACCAAGGCCAGGTCCAGCACCTGATCCAGGTGTTCCACGAAGTGGAAGGTCATGTTCTGCCGCAAGGGCCTGGGGACGTCCGCCAGGTCGGGCTCGTTCTGCTTGGGGAGGATGACCTCACGGATCCCCGCCCGCCTGGCCCCCAGCACCTTCTCCTTCACCCCGCCGATGGGAAGCACCCTACCCGTAAGGGTGATCTCCCCGGTCATGGCGATGTCGTGGCGGACGGGCACCTCGGTGAGGGCGCTGACCAAGGCGCTCACGATGGCTACCCCCGCGGAAGGCCCCTCCTTGGGGATGGCCCCCGCGGGCACATGGATGTGGATGTCCGAGCCCTCAAAGCGCTCCTCGGGGATGCCGAAGCGCAGGGCGTTCTTCTTCGCGTAGGACAGGGCGGCCCGAGCGGACTCCTTCATCACGTCCCCCAGTTGCCCGGTGAGGATCAGGTTCCCCTTGCCCGGCATCACGGAAACCTCCACGAACATGATGTCCCCGCCCACCGGGGTGTAGTACATCCCCGTGGCCACCCCCACCTGGGGCTCCCGGGCCTCGGTTTCCGGCAGGAAGCGGGGCGGACCCAGGTACCGCTCCAGGTCCTTCTCGGTAATGCGCACCCGCTTCTTACCCTCCTCCAGGATCTGCCGCGCCGCCTTACGGAGGAGGGAACCGATCTCCCGCTCCAGCTGCCGCACCCCCGCCTCGCGGGTGTAGTGGGTGATGAGGCGCATGAGGACCGCCTCCGTCACCACCACCTGCCCTTCGGAAAGCCCCGTTTCCCGCATCTGCCGGGGCAGGAGGTAGCGCTTGGCGATCTCCAGCTTCTCCTGCTCGATGTAGCTGGTGAACTCGATGGCCTCCATCCGGTCCCAGAGGGGGGCGGGGATGTTCTGGGGGAAGTTGGCGGTGCAGATGAACATCACCTCGGAAAGGTCAAAGGGCACCCCCAGGTAGTGGTCCACGAACTCCTTGTTCTGGGCGGGGTCTAGGACTTCCAAAAGCGCCGCCGCCGGGTCCCCCTGGTAGGAGATCCCCAGCTTGTCCACCTCGTCCAGGAGGAAGACCGGGTTCTTGGTCCCCGCCTGACGGAGGCCCTGGATGATCCGCCCCGGCATGGCCCCGATGTAGGTGCGGCGGTGGCCCCGGATGTCGGATTCGTCCCGCACCCCCCCCAGGGAGATGCGCACGTACTTGCGGCCCAAAGCCTCGGCGATGCTTTTAGCGATGGAGGTCTTACCCACCCCAGGCGGGCCCACGAAGAGGAGGATGGGGCCCTTGTTCACCTCTTCCTCGGGGATCTCCCCTCGCTTGGCCCTTTCCACCTTTAGCTTGCGCACCGCCAAAAACTCCAGCACCCGGTCCTTCACCTTCTCCAGGCCGTAGTGGTCCCTTTCGAGGATCTCCTTGGCCCGGGTGAGGTCCAGGTTGTCCTCCGTGCGCCGGTTCCAAGGCAGGTTCACGACCCAGTCCAGGTAGGTGCGGATGACGCTGGCCTCGGCGGAGTCCGGGTGCATGCGGGCGAAGCGGTTGAGCTCCCGCTCCACCTCCTGGCGCACCACGGGGGGCAGGTTCAGCTCCTCCACCCTCTTCCGGAATTCCTCCACCTCCTCGGCGCCCTCCTCCCCGTGGAGCTCGCGCTGGATCGCCTTCATCTGCTCGCGGAGGAAGTACTCCCGCTGGTTGCGGTCGATCTCCTCCTTGACCTGCTGCTGGATGCGGCGCTGGGTTTCGATGAGCTCCAGCTCCGCTTCCAGAAGGACCAGGACCCGCTTCAGGCGCTCGGCGACGTCGGCGGTCTCCAGAACCCGCTGCTTATCCTCCAGGCGGAAGTCCATGTGGAAGGCGATGTAATCGGCGAGCTGGGAGGGGTCCTCCAGGTTGAGGACGAACTGGGCCACCTCGGGGGCCAGGTACTTCCCCTCCTTGAGGAGGGCCTGGAACTTGTCCTTAACCTCCCGCACCAGGGCTTTCACCAGGGTGGGATCGGAGGGTTCGTCCGCCAGCACCTCCCCCTTGGCCTCGAGGTGGTCCTTGAGGTCCAGCCACTCCTTGACCCACACCCGGGCGAAGGCCTGCACCAGAACCTGGACGGTTCCGTCCGGGTTCTTGCGCATCTTTAGGATGTTGCAGGCGGTGCCCACCTCGTAGAGGTCGGAGGGTTTGGGCACCTCCACCTCCTTGTCCTTCTGGCTCACAATGAGGAGCACCCGCTCCCGCGCCAGGGCCTCGTCGATGGCCCGGATGGAGATGGGTCGGCCCGCATCGATGGGCATGACCATGGTGGGGTAGATGACCGACCCCCGCACGGGGCAGACGGGCAACGTTTCCGGTAGCATGCTCTCCCTCCTTTCGCTGTGTTCGTCCATAGCCTAAGCCTACCTGTGTCAAGTTTACTGCAAAGTGCGTTTTAGCGCAAAGCCTCGAGGCCCTGGCGTATGCTTAGAGCCATGCGCCGCCTCCTCTGGCTCCTCCTGGTGGGGTTGGCCTTGGCCCTGGCCCAGAAGAGCGGGGGCGGCGTGGGGGGGCGTCCCTACACCCCAAGCCCACCCCCCATGGCTCCCGGCCCTGCCCCCACCTTCCCCACCCCCGTACCCACCTACCCGGGGCCGGTGGTGGTCTACCCTGGCGGCGGAGGCAGCCTGGGCCTCATGCCCGTCCTGGTCTTCTTCGGCCTGGTGGTGGTGGCGGCCCTCATGGTGCGGGGCCTGCGCCAGGCGGGAGAAGGCCCCGTGGCCAGCGCCGCTCGGCTGCGCCTGGCCCTTCTCCTCCGGCCCGAAACGCAGCGGGCCCTGCGCCGTTTGGCGGAAGAGGCCGATACCACCTCCGCCAAAGGCCTGGCCGATCTGGTGGACGAGGCGGTCCTCATCCTCCTGAGGGAGGAGCCCGCCTGGCGCTTTGCCACCTACGAGGTGAAGGCGGGGGGAGAGGAAGAGGTCATGGCCCGCTTTGATGCCTGGATGGTGGAGGAGCGCAGCAAGTACCAGGAAACCTTCCGCCACTTCGAAGGAAAGAAGCGCTCCGAGGAAAGCTATCAGGCCCAGATGGAGCCTGGGGGAAGGTACCTGGTGGTCAGCCTCCTCTTGGCGGAACGCCGCCTCCATCCGCCCAAACCTAAGCTCTCCCGGGCCGCGGTGCGGGAGGCCCTTCTGGACCTGGCAGGCTCCAGCCCCTACAGCCTTTTGGCCGCCTACCTCTCCTGGACCCCAGAGCGGGAGGGCGAGGCCCTCACGGAGGAAGAACTCCTCCTCCTCTACCCGGAGCTGGAGAAGCTCTGATACCACCCCACGCGGACTATGTCCGCGTGGGCGCCCCGGCAAACGGGTGGGGCATGGCCTCGGGTTTCGGAGAGGAGCCAAGGGTTGAGCGGCAGAGGGTGCAAGCCCTCTCCCTTGGCCCGCCCCGGCGGGTTCCGGGTAGAGTAGGGCCGTGGTGCGGATCGGCACGCGTACGGTGACCTTCTTCCCCCCCGAGGGCGCCGCCGCCCTGGTGGGCGACTTCACCGACTGGGAGCGAAACCCCATCCCTCTCCCCGGGCCCCTCACCCTGGAGTTCCCCGAAGGCGCCTACGTGGAGTACGCCTTCTTGGACGCCAAGGGAAGGCCCTTCCCCGACCCGGACAATCCCGAGAAGGCGGACAACCCCTGGTGGACCTACCCCCGGGCGGTGCGCCTGCCCGGCCACCGCTTCGAAGCACCCCCCGAGCCCCTGCTGGAACCCAAGGTGGAGCGGCACCGTCTGGGGGAAAGGCGCTTTTATGTGGCGGAAACGGGAGATGCCCCCAAGGCCACCCTGGTGGCCCAGGACGGGGTGGCCTTCTACCGCACCGCGGGCCTGCACAAGGTGGCCCAGGCCCTTCTGGAAGAGGGGCACATTCCCCCGGTGCGCCTGGTCTTTGTGGAACCCATAGACCGCAACCGGGAGTACCGCTTCTCCAAAGCCTACGAAGCGGAGTTCCACCACCTCTTGGGGGAGGTGGAAAGGACCTATGGCCCTTTGGGGGAACTGGTCCTGGTGGGGGCCTCATTGGGGGGGCTTTTCTCCTTGTGGCAGGCCTGGCGGCATCCGGGGCGCTTCGCCAAGGTCCTTGCCCTCTCCCCTGCCCTCAAAGCCCACCCCGGGGGGCAGGACGCCTACCGGGACCAGGAGTGGCTCCTGGAGCGCTACGCCGAGGCAGAGGCCCTGCCCAGGGTGTACCTGGAGGTGGGCCTATTGGAGTGGCTCCTGGGCCCCAACCGCCGCTTCGCCGCCTTGCTGGCGGACCGCAAGGCCGCCCACGCCTACCGGGAACGCCCTTCTGGGCACAACTGGGTCACCTGGAAGCAGGCCCTGGCCCCAGGGCTTCGCTACCTTCTGGGGGAGCCGTGAGCGGGGAAGCCCTGCTGGTCCTCCTCTCCGTAGCGGCCCTCGAGGCCCTGCTCTCCGGGGACAACGCCCTGGTCTTGGCGGTGATGGTCAAGCCCCTGCCCCCGGACCTAAGGCGCAAGGCCCTCTTCTACGGGGTGCTGGGGGCCTACGTGCTGCGGGGCCTCGCCCTTCTCTTCGCCGTCTACGTCATCCAGCTGTGGTGGGTGCAGGTGCTAGGGGGGCTTTACCTCCTCTACCTCATGCTCCAGCACCTCCGCGACCACCCCGAGGCCAAGCCCCTGCCCGAGGCCTCGGCCCAAAGCTTCTGGCGGGTGGTCCTCATGGTCAACCTGGTGGACCTAGCCTTCGCCGTGGACTCCATCCTGGCGGTGGTGGCCTTCTCCAAGGACCTCCTCCTGGTCTTCCTGGGGGTGGCCCTGGGCATCCTCTTCATCCGCCTGGCGGCAGGCTACGTGGTGGCCTTCATGGAGCGCTACCCCGGGCTGGAGAGGGTGGCCTATGTCCTGGTGGGCTGGGCCGGGGTCAAGCTCCTCCTGGAGGGGGAGGGCACCCTGGCCCACCTCCTTCACCGGCCCGAGTGGGCCCTGCACCTCCCCAAGGAGGTCTTCTGGGGCATCACCCTGGCCATCCTGGTGGGAGGAAGCCTTCTCTCCCTCAAGAGGCATGCCTAGGGACTGGGACGCTTTCTACCGCAAGGCCCACGGACCGCGGGAGCCCGCCTTCGTGGTGCGGGCCTTCGGGCCCCTGGCCCCCCCAGGGCCGGTGCTGGACCTGGCGGGGGGCCTGGGGCGGAACGCCCATTTCTTTCTCCAGCGGGGCCACCCCGTGGTCCTGGTGGAGAGGAGCCGGGAGGCCCTCCGCGGGCTTGCGGACACCCCTGGGCTTACCCTGCAGGCGCTGGACCTCGAGGCGCCGGGAGCAGAACGGGCGCTACCCCCTGGCCCCTTCGCCGCCATCCTCATGAGCTACTACGTGAACCGCCCGCTCCTCGAGGCCCTCCCTCCTTTGCTCCTGCCAGGAGGGCTCCTCCTGGTGGAGGGCTTCACCCGGAAGGAGGCGGCCAGGCGGGGAAGGCCGGAAAGCCCCTTCTACTGGGAGCCCCTAGAGCTCCTCACCCCTCCCCCTGGCCTTTCCCTGAAGGCCTTCGGGGAGGGGTGGATGGGGGGGTGGCGGGCTTTCGCCGCCTACCTCAAGCCTTGAGGCCCTGGGCCACCAGCTCGGCGATGTCCAGCACCTGGGGCGGGGCCTGGTCCTGGGCCACCTCCACGTTCATCATGGCCATGCAGAAGGGGCACCCGGTGGCGATGACCTCGGCCCCGGTGCCCTTGAGCTCCCGGTAGCGGTTCTCGGAAACCCGCATGGCCCCAGGCTCCTCCTCCTTCCAGAACTGGGCCCCACCCGCCCCGCAGCAGAAGCTCCCTTCCCGGTTCCTGGGCGGTTCCACCAGCTGGAAACCTACCCCCTTGAGCACGTCCCTGGGGGGGTCGTACACCCCGTTGTGGCGGCCCAGGTAGCAGGGGTCGTGGAAGACCACCTTCTTGGTCTCCTCGGACACCTGGAGTTTGCCGCTTTGCAGAAGCTCGGCGATGAACTCCGAGTGGTGCACCACCCGGTACTCCCCGCCAAAATCCTTGTACTCGTTGCCCAGGGTATGGAGGCAGTGGGGGCAGGTGGTGACGATGGTTTTGGGGGCCACCTGGTTTAGGGTTTCCACGTTCTCCGTGGCCAGCTGGAAGAAGAGGTACTCGTTCCCTGCCCTCCTGGCCGCGTCCCCGGTGCACTTCTCCCGCTTGCCCAACACCGCCCAGTCCACCCCGGCGGCGTTCAGGATTTCCACCATGCTCCGGGCGATCTTCTGCGCCCGGGGATCGTAGCTGGCGGCGCACCCCACCCAGTAAAGGACCTCAGGGTGGGGCTTTTCCTCCACCGTGGGCACGGAAAGCCCCTCGGCCCAGTCCAGGCGCTTGTCCTGGCCGATACCCCAGGGGTTGCCCGAGCGCTCCATGCCCCGGAAGGCGTTGTTGAGCTCCTGGGGGAACTCCCCTTCCATGAGCACCTTGGCCCGGCGCACGTCCAGGATGTGGAGCATCTGCTCGTTGCCCACGGGACAGACCTCCACGCACGCCATGCAGGTGGTGCAGGCCCAAAGCGCCTCCTCGTTCAGGGCAAACTCCATGAGGGGCCTCGGGCTTTCCTGCCCGCTGGCAAAGGCCGGGAGGATCTCATTCAGTTCGTACCGCTCGGAGATGACGATGGCCGCCGGGGAGAGGGCCTTTCCCGTGGTGTAAGCAGGGCAGGCTTCCTGGCAGCGGTTGCACATGATGCAGGCATAAGCGTCCAGAAGACGCTTCCAGGAGAGGTCCTCCAGCTTCTCCGCCCCAAACTTTTCCTCTTCCTTCTCAAAGTCCAGGGGCTTGAGGGCGCCGAGCTTCTCCTGGCGGAAGGCCAGGTTGACGGGAGCCATCATCAGGTGGATGTGTTTGGAGCGGGGAAAGTAGGGCAGGAAAAGGAGAATGGAACCCAAGGCGCCCCACCAGAAGACGTGCTCCACCGCCACCAAAGCCCCAGGAGAAAGCCCCGCCAGGACCGAGGCCAAGGCGCTGGCCACCGGCTGGAAGGGGTCGGGCTCCCCCTGGGCCAAGGAAGCGGCCTTGGAGAGCAAGCGGCTTCCCACGTGAAAGGTGATGAAAGCGCCCACGATGGCCGAGTCCCTGGGGATGCCCTCGCGCACCCGTTCGTGCAGGGGCACGTTGGGGTTCCAGGTGAAATCCCGCGGGGCCACCAGGTAGCGGCGGAGCATCAGGCCCAGGATGCCCACCAGGATGGCCGCGGTGAGGAGGTCGGCCACCAGGTTGTAGGGGTTCCACATTCCCCCCTGGGTGTGCAAGGGGAAGTACCCCTCCAGAAGATCCACCAGGTTAACCAAGAGGTAGTACACGAAGCCGTAGAAGACGAAGGCGTGGAGGAGGGAAACCAAGGGCCGCCGCTTGAAGACCGTCTGCTGGGTGAGGGTAAGCCAAATGGCCCGCCCCACCCGTTCGGGAAGGCGATCAAAGCGCTCCTCTGGCCTTCCCCGGCGGATGGCCAGGTAGACCCGGCGGAACCCGGTGTAGGCGAAATAGAGGCTTCCCGCCAGGAGCAGGATAAAGAGGATTTTTTCCGGTAGGGTCAGCATGGGTGTACCCTCCTTATACTCGGTAAAAGTTTACCCCAATCCCCCCCTTTGGCAAGAGCGTACAATGGTGCCCCGTGGAAACCGTAGGCTTTGCCCTCCTTTTGCTCTTCGGGCTTCTCAATCTTTGGGTCTTCCATCGCTTTAAGAAGCCCCTCCTCCCCTTGGTTCTAGCCCTCTTCACCAGCTTTCTCGTCTACTTCCTCTCCCCTGTTTTGGGCCTTTTGGTCTTCCTCATCGGCCAGACCCTGGCCTTTTACGCTGCCGGGAAGAGGTGAAAGCTGACGAAAGCCACCAGCGCTCCCAGGAGCGCCCCCACCAACACCTCCAGGTAGGTGTGGCCCAGAAGTTCCTTCAGAGGCTCCGGGGCAGGCCCCTTTTCCAGCACCTTCTGCAGCTCCTGCACCAGCTGGTTTAAGAGCTGGGCGTGGAGCCCCGCAGCCCGGCGAATGCCGGTGGCGTCGTACATGACGACGAGGGCAAAGACCGCCGCCACGGCGAAGAGGGCGCTCCCGAACCCCTCCTGGAACCCCACCCCCATGGCCAGGGCGCTCACCGTGGCGGAGTGGGAGCTCGGCATCCCCCCCGTCTCCAAGAACCGCTCCCACTGAAAATGGCCCTCTAACAGGTAATAGAGAAAAAGCTTTAGGGTCTGGGCCAGGAAGTTGGCCAGGATGGCAGTCCAGAAAATTTGGTTAGCGAGAAGCTCCATTCCGCCTGAGGAGGGCCGCCTTCACGGTGTTGGCCATGAGCATGGCCACGGTCATGGGCCCCACACCCCCAGGGACCGGGGTGAGGGCCGAGGCCACCTCCGCCACCTCGGGGTGGACGTCCCCGAGGAGCTTCCCTTCCACCCGGTTCACCCCCACGTCCACCACGATGGCCCCGGGGCGCACCCACTCCCTGCGCACCAGGTGGGGGCGGCCCACCGCCACCACCAGGACGTCCGCCCGGCGAGTCACCTCCGGCAGGTTCCGGGTGCGGGAGTGGGCCACGGTGACCGTGGCGTCCTCCCGGAGGAGGAGGCCCACCAGGGGCTTGCCCACGATGTTGGAGCGGCCCAAAACCACCACCTCCTTGCCGCCAAGCTCCACCCCGTAGTGCTTCAAGAGGCGCACGATGCCCAATGGGGTGCAGGGGAAAAGCCCCTCGCCCCCGCTCCAAAGCCGCCCCACGTTCACCGGGTGGAAGCCGTCCACGTCCTTGGCAGGGGAAATGGCCTCCAGAACGCGCTCCGCCCGGATATGCTTGGGAAGGGGGAGTTGCACCAAGATGCCGTCCACCTCGAGGTCCTCGTTGAGCTCCGCAATGCGCTCCAGCAGGGCTTCCTCGCTGAAGTCCTCGGGGTAGACCTCCACCTGGCTCCTTAGGCCCAGCTCCCGGGCCCGCTTGTCCTTGAGCCGCACGTAGGACACCGAGGCTGGGTCCTCCCCCAAACGGATCACCCTTAGAGAGGGGATAAAAGGAAGGCTCTGAAGGGTCTGCCGCAGCTCCTGGTACACTGCATCTGCCACCTCGTGGCCGGAAAGAACTCGGGCTAGCGTCATCTCACCCCTCCTTGGGAACGGTGCTCACTTCCCCCTCCTGGATCCGCCGGTAGAGGCGGCCCAGCACCCCATTCACAAAGGCCCCGGAGTGCTCCCCCCCGTAGCGGTTAGCGATCTTCACCGCCACCTCAATCAGGGGCGCAAAAGGTGTGGGCTCGTAGAGCATCTCGTAAGTGGCCAAGCGCAAGACGGTGAGGTCCGTTTTGGACATCTGGGCGAAATCCCAGCCCTCCACGGTATCCCGCAGGACGCGGTCCACCTCCTCCTGGTGGGCCTTGTACCCCGCAAGGAGCCTTCGGGCAAAGACCACGCCCTCCTCGTCCAAGGCCTCCCCGTAAGCCTCCTCGTCCCCCCCCATCTCCTCCAGGGCATGGCGCAGAGCCTCCTCCAACTCCACGCCCCCTTGGGTATGGGCGAAGAGGGCCCGCATGGCCAGCTCCCTAGCCCGCCTGAGCATGGGCCTCCTTCCGGTATTCCACCTGGGCCACGGTGAGGTTCACCGCCCGCACCTTCTCGCCGGTGGCCACAAAGAGGGCCTCGGCCACCGCCTTCTGCACCGCCTGGGCCAGCTCGGGGATGACGACCCCGTAGTCCACGGAAAGCACCAGGTCCACGGAAAGCCCTTCAGGGGAACGCTCCACCTTCACCGGCTTCATCCGGCGGAACACCTCCCCCAGGGAGCGGGGAGCCGTCTCCAGAAGCCGCACCCCCTCGAGGCCCTCCAAGGCGTGCGCCACAAGGCCCTCGAGGGCGTGGTCGCTGATCTCGTAGTCCACCATCACACGCCCAGTCTACATCTCCATGCGCCGGGCCACGAAGTTGGTGTAGACGGCACCGCGGCGGAAGAAGGCGTTTTGGAGCACCTTCTGATGGAAGGGAATGGTGGTCTTGAGCCCAGGGCCCTCAATCACCGTCTCAGAAAGAGCCCTTTCCATGCGCCTTATAGCCTCCTCCCGGGTGGGAGCCCAGGCGATGATCTTGGCGATGAGGCTGTCGTAGTGGGGCGGGATCTGGTAGCCCGCATAGAGGTGGCTGTCCACCCGGATGCCAGGTCCACCTGGGAACAAAAGGGTTTCCACCTTGCCGATGGAAGGCCTAAAGCCCTTCTCCGGGTCCTCGGCGTTGATCCGCACCTCAATGGCGTGCCCCCGGGCCTGGATCTCCTCCTGCCTAAGCCAAAGCCTCTCCCCCCGGGCGATGCGGAACTGGGCCTGGACCAGGTCTACCCCGGTGATCATCTCCGTGACCGGGTGCTCCACCTGGATGCGGGTGTTCATCTCGATGAAGTAAAAGTTCCCCTCCTTGTCCACCAAAAACTCCAGGGTACCCGCGGAAACGTACCCCACGTGCTTGGCCAGGCGCACCGCGGCCTCGGCGATGGCCCTCCGCGTCTCATAGGGGAGAACGCTGGGCGCCTCCTCCAAGAGCTTCTGGTGGCGGCGCTGGATGGAGCAGTCCCGCTCCCAGAGGTGCACCACGTCCTCCCCATCCCCCAGCACCTGGATCTCGATGTGCTTGGGTTCTTCGATGTACTTTTCCAGGTACACCGCCGGGTTGCCGAAGGCCGCCCGCGCTTCCTCCTGAGCCTGCTGGATGGCCCTTTCCAGCTCTTCCTCCGTGTGCACCACCCGCATCCCCCGGCCCCCACCCCCGGCGGAGGCCTTGAGGATCACGGGGTAGCCGATCTCCAAGGCGGCGCGTTTAGCCTCCTCCACGCTCGTGAGCTCATCCGTGCCCGGCACCGTGGGCACCCCTGCCTCCCGGGCCACCTTCCGGGCGGTGGCCTTGTCCCCAAGGGCGCGCATGTTCTCCGGGGTGGGACCGATGAAGGTGATGCCGTGCTCCCGGCACATTTCGGCAAAGGTGGCGTTCTCCGCCAGGAAGCCGTACCCGGGGTGAATGGCGTCCGCCCCGGTGACGATGGCCGCGGATAGTAGGTTGGGGATGTTCAGGTAGCTCTGCCCCGAGGGGGGGGGTCCGATGCAGATGGCCTCGTCCGCCAAGAGCACGGGCAGGCTCTTCTCGTCGGCGGTGGAGTGGGCCACCACGGTCTTGATGCCCAGCTCCCGGGCGGCCCGGATGATCCTGAGGGCGATCTCGCCCCGGTTGGCGATCAGCACCTTTTTCATAGGGGCTGGATCAGGAAAAGGGGCTGCCCGTACTCCACGGGCTCCCCGTTTTGCACCAAGATCTTCTTGACGATGCCCGAAATCTCGGACTCAATCTCGTTCATCAGCTTCATGGCCTCGATGATGCAGAGCACCTGCCCCTTTTCCACCCGGTCCCCTTCCTTCACATAGGGGGGAGCGTCGGGGGCTGGAGCCCGGTAAAAGGTGCCCACGATGGGGGCCTTGACCTCCACGCACCCGGGGCACTCCTCTGCCTTCTCCCCTCCCCTAGGGGCCTCCTGTGGAGGTGGGGTGGGGGGGGTAGCCTCTGCCGCAGGCGCAGGCACGGGGGCCGGGGCCACCTGAACCTGAGAGGCTGGGGCCGCCACCACCTGGGGTACCGCCACCACCTGCACCTCGCCGCCTCGGCGCACGGTGAGCTTGTAGTCGGGGGTCTCTAGGGTGAGTTCGCTCACCCCATGCTCCACCAGGGCCTGCAGTATCTGCTTGAGCTCCTTGGGCGTCATAGGCCTACCTCGTGCCATAAAGCTTACCCTATGAACGGAAAGACTGCGCTTTAAACCGGGTCAAGATAAAGACGAGGGCCCGGCCCTCTGGCCAGGCCCGCAGGGGCTCGGCCTCAGGCCCGGCCCACGTATTGGCCGGTGCGGGTGTCCACCTTGATCACCTCCCCCGGCTCCACAAAAAGGGGCACCTGCACCACCGCTCCCGTTTCCAGGGTAGCGGGCTTGCTACCGCCCGAGACCGTATCCCCCCGTACCCCCGGGGGCGTGTCCACCACCTTGAGCTCCACCACCGTGGGGGGGGTGATCTTCAGGGGGCGCCCCTCGTACATGTCCCCTAAAACGGTCATCCCCTCCTTAAGGAAGCGGGCCGCCTCCACCTGGTTCTTGGGGAGGTGGAACTGCTCGTAGGTTTCCAGGTCCATGAAAACCAGGTCGTCCCCCTCCTGGTACAGGTACTGGAGCTCCCGGGTTTCCACGTAGATGTCCTCCAGCTTCTCCCCGGAGTTGAAGGTGCGCTCAATGGTGGCCCCGGTTTCCAGGTTCTTGAACTTGGCCACCACCTTGGCCCCACCACGGCCAATCTTTTGGTGCTGGTACTCCACGCACTCCCAAAGGCCGCCCTCCATCTTCACCTTGGTTCCGGGTCTAAGGTCGGTCACGCTGATCATGCTTCCTCCTGTAGGTCCAGGACCTGGGGCCTAAGCCCTAAGAGGTCAATATACCGGAGGTACTCCTCCTCCCCAAGCTCCCGCCCGGCCAGGGCCACCAAAAGGGCCTCCATGACGTTGGTACCAAAGCTCCTCCCTCCCAGGCGAGGCGTGGTGGTGATGAGGCGCTTTACCCCCCGCTCTCGCAAGAAGTCCACGTCCTCCTTGGTGGTGGTGTTGGTGAGGACAGACTTGCCCCGCATATCGTCGGGCATGTGCCGCCTTAAGTAGTGCCAGTCCCCGGCCACCAGGTCTGCCCAGGCGTAGTAGCGGCTCCGCCAGTCCACCACCCGCCTTTCCTGCTTCTCCCCCGTGGGGTAGAGGAGCTGAAAGGGAAGCTGGGTCAGCACGGGCAGGAGGACGTAGGCCAGCTTCTGCAGGAAGGAGAGGGAGTAGAGGGGGATGGGAAGCCCCAAGGCGAAGATGAAGTCCCCGTAGAGCACCCTGGCCCCCGCCTCCGCCAAGGCCTCGGCCAGACCGAAGCGGTCCACCGCCGAGGGGAGGAGCACCTTCGTGTTTTTCCAATCTATTAGGACGGAAAGCTCGGCCACCGCCCGCCGCTCCAGGGTGTGCTTGAGGCCGGAGCCATCCACCACCGGCGTCCTCTTGGCCGCCTCCTTGAGCCTCCGGGCATCCCGGATGGTGTACCGCCTTCCCCCGGCCCAAAGGTAGAGATCGATCCCTCCCAGCCCAATGGCGTCCACCTGGCCGTCCAGCTCCGCGATGAGGCGAAGGGCCTTCTGGAAGTCCCCATCCGTGCCCCGCCGCTCCAAGACCACCTTTTCCCCCAGGAGCTCCACCTCGGCCACGGAGTCCCGGCGGCTTGCCCCCAGGGATACGGAAACCACGCGCTTGGCCACGAGGGGCTATTTTAGCCCAGTCCAAAGGGCTAGCGTCAGGAACAAAGCGGCGAGAAGGAAAAAGGGCCAGACCCGCTGCGCCCCCATCAAGCGGGCCAGCAGGCCGTACACCGTGCCGCCAAAGGCCAGGGCCAGGAAGAGGGCCGGAAGGTTCTCCAAGAAGACCCGCATGCCCTAAGCCTACCGGAAAATCCGCCCCAGGAAACCCAAAACCCGTTTTTGGAACACCCTCTTCGCCTCCCCGTGGAAAAGGTGGCCGGCGGGATAGCTGAAGCATTCCACCGACTTCCCCAGGGCCTTAAGCCTCCGGCAAAGCTCCCATGACCATTCCGGGGGCACCTGGGCGTCCTGGGTGCCGTGGTGAACGCTAAAGGGCACGGAAAGCCTCTCCAGGTAGGTCCAGGCAGAGGCCTCCTCCAGGGTTTCTGGAGGAAGGGTAAAAAGCTCTTGGCCTCGAGTACCCCCCGACCAGTCGCGGATCCGCTCCAGGTTCCGCCTCTCGTCTCCGCTCATGCTCCCGTAAAGCACCACACCCCTCAGACGAGGATCCACCAGGGCCGCCACCTGGGCGATCCCCCCACCCATGGAGTGCCCGAAGAGGGCAATGCGTTTCCCGTCCGCTTGGGAAAGGACGCCCTTCCGCACCTCGGCCAGCAAATGCAGCACGTCCACCGCGTAGACATGGCGGAGCCCCTTGGCAGGCCTCCCCTCGGAGGGGGGGTGGCCCCGGTAGTTGGGGTGGAGGACCAGATACCCTGCCGCGGCCAAAAAGTCAGCGTAAGGGGTGGTGTACGCAAGGGTCCGGTAACGGCTGGGTTCCACGTACCCGTGGAGCACCACCACCACGGGAAAGGGACCCTGCCCCAAAGGCAGGTTGGCAAATCCGTACACCCGAAGCCCATCGGAAAGATGGGAGAAAAGCACTCGGGTGAAACGGGGGGTCCTCTCCAAGACCCGTTCCACCCGAAACCCCCCTTCCCCGTAAACCCTCTCCCAGAGGTCGGGCAGGGTGAGGGGCTGGGCCAGACCCACCTCCAAGAGGAGCACGCCCAGGAGCCAGGGCATCCTGTTCCCAAGCTACGGGCAAGCGAGCGAAGGAAATGTAGCCTACAGGCCCCTGGCCACGAGCCACCCTGCCTGGAGGCCCTTCAGGCCGATGGCGTGGTAGACCAGCTGGGCCGCGGTCATCTCCGCGTGGAACTGCCCGTTGGGGGAAAGCTCCACGAAGTCCATCCCCACCACCTCCTTCTCCCGGAAGACGGCCTCCAGGAGGTCCACCGCCTGGCGGTAGGTGAGGCCCCCGGGGAGGGGCGTGCCCACGCTGGGCATCACCGAGGGGTCCAGGGCGTCAAAGTCAAAGCTGATGTAGACCCGCTCCCCTAGGGCCTCGAGGATTTCCCTCAAAGGTAGCCCCTCCCGGTGAAGCCGGTGGGCGGAAAAAAGGCCCACCCCCCGCTCCCGCGCCAGCTCCAAGGACTCCCGGTCCATGGCCCGGAGGCCCACCTGCACCAGGGGAAAGCCCTCCTGCAAGAGCCGATAGAAGGGGGAGGCGTGGGAGTACACCGAGCCCTGCCACTCCGGGTAGAGATCGGCGTGGGCGTCGATATGCAGGAGGGAGAACTCCCCCAAGGCCTCCCGGTGGGCCTGGACCAGGGGGTGGGTGATGGAATGGTCCCCCCCCAGAGCCACCAGGAACTTGCCCGCCCGAAGATGGGTGAGGGCGGCTTCCCGGATCAAAGCGTGGCTTTCCTCAGCGCTTCCCGCCACCCAGGGCACCGGCTCCGCCGCGTGGATCCCCACCTCCTCCGGAGCCACCCCGAGCTCCAGGAGAAAAGGCTCCAGCTCCCGGCTGGCCAGAAGGATGGCCTCAGGGCCCCGCCGGGCCCCCGGCAAGAAGGAAAGGGATAGGTCGTAGGGCACGGGCAGGACCACCACCCGGGCCTCTTGGTAAGGGGTATCGCGCTCACCAAAGACTAGGCGCATACCCCAAAAGCCTAGCAGATGCCGGGTCTAGCGGCCCAGGAAGTAGAGCTCCAAGAGCCTGAGGAGGGCCAGGGTGCCCCGTTCAAAGTCCTGGATGCGGATGTGCTCGTTGGGGCTATGCACCCGGCTCCCCGGGTACCCCACCCCCAGGCCCACCGCCGGGGCCTTCAGGTGGTGGAGGAAGGGGTGCATGGGGCCGGAGCCCGCCATGTTGGGGTACACCACCGCCTTCTGGCCGAAGGCCTCCTCCAAGGCCCGCCTCGCCAGACCCACGAAGGGGTGGGTGAGGTCCGAGCGGGCGGGGTGTTCCCCCTTTTCCAAGACCACCACTTCCACGTCGTGGAAGCCCTGGGCCTCGAGGTGCCGCTTAAGAAGCCCTGGGATCTCCTCCGGATCCTGGTCCGGCACCAAGCGAAAGTCCAGCTTGGCGAAAGCTTCCGCTGGGAGTACCGTCTTGGAGCCTGGGCCCCCATAACCGGAGTGAAAGCCGTTGATGTTGACGCAGGGCTCCGCATAAAGGCGCTGGTTGAACTCCAGGTTCCTGGCCCCGCCCAGGAAGTCCCGCACGCCGAAAGCCCCCCTTAGCGCTTCTGATTCATCGGGAATCTCCGCCAGCACCTCCATCTCCGTGGGCGAGAGGGGCCGGACCCGGTCGTAAAACCCCGGGATGAGGACCCTCCCTTCCTCATCCCTAAGGCTGGCGATGGCCTGGCTCAGGCGGTAGATCGGGTTCTCCACCACCGCGCCGTAGGAGGAGTGGAGGTCAAAAGCCGCGGTGTGCACCCTAAGCTCCAGGGCCACGATGCCCTTGAGCCCTGCATACAGGTAGGGACGGCCCTTAGCGTCCACCCCTCCTGCCTCCCAGACGATAGCCTCGGACTTCAGGAGGTCCTTTTTGTCCCTGACGTAGTCCGCCAGGTGAGGGCTCCCCACCTCCTCCTCTCCCTCTACCACGAACTTCACCCAGGGAAGGAAGCCATGCCGTTCCCGGAAAAGCCTGAGGGCCACGAGCCGGGCCACCAACTCCCCCTTGTCGTCGTGGGTGCCCCGCCCGTACCAGGCCCCATCCCGCTCGGTGAGGGTAAAGGGGTCGCTCTCCCATAGCGCCAAAGGGTCTGGGGGCTGGACATCGTAGTGGTTGTAAAAGAGAAGGGCTTTCTCCCCCTCGCCCCCTTCCGCGTACACCACCTTGGGGCCGTAGCCCCCGTGGAGCTCGGCCCTGAGCCCCAAGCCCTCCAAGAGCTCGGCCACCTTGGCCGCACCCTCCTCGAGGGCCCTCCCCTCCGCGCTCACCGTGGGTAGCGCCACCAGCTCCGCCAAAACGGCCTTGGCCTCCTCCAGAAAAGGGCGCATGGTAGACTGAGCATACTATGGTGGAACCCTCCTTGGTCCTCTATGGGGCGCTTTACGACCGGGCCCTCGGTATCCTAGACGAAACCCTCCGGGAAACCGGGGCCCGCTACGCCTTGCTGATCGACCGCAAGGGCTTCGTTCTGGCCCATAAAGAGGCCCTCTGGGCCCCCAAGCCCCCGCCCCTGGACTCCCTGGCCACCCTGGTGGCGGGCAACGCCGCCGCCACCCAGGCCCTGGCCAAGCTCCTGGGAGAGGTTCGCTTCCAGGAGGTGGTCCACCAGGGAGAGCGCATGGGCCTTTATGTGGACGAGGCGGGCGACCACGCCCTTTTGCTTCTCGTCTTTGACGAAAACGCACCCCTAGGCAAGGTGAAGCTGTACGGCAAGCGGGCGGCGGAGGCCCTGACCCAGCTGGCCGAGGAAGCCATCGCCAACCCGCCAAAGCTCAACCTGGACACCCAGTACCGCGAGGAGGCCAAAGCCCTCTTGGACGAACTCTTCGGCAACTAGCATGAGCACCATCAACTTCGCCAACCGCGAGATCAACTTCAAGATCGTCTACTACGGCCCTGGGCTATCTGGGAAGACCACCAACCTGAAGTGGATCTACGGCAAAATCCCCGAGGGCCGCAAGGGCGAGATGGTTTCCTTGGCCACGGAGGACGAGCGCACCCTTTTCTTTGACTTCTTGCCCCTGGATCTGGGAGAGGTCAAGGGATTCAAAACCCGCTTCCATCTCTACACCGTACCGGGGCAGGTCTTCTACAACGCCAGCCGCAAGCTGATCCTTCGGGGCGTGGACGGCATTGTCTTCGTGGCCGACTCCGCTCCCAACCGCCTACGGGCTAACGCCGAGAGCATGCGCAACATGCGGGAGAACCTGGCTGAGTATGGCCTTAAAGTGGAAGACATCCCCGTGGTGCTCCAGGTGAACAAACGGGATCTGCCCGACGCCCTCCCCGTGGACATGGTCCAGGCAGTGGTGGACCCGGAGGGGCGCTTTCCTGTGTTCGAAGCCGTGGCCACAGAGGGCCGGGGGGTCTTTGAAACCTTGAAGGAGGTAAGCCGCCTGGTGCTGGCCAGGGTGGGCAGCAACGCCTGAACCCAAGGTCTCCGGTTCCGCCACCCCCATACCCCCATGGGTATGGGGGTTTTTCCAAGCCCTAAGAGGCCCCCAACTAAAGGAAGGGACAAATGTACTTCACGCTTTTCCAGGCCTTTCGCTAACATAAGCCCCGTATACGGCAAGCCGCCGTAAGGGAGGAAGGGTATGGAAGAAAAGCCTGTCGGCGCCATGGGAGTAATCGTGGTTCTTACCCTCAGCATCCTTGTCTTTTGGTTGGGGGTATACGCCGTCTTCTTCGCAAGGGGGTAAGGTATGGTGGACGAGCACAAGGCCCACAAGGCGATCCTGGCTTACGAGAAGGGCTGGCTGGCGTTTTCCTTGGTAATGCTCTTGGTCTTCATCGCCCTGATCGCCTACACCTTGGCCACCCATAGCGCCGGGGTGATCCCTGCAGGGCAACTGGAACGCGTGGACCCCACCAAGGTGCGCGCCGAGGGCCCCTGGGCTGACCCAACACAGGCTGTGGTGCAGACCGGGCCCAACCAGTACACGGCGCACGTCTTGGCCTTTGCCTTCGGGTATCAGCCCAACCCCATAGAAGTCCCCAAGGGGGCGGAAATCATCTTCAAGATCACCAGCCCCGACGTGATCCACGGCTTCCACGTGGAAGGCACCAACATCAACGTGGAAGTCCTCCCCGGTGAGGTGTCCACCGTGCGCTATACCTTCAAGAAGGCGGGCGAGTATCGGATCATCTGCAACCAGTACTGCGGCATCGGCCACCAGAACATGTTCGGCAAGGTCGTGGTGAAGGAGTGAGCCATGGCGGTGCGCGCAACGAATATCACTCGTGTCTACGAAGCCTACCCGGAGAAGAAGGCCACCCTCTACTTCCTGGTGCTGGGCTTCATCGCCGTGATCATCGGGAGCCTCTTTGGCCCCTTCCAGGCCCTGAACTACGGCAACGTAGACGCTTATCCCCTGCTTAAGCGCCTGCTGCCCTTCGTCCAGTCCTACTACCAGGGCCTGACCCTCCACGGCGTTCTCAACGCCATCGTCTTCACCCAGCTCTTTGCCCAGGCCATCATGGTGTACCTTCCCGCCCGGGAACTGAACCTAAGGCCCAACATGAGCCTGATGTGGCTCTCCTGGTGGATGGCCTTCATCGGCTTGGTGATGGCTGCCTTGCCCCTTCTCGCCAACGAGGCCACGGTCCTTTACACCTTCTACCCCCCTCTCCAGGGGCACTGGGCCTTCTACCTGGGGGCCAGCATCTTCGTCTTGTCCACTTGGGTGAGCATTTACATCGTGCTGGACCTCTGGCGGCGTTGGAAGGCCCAGAACCCGGGTAAGGTGACCCCCTTGGTCACCTACATGGCCGTGGTCTTCTGGCTCATGTGGTTCATCGCCTCCATCGGGCTGGTGCTGGAAGCGGTGCTCTTCCTCCTGCCCTGGTCCTTCGGACTCATCAAAGGGGTAGACCCGCTCATCGCCCGCACCCTCTTCTGGTGGACGGGGCACCCCATCGTGTACTTCTGGCTCATGCCTGCTTACGCCATCATCTACACCGTGTTGCCCAAGCAGGCCGGGGGGAAGCTGGTTTCCGACCCCATGGCCCGGTTGGCCTTCCTCCTCTTCCTCGTCCTCTCCACCCCGGTGGGGTTCCATCACCAGTTTGCCGACCCCGGCATCGACCCCACCTGGAAGATGATCCACTCCATCCTCACCATGTTCGTGGCGGTCCCCAGCCTTATGACCGCCTTCACCGTCGCCGCCAGCCTGGAGTTCGCCGGGCGCTTGCGGGGCGGGAGGGGGCTTTTGGGCTGGATCAAGGCCTTGCCTTGGGATAACCCCGCCTTCGTAGCCCCGGTCCTGGGGTTGATCGGCTTCATCCCTGGGGGGGCCGGAGGCTTGGTGAACGCCAGCTTCACCCTGGACTACGTGGTGCACAACACCACCTGGATCCCCGGCCACTTCCACCTCCAGGTAGCGAGCCTAGTTACCCTTACCGGTATGGGCTCCTTGTGGTGGCTCATCCCTAACCTCACGGGCAAGCCCATCTCCGATGCCCAGCGGCGGCTTGGGCTGGCGGTGGTCTGGCTCTGGTTCATCGGCATGCTGGTCATGGCCATCGGTCTCCACTGGCAGGGCCTTCTCAACGTGCCCAGGCGGGCCTACATCGCTCAGGTGCCTGACGCCTACACCCATAGCGCCATCCCCATGGTCCTGAACATCATTGCGGGGGTCATCTTGCTCGTGGCGCTGCTCCTCTTCATCTACGGCCTCTTCAGCGTCTTGCTGGGACGGGAGCGCAAGCCCGAGCTGGCCGAGACCCCCGTGCCCTTTGCCGAGGTCATCTCCGGCCCTGAGGACCGGCCCTTGGTTGCCGCCATGGACCGCATCGGCTTCTGGTTCCTGGTGGCGGTGATCCTGGTGGTGCTGGCCTACGGGCCCACCCTGGTGCAGCTTTTCAGCAACCTGAACCCCGTGCCGGGCATGCGGCTCTGGTAGGCCCTCGAGGGGTCAAGGGCCAGGGTCTCCTGGCCCTTGACCTTTTTTTCCGGAGGCGCAAGGCTATGCCCGTGGGCTTCGTGACCTCCTCTGCCCTGAGCTGGATGGTGAGCCTGACCCTTCTCCCCTTTTTTCTCCAGTTCCTTGGGCTGGGCCTGGGTCAGGTGCTGGGACAAGGGCTTTGCGGAAGCGCCCTGGGGGTTTCCGAGGCGGAGGCTGTCCGCCACGGTCTGGTGAACGAGTACTACCTTTACGGCCAGCTCTTCCTCCTTTTACTGGCCCTAAAGGTCACCTACGCCCTTGTCCTGATCACCCTGCGCTTCATGTACCCCAAGGGGGAACCCCCCGTCGCCCCCTTGGTGTGGCGCCTTGGGGTGGGGCTTTCCACCGTTTTCCTCCTGCTCTTCCTCCTCACCCGCACCCTGCCCCTACCCTTCGCCACCCCCCTGGGGCCAGCCCTGCTTTCCCCAGCCCCTTTGGACCCCCTTTCCCTGCTGATGGTCCTTCCAGAAGCCCCCCTGCTTTTCCTTTACCTGAGGTATCGGCCATGAAGCTTCCCACGCAAGTGTACCTCCTGGGCTTGGTCAGTTTCCTCATGGACGTGGCCAGCGAGATGGTTTATCCCCTTTTGCCCCTCTTCCTCACCGGACTGGGAGCAGGCGCTGGGGTGCTGGGCCTGGTAGAAGGCATCGCCGAGGCCACGGCCAGCCTCTTTAAGGTGGTGGGAGGAAGGGTTTCGGACCGGGTAGGCCGAAGAAAGCCCCTGCTCCTCCTGGGCTACGGCCTTCCAGCCTTTTTACGACCCATCTTGGCCCTGGCCCAAAGCCCGGTCCACGTGCTCCTCTACCGCTTCCTGGACCGCACGGGCAAGGGGCTGCGCACGGCGCCGCGGGACGCCCTCTTGGCGGAAAGCGTGGATAAGGGCGCCTTAGGGCGGGCCTACGGCCTCCACCGGGGCCTGGACACCCTGGGGGCCACCGTGGGCCCCTTCCTGGCTTTTCTCCTCCTGCCGCACCTGGGCATCCGGGGGGTCTTCTGGGCCTCGGCCGTCCCCGCCTTTCTGGCCCTCTTGGCCCTTTTATGGGTGAAAGAGGCCAAGCGCCAAGAAACCAGGCCCCCGCTACCCCCCTTGCGCCTGGCGGCCTACCTCCGCGCCCTCCCCGCTTCCTACCGACGCTTTCTCCTCATCTCCGGGGTCTTCGCCCTGGCCCTTTCCTCCAACGCCTTCCTCCTCCTGCGCCTGAAGGAATTGGGCCTAAGCCAGGAGCAGGTCACCCTGGCCTACACCGGGTACAACCTCCTCTATGCCCTCCTTTCCTACCCCCTGGGCAGCCTGGCAGACCGGGTAGGGTTGCGGCGCGTGGTGGCCTGGGGGTTCAGCCTTTATGCCCTGGTGTACCTGGGCTTCGCCCTAGCGCAAAACGCCCTGTGGGGAGTAACCCTGCTCCTCCTCTACGCCCTTTACTCCGCCGCCTTTGAGGGGTCAAGCCGAGCCTACCTGGCTACCTTAGTGCCCGAGGCCACCAAGGCCACCGCCATCGGCCTTTACCACACGGTGGTGGGGGTCTTGCTCCTCCCGGCCAGCCTGGTCTTCGGAGCCCTTTGGCAAGCCTACGGGCCTGGGCTGGCCTTCGGCGCGGGTGCCGGCCTGGCCCTTTTGGCCCTGGCCCTTTTCCTGCTTGACGGAAGGAGGCCAAGGGCCTATTCTGGTTCAGGCCCCACGGGGCTTTGAGGAGGAAGGGGCATAAGCGCCTTCCCCCCTGACGGAGGAGAAAATGCCCATCACTAAGGAAGAGAAGCAGAAGGTCATCCAGGAGTTTGCCCGCTTCCCGGGGGATACGGGGAGCACCGAGGTGCAGGTGGCTTTGCTCACCCTGCGCATCAACCGGCTCTCAGAGCACCTGAAGGTCCACAAGCACGATTTCCACTCCCACCGGGGCCTCCTGATGCTGGTGGGGCAGCGGCGGAGGCTTCTAAGGTACCTGGAGCGGGAGGACCCGGAGCGCTACCGGGCCCTGGTTGAGAAGTTGGGCCTCAGGAAGTAAACTGGACGTTAGGTCGGGGGCGGGGCCTTTGGGCTCCGCCTTTCGTTTGAGGACAGCCATGCCGGATGCCACACCCAACACCCCCCAAGCTCAGCGGTACGAAACCCAGGTGGCGGGCCGCCGCCTGGTGCTGGAAACCGGTAAGTACGCCAAGCAAGCCTCTGGAGCCGTCTTGCTTCGCTACGGGGACACCGTGGTCTTGGCCACGGCCCAAGCCTCGGAGGAGCCCATAGAGGCAGACTTCCTCCCCCTCACGGTGGAGTTCGAGGAGCGGCACTACGCCGTGGGCAAGATACCGGGGAGCTTCATGCGCCGGGAAGGACGCCCTGGAGAGAAGGCCATCCTTTCCGCTCGCATGACGGACCGGCCCATCCGTCCCCTCTTCCCCAAGGGGTTCCGGCACGAGGTGCAGGTGATCGTCACCGTGCTCTCCGCCGACCAGAAGAACCCTCCGGACATCCTGGGGCCTACGGCGGCCAGCGCTGCCCTCATGCTCTCGGACATTCCCTGGGAAGGCCCCGTGGCGGCCGTGCGGGTGGGCCTCATTGGGGGGCAGTTCGTCCTGAACCCCACCCTGCAGGAGCTGGAGGAAAGCGCCCTAGACCTGGTGGTGGCGGGAAGCCGGGAGGCCATCCTCATGGTGGAGGCCGGAGCCCAGGAGGTGGACGAGGAGACCCTGGTCCAGGCCCTGGAGTTCGCCCATCGGGAGATGCAGCCCATCCTGGAGCTGCAGGAGGCCATGGCCCGGGCCCTGGGCAAACCCAAGATGGCCTGGACGCCTCCCGAGAGCCTATCCGATGAGGAGAAGGAGGCCCTTTACCGCCTGGCCCTGGAACGGGGGCTTTCCGCCGTGCTCCAGACCGCCAGCAAAGGGGAAAGGAGCCGGGCCCTCGAGGCCTTCGCGGAAGCCCTGATCCTCGAGGCCCTACCCAGGCTGGAAGACGGCACCCCGGACGAGAGCAAGAAACCCCTCTACGTGAGCGCCTTTGATGAGATCGTGCGCCGGGAGCTGAGACGGCTGGTGCTGGAAGAAGGCAAGCGGGCAGACGGCCGCAGCCCTAAGGACCTCCGCCCCATCTGGATCGAGGTGGATGTCCTGCCCCGCACCCACGGCTCGGCCGTCTTCACCCGGGGGGAGACCCAGGTGCTGGGCACCGTCACCCTGGGCACGGGCCGGGACGAACAGATCATCGACGACCTGGGCATCGACGAGACGGAAAAGTTCCTGGTCCACTACAACTTCCCTCCCTTCTCCACCGGCGAGGTCAAGCGCTTAAGGGGGGTTTCCCGCCGGGAGGTGGGCCATGGCAACCTGGCCAAGCGGGCCTTGAAGGCGGTCTTACCTCCAGAAGACGCCTTCCCCTACACCATCCGCGTGGTGGGGGATGTGCTGGAGTCCAACGGCAGTAGCTCCATGGCCACGGTCTGCGCCGGGTGCCTGGCCCTCATGGACGCCGGGGTACCCATCCGCGCCCCCGTGGCCGGGGTGGCCATGGGCCTGGTGTGGGAGGGGGAGCGGGCGGTGATCCTCACCGATATCCTAGGGCTGGAGGACGCCTTAGGCGACATGGACTTCAAGGTGGCGGGGACGCGCCAGGGGGTTACCGCCTTGCAAATGGACAACAAGGTGGGTGGGCTTCCCCGGGAGGTGCTTAAAGAGGCCCTCATGCAAGCCCGTGAGGCCCGCATGAAGATCCTGGACCTCATGGAAAGCGTCCTTCCCGCCCCACGCCCCGAGCTCAAGCCCTTCGCGCCGCGTATCCTGAGCCTCAAGGTGCCGGTGGAGAAGATCGGCATCGTGATTGGCCCAGGGGGCAAGAACGTGCGGGCGCTGGAGGAGCTTGGGGTGGAGGTGGACATCGAGGAGGACGGGACGGTGCGCATCTACTCCAGCGATATGGAGGCGGCCCAAAAGGCCAAGAAGCGCATCGAGGAGCTCACCATGGAGGCCAAGGTGGGCGAGATCTACGAGGGCACCGTCACCAAGATCACCCCCTTCGGTGCCTTCGTGAGCCTCTTCCCCGGCACCGAAGGGCTCCTCCACATCAGCCAGATCGCCCCCGGCCGGGTGGAGCGGGTGGAGGACCACCTCAAAGTGGGGGACGTGATCAAGGTCAAGGTCCACCGCATCGACGAGCGGGGCAAGATCGACCTGATCCGCCCCGAGCTGGAAGGCAAGATCCCCCCCAGGCGGCGCGGCTAGCCCCTGGAGGTCTTCTCTAGCACCCATCCCGGCTGGGCCGGGAAAATAGGAGGCTTATGGAAAACCAAGAGCGCAAACCCAGAAGGAGGCGGCGGCGCAAGCCCCAAGGGGGTGTGGCCCTCGAGGCGGGAAGCCCCCAGGACCACGTGGAGATCATCCCCTTAGGAGGGATGGGGGAAATCGGCAAGAACATCACCGCCTTCCGCTTCCGGGATGAGATCTTCGTTCTGGACGGCGGGTTAGCCTTCCCTGAGGAGGGGATGCCCGGGGTGGACCTCCTGATCCCCCGGGTGGACTACCTGGTGGAAAACCGTCACCTCATCAAAGCCTGGGTCCTCACCCACGGCCACGAGGACCACATCGGGGGGCTTCCCTTCATCCTCCCCATGGTCTTCGGCAAGGACTCCCAGGTACCCATCTACGGGGCCAAGCTCACCCTGGGCCTCCTAAAGGCGAAGCTGGAAGAGTTTGGCCTGAGGGCCAGCGGCTTCAACTTAAAGGAGGTCTCCCCCGATGACCGCATCCAGGTGGGGCGGTACTTCACCCTGGACCTCTTCCGCATGACCCACTCCATCCCCGACAACTCCGGGGTGGTCATCCGCACCCCCATCGGCACCATCGTGCACACCGGGGACTTCAAGCTGGACCCTACCCCCATTGACGGGCAGGTTTCCCATCTGGCCAAGGTGGCCCAGGCAGGGGCGGAGGGGGTCTTGCTCCTCATTGCCGACTCCACCAACGCCGAGCGCCCGGGCTACACCCCTAGCGAAATGGAAATCGCCAAGGAGCTGGACCGGGTGATCGGCCGGGCCCCGGGAAGGGTCTTCGTCATCACCTTTGCCAGCCACATCCACCGCATCCAAGCGGTGATTTGGGCGGCGGAGAAGTACGGGCGCAAGGTGGCCATGGAGGGGCGGAGCATGCTGAAGTTCAGCCGCATCGCCTTAGAGCTCGGCTACCTCAAAGCGAAAGACCGCCTCTACACCCTGGAGGAGGTGAAGGACCTCCCCGACCACCAGGTGCTGATCCTGGCCACGGGAAGCCAGGGCCAGCCCATGTCCGTCCTCTCCCGCCTGGCCTTTGAGGGCCACGCCAAGATGGCCATCAAGCCCGGCGACACGGTGATCCTCTCCAGTAGCCCCATCCCCGGCAACGAGGAGGCGGTGAACCGGGTCATCAACCGCCTCTACGCCCTGGGGGCCTACGTCCTCTACCCCCCCACCTACAAGGTGCACGCCTCCGGCCACGCCTCCCAGGAGGAGCTCAAACTCATCCTGAACCTGACCACGCCCAAGTTCTTCCTCCCCTGGCACGGGGAGGTGCGCCACCAGACCAACTTCAAATGGCTGGCGGAAAGCATGAGCCGCCCCCCGGAGAAGACCCTCATCGGGGAGAACGGAGCCGTGTACCGCCTCACCCGGGACACTTTCGAGAAGGCGGGGCAGGTGCCCTCGGGGGTGCTCTACGTGGACGGGCTGGGGGTGGGGGACATCACCGAGGAGATCCTGGCCGACCGCCAGCACCTGGCCGAGGAGGGCCTCGTGGTCATCACCGCCCTAGCCGCCCGGGACCCGGTGGTGGAGGTGGTGTCCCGGGGCTTTGTGAAGGCCGGGGAAAGGCTTCTCGGCGAAGTGAAGCGCATGGCCCTCGAGGCCCTGCAAAACGGCGTGAGGGAGAAGAAGCCCTTGGAGCGCATCCGGGACGACATTTACTACCCGGTGAAGAAGTTCCTCAAAAAGGCCACGGGCCGCGACCCGGTGATCCTTCCCGTGGTCATCGAGGGGTGAGCCATGTACCAAAGCCTCCTCCTCCCCACCGACGGCAGCGAGGCTGCCGAACGTGGCGTGCGGGAAGGCCTCCGCTTGGCCAAGGCCCTGGGAGCCAGGGTGGCCTTCCTGTACGCCCTGGAGCCCTTGGGGCCCAGGCTCCTCCTGGGCCCGGAAACCCTCCCCTACTACCAGGAGCTTCTGGAGGACGCGCGCCAGGCGGGCCTGGCCGCCCTAGACCGGGCCACCCGCCTGGCGGAAGAACTCGGCGTGCCCTTTGAGGCCCACCTCCTCGAGGGCCGGGCGGCGGAGGTCATCCTCAGGGAGGCCGAAAACCACGACCTGGTGGTCATGGCCTCCCACGGGCGCACGGGGTTGGACGCGCTCCTTCTGGGCAGCGTAACGCAAGAGGTGGTCCGCCGCAGCCCCAAGCCCATCCTGGTGGTCCCCTATCGGCCCAGCGACAGCCAAGCGGCCAGCAGGTAAAGCCCCAGAATCGCCCAGGAATCGTAGGCTAATACCCAGAGCTTGCGCAGGCTCTGGTACATCAGGCCCACCAGCACTGCCCCCGACATGGCCAGAAGGATGAGAACGCTGACCAGGTGGCCCTCCCCCACCTCCCGCCCCAGGGGCCCCGGCGCCAAGAGGTCGGCGTAAAAGAAGAGGAAGCTGTTGAACATGCCGCTGCCCAGGGCATTACCCAAGGCCAGGTCCACGGCCCCCAAGCGGGCGGCGGCCATGGTCACCGTGGCCTCGGGGAGCGTGGTCACCAGGGCCACCAAAAAGGTCCCCACCCAAGCCTCCCCCAAGCCCGTTTCCTGGGCCAAGCGCTCGGCTAGGCCGGGCAGGAGCACCGCTGCCCCCACCAGGAACAAGGCCCCTACCAGGTAGCGCACCAAGGCCCCCGCCAGGGTGAAACCCTCGTAGGCCTCAGCCTCCACCTGCTCGTCGCGGGGAAAACGCCTGGCGTAGCGAAAGGACAGCCAAAGGGCGAAGAGGTAGAGGGGAAGCAAGGCCAGGGTAAACATCCCAAGCCGGCCGCTACCCCGGTCCAGGACCAAGCCCAGCCCCAAAATGGCCAGGAGTACGATGAGTAGCCCCAAGCTCAGGGCATGCTCTTGGCTAGCCCGGGCGGTGAGGGGCCTAGGGTGAAGGGCATCCAGCAGGGTGAGCAGGAGGAAGTTCACCATGGTGGCGCCCAAGAGGTTGCCCACCGCGATTTCCGGCAGGTCCTGGAGCACGGCGCTGGTCACGTTGAAGAGCTCCGGCAGGCTGGTGGTGACCCCCACCAGGAAAAGCCCCATGAAGGTGCGGCCCAAGCCCGTCTTCCCCGCCAGCACGTCGCCGTAAAAGGCCACCTGGCGCCCCGCCAGGAGGATGACCAAGGCTACGCCCAGGAAAGCCCAAAGGGTCATAGGTGGGGCCTTAGGAGGCGCAACAGGTCAAAACGGGTGATGATGCCCACAGGCCTTCCCTCGGCATCCACCACGGGCACATGGTTGATGTCGTACTCCAGCATGATCTCCAGCACCTGGGACAGGGGCGCCTCCGGGCCCACCGCATGAACGGGTGCGCTCATGATCTCCTCCACCTTGGTGCGCTTGGCCTCCTCCAGCAGGTGGTCCAACCCTTCCCTTCCCAAAAAGCGCCCCAGAAGCACAGGGGCGCGGAACGTGGAAAACGGGATGCCCCGTTCCTTGAGGAAGTCGCTTTCCGTGACAATCCCCGCCAGGCGCCCCTCCTCGTCCAGCACCAGCACGCTACCGATCCTTTTCTCCAGCATGAGACGGGCAACCTCCTCCAAGGAGGTCCCGAGGGGCACACCCACCACCGGGCTGGTCATGGCGTCCTTCGCTTTCATGGTCTAGCCTCCTTTCGCCAAAGCCATCGATCCACACCCTCGGCCATCAGCCAAGCGAGAAGGGCCAACCCCAGTATGACACCCCACCCCCAAAGGGGAAGGGCAACCCCTTCCACGAACTGGGGCGCCAAAAGGCCCAAGAGAAGCTGCACCAGAATGCCCAGGGCCACGGCCCCGTGCAGGTAGGGATTGGGCAGGGGGATGAGGTGGGTGTGCCGGGCGGCGTAGGCGAAGAAGAGCTGGCCAATGGCCATGAAGTGGAAGGTGGCGGAGCGGGCCGCCTCGAGGCCCAGCCACCCCGGGAAGACCGCCAAAATGGCCAAGGCCACCCCCGCTTTCACCGAACCGGTGATGAGCACGAAGCGGAGAGAAATCCGGTCCAGAAGGGGAGCCTCCTTGGGCCTTGGGGGAGAGCGCAACACCCCGGGGTTCTGGTCCAGGGCCAGGGCCAAGGCGGGCAAACCATCGGTGACCAGGTTGATCCAAAGGATCTGCGCCGCGGTCAAGGGAAGCAGCAAGTGCCCAGCCGCGTCCCTGAGGTTCAAAAGGGCGGCGAAAACCATACCGATGGCCACCACCAACACCTCGGAAAGGTTGGTGGAGAAGAGGAAGCGGATGAACTTCTGGATGTTCTCGTAGATGTTGCGCCCCTCCTCGATGGCCGCCACGATGGTGGCGAAATTGTCGTCCAAGAGGACCAAGTCCGCCACCTCGCGGCTCACGTCGGAACCCCTTTGCCCCATGGCCACGCCCACGTCCGCCCGCTTCAGGGCGGGGGCATCGTTCACCCCGTCCCCGGTCATGGCCACCACCTCTCCAGCCTTCTGCAGGGCCGCTACGATGCGGAGCTTGTCCTCGGGACGGACCCGGGCAAAGACGTCCACCTCCAAAAGCTCCTCGTCGGAAAGCTCGGCGATTTCCTCCCCGGTGGCCACCACCTCGGCGGGGATGCCCACCTGACGGGCGATGGCCAGGGCGGTGGCCGGGTGGTCCCCTGTAACCATCACCACCCTCACCCCCGCCTCCTGGACCCTCCGCACCGCTTCCGGCACCTCGGGGCGGGGAGGATCCAAGAGGAGGACAAAGCCCAAAAACCTCAGGCCCTCTTCCCGCTCCCCCTCGCCATAGGCCAGGGCCAGGACGCGGAAACCCCTTTGAGCGTGGGCCTCGGCCTCCTCCAGGAGACGGGCCTTTTCCTCCGGGGAAAGGGCCAGGCGGGGGATGAGGGCCTCGGGAGCCCCTTTGAGGAAGCTCCCCTTGGGGGTGGCGACCCGCATAAACTTCCAGGCGCTGTCGAAGGGGCGCTCGGAAAGCCGGGGGTGCTTGGCCCTAACCTGGGCCACATCGAGATAGGGAGCGGCGTAGCGCAAAAGGCCTAGCTCCAAGGGGTCTCCCGCCCCCGTGTCCAGGTCGGCGTCGTTGCAGAGGACCATGGCGAGCAGGGCCCCTTCCGGGTCTGGCCCCACCACCTCCCGCACCTCCATGCGGTTTTCCGTGAGGGTGCCGGTCTTATCGGTGGCGATCACCGTGACGCTCCCCAGGGCCTCCACCGCCGCCAGGCGGCGCACCACCGCCTTGCGCCGGGCCATGCGCTCCACCCCCAGGGCCAGGGCCAGGGTGAGGATGGCAGGAAGCCCCTCGGGCACCGCGGCCACCGCTAAGGCCACGGCGAAGAGGACCACCTGCGCGGATACCCCTTCCACCAGGAAGCCGAGGACCACCAAGGCCGCGGCCAGGAGGATCACCCAACGGGCCACCCGGTGGCCGAAGGCGGTAAGGCGCCGCTCCAATGGGGTTTTTTCCTCCACCATCCCTGCCAGCAGGCCCGCGATGCGGCCCATGGCGCTCTGGGGGCCCGTGCGGGTCACCTCCACGAGGGCCCGGCCCCGCACGAGAAGGGTGCCCGCATAGACCTCCTCCCCCATCCCCTTCTCCACGGGGACGCTCTCCCCGGTGAGCAAGCTTTCGTCCACCATGACCCCGCCCGCCTCTACCAGCACGCCATCCGCAGGCACCCGGTCCCCGGCCTCGAGGCGCACCACATCCCCTGGGACGATCTCCCGGCTCCGGATGTGCCTAAACTCCCCATCCCGGAGCACCCAGGCCATGGGCTCCGCCAAAGCCTTCAGGCGGCGCAGGGCATCCTCGGAGCGCTTCTCCTGCAGGGTGCCAAGCCCCGCGTTCAGAAGGAGAATGGCCGAGATGGCCAAAGACTCTAAGGGTAGACCCTGTGCCCCCTCAAGACCCCACAAGACCAGGTCCACCGCCAGGGCAAAAAGCAGAATGTAGATGAGAGGACTTTGGAATTGGCGCAGAAACTTTCGCCAGAGAGGCTCGGGAGGTTTTTCAGGGAGGGCATTAGGCCCATACTCTTTGAGCCTAAGCCTGGCCTCTTCCGAGGAAAGCCCGCGCATAGGGCCAGGATAACCGAAAAGGCCCAGGGCCATTGTCCCGAAAGCCGCGGCGTTGATACCATGGGGCCATGCTCCAGTATCCCGAGCTTCCCTTAGAAAGCCCCCTCATCGACGCCGAGCTTCCCGACCCCCGGGGCGGGCGGTACCGGCTTTCCCAGTTCCAAGAGCCCCTTTTGGCCGTGGTCTTCATGTGCAACCACTGCCCCTACGTGAAGGGCTCCATCCGGGAGATCGTCGCCCTGGCGGAGAAGTACCGGGGCCGGGTGGCCTTCGTGGGCATCAACCCCAACGACTACGAGAAGTACCCGGACGATGCCCCGGAGCAGATGGTGGCCTTCGCCGAGGAGCACGGCATCTTCTTCCCCTACCTCCTGGACGAAACCCAGGAGGTGGCCAAGGCCTACCGGGCCCTGCGCACCCCCGAGGTTTTTCTCTTTGACCAAAAGCGCCTCCTCCGCTACCACGGGCGAGTGAACGACAACCCCAAGTTCCCCGACCAGGTGCAAAGCCACGACCTGGAGGCGGCCCTCGAGGCCCTGTTGCGGGGAGAGGAGCCCCCGCTGAAAGAGGCCCCGGCCATCGGTTGCACCATCAAGTGGCGCCCCGGCAACGAGCCCGAAGTCAAAATCGGCTAGCCCCCTTGGGGTAAGGGAGTCTTTCCTGCCGGGCCGGTTTCGGGTAAACTGGCCCGGGTTTTTTGGAGGTGCCCTATGCGCGTACTGGTCACGGGCGGTGCCGGGTTCATCGGGAGTCATATCGTGGAAAGCCTCCTGGAAGAGGGCGTGGAGGTGGCCGTCTTGGACAACCTCTCCACGGGCAAGCGGGAAAACGTCCCCAAAGGGGTCTACTTCTACAAGGTGGACCTCAGGGACCGGGAGGGGCTGGAAAGGGTCTTCCGCGAGTTCCGCCCCACCCACGTCTCCCACCAGGCGGCCCAGGCCTCGGTGAAGGTGAGCGTGGAAAACCCCGTCCTGGACTTTGAGGTGAACCTCTTAGGTGGCCTTAACCTCCTCGAGGCCATGCGCAAGTGGGGGGCAGAGAAACTGGTATTCGCCTCCACCGGGGGAGCCATCTACGGGGAGGTGCCCGAAGGGGAGGCCGCGGAGGAAACCTGGCCCCCCCGGCCCAAAAGCCCCTACGCCGCCAGCAAGGCTGGTTTCGAGCACTACCTTTCCGCCTACGGCCAGAATTACGGCCTCAAGTGGGCTTCCCTCCGCTACGCCAACGTCTACGGCCCCCGGCAGGACCCCCACGGGGAGGCGGGGGTGGTGGCCATCTTCGCCGAGCGGGTGCTGAAGGGAGAGCCCGTCACCCTCTACGCCCGCAGAACCCCGGGGGACGAAGGGTGCGTGCGGGACTACATCTTTGTGAAGGACGTGGTGCGGGCCCATAACCTGGCCCTCAAGTCCCTGGAAGGGGTATACAACGTGGGCACCGGGGAGGGGCACACCACCCAGGAGGTACTCCAGGCCGTGGCCGAAGCCGCAGGGAAAACGCCCGCCGTGAACCCCGCTCCCCCTCGCCCCGGGGACCTGGAGCGGAGCGTCCTCTCCCCCGCCAAGCTCCTGGCCCACGGCTGGCGGCCTGAGGTGGGTTTTGCCGAGGGCATCCGGCTCACGGTGGACCACTTCCGCGCCCATTGACCTACCCCCTCCCCGTATCCCATCATGGGGGGTATGAGCGTGCGTTTTTTCCACCCCGCATGGTTCGCCGCCATCATGGGGGGAAGCGGGGTAGCTTTGGTTCTAACCCACTTTGGTTTACCCAGCCTGGGGCTTGGGGTGTATGCCCTCGCAGGTCTCTTTTTTGCCCTCACCCTGGCCTTCTTCCTCGCCAAACTCTTCCGCCACCCCGGCCAGGTGTGGCAGGAGCTTCACCACCCCTTGCTCTCCCAGATGTACGCCACCTTCCCCCTGGCCTTCCTCCTCTTCTCCCTGGCCAGCCTCAAGGTGGCGGGCCTAAAGGGCCTGGCCCTGGCCGCCTTCGCCTTGGGGGCCCCTTTGGTGCTCCTCTTCAGCCTGCTTCTGGGCTACCTGGTCTTCACCCGCATGCGCCTGCCCTTTGAGGCCGCCAACGGCACCTGGTTCATCCCGCCGGTGTCCGCCATCGTGGTGCCCCTGGCGGGTGGCCCCCTCCTGCCCCTCATAGGTCCCTTGGCCAGGGAAGCCTTTTCGTGGATGCTCATGTTTTTGGGGCTTGGGCTCGTGCTCTTCCTCTGGGTAGGGGCCAACCTCTTCGCCCGGCTCTATGCCCACGAGCGCCCGGCCCCAGAACTGGTGCCCAGCCTCTTCATTGGCCTAGCCCCGGTGGGGGTGGGCATCCTGGCCCCTCTGCACCTCTTTCAGGGAGCTAAAGCAGCCGGCCTGTATTCAGGGGGCCTCGAGGCCCTCCACCTCCTGGGCGCCGCCCTTTGGGGCCTGGGGGGGTGGTGGTTCACCCTAGCCCTGGCTCTCCTGGTGGAGAACTACCTCCTGCACCGGGTGCGGCTGGCCTTCCAACCGGGGCTCTGGGGCCTGGTCTTCCCCATGGCCGCCTTCACCCTGGCCACCAAAACCCTGGCCGATGGCCTGCCCAGCCTCGTCTTCCAAGCCTTCGCCCACGGGCTCTTCGCCGTACTACTCGCCTTCTACCTGCCCCTCCTCCTGCGGAGCCTCCAGGCCTTCTGGCGCCTGGAGGTCCTGCAGCAGCCTCCGGCGAGCCAGCCGCACCCGGGCTCGCAAGGCGGCTAGGACTTTCCTGTTCTGCCGCAAGGCGGCCTTGGCCCGGCGCAGGGCTTCCTCACGGGCCTTGGGCCCCACGCCCCCCAGCACCTCCCGGCGGGCGAAGAAACCCTCCAGGCTCATCCAAGCGATAAGCTCCTCCCGCCCCACCCCCAGGAGCTCGGGCCGAACCCCAGGCAGGGCGCCCTGCACCCGCCGGTAGGCCTCCGCCAGGGGCACCCCTTTGCGCACCAACAGGTCCACGGCCTCCGAGGCCAGGACCTCCGGAGAAAGCTCCTCTAGGAGGAGGGCGGGCTCAAAGCGGCTTTCCTCCAGGGCCACTCGGGTGAGCTCCAAGGCCGCCTCGGCGCTTTCCAAAAGAGCCGTCAAGGGCTCCAGCACCCCGGTGGAGTGGTCGTTGAGGTCGGTAAAGGGGGTGTTGTGGTTCAAAAGGGCCAGGGTCCCCACCCCACCCACCAGATGGCCCGCATAGATGCGGGCGTGCTCCAACACCACGGGATTCCGCTTCTGCGGCATGAAGCTGGAACCCTGGGCGAGGCGTTCCCCCACCACGAAGGCTCCCCGCTCCGCCCAGAAGAGGAAGTCGGTGAGCAGGCGGGAAAGGCTTGCCCCCAGACCCGCCAGGGCCGAGGCCAGCTCCAGGGCGTAGTCCCCCGAGGCCACGGCGTCCAGGGTGTTTTCCAAAGGCGCCGCAAACCCCAAAAGCGCGGCGAGCCTCCAGCGGTCTACGGGATAGGGGCTACCCGCTAGGGCGCTGGCCCCGAGAGGGCAGCGGTCCAAGGTCTCCAGGGCATGGGAGAGGCGGGCGTAGTCCCGGGAAAGGAGCCCCTCCACCCCTAGGAGGTAGTGGTCCAGGGTGGAAGGCTGGGCCGGGCGATGGTGGGTCCTCAGCACCAGGGGCACCCCCGCATACTCCTGGGCCACCCGTAAGAGGGTACGGCGCAAACGCCAGAAATCCCCCAGCAAGGCCAGGGTTCGGTCCCTCAGGTAGGCACGGAAGGCGGTGAGGTCCAGGTCGTTGCGGGAAAGGCCGCGCCGCACCGCCCCTGCCACCTCTTCCCCCCAATGCTCGGAAAGCTGGGCCTGGATGGAGAAAAAAACGTCCTCTGCCTCCCCGCTAAAGCTGGGAAGGGGAAGGGTGCGCAGCTCTTGCAAGGCCTTGGCCGCTTCCCAAGCTCGCGGCACCCCAAGACGGGCCAGCTCCAGGGCATAGGCAGTGAGGGCGTCAAAGAAGTGGGGCACCAGTTCTTGGCGGGCGAAGCGGTAGTGGCGGCCCAGGACAAAGCGGCGGTAAACGGCGTGCCAGCGCATGCCTCCATGCTAGGCCCTCGAGGACCCCCAGCAGGCCTGGCCCTAGACAGCTCCCCTTGCGCCCATGGAATGGCGTCTGACTCACCGGTTGGAAATCGGGTGCGGCACCGCCCTGCAGGTTCTTATCCCGCCCCACAAGGCCGCTTTCCCCCCACGGCCCTGGGCTCCGAGGTTCCCCAACTTGCCGAGGCAGGAAGAACATGGTATCTTTGCACCGAGCACAACCGGAAAGGAGGCGCACGATGAAGCGCAGGGAGTTTTTGCGGAAGCTGGGAGTAGGATCATTGGCGGCTTTAGGGATGCCCTACTTCGCCACCGCCCAAGCCAAACCGGTGAAGTTGGCCGTCCTCCTCCCCCTCACCGGCCCCTTCGCCTTCGCAGGCAACGCCGGTCGGGAAGGGTTTGTGGACGGGGTGGACTACGTGAACGAAGTCCAGGGTGGTATCAGCGGGCGAAAGCTGGAGCTCATCGTGGAGGACACCGGCTACGACGTGGCCAAAGGAACCGCCGCCTTCAATCGGGTGATCGCCCGGGAGCGGCCGGACGAGCTCCTCTTCGTCTACGGAGACTCCACGGGCCTTTCCAAGGCCCTGGCCCCGGAGATCGCCCGCATGGGCCTGCCCTACTCCGCCACCAGCTTCGCCAACGAGCTCGCCGACCCCAAGACCTACCCCACCATCTTTGTTTTCGGGCCCACCTACAACGATATGATGGAGGCCCTTCTGCGCCAGATCCGGCTCCAGAAGGGACGGGCCAAGATCGCCCTGGTCTACTCCAACACCGAGTTCGGACGCGACCCCATCCCCTACGTCAAGGAGCGGGCCAAGGCTTTGGGTATGGAGGTGGTCCACGAGGAGGTCACCCCACCCGCCTTCACCGACGCTACCCCCGTGGTGCTGAACCTGCGCCGGGCGAACCCTGACTTCGTCATCCTTCAGGGCTATGCCCTCTCCGCCGAACCCCTCATCCTGCGGGCCGCCCGGGAGCAGGGCCTGCAGGCCCAGTTCATGGGCACCTACTACTCGGCGGAGCTGGCCCTCATCCAGCGGGCCGGCCCCACCGCCGAGGGCTTCATCGTCACCTACCACAACGCCTACTGGTACGACACCCTGGTGCCGGCGGTGGAAGAGATGCGGAAGTTCCGTCAGCGTAAGGGCCGGGACACCTCCTACCGCCCCACCTATTACATGGGAAGCCTGGCGGTGGCCCTGGCGGTGGCCGAGGCCATGCGGCGGGCGGCGGGAGCAGGCAAGCTCACCCGGGCGGGGGTGGTGGAGTACTTGGAGAAGCTCGGGGACTACAATGGCCTGGGGCTCCAGCGGAGCTACCAGTTCGTCAACCACCGCCTGCCCTACACCAAGCTTTACCGGGCAAGCGTCAAGGACGGGCGCTTTAACGCCATCACCGACTGGATCAAGCTGGCTTAGGCCGATGCCCCGCCCGGGCCAGCCAAGCTGGCCCGGGCCCCAGGAAGACCCATGTCCGACCTCCTGCCTTACCTCATCGGGGGCCTGGCCAACGGGGCCCTTTACGGCCTGCTGGCCCTGGGCTTTGTGCTCGTCTACCGGGCTACCAGCGTGGTGAACTTCGCCATTGGAGAGTTCCTGCTGGTGGGGGCCTACCTCACCTACACCTTCGCCCTCTTCCTGCCCTTGCCCCTGGCCATGCTGGCCGCCCTCCCCGCTGCTTTCCTCTTTGGGATTATTGTGGAAAGGGGTTTCGTGCGGCCCCTTTTGGGGCGGAACGTGGTGGCGGTGATCATGGCCACCATCGGGCTGGCCTCCACCCTAGACGGGGGAGCACAGCTGGTTTGGGGCCCGGACCTGAAGTACCTTCCGGGGAGCCTGCCCAACCTGGGCTTCCAGACCGGGGAGATCTTCGTCTCCTCCCGGGCCGTGTGGAACCTGCTCCTGGCCCTGCCCCTGGGGCTTGGCCTTCTTTGGCTCCTCCGGAGAAGCCGCTACGGCATCCTGGTGCGGGCCATCTCCGAAAGGGAGGTGGCCGCCCTGGCCCTAGGGATTCCCACCGCCCGCATCCTGGCGGGGGTCTGGGGGGTTTCCGCCCTGCTCGCCACCCTGGCCGGGGCGCTTTTGGCGGTGGCCAGCGGGGTGGGTCCCAACCTGGTCTTCCTGGGGCTCAAGGTCTTTCCCGTGGCTATCCTGGGGGGCTTGGACTCCGTGGGGGGAGCTTTGCTGGCGGGCTTTATCTTAGGGATCCTCGAGGCCCTCTCCCAGCGCTACCTGGAAACCGTACTCCCTGGCTTCACCGAAGCCCTGCCCTTCTTGGTGGTGCTTTTGGTCCTCTTGGTGCGGCCCTATGGCCTCTTGGGAGAACGGCAAATCGAGAGGGTGTGAGGCCCCATGGCCAGCTGAAAGGATGCGGAGAGAAAAGGCATGATCCTGTCCGTGGAAAACCTCAAAGTGGTCTACCGGGGAGTGATCCTGGCCCTGGACGGGGTTTCCCTCGAGGTGAGGGAGGGGGAAGCCGTGGCCCTCTTGGGGCCCAACGGGGCCGGAAAAAGCTCCTTGGTCCGGGCGGTGGCGGGGCTTCTGCCCAAGTTTGAGGGGCGGGTGTTGGACGGGCACGTCCGCCTTTTCGGGGAAGAAGCCACCCACTTGGACCCGGTGCGCATCACGGGCTTGGGGCTTACGGCGGTCCTCGAGGGGCGTCCCCTCTTCCGCTACCTCACCCCGGTGGAGAACCTGGTGGCCGCCGGCCACCGGCTCTCCCCCCGAGAGCTTAGGGAAGGCATGGATGAGGTCTTCACCCGCTTCCCCCGCCTCTATGAGCGCCGCCACGAGCAGGCCGGCTACCTCTCGGGAGGCGAACAGCAGATGCTCCTCATCGGCATGGCCCTCCTCACCCGGCCCAGGGTGCTGGTGGTGGACGAACCCTCCCTGGGCCTAGCCCCCAAGCTGGTGGAAGAGGTGATGCACACCCTGGACGCCCTGAGGCGCGAAAAGGGCTTGAGCCTGCTCCTGGTGGAGCAAAACGCCCGGGCTGCTTTGGCCATCGTGGACCGGGTGTACGTGATGGAGCGGGGCCGGGTGGTGTTTGAAGGGGATGCCCAGTCCGCCCAAGAGGACCAGGACGTGATGGAGTTCTACCTGGGCAAGGAGGAGGTGGGCTTCCGCCAAGCCCGGCGCTACCGGAGGAGGAAGCGGTGGGTGTGAAGGTAAAACCCCCAAGGAGGGCAACGCCATGAGCGCCATCCTGGAGGCCAAGGATCTGCACCTCTCCTTCAAAGGGGTCAAGGCCCTGGCGGGGGTGGGGTTCCACGTGGTGGAGGGGGAGTTTTTCGCCGTCATCGGCCCCAACGGCGCGGGAAAAACCACCCTCTTGAACGTCCTTTCGGGGGTGTACGAACCCGACAAGGGACAGGTCCTCTTCCGGGGGCAAAACCTTCGGGGAAAAAGCCCCCAAGCGCGAGCCCGCATGGGCTTGGGACGCACCTTTCAAGGGCTGGAAATCTTCCGGGGCATGAGCGTGCTGGATAACGTGAAGCTGGGTGCCGAGCTGGCCCTCCCCACCTATCCCCCGGCCCTGCCCAAGGCGGAACGGGAGTGGCGGCTTAGGGCCTGGGCGGAAGAGGTCCTGGACTACCTCCACCTCTCCCCCTTCCGCCACGCCCCCGCAGGGATGCTCCCCTACGGGTTGCAGAAGCGGGTGGAGGTGGCCCGGGCCCTGGCCGGCCGCCCCAAGCTCCTTCTCCTGGATGAACCCATGGCCGGGCTCTCCCTCGAGGAGAAGCAGGACCTGGCCCGCTTCCTGCTGGACGCCCGGGAGGAGTGGGGCATCACCCTCCTTTGGGTGGAGCACGACCTGCGGGCCGTGCTGGAGCTTTCCGACCGCGTTCTGGTTCTCTCCTACGGAGAGGTGCTCTACCACGGCCCTCCCCATGAGGTACGGAAGGATCCTAAGGTGGTGGAAGCGTATCTGGGCCACGGGTGAGACGACATGGAAGGCACGCTGCTTTTCCATCTGTATGAACACGCAAAGGAGGAACCGGAGGCCGCTGCTCTCCGGGTAAAGCGGCTTGGGGTGTGGCAGAAGACCTCCTGGCGGGAGCTTTGGGAGCGGACCTTAAGCCTCGCTGGAGGGCTACGCACCTTGGGGCTGGAAGAAGGGGAGGTCCTGGCCATCCTCGGGCACAACGCCCCCGAGTGGGTGGAGGCGGAGCTGGGCGCCCAAGCCCTAGGGGCTCTGCCCATGGGCATCTACGCCGATGCCATGCCCGAGGAAGTGGGATACTTCCTGGAGTTCACCGGAGCCAAGGGCATTGTGGTGTCCGACGAGGAACAGCTGGACAAGGTCTACCCCCACCTGCACCTCGTGGACTTCGTCTTGGTCTGGGAAGAAGCCGGCATGACCCGCCACTTCCACGGCAAAGTGCGGCGCTTCAGCCAGGCTTTCGGGGACCCGAAGGTGGGGGAAAAGGCCGTGAGGAGGCGCCGCCCCGATGAGGTGGCCCTCCTCGCCCCCACCTCGGGTACCACGGGCAGGAGCAAGCTGGCCATGCTCTCCCACGAAAACCTCCTGGCAGGGCACCAGGCCCTGCGCCAGGCCCTGGGCTTCCAGCGGGGGGCTTGGGTCTTTAGCTACCTCCCCCTTCCCTGGATTGGGGAGCAGATGCTCACCGTGGTCCAAGGCCTGGTGGAGGGGTCCACGGTGCATTTTCCCGAAGACCCCACCACCCTCCGGGAAGACCTCAAGGAGGTGCAGCCCGACTTCTTCCTGGCCCCGCCCCGGCTCTGGGAGGATATGGCGAGCCTCATCCAAAGCCGGATGGCCGACGCCGACTTCCTCAAAGGCTTTTTCTACCGCGTGGGGATGGGGGCCCTTCTGGAGGGAGCCAGCCGGGAGTTCCGGGGGGAACGGGTGGGCCTATGGCTCAACCTCAAACGGGCCCTCTTCTACCCCCTCATCGCCCGGCCCCTCCGGGCCCGCCTGGGGCTTGCCGCCTGCAGGATTGCCGTCACCGGGGGGGCTCCCCTGGGCAACGAGGTCTTCACCTTCTTCCGCGCCTTGGGCCTGGACATCCGCCAGGTCTACGGCCAGTCGGAGACCGCCGCCGCCACCACCGCCCACGCCACCGGGGACGCCCCCCCCGAGACGGTGGGCCCTCCCCTGCCCCAAACGGAGGTACGCCTCAGCGAGGAGGGGGAGATCCAGGTGAAGGGGCCCCAGGTCTTCCGGGGGTACTTCCGCCAGGAAAAGGCCACCGAGGAAAGCTTCACCCCCGATGGCTTCTTCCGGACTGGAGATGCCGGCTTCTTTGACGAGCGGGGGCACCTGGTGATCCTGGGACGGGTGAAGGAGGTGGGGGCCCTGCTGGATGGGACCCGGTTTGCCCCCCAGTTTCTGGAGAACCGCCTGAAGTACTCTCCCTACATCCGCGAGGCGGTGGTCCTGGGCCATGGCAAGCCCTTCGTGAGCGCCCTCATTGAGCTGGACCCGGAAAACGTGCAGAACTGGGCCCGCAAGCGGGGTCTTCCCTTCACCACCTACCTCTCCCTCACGGAAAGGCCTGAGGTCAAGGCCCTCATTGCGGAGGAGATCCGCATGGTGAACCAGACCCTGCCCGAAAAACTCCGCATCCAGCGCTTCGCCATTTTGCCCAAGGAGCTCCACCCCGACGACGAGGAGATCACCCGTACCCGCAAGGTGCGTCGCCAGGTGGTGGAGACCCGCTACGGCCCCGTGATCCAAGCCCTTTACGGGGAAGGGGGACGGGTGGAGGTGGTGCTCCCCATCCGCTACCTGGAGGGAGAGGGACGACTCCAGGCCACCCTCGAGGTGCAGGAGGTCTAACGTGTACGCCCTTTCCAAGCAACTCACCGACGCCTATAGCCGCCGCTTTGCCCGAGCGGTGCGGGAAACCTACAAGGAGGACGAGGCCTACGCCAGCACCCCCCTGGGGCGGCTGGCGCTTTGGGCCTTCCTGGCCCTTCTCTTCTTCCTACCCCTCCTCCTAGGGCCTTACCCCATGTACGTGGCCACCCTGGTGGCCATCGGGGCCTTAAGCGCCCTGGGCCTTCACCTCCTGGTGGGGGGTGCAGGGCAGATCTCCTTGGGCCACGCCGCCTTCATGGGGGTGGGAGCCTACGCCGCAAGCCACCTTTATGGCCCCTTGGCTCCTTTGGGTATCCTCCTCGGGGGAGGCATCGCCGCCCTTTTGGGCCTCGTGCTGGGTCTCCCCTCCTTGCGCATCAAGGGGGTGTACCTGGCCATCGCCACCCTGGCCTTCCAGTTTTTGGCGGACTACGTGTTCAAGAACTGGGAGGCGGTCACCGGAGGCATCCGGGGGCGCACCCTACCCCCCGCGGAAATCCTGGGTCTGGCCTTGGACACCCCCGACCGGCTTTGGTACCTGGTCCTGCTCTTCGCCCTGCCCCTCTTCTTCTACGGCAAGCGCCTCCTCATGACCCGGGCGGGGCGGGCCTTCATGGCGGTGCGGGACAACGACCTCTCCGCCCGGGTGGCGGGGGTGGACCTGGTGGGGGTGAAGCTCCTGGCCTTTGCCCTTTCCGCCTTCTACGCGGGGGTGGCGGGGGGGCTTTTGGCCCAGCTCTACAAGGCGGTAACCCCCGAGTACTTCCCCCTCACGGTGAGCATCCAGTACCTGGCCATGGTGATTGTAGGCGGGGCGGGCACGGTGCTGGGGGCGGTGCTTGGGGCCTTCTTCGTCCTCCTCATCCCCGAGGTGCTCAACAGCTTCGTGGGAGCCCTGGGGCCCCAGTACGCCGCCGCCCTGGCCGCCTGGCGCAACGTGATCTTCGGCCTCCTGATCCTGGGCTTTCTGATCCTAGAGCCCCTGGGTCTGGTGGGCCTTTGGGGGAGGATCCGCAACTACTTCCGCACCTGGCCCCTCCCCTACTAAGTACCCGCACGCAANCGACGGGGTACTTAACTAGCGGTGCCAGTCCTTGAGGTGGCGTAAGGCCACGGGAAGGCCAAGCCCCAGCCCGAAAAGGAGGTAAGCGGGAGCCGGATGCAGGAAGCTAGCCAAGAAGGGCTGGGCCAAGGCCACGGCCAGAGCCACACGGTAGGGCCTTCGGAAAAGGGCGAAAAGGGTAGCGAAAAGCAGGAGGGAAAGGAAGAGAAGCCGAGGATCTACGGCAAAGAGCACCCCGGCCCCCGCAGCCAAGCCCTTACCTCCCTGGAAGAGGAGCCAGGGGGAAAAGGAATGCCCCCACACCGCCCCCACACCCCCGGCAAGGCCACCCAGAGGGCTTCCCCCCATTCCCTCCCCCAGGGCCACCGCCAGGATTCCCTTGAAGAAGTCCAGGAGGAGAACCATGAAACCCGGCACCGGCCCCAGCACCCGGTAGGCGTTCAAGGCCCCGGGGTTGCCCGATCCCTCCTGAAGGAGGTTCCTTCCCCGAAGGGCTCCAAACCAGTAGGCGATGGGCAAGCTTCCCAGGAAGTACCCAAGGAGAAGGGCTACGAACATAGGCCTAGGAAAGAGCCCTTTGCACCTGGCCTTGGAGCCGCAAGAGAGCCGCCTCGAGGCCCCTTAGCCGCAAGGGGGTGAGGAGTTCCTCTAGCCCTGCTCCTTGGTAGAAGGTGGGGGGCACGGAAAGCACCGCCTCAGGGGACTCCCCCTCGAGGCCCTCCTTCAGAAGCCCTGCAAAGGCCTTCACCGTGGGAGCTTCATCGGGGACGAAGAAGTAAAGCCTAACCCTTCCCCCCTCCACCTCCGCCCTCAGGAAGAAGGGGGTCTGGCATTCATGAACCCGTTCCAGCTCCACCCCAGGAGGGGGGGTGGGCACCTTTTTGGCGTATTCCAGAAGCACCTGGGCCTTGAGCTCCTTGGGCATGGCCCGAATCAGGTCCAGGGCCTCCTGAAGCTTCTTGGGCAAGGCCATGGCCTTAGCTTAGCCTCCCTTGGGGGCGGTCTGGGTGGGGCGGAGCTCAATCTCGCTCACCATAGCCCTTTCCGGCATCTCCGCTGCGAAAAGCACCGCCTGGGCCACATCAAGAGGGGAAAGCTTCCAGGAGGCTCCCGGGGTGTTGCCGGCAAAACCCGTGTCCACCGAGCCCGGCAGGACGTTCACCACCCGAACGCCCGCCTCCCTTAGCTCCAGCATGGCCGCCCCCATGAGGCCTAGGAGGCCGAACTTGCTGGCGTTGTAGGCCGCCCCGCCCTTGAAGGCGTTCTTGCCCGCAAGGCTCCCGATGTTCACCACCACCCCCCTCGAGGCCAAGAGGGCTGGCAAAGCCGCCTTGAGGCCCAAAAAGGGCCCCACCAGGTTCACCTCCAAAACCTGGCGGAACTCCTCCTCGCTGAGCTCGGCCACGGGCTTCATCACGCCAATCCCGGCGTTGTTGACCAGGAGGTCCAGCTGGCCGTAAGCCTGCAAGAGGCTCGCCACCGCCTTCTGCCAGTCCGCAAACGAGCGCACGTCCCCGGGCAAGGCCAAGGCCCCCTCCCCCAGCTCCGAGGCCAAGGCCTCGAGCCTTCCCCCATCCCGGGCAAAGAGCCCCACCCTGTACCCTTTAGCGTGCAGAAGCCGGGCGATGGCCTCCCCAATCCCCCGGCTCGCTCCCGATACCAAGGCCACCCGCATGTCCTCTAGCTTAGCCCAAAACGCTCCTGGATCCGGGCCAGGATTCCCCTCAGTCCCTCCTCCAGCTCCTTAAGCCCTCCTTGGTTCTCCAAAACCCAGGTGGCCCGCTTCCTTTTCTCCTCCTCAGGCATCTGGGCCCTTTCCCGGGCCAAGACCTCCTCCCGCGAAAGTCCGGAGCGGGCCACCACCCGCCTCACCCGCTCCTCCACAGGCGCCGCCACCAAAAGGGTTCCATCCAGGCGGGCCTCCCACCCCTTCTCAAAAAGCAGGGGGATTTCCAGGAAAATCAAGGGGGCTTTTATGCGGGCCAGCTCCTCGGCCAAAAGCCTCCGCACCTCGGGGTGGAGGAGGTCCTCGAGGGCCTTAAGCCTTTCCGGGTCGGAAAAGACCAGCTGGGCCAGCACCCTGCGGTCCAGCTCCCCGCCCGCGAAGGCCTCCGGGAAAACCCGCTTAAGCTCCGCCTTCTTGTTCTCCCTGGCCCGTGCCGCCAGCTCATCCAGATCCAAGACGGGGTAGCCCCAGGACCTCAGGAGAGCAGCCACCGTGCTCTTGCCGCTTCCGATGTTCCCGGTGATGCCGATAATGATGGGGTGCTCCGCCCGATCGCCCATAGGGACTTTCCCTTTTATACCCCCAAGGGGGCCATTCCCGTGGGGGGTGCGTTACGGGACCTCCTTCTGGGACGAAGGCCCTGGGACCTGGACTTCGCCGCCTTGGACCCCTTGAAGGCGGCGGAGGAAGCCCAAGGCCGTCTGGGGGGTACCCTCTTCCCCTTGGATGCCACGCGGGGCCAGTACCGCCTCGTATCCGGCACCCTGGTCCTGGACTTCTCCCCCCTGGAGGGGAGCCTGGAGGAAGACCTCCTCAGGCGGGACTTCCGCCTAAACGCCCTGGCCTGGAAAGGGGGACGGATCCTAGGCCTAAGGGGGGCGGAGGAAGACCTCAGGCGCAAGGTCTTGGTCCCGGTTCGGGAGGAGAACCTCTACCAAGACCACCTGCGAAGCCTGCGGGCGGTGCGCCTGGCCGCCAGCTTGGGCCTGGGCTTGCCCGGGGAAACCCGAAGGGCCCTTTCCCGCCATGCCCGCTTCCTCCAGGCCCACCTCGAGGCCCTCCCGGCGCGGGAGCGGGTGCGGGAGGAGCTTGCTAAGCTCCTCCTCTCCCCAAAGGCGGCCTGGGGGCTTCACCTCCTGGAGCGCACGGGGCTTCTGGACGTCTACCTCCCCGAGCTCCGCCCCCTGGTGGGCCTGGCGCAGGGCGGGGTGCACCACCTGGACGCCTGGCGACACACCCTCTCCGTCCTCTTCCACCTGGCCTGGCTCTGGCCGGAAGCCCCCCTTGCCGCCCGCCTCGCCGCCCTCTACCACGACGTGGGCAAGCCCCTGACCCGCCGCTATGACCCCGAGGTGGGGCGCTACCGCTTCCTGGGCCACGCCGAGGTGGGGGCGGAGGTGGCGGAAGCGAGCCTCCTCTGGCTCCGCTTCCCCAAGGAGGTGGCGGAGGGGGCCAAGGCCCTAGTGCGCCGCCACATGGACCGCCCCCCCGAGGGGCAAAAGGCCCTCCGCCGCTTCTATTTCCGCCGCAAGGATCTCCTTCCCGCCCTCCCCTACCTCATGGCGGCAGACCGCTTGGGCACCCGGGGGGTGGAGGGGGAGGCCTGGGAAGTGCTCAGGGGCTTTCAGGAGGCCACCCAAGAACCTCTCCCCGAGCGGCCCCTCCTTTCCGGAGAAGAGGTGATGGCCCTCCTGGGCTTGAGGCCAGGGCCGGAGGTGGGGCGGGCCTTGGCCCTCCTCCTCGAGGCCCAGGCGGAAGGACGGGTGCGAAGCCCCGAGGAGGCCAAGGCCCTTCTCCTATATTGGAAGGGTGGAGGGCAGGATCCGTCTTCGTGAACCCCAGATCACCCCGGTGGAAGGGGGGTTCCTCCTCAGTGACCCTTACGGGGTCTTCGGGAAACCCCTGGCCCTCACGGAAGGGGGGCTTTTCCTCCTCTCCCTCATGGACGGGAAGACCCTGGAGGAGGTGCAGGAAGAGGTCTTCAAGGCCCACGGGGTCCTGGTGCCCCGGAAGGAGCTGGAAGACCTCCTGAAGGCCTTAGAGGAAGCAGGCCTCCTCCTCACGGAGGGGGTGGAAAGGCGCCTAAAGGAGGAAGAGGAAAGGCTCAGGAAGGAGCGGCCCATGCGCCTGGCGGGCCTCTCCTCCCCCGAGGGGGAGGAAGAGGCCCGCGCCTTTTGGGAGGCCTTCCGGGCCAGCTTTCACGGGGAGGCCCCGGAGGCCCAGGCGCTACTTTTGCCCCACCTGGAGCCCGCCCGCGTGCCCGAGGCCTACGGGGCGGCCCTGGCCGCTCTGGAGAAGACCCCGCCCCCCAAGCGCCTCTACCTGGTGGGGGTGGCCCACCGCCCCTTGAAGGAGAGGGCCGCTGCCTTGCCCGTTCCCTTCCACACCCCCTTCGGCCCGGCGGAGCCCGACCTGGAAGCCCTCCAGGCCCTGGACGCCCTCCTTCCCTATGAGCTCTTCAACACCCCCCTGGCCTTCCGGGAGGAGCACAGCCTGGAGCTTCCCCTCTTCTTCTTGAAAAGGGCCTTTCCCCAGGCCAAGGTGCTGCCCCTCCTGGTGGGGCGGCGAAGCCCCGAGCTGGGGGAGGCCCTAAAGGTGGTTCTCAAGGACTTCCCAGGCCTCTTGGTGCTGGCGGTGGACCTCTCCCACGTGGGGCCCCGTTTTGGCGACAAGCCCTTTTCCCGCCCCCTGGCGGAGGAGGCCAGAAAGCGGGACCTGGGCTTCCTGGAAAGGCTGGCCCAAGGGGAGCCCGAGGCCGCCTTGGCCTTTTTGGGAGGGAATCCCACCCGCGTGGACGCCGTGGAGGTGGTGGCGAGCCTCATCCCCCTCCTCACCGGCAGGAAGGGCCAGGTCCTGGCCTACCGCCTGGACCTCGAGGCCCCCACCCTCTCGGCGGTGGGGGCGGGCACCCTGGTCTTCCCCACCCTTCCCGGCTAAACCCCAGGCGATGGGGCCCCATGCCCTTTCTCCCCGAATCGTACCCCACGGCCACCCAAGGCTAAGTACCCGCACGCAAAGGTTGCCCCACCGGCCAAAGCCAAAGCGGCTTGCTCATGGCCTCTTTGGGGGCTCCCGGCGTGGCGCAAGCCACGACGGGACACTTAGGGCCGAAGGGCTTTGCCGGGTCCCTGGCGAAGCCAGGGTGGGGCGGCATCATACCCTTTCACCGGGGCCCCCACGGGGACTTCGTCCCCGTGGGGTGGTATCAGCGGCGCCTACGCCGCCTCTTGGCCCTGGTGTCCACCGGGCGGTGCATCCCGGCCTTCTCCTCCCTAGGAGCCCACTCGCCGAAGTAAACGGTGTTCACCGTGGCCCGCTCGGGCCGGCTGTCGCGGCTTGTATCCTTAGGCGGTCCTACCACCTTGCGCATCTCCTCCTCCTTTGCCTTTCCCTTCTGCACCAGGGTTTTTCCCCTGGAAGCTTCCTTCTTTTCCTCCTCCCGGTAGGGTAGGAGATCGATCTGCCGGAGCCTGGGGTTGGCGGCGGCGATCACCACCTCCATCTCGTCTCCCAGGCGGATGCGCTTGCCCTTAGGGCCCATGAGGGCCATGGCCTCCTCGCTGTAGGTGTAGGGGCCCAAGGCCTCGAGGCGCACCAGCCCCTCCACCCCGTTTCTCAGCATCACGAAGGCCCCGAAGCTGGCCACCCCCGTCACCTTGCCCAAAAAGCGCTCCCCCAGATGGAGCTCGGCCCACTTGGCCATGTAGTACTTGGTGAGCTCCCGCTCGGCGGCCTCCGCCTTCCTTTCCATCTCCGAGGCGTGCTCGGCCATGGCGGGGAAGGTCTCCTGCCAGCGGGCCTTCTTGGCCGGGGTGAGGGTACGCCGCAGCACCGCCTTCAGCACCCGGTGCACCACCAGGTCCGGGTAGCGGCGGATGGGGCTGGTGAAGTGCAGGTAGTGCTCCATGGCCAACCCGAAATGCCCGAGGTTCTCCGCAGCGTACCGGGCCAAACGCAACGAACGCAGGACCAGGTTGGCCACCACGGGCTCCTCCGGGCGGCCCTTGGCCTCGAGGAGAACCCTTTGCAGGGCCTTGGAGGAAAGCTTCTCCGGCAGGGTATACCCCAGCCGGGCCAAGGCCGTGCGGAGCTTCCCGTAGGCTTCCTCCAAGGGCTCCTCGTGTACCCGAAAGAGCCCGGGAAGCCCCTTCTTGACCAGGTACTCAGCCACCAGCCGGTTGGCCAGGAGCATGAGCTCCTCGATGAGGCCCCTCGCCCTGGGCTCCTCCTGGGGGATGAGGTGGAGGGTGCCGTCTTCCACCTCCACCTTCACCTCGGGGAAGCTGAAGTCCAAGGAGCCCGCCTGCAGGCGCTTTTGCCTCAGCCTCCCCGTCAGGTCCAGGAGGAGCCTCAGGTCCTCCGCCAAAAAGGCGTGCTCCTCGGGAAGGCCGTACCCCTCAGCAAAGGCCTCCACCTCCGTGTAAGTCAACCGGGCCACGCTCCTTATGACCCCCTCGGCGAAGCGCACCCGCTTCACCTCCAGGTTCTCGTCCAGGTCCACCAGGACGGAGAGGACCAGCCGGTCCTCATGGGGCTTCAGGGAGCAGACCCCGTTGGAAAGCCTTTCCGGGAGCATGGGCAAGACCCTTCCCGGCAGGTAGACGCTGGTGCCCCTTAAGAGGGCCTCCTGGTCCAAGGCGCTACCCTCTTTCACGTAGTGGGAGACGTCGGCGATGTGTACCCCGAGGCGGTACCCCTGGGGCAGGCGCTCCACGTGGATGGCGTCGTCAAAGTCCTTGGCGTCCACCCCGTCGATGGTGAAGACCCGCAAGGAGCGGAAGTCCTCCCGCCTTCTGAGCTCGGCCTCAGGGATCTCCAGGGGAATGGCCTCCGCCTCCTTTAAGACCTCCTCGGGAAACTCGGCCCTCAGGCCGTACTTGGCGATGACCGCCTCGGTTTCCGTCTCGGGGGCGTCCCCCTCCCCCAGGTACTCCAAAAACTCCCCATAAGGGCGCCGGTCATAGTGCACCTTCACCACGATCCGGCTTCCGCGCTTGAGGCCGTGGAGCCCCTCAGGAAGAAGCCTAAGCTCCGGAAGCCCCGGCTCATCGGGAAGGAGGACAGCGTAGCCCCTGCGGAAGTCCAGGGTGCCCACCACCCGCTCCCGGGCCCGCTTCAAAACCCGCTCCACCACCCCCCAGGGCTTCCCGTCCCGCCCGGGAGGCATGAGGCGGGCTTCCACCAGGTCCTCGGGCCAAGCGTCTTTGGTGTAGCCGGGTGGGATGAAGAGGTCCTTCTCGGGGAGGCGCACGAAGCCGTACCCGTCCCGGTGGAGGCTGATGGGCCCCTGCACCCGGGCGGGGAGGAAGTACTGGCTTCCCTTTTTCTCCAGAAGGCCCTCCCGCACCAGGCCCCGCAGGTACGCCTTGGCCTCCCGCTTCTCCAGGCCAAACCGGCTCAGGATTTCCTCCAGGCGGTGGGGCCTGCCAGTCTTTTTGAAAAACTCCAGTAAGGTTTCCCGCATTCTAACCCAGGAGGCCCTCCAAGGCCTTCTCCGTGGCCTTCAGGCTTTCCGAGAAGGCCGAAAGGGCCTCGTCCACGTGCTCCTTGCCGATGATGAGGGGGGGCTCGAGGCGCACCACCTTGGGGTTGTTGAGGCCGAAGGCGGTGATCACCCCCCTTTCGGCCAGCTCCGCCACCACCAAGGCCCCGATGTCGGCGTCGGTGAACTCCACGCCCAACATCAGCCCCCGGCCCCGCACGTCCTCAATCAGGTGGGGGTACTGGGCCTTAAGGGCCTTTAGCCCCTCCATGAGGTAGCCCCCCACCTCCAGGGCCCTTTGCGGCAGGTTCTCCTCCAGGGTGACCTCTATAGCCGCCAAGGCCGCCGCCGCCGCTAGGGGGTTCCCCCCGAAGGTGGAGGAGTGAAAGAGGGGATTGGCCTTGAAGACCTCAAAGACCTCCTTCCGCCCCACGCAGGCCCCGATGGGCATCACCCCACCTCCCAGGGCCTTGGCCAGGGTCATGAGGTCGGGGGCCACCCCCTCCCAGTCCACCCCGAAGAGCCTGCCGGTGCGCCCGAGGCCGGTCTGCACCTCGTCGGCGATCATGAGGACGCCCTTTTCCCGGGTGATCTCCCGCACGCCCCGCAAGTACCCATCCGGGGGCACGCGGATGCCGCCTTCCCCCTGGATGGGCTCCACGATCACCGCAGCCGTCTCCTCATCTATGGCCGCTTCCAAGGCTTTCAGGTCCCCGTAGGGCACCGCCTTCACCCCGGGCAGGAGGGGCCTGGCGGGGTCCTGGTACTCGGGCTTGGGGGTGAGGGAAAGGGCCCCCATGGTCTTGCCGTGGAAACCCCCCTGGGTGGTCACGATGCCGGGCTTGCCCGTGTAGGCCCGGGCCAGCTTGATGGCCGCTTCCACCGCCTCCGCCCCGGAGTTGCCGAAGAAGACCATCTCCAGGCCTTCGGGCGTAATCTCCGCCAGCTTGGCGGCAAGCCTGGCCGTGGGCTCGGACACCAGCACCCGCACGGACATGGGCATGCGCTCAAGCTGCCGCTTCACCGCCTCCACCACCTTGGGGTGGCGGTGGCCCAGGTTCAGGGTGCCGTACAGGCCCAAGAAGTCCAGGTAGCGTTTGCCCGTGGTGTCCCACACATAAGGGCCCTCCGCGTGGGACTCGATGCGGTCCAGGCCGGTAAAGCGCAGCAGACCCGCCAAACCAGGGTTGATGTGCCGCTCAAAGAGGGTAAAGGGATCAGGGTTCATGACCACAAGGCTACCCTAAGTGTAGCACACTCAAGGCTTGGTAGATGTCTTCCGGAATACGGCCAGCCTTCTCCCCCACCTGGCATAGGTGCCGGGTAAAGCCCTCCGCCAAAAGGATCCCGTCCCGCTCCACTCGGTAGCGGAAGGTGAGGTCCCGCCGGGAAAGCCCGGCCAGGCGGGTGCGCACCAGCACCTCCTCCCCAAAGCGGGCGGGGGCGCGGAAGGTGAGTCCAAGCTCCACCACCGGGAAATACACCCCCCGGGCCTCCACCTGGGGGTAGGGCAGGCCCGCCCTTTCCAGGAAGTCCACCCGGGCGGCCTCCAGATACACCGCATAGACGGAGTGGTGGACCACCCCCATCTGGTCGGTCTCCGCGTAGCGGACCTTGATGCGAGTCAGGCTCTCCATGGCAGGAACTCCAGCCTGGGTAGGTGGCGCATCCGCACCCGCCGAGCAAGGACCCCAAGGAGCCGGCCCTCGGCATGGCGCAGGGCCGAAAGGGCCTTTTCCTCGTCCTGAAAGGCCTCCACGTACACCGTGAGCACCCGGCCATCCGGGGAAAGGCGCACCCCCTCCACGGTGAGGAGGAAAAGCCTGGGGTCTTCCAGCTCCCCAATGGCCTCCGCCAGGGCGCGCAGGAGCCTCTCCTCCAGGTGGGCCTTCCCGTAGCTCACGCCTAAAGCTTACTCCCGGTCCAAGGCGGCGACCAGGTCGGCAAGCTCCCTCGCCACAGCCTCTGCCCCCTCCTTGGCCTCCACCATGACCCGCACCACGGGCTCGGTTCCCGAGGGGCGCACGTTCACCCGGCCCCGCCCCCCAAACCGCCTCTCCGCCTCCTGCACCGCCTCCCTCAGCCGCGGGTGCCCCATCACCTTGGCCTTGTCCTCCACCCGCACGTTCAGGAGCACCTGAGGGTACATGGGCAGGGCCTCGTACCAGTCGGCCAGGTCCCCCCCCAAAGCCTTCAGGGCCTTTAGGGTGAGGAGGGCGGTGAGGAGGCCATCCCCCGTGGTGTGGTGCCTAAGGAAGATCACATGCCCCGAGGGCTCCCCGCCCAGGTGAAGCCCCTTCGCCTTCAGCGTCTCCAGCACGTAGCGGTCCCCCACCTGAGCGCGGTGGAAGGCCAGGCCCCGCTCCTTTAGGGCCACCTCCAGCCCCATGTTGCTCATCACCGTGCCCACCACCCCCTCCTCCCCAAAGGCCAAGGCGGAGAGGTAGAGGATGTGGTCCCCGTGGAAAAGCCGCCCCTTGCGGTCAATGAACTGCACCCGGTCCCCATCGCCGTCAAAGGCGATGCCCAGGTCCAACCCCAGCTCCACCACGAAGCGGCTCAGGGCTTCCGGGTGGGTGGAGCCGCACCCCCTGTTGATGTTCCTGCCGTCTGGGGTGTTGAAGAAGGCCATCACCTCGGCCCCCGCCCGCTGGAAAAGCCTTGGGCCTATGCGGTAGGTGGCCCCGTGGGCCAGGTCCAGGCCCACCTTGAGCCCGCTGAGGTCGGGGGCGTGGGTCAGAAGGAAATCCAGGTACATCCTCTCCGCCTCCCGGAAGTCCCCCACGGTGCCAATGCCCCGGGTGGGATGCTCCTCCTCCAAAAGGGCTTCGACCTCCTCCTCCGCCTCGTCCGGGAGCTTCTCCCCCTCGGGCCCGAAGAACTTGATGCCGTTGTCCTGGTAAGGGTTGTGGCTGGCGGAGATCATGGCCCCGGCGGTGGCCTTAAGGTGCCGGGTCAGGTAGGCCACCCCCGGGGTAGGCAGAACCCCTAGGTGCTCCACCCTAACCCCCTGGCTCATGAGCCCCGCGGCCAAAGCCGCCTCCAGGAGGTCGGAGGACTCGCGGGTGTCCTTGGCCAGGAGGACCACGGGCTTGGGGCTATGGGCCCGGAAGTAGGCCCCCGCCGCCTGGCCGAGCCTCAGGACGAACTCCGGGGTGAGGGGGGGCTTCCCCGCCTCCCCCCGCACCCCGTCGGTGCCGAAGTAGCGCCTCATCCCCGGCACTATACCAAAAGGCCCCAGGGGAAACCCCTGGGAGCCTTTTGCGAGCTTGAGCTCAGGGCATGTCCGGGAGTTTGATCTGTACCGGCACCAGCTGGTGCTCCCGGTTGCCGGTGCCCAGCTGGCCGGTGTCGTTCCGGCCCCAGACCCAGACCGTGCCATCAGACTTTATCGCCACGTTGCTGTCAGAGGAGCTGCTCACGTATACAACTCCTCCATCCATACTCAATGGAGGAACAGGCGTGCTCCAAAAATTCCGGTTAGGCCCAATCCCTAGAACACCCATAAGCACGCTCCCATCCCATCTGGTGTTATTGCCCCATACCCACACAGCACCCTCATCGGTCAAGACGCCACTATGATGAAAACCAGCAAACACTCTGGACACCTTGCCTGGGATACCCTCGATTTTGCGCTTCTTTTGACACTCAGCAAAAACTCCCACCTGACCTTGCTTGGAATGACCCCATCCTATTACTTCGCCATCTCGGGTCAACACCAAGATATGTCGAGCCCCTGCCGCCAACATTTTCACTGGAGGCAGATTTTCAACCCTTAGAGGCAGAGCCTGCCCCTCTTTATCGTACCTAGATCCGTCACAAGTAGTATCCGTCCCCAGACTTGACCGATATGCGGCCTTGGGGTAAAGAGGGGGCATGACCCTACGCGAGGCCTTGTCCCA
>NZ_JAKEDT010000011.1 GCF_021462525.1 Thermus caliditerrae | reverse complement strand
AGTCACCCAAGAACTCTTGAAGCAGGCTAAGGGAGGGCGAGGAAGGAGTTTTGGGTAAAGCCCTGAGCTAAAGGCGTGCGGGTGGTGGTGGCCCACGAGAACCTGGACTTTGACGCCCTGGGGTCCATGGTGCTGGCGGGGAAGCTCTACCCGGGGAGCGTCTTGGCCTTGGTGGGGGGCCTCGAGGGCCCCCTGAAGGAGCTTGCCCCCCTCCTGGAGGACCGGCTGGACCTAGTCCCCGCCGCGGAGGTGCCCTTGGAGCGGGTTTCCGAGGTGATCCTGGTGGACAACGCCCGCCCCGAGCGCATCGGTCCCTTCAAGGCTTTGGTGGGTCGGGTGCCCTTCCTGGTCTACGACCACCACCCCCGGGCCCCGGGGGACGTGCCCGCAGTGGGGGGGAGGGTTTTGGCGGTGGGGGCCACGGTGAGCCTGCTGGTGCCCCTGGTGCGGGAGCGGGGCCTAACGCTCACCCCCTTGGAGGCCACCTTGGCCTACGCGGGGCTTTGGGAGGACACCGGGGGCTTCAGCTTCCCCTCCACCACGCCTTTGGACCTCGAGGCCGCCCACTTCCTGGCGGAAAAGGGGGCCGAGATCCCTCGGGTGCGGGCCTGGGTGCGCCCCCACCTGGGGGAGGAGGCCCGGGCCGTGCTCAAGGCTCTTCTCAAAACCGCTCGAGTGGTGGAGCAGGAGGGTTTCCGCCTCCTCCTGGCCCGGGCCCAGGAGGAGGGGTACATCCCCGCCCTGGCCCCCCTGGCCCACACCCTGTTGGACCTGCACGAAGCGGACGGGGTTCTCCTGGTGCTCCGGCTGGGGCGGGAAGTCCTTCTCATCGCCCGGAGCAAGGAGCGGCTGGACGTGGGCCGCTGGCTGGCCCAGGTGGGGGGTGGCGGCCACCCTCGGGCCGCCTTCGCCCGGGTGCGGGGGGTGCGGCGGGCGGTGCGGCGGCTTTTAGATACCCTGGGGGTGTTCCTGGAGCCCGAGCCCACCCTGCGGGAGGCCATGACCTCCCCTGTGGAGACCCTTTCCCCGGGAACGGTGCGGGAGGCCCTGCGGGTTTTGGAGGAGCGGGGCTACGGGGCCATGCCCGTGGTGGTGCCCTCGGAGGGGGGCGGGGTGCGCCTTTTGGGCCTGGCCCGCAGGCGGGATTTGAAGAAGGCGGAGCGGCTGGGCCTGGCGGACCACCCGGTGGAGGGGTTCTTGGCCCGGGCGGTGGTCCTTCCCCCGGAGACGCCCCTTTCCCAGGTGGAGCCCCACCTCAAGGAGGGGGGCGGGCGGGTCCTGGTGGGGGAGCGGGTGGGGGAGGGGTTTAGGCTTCTTGGCATCTTCACCCGCACGGACCTCTACCGCAGGAAGCCCATGGGGGAGAAGCCCTTGGGGGAGAGGATCCTCGAGGCCCTGCCGGAAGGAGCAAGGCGCGTGGTCCTGGCCCTCAAGGAGGCCTTTCCCCAGGGGGTTTATCTGGTGGGCGGCTCGGTGCGGGACGCCCTCTTGGGGCGCTCGGGCCCGGACGTGGACCTGGTGTTGGAGCCGGGGGTCCGGGCGGGGGAGGTGGCCCGCTTCCTGGTGGAGCGGTTTGGGGGAAGCTACGGCCTGCACTACGCCTTCGGCACCGCCAGGGTGCGCCTTGCCTTCGGTCTCGCCGTGGACCTGGCGGAAAGCCGCGAAGAGGTCTACCCCTACCCCGGGGCCCTGCCCCAGGTGCGCCCGGCCCCCATCGCCAAAGACCTGGAGCGGCGGGACTACACGGTGAACGCCATGGCCCTTTCCCTGGGCTCCCTGGAGCTTTTGGACCCGTACGGGGGGCTAAGGGACATCGAGGCCCGCCTCCTCCGCCCCTTGCACCCCCTCGCCTTCGTGGAGGACCCGAGCCGCATCGTCCGGGGGGCCCGGCTTGCGGCCAGGATCGGCTTCCGCTTTGCCGAGGAGGCCGTGAAGGCCCTTCCCCCCGCCCTCCTCCCCGAGGTGCTGCAAAGCGCCAGCCGAAGCCGCCTCCGGGACGAGCTCCTCCTCACCTTGGGGGAGGACACCTTCTTCCAAGCCCTGGCCCTCTTGCAGGAGCTGGGGGCCCTGGAGCCCCTGTACGGCCTGAACCTCCCCGCCCAAACGGAGCCTTTCTTGCGGGCCTTGGCCCGGTTGCGTCCCCCGCCTGAGGAGGCCCACCCCGAGCGCTTCCTGATGGAGGCCCGCCTTCTGCTCCTCCTCCTCTTCCAAAGGGACCCCTTGGGGGCAAGCCTAACCCTGGGGCTTCCCAAGCGCCTGCAGGAGGCCTTGGCCCTCCTGGTGCGGGCGTGGCAGGGGGAGGAGGTGGAGCGGGAGGCCTTGGGCAAAGAGCCCTTGCGCAGCGTGTTCCTGGCCCTCTTCCCCGAAAAGGAGGCCTGGCTCAGCCAGAAACGGCGCGTGCTCATGGGCCGGGACCTCCTTCAGCTGGGCTTGAAGCCTGGGCCCCAGGTGGGGGAGGTCCTGCGGCGCGTGGCTGAGGCCCGGGCCCGGGGGGAGGTGAAGACCTTTGAGGAGGAGCTCGCGCTAGCCCGTAAACTGGTGGGCGATGGGACTCTTTCCCCTCCTTAGCGACCCCCCGGTCTTCCTGGTGGCCCTGGCCCTGGCGGTGCTGGGCTTGGTGCTGCACAACGTCTTCCAGGCCTACCTGGCGGACCGTTACGGGGACACCGGCCCCCGCCGCTACGGCTTCCTCTCCTTGGACCTGAAGGTCCACCTCGAGCCCCTGGGCCTGGTCTTCTTGGTCCTCCTGGGCTTCGGCTGGCCCCGGTTGGTGCCCACCGGCCTCCCGGGGCGTAAGGGGGCCATGGTGGCCCTCATGGGGCCTTTGGGGTTCTTTGTGGCCGCCTTCCTCTACGGCCTCTTGGCCCGCTTCCTGCCCTACCCCTTTGGCGAAGGGTTCATGGTGGCCCAGCGCCTCATGCTCCTTCACGCCGCCATCTACCTTTTCCCCGTGCCTCCCTTGGATGGGGCCAAGGCCCTCTACGCCGTGGGGGGGTATGAGGCCCGGCGCTTTCTGGAGCAGCTCGCGGCCTACGGACCCCTGGGTTTCATCCTGATCTTTCTGGTTCTCTCCTATACCGGGGTTACCGGGGCGGTGGTCCAAGGGCTTGCGGGCTTCTTGGCCACGCTATACCGGGTCATCGGGCTATGATCGCCCTCCTGCAACGGGACCCCCTGGCCTTCTTCCTGACCTTTGCCGTCCTGGTTTTCAGTTTGGTTCTCCACGAGCTGGGCCATGCCTACGCCGCCTACCTCTTCGGGGACCCCACTGCCAAGCGGGCGGGCCGCCTCACCCTGAACCCCTTGAAGCACCTGGACCCTTTGGGCACGGTCCTCCTCCTCTTCGTGGGCTTCGGCTGGGCCAAACCCGTGCCCATCTACCCCCCGGCCTTCCGCCGCTACCGCCTGGGGCTTTTCGTGGTTTCCATCGCCGGGATCGTCATCAACCTGGTTTTGGCCGTGCTCTTTGCCTTTGTGGTTCGGGGGCTATTTGCCCTGGATCCTGTGGGAGTGGTCATGACCCTAAGGGGGGAGGGGCAGACTGGGCTTGGCCTGCTGGCCCTGGCGGCCTTTTTCGCTAGCTCGATCAACCTAGTCCTGGCGGTCTTCAACCTCCTGCCCATCCCGCCCCTGGACGGCTCCAAGATCCTGCAAAGCCTCCTGCCCCTTTCCTGGCAGCCCCTCCTTTGGCGTCTGGAGCAGTACGCCTGGCTTTCCTTCCTCCTGATCCTCACCGTGCTCCGGGGGCCCATCCAGGAGGTCTTGCGTTGGGCCAGGAGAGTCTTTTTCGGCTTTTTCTTCGGCTAGACTGGGGGTGTGCGCATCCTCAGCCTGGTCCTGGCGGTTCTCTCCTTCCTTTTGCTACTCCCTGCCCTCCTGCCTCTCTTTGGCTGGCTCAACTGGTTGGTTCTGCCCTTGAGCTTGCTGGCTGCGGGGTTCGGGATCCTTTCTGGGGAAGATCGGGCCTTTAAGCTCGGGCTTTTGGTCCTGGCGGTTTCTGCGTTGCGCCTCCTCTTAGGGGGGGGTTTCCTCTAGCCACTCCCTTAGAACCTTCAGGTTCCAGGCGTCTTCCTCCGGGCTCCTGGGGGTTTCCAGGATGAACACCCTACCCGCCAGGCGGGGGTCCAGGAGCACCCCCTTGAGGCCTTCCCCGATCTGGCCTTGGAAAAGGTGGGCGTGGTGGTCGATGCGGCTTCCCAGGCCGCCCACGGAGTCGTTGAGGTGGACCACGGGCACCCGCTCCAGGCCCACGGTGCGGTCCAGCTCGGTGAGGACGGCTTCCGGGGCCTCCTTCACGTCGTAGCCCGCGGCGTAGGCGTGGCAGGTGTCCAGGCAGACCCCCAAGGGGGTGTCCTGGATGAGCCAGGAGAGCTCCTCAAAGCGCGCCCCCACCTTCTCCCCGCCCCCGGCGGTGTTCTCCACCAAAAGCTGGGGCCTATCCCGCACCCCGGCGAGGCGCAGGGCCTTCATGAGACCTTCCTTCACCCGCTCGGGGCTTCCGGAACCGGGGTGGACCACCACGTACTCCAGGCCCAGGAGGCGGGCCTTTTCCAGGTCGTCCGCCAGGCTCATCACGCTCTTTTCCCAAAGCTCGCCTTCCGCCCCCAGGTTCACCAGGTAGGAGGCGTGGACCACCCCGGGAAGCTCCCCCGCCATCTCCCGAAGCGCTCGGAAGGCCTCCACCTCGGCGGGGGAGAGGGCGCGGGTCTTCCAGCTCCTGGGGCTTTTGGCGAAGATCTGGAAGGCGGAAAGGCCCAGGGCCTGGGCCTCCTCCACCGCCCCCGCCACCCCCTTCTTGCCGGCGATGGAGAGGTGAAAGCCGTAGCGCCTCATGGGAGCACCTCCAGCCGCACCCAGGTGGCGCTAAGGGCCCCGATGGCCTTGGCGGCGGCGTAGGAGAGGTCGATGATGTACCGGCCTCCAAAGGGCCCCCGGTCGTTGATGCGCACCACCACGCTCTGGCCGTTCTTGAGGTTCGTCACCCGCACCCTGGTGCCGAAGGGGAGGGAGGGGTGGGCGGCGGTGAGAGCGTGCATGTCGTAGGGCTCGCCGCTGGCGGTGCGGCGGCCGTGGAAGCCGGGGCCGTACCACACCGCCAGGCCCTCCTGGAACACCCTGCCCTTCTCCTGGGGCTCCTGGCGGGGTTCTTCAGGGGTTACCCGCAGGACCTGTCCTGGGCGGATGAGGTCGGTTTGAAGCCCGTTCAGGCGCTTAAGCTCGGCCACGCTGAGGCCGTGGGCCTTGGCGATGCGGAAGAGGGTGTCCCCCTTTTGCACGGTGTAGGTCTGCGCCAAGGCGCTGGCGAGGAACAGGGTCAAGACGAGGGCGCGCACCTACACCTCCTGCCAGCCCCGAGGGAAGCGGGAGAGGAGCTCCATGCCGGTTTCCGTGATGAGGACCAGTTCCTCAATCCGCACCCCGCCTATACCCGGCAGATAGACCCCGGGTTCCACGGTGACCACCATACCGGGCTCCAGGGCCTCCTCCGTGTAGGGGGAAAGCCCCGGCCCCTCGTGCACCGCCAGACCCACCCCGTGCCCCAGGGAGTGGACGAAGTAGCGGTCCAGGTCAAAGCGCTTAAGCTCCTCCCGGGCCAGGGCGTCCATTTCCTTGGTGCTCTTCCTGGGGCCCAAAACTTCTAGAACCCGTTCTAAGGCGGCCAGGGTGGCGGCAAAGGCCCGCTTGAGTTCCCCATCCACCTTTCCCAAGGCTACGGTGCGGGTCATGTCCGAGTGGTACCCCTCCACCCTGGCCCCCAGGTCCAAGGTAACGAGCTCCCCCGCCTTTAGGGGCTTCTCTGAGGCCCCGGCGTGGGGCAGGGCCCCCCGTTCCCCCGAGGCCACTATGGGGGGGAAGGCCACCCCCTCGGCCCCCAGCCGCCGCAGGAAGAACTCGATCTCCAAGGCCACTTCCCGCTCGGCCACCCCGGGCTTCAGGAGCCCTAGGGCGTGGGCCAGGGCTCCCTCCGCCAGGGCCTGGGCCTTGCGGATCCTTTCCACTTCCTCTGGGGTCTTTTTGAGCCGGAGCCGCTCGATAACCCCCTTGGTGGGCACCCACTCCGCGGGGGCAAGCTCCCGCAGGCGCTCCAAGGCGGCGTAGGGGAGGTGCTCGGCCTCAAAGCCCACCCGGCCCCTTAGGCCCTTGAAGACCTCCTCCTTCTCCTCACGTCTCAGGACCTTGGCGGGGATGCGGCTGTCCCTTCCCGCCTCGGGGTAGCGGGGGTCGGTGAGGAGGAAGGCCTCCCCCTCCAGGAGGAGGACCTGGGCGTCCTCGGGGTGGGGAAAGCCGGAGAGGTAGCGGACGTTTTCTGGACGGGTGATGTAGAGGGCGTCTAGCCCCAGGGAGTCCAGCAGGGTCTTGGGGTCCAACACGGGGCCACTATACCACTCGCCTAGCTCTCCTCCAGGTTTACGCCCCGGTAGACCTCGTCCACCGCCAGCTCCAAGGAGGAGCAGGGGAGGGGGAGGCTTTCCCCCGGCCCCAGGCGGAGGTAGGTCCAGCGCCCGCCTTCCCGCAGGTAGGCCTCGAGGCTCACCCGGCGGCTGTCCAGAAGGAGGTAGGCCCGCAAGGAGGGAAGCCTGAGGTAGTGCCATAGCTTCTTCCCTCGGTCCAGGTCCTCGGTGCTTTCCGAGAGGGTCTCCACCAGGAGGCAGGGGGCTTCCTCGTAAAGGGAGGGGGAAGGGGTGCACACCACCATCAGGTCGGGGTAGAAGACGGTATCCTCCGAAACCTTCAGCCTGCGGTCCACCGCGTAGGCTTCGCACCCCTCCTCCAAGGCCTTGGGGCCCACCTTCAGGAGAAGCCGGGTCAGGATCTGGTTGTGGGCCCGTCCTGCCCCCGCCATGGCCCAAAGGGCACCCTCCACGAGGTGGTGGCGGATGGGGCTCCGCTCCTCCAGTTGGAGGTAGGCCTCGAGGCTGAGGGCCTTTCGGGCGGGCTCGGCCATACCCTTATCCTAGCCTTGCTACGCTGAAGCGCACCCGGCCTTCCTCGTCCTCCAGCAGGGTGGTGTGGCCGGGGAAGAGGCCTTCAGCAAACTCCAGGGCCAAGACCTCCTCGGCGATCCAGCCGCCGTGCCGCTTTAGGGCCTCCAGGTATGGCCCTTCCGCCTCATACCCCACGCGGATGCGGTCGGAGACCTTCAGGCCCATCTCCTTGCGGGTCTGTTGCAGGTGGCGGATGAGGTCCCGGGCCAGGCCCTCAAGCCTCAGCGCCTCCGTGACCCTGACCTCCAAGGCGGCCACGTACCCGTCCTTCTCCAGGGCCTGGTACCCCTCGGGGGCCTGGGCTTCCAAAAGCACTTCTTCGGGCGCGAGGACCAGGGTTTCCCCCTCCACCGTTAGCGCCACGGGCTCCCCCTTCAGGACCAACCTGGCCACCCTTTCGGCCTCCTTTTGCAGGGCCTCGCGGAGGGCAGGCACCCGCTTGCCGTACTTCTTCCCCAAAAGCTTCAGGTTGGGCAGGACGCGGTAGGAGAGGACCTGCTCTCCCGGCTCCAAAACCCGCACCTCCTTGACGTTGAGCTCCTCGGCGATCTCGGGGGCGAAGTGCCTTAAGCCCTCCCGCTCCAAGGCGCTGGGAGCGGTGAGGAGGAGAAGGGGGAGGGGGGTGCGGGTCTTGACCCCGCTCTTGGCCCGCGCGGAGCGGGCCAGGTCCACCACCTTGAGCACGGCGCGCATCTTGGCCACCAGCTCCGCGTCCACCCGGGTGGGGTCCACCTCCGGCCAGTCGGCCAGGTGCACGGAGAGGGGGGCCTCAAGGCGCACGGAGCGCACCAGGTTTTGCCAGAGCACCTCCGCCAGGAAGGGGGTGAAGGGGGCGGAGAGGGTGGCGACGAGGACCAGGGCCTCGTACAGGGTGGCGTAGGCGGCTTCCCGGTCCAAGGCGTCCTCGTTCTTCCAGTACCGCCTGCGGCCCCGGCGCACGTACCACTGGGAGAGGTCTTCCACCACGAAGTCGCGGAGGGCGCGGGCGCTGGTGGTGGGGTCGTAGGCCTCGAGGGCCTCCGTCACCTTCTGGATTAGGTCCTGCATCCGGGCGAGAAGCCAGCGGTCCAGCTCGGGGCGCTTCTCCGGAGGGGGCGGGTTCCTCAGGTCCGGTCGGTCCAGGTTGGCGTAGGTGACGAAGAAGCTGTATACGTTCCAAAGGGTGAGGAAGTAATCCCGCACCGTCTCCCGCACCAGGTTGGGCCCAAAGCGGCGGTCCGCCTCCGGGGGCGCAGAGATGTAGATGTACCACCTGAGGGCGTCGGCCCCAAACTCCCGGATGATGTCCCAGGGGTCCACCACGTTCCCCTTGGACTTGCTCATCTTCTGGCCCTTTTCGTCCAGGATGAGGCCGTGGCAGATGACGTTCTTGAAGGCGATGGAGCCGAAGAGCATCACCCCCAGTTGGTGCAGGGAGTTGAACCAGCCCCGGGTCTGGTCGATGCCCTCGGCGATGAAGTCGGCAGGGAAGGCCTCCTTAAACTCCTCCTGGTTCTCAAAGGGGTAGTGCAAGGAGGCGAAGGGCATGGCCCCGGAGTCGTACCAGACGTCGATCACGTAGGGCACCCGCCGCATGGTGCCCCCGCAGGCGCAGCGGAGCTCCACCCGGTCCACATGGGGGCGGTGGGGGTCGAAGGGCTCGGGGAGGGGATGGGTGGCCCGCTCCCGGAGCTCGGCGATGCTCCCGATGGCCTCTTCCTTCCCGCAAGCGTCGCAGACCCAGATGGGCAAGGGGGTCCCCCAGTAGCGGTTGCGGCTTAGGGCCCAGTCCACCAGGTTCCTTAGCCACTCCCCGTAGCGCCCCTCCTTGATGTGGGGCGGGACCCAGTTGATCTCCTGGTTCTTCCGGATCAGCTCCTCTTTGAAGAGGGTGTTTTTGATGAACCAGGTCTCGGTGGCGTAGTACATGAGGGGGGTGGAGCACCGCCAGCAGTGGGGGTAGCTGTGGAGGTAGCTCTCCTCCTTGAAAAGGAGGCCTCGAGCCCGGAGGTCTTTCAGGATGGCCCGGTTGGCCTCGCGGAAAAAGAGGCCCTTAAAGGGCTCCACCAGCAGCTTGCCCTCCTCGTCCACCGTTTTCAGCACGGGAAGGCCGTAGCGGCGGCCCGTCTCCAAGTCCTCAGCCCCGAAGGCCGGGGCCTGGTGAACGATGCCCGTGCCGTCCTCCCGGCTCACGTACTCCGCCAGGACCACGAAGTAGCCCCGCTCCACCCCCTGGGGATAAGGAGGCTCGTAGGGGAGGCCCTCCAGCTCTTTTCCCGAGAAGGTCTTGAGGATGGGGGTTGCCTCGCCCAAGAGCTTTTTCCCCAGGCCTTCCTCCAGGATGAGGGCCTCTCCCTCCCCCTGGAAGGCGGCGTAGGTGAACTCCGGGTGCACCGCCGCCGCCACGTTTCCGGGCAGGGTCCAGGGGGTGGTGGTCCAGATGAGGAGGCTGGCCTTTTCCAGGCCCAACCTCTGGGGCTCCCTCAGGGGCAGGCGCACGTAGACCGAGGGGTCGGTGATCTCCTTGTAGCCCAAGGAGAGCTCGTGGGAGGAAAGGGGGGTGCCGCAGCGGGGGCAGTAGGGCACCACCTTGTGGTCCCGGTAGAGGAGGCCCCGGTTGAAGAGCTCCTTCAGGCTCCACCAGATGCTCTCCACGTAGGTGGAGTGCAAGGTGGCGTAGGCGTTTTTCAGGTCCACCCAGTAGGCGATGCGCTCGGTGAAGGCCTCCCACTCCTTCTCGTAGGTGAAGACCGACTCCCGGCAGGCCTGGTTGAAGCGCTCAATCCCGTAGGCCTCGATCTCCCGCTTGCTCCCTAGCCCCAGCCTCTTCTCCACCTCCAGCTCCACGGGAAGCCCGTGGGTATCCCACCCGGCGCGGCGGGGCACGTAGTAGCCCCGCATGGTTTTGTAGCGGGGGAAAAGGTCTTTGTAGCTCCGGGCCTGGGCGTGGCCCACGTGGGGCATACCGTTGGCGGTGGGGGGGCCTTCATAGACGGTATAGCGGGGACCCCCTTTGCGGTTTTCCACGCTCTTCTCAAAAACACCTTCCCGCTTCCAGAAGGCTAGAACCTCCTCCTCCAGCTTGGGAAAGTTGGGTTCGCCGACTTCCTTGAACATCCCCTCGCCTCCTTCAAGAAAAGGCCCGCGCCCTCTTGGGCGCGGACGAAAGCGCTCAGCTTCCGCGGTACCACCGCGCTTCCTGGGGGGTACCCAGGCCCTCGTTGGGCGCTGTTACGGGCGCACCCGGCGGGCATTACTCAGGGCTGTCCCTTTTCCTCCCGCGGCTCCGGGGTGATCTTCCCGCCTTTCCTCACCGCCGGGCTTCCACCCTCCCCGGCTCGCTCTGGGCTCTTGGAAAGGGGTACTCTCCCCATCCTCGCCTTTACACCTCATGCCCCCTGGGGTAAAATCCCCCGTTGGCGGCTAAGGCTATGCTAGCAGCCCTTCCCTTCGCTTGACAACGCCCCAAACCCGTCTGCTAGACTCAGGCTAAGCCGACCCCATTTCCGCGCAAAAGGAGCGCCCATGGAGCTTTACCTGGACACTGCCAACTTGGAGGAAATACGGGAAATTGCCCAGTGGGGGGTGCTCTCCGGGGTGACCACCAACCCCACCCTGGTGGCCAAGGAGTTCGCCGCCCGGGGGGAGAAGCTAAGCCAGGAAGCCTTGGAAGCCCACTTGAGGGCTATCTGTGAGGCCGTGGGCGGGCCGGTTTCCGCGGAGGTCACGGCCTTGGATGCCGAGGGCATGGTGGAGCAGGGAAAGCGGCTGGCCGCCCTTCACCCTCGCATCGTGGTCAAGCTCCCCACCACCGAGGAGGGGCTTCGGGCCTGCAGGCGGCTTTCCGTAGAGGGCATCCCGGTCAACATGACCCTCATCTTCTCCGCCAACCAGGCCCTTTTGGCGGCCCGGGCCGGGGCGGCCTATGTGTCCCCTTTCCTGGGCCGGGTGGACGACATCTCCTGGGACGGGGGCGAGCTCTTGCGGGAAATCGTGGAGCTCATCCAGGTGCAGGACCTGCCCGTCCGGGTCATCGCCGCCTCCATCCGCCACCCCCGGCACGTGACCGAGGCGGCCCTGTTGGGAGCGGATATCGCCACCATGCCCCATGCGGTGTTCAAGCAGCTCCTGAAGCACCCCTTGACGGACCTCGGCCTCAAGCGCTTTATGGACGATTGGGAGAAGGTAAAGCCATGAAGAGAAAAGAAACCCAGGAAACGTCCCTTTCCTACCAGGAGCTTTCGGCCAAGATCCTGCCGGAGCTGCACCTCCTGGCCCAGGAGGCGGGGATTGAGAACTACAAGCGCATGAAGAAGGACCAGCTGATCATGGCCATCCTGGAGCGCCAGACCCAAGGGGAGGGCCTGCAGTTGGTCAAGGGGTACCTGGAGATCAGCCCGGACGGCTACGGCTTCCTCACGGAGAACCTCTTCAACCTGGAGTCGCGGGTGGCCATCGTTTCCGCTGGCCTCATCCGCCAATACGCCCTAAGGAGCGGCGACTACGTGGTGGGCCGGGTCCGACCCCCCCGGGAGAACGAGCGCTACGCCACCCTCATCAAGGTGGAGGCGGTGAACGATCTGGACCCCGAAGCCGCCAAGGACCGCCCCCGCTTTGACGAGCTGGTGCCCCAGTTCCCCGACCGCCAGATCCGGCTGGAAACCACCCCGGACGAGCTTTCCACCCGGGTGATCGACCTCCTGGCCCCCATCGGGCGGGGGCAGCGGGGGCTGATCGTGGCCCCGCCCAAGGCGGGCAAGACCACGCTCCTCAAGAAGATCGCCAACGCCGTCCTCAAGAACGAGCCCGACATCAAGGTGATCGTCCTCCTCATCGACGAGCGTCCCGAGGAGGTCACGGACTTCCGGGAAAGCGTGGGAGGGGCCGAGGTCATCGCCAGCACCTTTGACGAGCCACCTCAGAATCACATCCGGGTGGCGGAGTTCGTGCACGAAAGGGCCAAGCGCATCGTGGAGGAGGGGGGGCACGTGATGATCCTCCTGGACTCCATCACCCGCCTGGCCCGGGCCAACAACCTGGTGACGCCGCCCACGGGGCGCACCCTTTCCGGTGGTCTGGACTCCGCGGCGCTGTACTTTCCCAAGCGCTTCCTGGGGGCGGCCCGCAACATCCGGGGTGGGGGAAGCCTCACCATCCTGGCCACCGCTTTGGTGGAGACGGGAAGCCGCATGGACGACGTGATCTTTGAGGAGTTCAAGGGCACGGGCAACATGGAGCTTCACCTCTCCCGCCGCCTCGAGGAGCGGCGCATCTTCCCCGCCATCGACATCCTCAAGTCGGGTACGAGGCGGGAGGAGCTTCTCCTTGGCGAAGAGGTGGTGCACAAGATGTGGCTTCTGCGCAAGGTGCTGGCGGACATGGACCCCGCGGAGGCCATGGAAATGCTCCTCTCCCGGCTCGGGCGCACCAAGAGCAACAAGGAGTTCCTGGCTGCCCTTGCGGCCCGGTAGGGAGTTGCATCTTTGGGAAAGGGGCTTCTTCCCGCAAGGTCTTTCGCCCCTTGCCCTTTCCAGGGCGGTGGCTGGTATAATCCCGCCGAGGTTGGAGCGGTATTCTGCCTGGAGGTGAGCGTTGCGGGGAATTCTGGGGACCTTGTGCGTGCTGTCTTGTTCCGCCCTGGCGTTGGCCAAACCCCTCATCCTTAGCCCCCTGCCCCTGCCCGAGGCCACCGTGGAGGTGGGGCAGGCGGCCAAGAAGGGCTGGGTGGTCTACGAGGTGCGCCCAGGCGACACCTTGGCCGGGGTGGCGGCCCGGTACGGGGTGGACCCGCGCCACATCATGTGGTCCAGCGGTCTGAAGACGGACCGGCTCCAGGTAGGCCAGCGCCTCCTCATCCCTTTGGTGGCCCAGGAGGATCGCGCCCCGCGGGTGCCCCCGGGGGTGGAGGCCTACCGGGTGCGCCCGGGGGATACCCTGCAGAGCGTGGCGAGCCGCTACGGGGTGAGCGTGCTGGACCTGGTGTCCGCCAACCCTTCCCTGGAAAGCCTCGACCGCCTGGTGGCGGGGAGCGTCCTCTACATCCCCAAGAAGGTGAAGGGTCTTGTGGTGGCCCTGCCCGAGGGGCAGACCCTGGTGGACCTGGCTGCGCGCTTTGGGCTTTCTCCGGTGGAGGTGGCCAGGGTGAACGGGCTGGCAAACCCGGCGGAGCTCAAGGCGGGGGACCTGGTGCTCCTCCCGGGCATCCAGGCCAAGACCACCTACCAGCGCCTTTTGGCCAAGCAGGAGGCGGAGCGGCAGGCCCGCCTCGAGGCGGAGCGCCGCCGCCAAGAGGAGCTCAGGCGCTTGGCGGAGGAGAGGCGGCGTCAGCAGGCCTTGGCTCAGGGGGCCCGGCAGGCTCAGGCCCAGACGCAAAGGGCTTCCGTTAAGCCGCAGGTGCGTCGGGTGAGCTACCAGGAGGGGGGGATGCGCTGGCCCCTTTCCGGCTTCCGCATCACCACCTACTTTGGCCAGCGGGGGGCCTTCCAGCGCTACCATACCGGCATCGACCTAGCCGCTCCCTACGGCACGCCCATTGTGGCGGCCAAAGCGGGGCAAGTGCAGGTGGCTGGCTGGAGCTCTTACGGGTACGGCTTCCACGTGGTGGTGGACCACGGCGGGGGTGTGGAGACCCTTTATGCCCACATGTCCCGCATCGCGGTGCGCTCCGGGGAGTGGGTGGAGGCCGGGCAGGTCATTGGCTACGTGGGCTCCACCGGCTGGTCTACCGGCCCCCACCTGCACTTCGAGGTGCGGGTGGGCGGGGTGGCCCGGAACCCCTTGGCCTACCTCCCGTGAGGGCTGGCTTCCTAAGGCCGGGGGCTTGGCCCCCGGCTTTGTGTTCCTCCGGGCTTGACCCCGGGGGAAGTAAGCTTGAGGATGGAGGGCGGGATGGAGAAGGGAACCTTTCAGATCAAGACGGGCTTCGCGGAGATGTTCAAGGGCGGGGTGATCATGGACGTGACCACCCCGGAGCAGGCGGCCATCGCCGAGGAGGCGGGGGCGGTGGCGGTGATGGCCCTGGAGAGGGTCCCCGCGGACATCCGGGCCCAGGGCGGGGTGGCCCGCATGTCGGACCCCAAGGTGATCAAGGAGATCATGGCCGCGGTGTCCATCCCGGTGATGGCCAAGGTGCGCATCGGGCACTTTGTGGAGGCCATGATCCTCGAGGCCATCGGGGTGGACTTCATCGACGAGTCCGAGGTCCTCACCCCCGCGGACGAGGAGCACCACATCGACAAGTGGAAGTTCAAGGTGCCCTTCGTGAACGGGGCCCGGGACCTGGGCGAGGCCCTTAGGCGCATCGCCGAGGGGGCGGCCATGATCCGCACCAAGGGGGAGGCGGGCACGGGCAACGTGGTGGAGGCGGTGCGCCACGCCCGCACCATGTGGAAGCAGATCCGCTACGTCCAGTCCCTCCGGGAGGATGAGCTCGTGGCCTACGCCAAGGAGATTGGGGCCCCCTTGGAGCTGGTGAGGTGGGTCCATGACCACGGCCGCCTTCCCGTGGTGAACTTCGCTGCTGGCGGTATCGCCACCCCGGCCGACGCCGCCTTGATGATGCACCTGGGCATGGACGGGGTTTTCGTGGGGAGCGGCATCTTCAAGTCCGGTGACCCCAGGAAGCGGGCCCGGGCCATCGTGCGGGCGGTGACCCACTACAACGACCCCGAGGTGCTGGCCGAGGTTTCTGAGGACCTGGGTGAGCCCATGGTGGGCATCAACCTGGACCAGCTTAAGGAAGAGGAGCGCCTGGCCAAGCGGGGTTGGTGAGGGCATGGCCAAGGCGGTCTGCGGGGTCTACGAGATCCACCCGGAGAAGGTGGACAAGGCCCGGGCCGCCTTGCCCCAGGAGGGGGTTTTGAAGGAGGCGGCCCTTCTCCTCAAGGCCCTGGCCGACCCCACCCGGATGCGGCTTCTCCTAGCCCTGAGGGCGGCGGGGGAGCTTTGCGTCTGCGACCTGGCCCTTTTGGCGGGGGTTTCCGTTTCTGCGGTGAGCCACCAGCTGAAGCTTCTCCGCCAGGCCAGGCTGGTGGCCTTCCGCAGGGAAGGGAAGCAGGTCTACTACCGGGTGGCGGATGGGCACGTGGAGCGGCTCCTCGAGGGGGCTTTGGAGCACGCGGAAGAATACACTTGAGCACATGGTCAAGTGATGTTACCTTGGGGGCATGGAGGCCCCCAGGGTGCGCGTGTTTCGGGTGGAGGGCATGGACTGCGCCGACTGCGCCCGCAAGGTGGAGGGGACCTTGCGGTCCGTGCCCGGGGTGGTTCGGGCCGAGGTGAGCTTCCAAAGCGGCAAGGCCTACCTGCACCTGGAGGTGCCGGGGGCGGAACGGGAGGCGGAAAGGGCCCTCGCTTCCCTGGGCTACCGCTTGAGGCCTGCCGGGGAGGAGACCCGGGGGCTTGCCGGTCCTTGGCGCTGGGCTCTTCTCACAGGGGGGCTTTTGCTCCTGGCCCTCTTAGCCTCCTTCCTCCTTCCGGTCTGGGCCGGGTGGGGCTACACCCTGGCCGCCCTGGCGGGGGTTTATCCCCTGGCGCGCAGGGCCGTGGCCGGTTTGCGGCAGAACCCCTTCAGCATGCAAGCCTTGGTGACAGTGGCCACTTTGGGAGCTATCCTCATCGGAGCCTATGCCGAGGCCGCCGTGGTGGTCTTCCTTTTTCTAGTAGGGGAGGTGCTGGAGGCCTACAGCATCGCCCAAGCCCGGAGGGCCTTATTCGCCCTGGGGGAACTCCTTCCCCGGCGGGCTTACCGTTTGCGGGAGGATGGGGTGGAGGAGCTACCCCTCGAGGCTTTGGAGGTGGGGGACCGGGTGCGGGTGCCCCCAGGCGAGCGGGTACCCGCCGACGGGGTAGTGCTTGCGGGGGAAGCTTTGGTGGAAGAAGCCCCCTTCACTGGGGAACCTTTACCGCAGCGCAGGGGGGCGGGGGACGGGGTGTATGGGGGAAGCCTGGTGGTCGAAGGGAGCCTGGAGCTTAGGGTCGAGCGGCGCCCCCGGGAGGGCTTTCTGGCGGAGATGGAGCGCCTTGCCGAGGAAGCCCTTCTGAGAAAAGCCCAAGCGGAAAGGCTGGTGGACGCCTTTGCCCGCCGCTACACCCCTGCCGTTCTGGTCCTGGCGGCCTTCGTGGCCTTGGTCCTGCCCCTTTTCCGAGGGGACTTCCTGGGGCACGCCTACAAAGCCCTGGCCCTCCTTCTCATTTCCTGCCCTTGCGCCCTGGTGGTCTCCGTGCCCGCGGCCATCGCCGCCGGGGTAGCCCGGGGGGCCAGGGTGGGGGTGCTCTTCAAGAGCGGGGCGGCCCTGGAGCGCCTTGCCGGGGTGAGGCATTTGGCCCTGGACAAGACCGGCACCCTTACCCTGGGGAGGCCCCGCTTGGTGCGGGTGCTTCCTTTGGAGATAGGGAAGGAACAAGCCCTGGCTTTGGCTAAGGCGGTGGCCCAAGGCTCGTCTCACCCCCTGGCCCGGGCTCTCAGGGAGGTGGGTTCTGGGGCCCTCGAGGCCGAGGGGTATCGGAGCGAACCTGGTGTGGGGAGCTTCGCCCAGGTGAAGGGCGCAGAGGTGGGGCTGGTGCGCCCTGAGGCGGTGACCCTCCCCAAGTTCCTCCGCTCCCAGGTCCAGGCCCTGGGGGAAGAGGGGATGAGCCTGGCCCTCTTGGTGCGCTCGGGGGAGCCCTTGGCCCTTTTCGCCTTCCAGGACGAGCCCCGGCCGGAGGCCCGGGAGGCCCTTTTGGACTTCCGCGCCTTGGGGCTTAAGCCCCTCCTCCTCACCGGGGACCGGGAAGCGGCGGCCCTTGCCCTGGCCCGGGCCTTGGGCCTCGCCCCCGAGGAGGTGCGGGCGGGGCTTTCCCCCGTGGAAAAGCTCCGCTTAGTGGAGGTGCTTTCCCGGGAGGGGGGCGTGGCCATGGTGGGGGACGGGGTGAACGACGCTCCGGCCCTGGCCCGGGCCACCGTGGGCCTGGCGGTGGCTGAGGGCACGGAGGCGGCCCTCAAGGCTGCGGATGTGGCCCTCCTCTCCCTCGCCGCCTTGCCGCGGGCTTTTCGCTTAAGCCGCAGGACCCTAGCTGTGGTGCGGCAGAACGTGGCCTTGGCCTTGGGGCTGAAGGCGCTTTTCCTGCTCTCCACCCTTCTCGGCCTCACAGGTCTTTGGCCTGCGGTTTTGGCGGACAACGGGGCCTTGGTCCTGGTCACCCTCAACAGCTTGAGGCTGCTCTGGGTGCGTGTATAATCCCGCCATGCCGCGGAAACCCTATCCCAAAGCACTAGAGCAGTTTTTGCAAAGCGAAGCCAAGGGAGGGTTCCTCCTTTTCTTTGCTGCCCTTCTGGCCTTTTTCCTAGCCAACACCCCTTGGGCAGGGACCTACTTCGGCCTGCGGGAGGTGCCTGTGGCCCTGCGGGTGGGGGCCTTTGCCCTAGAAAAACCCCTTCTTCTTTGGGTCAATGACCTCCTGATGGCTGTGTTTTTTCTCCTGGTAGGCCTTGAGCTCAAGCGGGAGCTCCTGGCGGGTGAGTTGAGGGAGCCGCGGCGGGCGGGTCTGGCCATGGCCGGGGCCTTGGGGGGGATGGCCGTTCCCGCCCTGCTCTACCTCTGGGTCAACCCCACCCTTCCCGAGGCCCGGGGCTGGGGGGTGCCCATGGCCACGGACATCGCCTTCGCCCTGGGGGTCTTAGCCTTGGTACCCCGGGCCCCCCTAGGGCTCAAGCTCTTCCTCACCGCCTTGGCCATCGTGGACGACCTGGGGGCGGTTTTGGTCATTGCCCTTTTCTACACGGGAGGCCTCGAGGGCACCTACCTTTTCCTGGCGGCCCTCACCTTGGGGGCGCTTCTCCTTCTGAACCGGGTAGGGGTTTGGTACCTTTGGCCCTACCTCCTCCTGGGACTTCCCCTTTGGTACTTCGTTCTGAAGTCCGGCCTTCACGCCACCTTGGCCGGGGTGTTCCTAGCTTTGGCCATACCTTTGCGGCGGGGGAGGCCTTTCCAAGGAGCCACCACAGAGACGGATCCCGAGGCCCTCGAGGGGGAGTTGGAGGCCCTGGAAGAGGAGGTGGGTGAGGCGCAAAGCCCCCTGCATCGCTTGGAGCATGCCCTCCACCCCTGGGTGGCGTACGGGGTCCTCCCTGTTTTTGCCTTCTTCAACGCTGGAGTGGCCTTGGGGGGCCTCGATGTAGGCCCCGTGGCCCTGGGGGTGGCCCTAGGCCTCCTCCTGGGCAAACCCCTTGGGGTTTTCCTCTTTTCCTGGCTGGCCCTCCTCTTGGGTTTGGGCGCGTTGCCTGAGGGGACAAATCTCAAGGCCCTCCTGGGTGTGGGCTTCCTGGCGGGGATTGGCTTCACCATGGCCCTGTTCATCGCCGGGCTGGCCTTCCAAGGGGGGATGCTGGACCAGGCCAAGGTGGGGGTTCTGGCCGCTTCCCTCACGGCCGGGGTTTTAGGCTTCCTCCTGGTTCGGGCTTCCCTTGACAGGGTAGCCCCCTAGGCCCAGGATGAAGGGCGTGGTCGGCGTACTGGCCCTACAAGGGGATTTTCGCGAGCATAAGGAGGCCCTAAAGCGCCTGGGGATAGAGGCCAAGGAGGTGCGGAAAAGGGAACATATCCAAGATATAAAGGCCCTCATCGTTCCCGGAGGCGAATCCACCACCATCGGCAAGCTGGCCCGGGACTACGGGATCGAGGAGGAGGTTCGGAAGCGGGTAGAGGAGGGTTCGCTGGCGGTCTTCGGCACCTGCGCTGGGGCCATCTGGATGGCCAAGGAGATCCTGGGCTACCCTGAGCAGCCCCGGCTGGGGGTGCTGGACGTGGCGGTGGAGCGCAACGCTTTCGGTCGGCAGGTGGAAAGCTTCCAAGAGGAGCTGGAGATCAAGGGCCTCGGGCCCTTCCGCGGGGTCTTCATCCGCGCCCCCGTGTTCCGGCGTTTGGGGGAGGGGGTGGAGGTGCTGGCGGAACTCAACGGGCTACCCGTCTTGGTGCGCCAGGGCAGGCTCCTGGCCAGCGCCTTCCACCCCGAGCTTACGGAAGACCCTAGGGTGCACCACTACTTCCTGGAGCTTGCCGACCTTTGAGGCAAGCTCCTACTTCCCGTAGACCAGGCTGGGCAACCAGGTGGCCAGGCTGGGAAAGAGCATGAGGATCACCAGCCCCGTGAGCTGAAGAAGCAGGAAGGGAATGGCCGCCCGGTAAATGGTGCCCATGGGAATCTGTGGGGCCACCCCGCGGACGTAGAAGAGAGCGTAGCCAAAGGGCGGGGAGAGAAAGGACATCTGCATGTTCACCAAGTAAAGAACCCCAAACCATAGGGGGTCAAACCCCAGGTCCCGGATGATGGGCACGAAGACTGGCACCGCCAAGAGGAGAATCCCCACCCAATCCAAGAACATGCCCAGGACGATGAGGATCGCCTGCATCAGGATTAGAATGCCCCAAGGCGAGAGGCCTGTGCTCAGCAGGAGCTCGCTGATGTACCGGTCCCCTCCCTGGGCTACGTAGAAGGCCACAAAGGCGTTTGCCCCAAAAATGATCCAGAGGACCATGGCCGTGGCCTTGGCCGTCTGTTCCAAGGCCAGGCGCAGGTTCTGCCAGGTGAGCTTGCGGTGCAAGGCGGCTACCACCATGGCCCCGAAGGCGCCCACCGCTGCGGCCTCCGTGGGGGCGGCAAGGCCCAAGAAGATGGTCCCCAGGACCAAGAAGATAAGGAGCAGGGGAGCCCAGATGCCCCGCAACGCCCGCCACCGCTCCGCCCAGGTGGGGGCCTCCTCCTTGGGGATGCGGGGAGCCCCTTCTGGGTACAAGAGGGCGTACACCACAGAGAAGAGCATGTAGAGGCTGGAGAGGACCAGGCCGGGAAGCACGGAACCTAGGTATAGCTCGCCCACGGACTGGTTGGCCACCAAACCGTAGATGATGGCCAGAACGCTGGGGGGAATGAGGATCCCCAAAGTGCCCCCGGCCATCACCGTACCTGCGGCCAGCACCGGGCTGTACCCCCGCCGCAACATGGAGGGCAGGGCCACCAAGGCCATGGTGACCACCGCTGCCCCGATGACCCCCACCATGGCTGCCAGCACCGTGGAGGCGGCCACCGTGGCCACTGCCAGGCCGCCCGGCACCCGCCCCAGCCACTTGTAGGCCACGTCGAAGATCTCCTCTATGAGTCCAGACTTTTCCAGCATGGAGGCCATGAAGATGAAGAGAGGGATGGCCGCCAGCAGGTACTGGGTCATGTTGTTCCACATGCGTTGGGGGACCAGGGCTAGGGCATCGGGGCTCCAGAGCCAGCCGATGAAGACCACGGCCACCCCGCCTACCAGGAAAGCCAGGGGATAGCCCGTGAGCAGGAGGAGGAAGAGGCTGCCGAACATCAGCCAAGAGAGGGTCTCAATGGGCATGCTCTTCCTCCTTTCCCAGAAGCACCTTGAGGTCCCGTAGGAGATTGGCCAGACCTTGGAGCAAGATCAGGGCACCCCCCAAGGGAATCGCCAGTTTGAAGGGGAAGATGGGGATTGCCTGGTTAGCCAGGGAGAACTTCCGGTTCTGCCAGGAGGTCCAAAAAAACTTCCAACCGTAGACGAGCAGCGTGCCACAGAAAAGGGCAAGGAACACGAAGCCTAAGAGGTTTACCCACGCCCTGCCCTTAGGGGAAAGGCGGGCGTAGAAGACATCTACCCCCACGTGGGCCTTTTCTTTGAGGGCATACGCCCCGGTGAAGGCGTAAAGTAAGCCGAAGAGCAGGGTGGAAACCTCGTGGGCCCACTGGGTGGGGGCGTTGAAGAAATAGCGCCGCACGACCTCTACGGTAAGGATGAGCACCGCCGCCAAGGTGAGCCAGGCGGCCAGGCGGCCCGACCACAAGCTGAGGGCCTCCACGAAGACCAGGAAGCGTTGGAGGGTTCGCCCCACGTTCCCGCTCCTAGAGGCTAAGGCCCCGGAGGTCAGCGTCGGTCACGTAGCCCAGAGCCTTCATGTACTCCAGCTGGCTGGAGAAGGCCTCGCGGGCGTACTTGTCCTGCTTGGCCCACTTGAACCAGATGGGAATGGCCACCCGGCGGAACTTGCGCACATCCACCGTGGAGAGGCGGATGATCTGGACCCCGGCCGCCCTATACTTGGGCCAGGCCTCGAGGTTGGCCTTCTGGATCCCCGCGTAGTGGACCCAGCTCCACTCGTGCACTGCCGCCTCGAACCGCTCCCGCAGGTTCTTGGGCACCGCCCGCCAGCGGGCGAGGTTTAGAGTGATGTCCGCCAGGTCCACAGGCTGGTGGATGCAGGGGGTTTCCGGCGGCCCCATGATGATGTACTTGGTCACCTGGTGGAACCCGAGGTTGTAGTTCACCGCCGGGCCCACGAAGTCGGCGGCGTCGATCACCCCCCGCTCCAGGGCCGGGTAGACCTCTCCCCCGGGCAGAAGGACGGTGGCCGCACCGGCGGCGGCGAAGATCTCAGCGATCATCCCCCCGGGCACCCGCAGCTTCACGCCCTTGAACTCCTCGAAGCTCTTGATGGGCTTTTTGGAGTGAATGAGGTTGTAGTCGTGCTGGACTGGACCCACATAGAAAAGGCCCTGCTCCTCAAAGGCCTTTCGGGCCAGTGCTAAGCCGCCCAAGGCGTAGTACCAGGTCTCCCACTGGTCGGGGCGGTCCAGACCCATGGGGTAGGAGGAGAGGAAGGCGGTAACGGGCATCCTCCCCGCCCAGTAGGGGGTAAAGGGATGCATCCCGTCCAGCACCCCGCTCTTCACCGCGTCGAACATGTCGAAGGTGCCCACCACCGCCCCGGCAGGGAAGGTTTGGATCTCGATCTGCCCGTCGGTGAGCTCCTTGACCCGCTCGGCGAACTTTTGGAATAGGCTATAGCCCACGGTGCCCGCGTCCCAGGCGGACTGGATGCGCCAGCGAAACCTGGGGGCTTGGGCGATGGCCAAGGGGCTGAAGGTCGCGCTGGCCGCCACGCCGGCAGCCACCCTACGGATGAAGCTTCTCCGACTCTCCTTCATGGCCTTCCTCCCTTGAAATAAGGGCCAATGCCGTTAACCGCCGACGCTGAGGTGAGGTTTTCCTGACGGGCCTATGAGAACACCCTTGTCAAGACCCGCGGACGGCCTTCCTGGGGGCCGGAAGGGAGGAAACACTGGGCTGGGGAGCCTAGGGGTCCGTGCGCGCGGCTCCCCTGCCGGTGAAAGCCAAGGCGGCTTACCTAGGGCTTTTCTAGTGTCCTATCCCACGCACGCTACAGCGGGGTGCTTAGGGGCGCATTCTTGTGTACATCCGGGGGAAGGGGATGGCCTCCCGCACGTGGCTGAGGCCCCCAATCCAGGCCACCGTGCGCTCCAGGCCCAAGCCAAAGCCCGCATGGGGCACGCTGCCAAAGCGGCGGAGGTCCAGGTACCAGCCGTAAACCTCTTCTGGAAGCCCAAACTCCTGGATTTTCCGCTTCAGGAGCCCCAGGTCGTGGATGCGCTGGCTTCCCCCGATGATCTCCCCGTAGCCCTCGGGGGCCAGGAGGTCGTCGTTGAGGACGAGCTCGGGGTCCTCAGGGTCGGGCTCCATGTAGAAGGCCTTGATGCGAGCCGGGTAGCGCTCGATGAAGACCGGGCGGTCAAACTGGCGGCTGATGGCCGCCTCGTGGGGGGCGCCGAAGTCCTCCCCGTAGGGCAGGGGGGGTACCTCGGGGTCTTTTTCCGCCAGGCGGTTCACCAGGGCCACGGCCTCCTTGTAGGTGAGCCGGGGGTAGTGGCCTTGGGCGGCGGGCTCGAGGGCCTTGGGGTCCCGTTCCAACATCTCCAACTCCCTGGCCCTTCGCTCCAGCACCCGGCCCACCAGGTAGCTCACCAGCTCCTCCTGCAGGGCCATGTTCTCCTCGTGGGTCATGAAGGCCACCTCGGGCTCGATCATCCAAAACTCCAGGAGGTGGCGGCGGGTCTTGCTCCTCTCCGCGCGGAAGGTGGGGCCGAAGGTGTAGACCTTGCCGTAGGCCAGGGCCCCGGCCTCGGCGTAGAGCTGGCCTGACTGGGAAAGGTAGGCCTTCTCCCCGTCAAAGAGGTCCACCTCAAAGAGGTCGGTGGTGCCCTCTACGGCGCTGGGGGTGAGGATGGGGGCGTCGAAGCGGAGGAAACCCCTTTCGGCGAAGAAGTCGTGAATGCCCCGTTCGATTTCGTCTCGGATGCGCATCACCGCGAAGGGGCGGCGGTGGCGGAGCCAAAGGTGGCGGTGGTCCATGAGGAAGTCGATGCCGTGTTCCTTGGGGCCGATGGGGTACTCCCCTTGGGGGAGGCTCACCACCTCCAGGCCCCGCACGGCGAGCTCGTACCCCCCGGGGGCCCGCTCGTCCTTACGCACCACGCCCCACACCCTGAGGGCAGTCTCCTGGGGCAGGCGGTCCGCCTGCTGGAAGACCGCTTCCGGCACCTCCCCATGGAACACCGTGGCCTGAAGGAAGCCCGTGCCATCCCGGAGGATCAGGAAGTGGATCTTGCCCTTGGAGCGTTTTTGGTAAAGCCAGCCGCGGAGCTCCACCTCCTGTCCCTCGTGCCGGGGGATCTCGTCAATGAACACCCGCATACCTCAAGGAGTCTACCCCAGGAGGCCCAAAAGGGCCTCGGCGAGGCCGCAGGCCTCCACCGGGGCCACCACCCGCTGGGCCGCTTTCCGGACGCTTTCCGGGGCGTTCCCCATGGCCACGCCCAGGCCCACCGCCCGGAGGAGCTCCAGGTCGTTCTCCCCGTCCCCCACCATGGCGCAGGCTTCCAGGGTGAGGCCGTAGGCCTCTGCCACAAAGCGGGCCGCGGAGAGCTTGCTCACCCCCTTCTTGGTGAGGGAAACAAAGCGCACCCCGGGCATCTTGGGGCTTTCCGCGATGTGGGGGGAAAGCCCCGGGGGCAAGCGGTCCAGAAAAGCGCCCAGGGGCGCTTCGGGCCCGGCCAGCACCTGGAGACGCACCAGGGGGCTTGGGAGGTGGAGGAGGTCGGCCCCTTCCGCCTGTAGGCCCAAAAGCTCCTGGTGGGCCAGGAAGAGGGGGCTTTCTCCTTCCACGTAGAACCCCCCTTCGGCGGTGTAGCCCTCGAGGGGAAGCCCCAGCCTGCGGGCCAAGCGGACCGCCTCCTCTACCTCCTCCCGGGCCAGGGCCTCCACCAGTAACGGTGTCGCCGGGGTTTCGTGGGGGTCTTGGGACAGGCGGAGGACCACTGCCCCCGACTCAAACACGTGGAGGCCTGCCGGAGCGAGCCTGCGGGCGTAGGCCAACGTTTCCCCCCGGCCTGGCCGCCCGGTGATGAGGGCGAGGGCGATCCCCCGCTCCTGTAGGGCGGCCACCGCGGGCCAGACGCAAGGGGGCACCCCTTCTTTCCCCACCAAGGTGCCGTCTACGTCCACGAACACCAAGCGCACCATGTTGCCCTTAGAACTCGCCGGTGTGCAGGATAACGGCCTCTCCTCCGATCTGCACCGCATAGGGCTGGCCCATGGGGCTGTACTCCACCACCACCTCTACCACCCCTGGGTTGCCTAGGCGGTGGCCCTGGTAGATGGTGAGGGCTACCTGGCCCTCCCGCCTCGGCACCACCCCCGCCCGGGCCAGGAGGGCCCCCAGGGCGGCGTTGGCGGAGCCCGTCACCGGGTCTTCGGGGATGCCGAGAAGGGGGGCGAAGTCCCGGGCGTAGAAGCTCCTCGGGCCCATGGGGGCGTAAGCGTGCACCGTGGCCACCTCCAGCTTGCGGGAGACCTCGGTTAGGAGGGGCATGTCGGGCTCCAGGGCGTCCACCACCCCGGGGGCGATGAGGGGTACAAAGAGACTCCAGAGTCCGGTGTAGGCGATGCCGTAGGGGAGCCCCCGGTGGAGGTAGCGTTCGTCCGAGCCCAGGGCCTCGAGGGCCTCCTTGAGGGCCTGGTAGGGGGGCAGGTCGCGGAAACGGGGGGCCGGGCCCCGCACCAGGGCCTTCTTGGGCTCGCTCCCCTCGTAGACGATGTCCACCGGCAGGGCCTCCGTGGGGGTGTGCAGGAAAAGGCGGGTGGTTCCCCCCGGGGCCAGGCCCAGGCGCACCAGGGCCAAGCCCAAGGCCACGGCGGCGTGCCCGGAGAACTCCACCTCCCCCCCGGGGGTGAAGAAGCGCACCGCAAAGACGTTGCCCCGGCGCTCGGTGACGAAGGCCGTTTCAGGCTCGGAGAGCCTGCGGGCCACCTCCTGCATCTCAGGTGGGGTCATGCCCCGGGCGTCCAGGACGATGGCCACCCGGTTCCCCGCCCCGGGGGCGGGGGCGAAGGCGTCCACGATGGCGTAAGGGATCCTAGGCATTCCGGATCACCCTCAGGCCCAACTCGCGAAGCTGCTCCTCCGAAACGGGGCTGGGCGCCCCGGTGAGGGGATCTTTCCCCTCCTTGTTCTTGGGGAAGGCGATGACCTCACGGATGGAGGGGCTGGCCGTCATCAGGGCCAGGAGGCGGTCCAGCCCCCAGGCAATGCCCCCGTGGGGCGGGGCCCCGTACTGGAGAGCCTCCAGGAAGAACCCGAACTTTTCCTTCTGCTCCTCCTCCCCGATGCCCAGCACTTGGAACATCTTGGCCTGAAGAGAAGGATCGTGGATGCGGATGGAGCCGCCCCCTACCTCGGTGCCGTTCAGCACCAGGTCGTAGGCCAAGGCCCGCACCGCCCCCGGGTCCCTGTCCAGCAGGGGCAGGTCCTCGGGGTGGGGGCTGGTGAAGGGGTGGTGCATGTAGGTCCAGCCCTGCCGCTCCTCGTCCCACTCCAGGAGGGGGAAGTCCACCACCCAGAGGAAGCGGAAGCCCTCCCTGGGGAGGTCTAGGAGCTCCGCCAGCTTAAGCCGCACCTGCCCCAAGGCGGTGACCGCTACCTTGGCCGGCCCGGCCACGAAGAGAAGGGTGTCCCCCGGGGCGGCTTTCGTGGTCTCCAAGAGACTTTGCCGCACGGGTTCCAGAAACCTAGCGACCCCGCTTGCGAAACCTCCCTCCTCCACTCGGGCAAAGGCCAGGCCCTTTGCCCCGTGGCGCTTGGCCAACTCCTCCAAGTCCGAGATCTCCTTGCGGGATAGGGCTTTGGGCACCGCCAGGGCCTTTACCCTTTCCGCTTCGCGGAAGACCTGGAACTCGCTTTCCCGGAAGAGGGGCCCCACCTCCACTAGCTCCAGGCCGAAGCGGGTGTCCGGCTTGTCGGAGCCGTAGCGCTCCATGGCCTCCAGATAGGAAAGGCGGGGGAAGGGGAGGGGAAGCTCCATCCCCAAGGCCTCGCGGAAGACGTGGGCCATGAGGCGCTCGTTAAGGGTGAGGACGTCCTCCACCTCCACGAAGCTCATCTCCAGGTCCATCTGGGTGAAGTCGGGCTGGCGGTCGGCCCTGAGGTCCTCATCCCGGAAGCAGCGGGCGATTTGGAAGTAGCGGTCCAAACCCGCCACCATGAGCATCTGCTTGAAAAGCTGCGGCGACTGGGGGAGGGCGTAGAAGAGCCCCGGCTCCTGGCGGTAGGGCACCAGGAAGTCCCGGGCCCCTTCCGGGGTACTCTTGGTGAGGAAGGGGGTTTCCACCTGGACAAAGCCCTCCCGGTCCAGGAAGTCCCAGATGGCCTTGATGACCCGGTGGCGCAGGCGCAGGTTTTCTTGCATGCGCCGCCTTCTCAGGTCCAGGTAGCGGTACTTGAGGCGGAGGTCCTCGGAGACTTCCTTTTCCTCCTCCCCCCGCCAGCCGGCATCCACGGGGAAGGGGGGTGTCTTAGCCTCGGCCAGGACCTCCAGGGCGGAAAGCTCCACCTCCACCTCCCCGGTGGCTAAACGGGGGTTGGGCTCCGGGCGGAGGCGCACCGTGCCCCGGGCGCGCACCACCCATTCCGAGCGCACCCGTTCCGCTTCCCGGTAGGCGGGGCTTTCGGGGTGGGCCACCAGTTGCACTAGCCCTTCCCGGTCCCGGAGGTCCAGGAAGATGAGGCCCCCCAGGTCCCGGCGGCGGTTCACCCAGCCCTCGAGGACCACCTCCTGTCCGGCGTGTTCTGGCCGTAAGCTCCCGGCGTAGTGGGTGCGGCGCATAATCTTCTAAATCTTACCCGATGCTCAGGAAAGGGTTCCGAGGAGGAAGCCCAGGACCTCGGCCTGGGGCAGGCGCACCTGCTCCCCGGTGGCCAGGCGCTTCAGGGTGACCTCCCCGGTCCTCAGCTCGTCCTCGCCCAAAAAGCCCGCGAAGCGGGCGTTCCGCTTCAAGGCCTCCTCCACCCCCTTCCCCGGCTTCTTGGGGGTGAGGGCGTACTCCGCCCGGATGCGGGGCCTAAGGGCTTCCGCCAGGTAGAGGGCCTCCGCCACGGCTTCCTCCAGCAGGGGCACCAGGTAAAGGTCTGGCCCCTTGGCCTCGGGGAGGGTGAACCCCTCGGCCTCGAGGGCCAGGGCCACCCGCTCCACCCCGAAGGCGAAGCCCACCCCAGGCACCCTTGGCCCCCCCAGGAGCTCGGAAAGCCCGTCGTACCGGCCGCCGCCCCCTAAGGCCGACTGGGCGCCGATCTCGGCGTGGTGCACCTCAAAGGCGGTGCGCACGTAGTAGTCCAGGCCCCGCACCAAGGCCGGGTCCAGCTCGTAGGGGATGGAAAGCCGTTCCAGATGGCGCTCCACCGCCTTCAGGTGGGCGCGGGCTTCTTCCCCCAGGAAGTCCAGCATGGGCCTTACCCCAAGCTCCCGCAGGAGGGCTTGGTCCTTCTCGCTCTTGGAGTCCAGGATGCGCATGGGGTTGAGCTCCAAGCGCTCCTGGGAGTCCTCGGAAAGCTCCTCGCGGTAGGGGGAGAGGGCTTCCCGCAGGTAGGCGTTGTACCGGGCCCGGTCCTCGGGGTCGCCCACGGAGGAGAGCTTCACGGAAAGGCGCCGCAGGCCGAGCTCCCGCAGGCAGTCGTGGAGCAAGGCCACGGCTTCCGCGTCCAGGATGGGGTTTTCCGAGCCCAGGGCCTCGTAGCTCACCTGGTGGAACTGGCGGTACCGCCCCTTCTGGGGGCGCTCGGCCCGGAACATGGGCCCGGCCATCCAGAGGCGCACGGGCTGGGGCCAGACCTTCATGCCGTGCTCCAGGTAGGCCCGCACCATGGCGGCGGTGCCTTCGGGGCGCAGGGTGAGGGAGCGCCCGCCGCGGTCTTGGAAGGTGAACATTTCCTTGCGGACGATGTCCGTGGAGATGCCCACGCCCTTTTCAAAGACCTGGGTTTCCTCGAAAATGGGCGTGACCAGTTCCAAGGCTCCGGCTGCCTCCAATACCTGACGGGCGGTGGCCACGATGTGCTGGTGGAGCCCAAGCTCCTTGCCAAACAGGTCTTTGGTGCCGCGGACGGCCATACTACCCCACTTTACCCCGTATACTTTGGACATGGTCGGCAGGGGTCTTGGGAGGGCCCTGGCGGTTTTCCTTTACCTGGCCCTCACCCTCACCGCCTCCACCGGGGTAGCCCTGCAAATGTACCTCATGCAGGTGCAAAACCCGGGGTTGCGGGCCGACTTGTGCCAGGCGCCGGGAGAGGAGAGGGAGGTGGATCACTCCCTCTTCTGCGGCATGCAGGTGGCTTCCGGCCTTCCCGTGGTGCAGGAGCCAGCGGCCCCCACCTTGCTGGAGGTGTTGCGGGTCCGCCCCAGCGCCCGGGCAGGCCATCCTGAACCGGCGCGGTCCAACCTGGCGCCTCGCGCCCCTCCTTACGCCTAGCGGCAAACCCCCAAGCGGTGTAGGCCCAAAGGCGAAAGGAGGTGGCGTGGATGCACGCAGTGGTGTTGACCCATAACCTGGAGCTTTACGCCCTGGTGGCAGAGGCGTTGCGCAAGGAAGGTTGGAAGGTTGCTTGGAGGGAAGGCAAGGGGCTGGTCCTGGCGGATTTGGACTTCCTGGAGCACGGCCAGGTGTGGCTGTGGCGGACTCCGGCGGGGTTCCGGGCCTACGACCCCAGGCGCCAAGCCTTCCTCACCCGGCGCGATGACCCGAAGACCCTATCCGATGGCCTTCGCGGGCGGTTGGGCCTTGCCCTTTCCCCCGGGGAGGTGGAGGTTCTTTGGGCTTTGGGCCGTGGGGTGGAGGCGGAGGCCAAGGCCCTGGCCCGCGCCCTAAGCCTCTTTCCCTACCAGGCCCGCTTCCACCTCAAGGGGCTCAGGAACAAGTTCGGCCTCCCGCTAGGCGATCTCGCCCGCCTGGCTTGGCATCAGGTGCAGGTAACGGGGTTTCAAGGCCACCCGCAGGCGCTGGCCCGGGTGCAGGCGAAGCCTCTCTTGGACGTGCCGGGGCAGGAGCAGGGTGAGGGTTACAGGCCCCAAGAAGCGGCCGCGGAAGGCAAGGCCCTCGGGGTGCAGGCCCTCTAGTACCCCTTCCAGGACGTTTTCCGGGGGCAGGGGGCGGTCTTCCCGAACCACGATGACTTCCTCTGCCCGCACCCCGAGCCATACCTCCTCGTCCATCCGGGCCCAGGAGGGGAGGGGGAGAGTAAGGATCACCTGGCCCACCGCCACCCCGCCCGGTACCACCCGGGCGGGGAAGAGGTTTTCGTAGCCCAAAAGCCGGGCTACCTCCACCTCTTTAGGGGAGGCCAGGACTTCCTCAGGGGGGCCTTCTTGCAGGATGCGTCCCCGGCCCATCACCAGAAGCCAGTCCGCCATGCGGGCCAGGGCGGGGTCGTGGCTCACGGCTAGGGCCGGGATGCCCTGCTGGCGGATGAGGTCCACCAGGTCGGCCACCACCTGGTCCTTGGTGAGGGGGTCCAGGGCGCTGGTGGGTTCGTCCAAGAGGAGAAGCTCCGGTTTCCGGGCAAGGGCTCGGGCCAAGGCCACCCGCTGCTTTTGGCCTCCCGAAAGTTGGCCTGGCCGCTTGTGGGCATGCTCCCGCAGCCCGACCCGTTCCAGGAGCTTCAGGGCCTGCTCCTTGCGGCCTGGGCCCCTCAGGGGAAAGGCCACGTTCTCCCAGGCGGTCATGTGGGGGAAGAGGGCCAGGTCCTGGGGGAGGTAGCCCACGGGTCTGCGCTCTGGGGGGAGGCCCGGGAAGGGGGTGCCCTGGGCGGGGACCAGCCCCGCCAGGGCTTTGAGGAGAGTGGTTTTGCCCACCCCGCTTTCCCCTAGAAGCACGGTGAAGCCCCGGATGTGGAAGTGGGCCTCGAGGGCCACCGGTCGCCTTATCTGGTAGTGGACTTCCATGCGCGCCCCCTCGCTTCCAAGAGGCGAACCGCCACCAGCACCCCCAGGCTGAGAAGGAGGAGGACCGCCGAAGCCTCGGCGGCCTCCCGGAAGCGGAGGGCCTGGACCAAGTCGTAGAGGTAGATGCTTACCATCTGCGTCTTCCCGGGAATGGAACCCCCCACCATGAGCACCACCCCGAACTCCCCCAGGGTGTGGGCGAAGGCCAGGAGGGTGCCGGAGAGGAGGCCGGGCCAGGTGAGGGGCAGGACCACCTTCAGCCAGATCTTGCCCCTGGGCACCCCCAGGGTTCTCGCCACCTCCAGGAGGTTCCGGTCCAGGGACAGGAAGGCTTCCCGGTAGGCAGTGAGGGCGAAGGGGAGGCTGAAGAGGACGCTGGCGAAGACCAGCCCCTCAAAGCTGAAGGCCCAAGAGAGGCCGGTGAGCTTCCGCCAGGGCCCCTCGGGCCCTAGGAAGAGAAGGATGTAGAACCCCAAGACCGTGGGGGGCAGGACCAGAGGGAGGAGGAAGATGGCTTCCAGAAGGGCTTTCCCTGGAAATGAGCGGAAGGCCAACCACCAGGCCAGGGGCACCCCCGTCAGGAGGAGGACGAAGGAGGCCGTCAGGGCCACCTCTAAGGAAAGGGTGAGGGAGGTCCAGAAGGGCGGTTCCAGCATCTACTCTCCCGGAAGCACAAAGCCGTAGCGCTTGAGAATGGCCCGGCCCTCGGGGCTTCCCACGAAGCGGTGGAAGGCCAGGACCTCAGGCCGGGCCTTGCCCTTGAGGACCACGTAGTTTTGCTCCAGGAGAAGGTGGCTTCCCAAGGGGGCGGCCCAATAGACCCCAGGGCGGGAGAGGCTTTCGTGGACCGCCAGGGGCAGGGCCAGGATGCCTGCCTGGGTAGCGGTCAGGGCCAGCTGGGCCGTCTGGGAGATGTTTTCCCCGTAGACGAACTCAAAGTGGGGTTTGCCCCGCCGGAGGGGCTCCGGGTCCCAGTAGGCCTCCACCCCCCGGGTGAGGCTTTCCCAGGGGATCTCCGCCCACGAAAGCCTGGGAAAAGGTTGGCTCAGGCCGGATATGGGCGCGTCGGGCCGCCTTTTGAGGAGGCCGTAGCGCTCCAAAAGGGTGACGGCGGCCCGGCCGTAGGGGGCGTGGACGGGGTTGGCGATGGCCAGCCGGGTAATGCGGGGGTCTTTCAGGGCCTCGGGTCCGGGGGTAAGCCCCAGCTTCCGGTCCAGCCAGATGGCCATGCGCCCGATGGCGTAGGGCTTGCGCGTGCCCCGCTCCGTAAGCCCCTTTTCCTCCAGGAGCTTGGGGTAGATGCTCTCGGCGGAGAAGTAGAGGTCCGCCTCGAGGCCCTGGGAGAGCTGGGTGTAAAGCTTGCCCGAGGAGCCGAAGATGAGGGACACCTTGACCCCCGGGTTCTTGGCCTCAAACACCTGGGCCACCTCGCCGAGGGCGTACTGCAGGTCGGCGGCGGCCACCACCCGCACTTGGGCCTCTGCCAGGGCCACGCCAAAGCTCAAGAGCCAGACGCTCCAAAGGATGGGTTTCATGGATGCCTCCTTTGCGACCGCGGCAGGCGGCGGGGTTGCCCCCGCCACCCCGGGGCCCTCTGGCCCGGCCCGGAAGGCCCAGGGGGTCTTTCCGGGCTCGGAGGTAAGGGCATTTTACACGCGAAGGTAGGCTTTGCTGGGTTTAGGCCTCCAGGGCTCTGGCCTCAGAAAAGCGGTTCTTGGCTCACCGCCTTCACCTGGCGGCGCTCCTTGGGGGGGAGGCCGTCCAGGACGCGCTTCACCTCCTGGATGTCCAGCCAGGTGAGGTGCTTGGGGCTTCCGGGGGCGCGGCTGGGGTTCCTGAGGAGGTAGGCGGGGTGGAACATGGGGAAAACCCGGATGCCGTGCCACTCGTACCACTTTCCCCGTACCTTGGTGATGGATACCTTCTCTCCCAAGAAGAACTCCGCCGCCACCGCCCCTAAGGGGACGATGACCTGGGGGGCGATGAGTTCCACCTGCTTGATCAGCCACTTGTCGGTGCAGATTTTGGCCTCGTCGGGGAGGGGGGTGCGGTTTCCCGGCGGGCGGCACTTGACGATGTTGGTGATGTAAATGGATTCCCGGGGGATGCCCGCCGCCTCCAGGATGCGGTTTAGGAGTTGCCCTGCCTTGCCCACAAAGGGACGGCCCGTCTTGTCTTCTTCCTCGCCTGGCCCCTCCCCCACGATCATGAGCCGGGCGTCGGGGTTGCCCTCCCCAAAGACCACCTGGGTTCTGCCCTCTGCCAGGCGGCAGGCGGTGCAGGCCTGGGCCTGCGCTTGCAAAAGCTCCAGGGTCATTGCAGGGGCTTCCTCGCCTTACGGGCCTCCCGGCGGGTTTTGGGGTCCAGACCGATCATGAGGAAGAAGTTCTCCAAGGCGTTTTCCTGCCCCTTGATCTCGGGGTGCTGGTCCTCCGGGGTGCCGGTGACGAAGGGCAGGGACTTGTAAAGCTCCAGGGCGTACTGCACCACGGCCTCGGGGCCCTCGGCTTCCGCCACCTCCGCCAGCTTGGCGTAAACCTCCCGCCTGGCCTCGGCGTGGCGGCGAAAAACCTCTGGGTTTGGCGTTTCCGGCGCCCGGAGAACGTCCTGCTTGGCGATGCGGCGGTAGTGCTTCAGGCCGCGAACGATCTCCTCCGTGGTCAGCGTGATCTTGAACTCCATCCCCGCTCCTTTCCGCCCTTAGGGCCCATCCTTTGGCAGATTATAAGCCCAGCCCCGAAGGGATGCGTATACTTGGGGGGATGGAGGTTCTGGGCAACTATTGGTTGCGGCGTATTCTCGCCCGTATTGCAACCGTTACCGTGTACGAGGGGCAAGATACCCGGACGGGAACGCCGGTTTTGGTGCTCAAGGGGGCGCAAGGCAACCCCGTGCAGGGCGAAGGGATCCTGGCTTTGTTGGAGGAAACCCCGGAAGCTTGGGTATTGGAGTGGCCCATCGGGGCGGTGCCCTTGAGCCAGTACCTGGGGGTGGCGGACCTGGAGCGCACCGCCCACTGGCTCCGGGAGATGGCCCAGCTCTTGGCGGCCCTCGAGGCCCAAGGGGTGCGCTACGCCCCCGTGCCCGAGCTTTGCCTGGTCAAGGGCAAGCGGGTGTGGCTGGCAGGGGTGGGGCTGGAGGCTCTGGCCGGGGAGGGGCGGAAGGCGGTGGCGGCGTTGGCCCGCGCCCTGGTGGGGGAGCGCTGGCCCGAGTTCCCCCTGGCCAAGGCGGTGGAGGCCCTGGAGTCCTCGGCGGGCTCTTGGGAGGGCTTGCTGGGGAAAGGGGAGGAAGCTCCCGTGGCGTCATCGGAACCTTCCCCGGAGGCCCAGCTTCCGCCAAGGGAAGCCCCGCCCCCTTCAGGGGAAGACGCTTCCCCGGGGCCAGGGGAGGGGAAGAAGCGCCTGTCCGTGGAACCCGTTCCCGAGCCGGAGGTCCCGGGGCCGCCGCAGGAGCCGGAGCGTCCCCCGAGCCGTCCCCGGGTGGTGCGCATAGAGGAGCGGGAAGAGCCTTCCTTCCCCGTTCTGGAGCCCTCGAGGGAACGGGGCCCGCGTTTGGCGCTTGCGGCGCTCCTCCTAGCGGTTTTGCTCTTGGGGGGAGTGGGCTTTTGGCTCCTGCGTCCCCGGAGCCAAGGCCCGGGGGGCTACACCATGGAGTTCCGCACCGACCCTCCCACGGAGCGGGCCGAGGTGATTTTGCTGGAGGTTCCGGAAGGCTCCAAGATGCTCCCCGGGCGGGTGCTCCTCACCGCCCCCGGGCGGGTGGAGTTTGACCAAAAGGGGGTGTACCGCCTGCGCATCCGGGTGGCGGGGAGAGACCCGGTGGACTACCTCTTGGAGGTGCCGGGCCCGCCCCTCACCATCAAGGTACGCTAGGGCCATGACCGAGCGTCCCGCCGTGTACCTGTACCGCTACTTCTTCGCGGGGGAGCCCGCGGGGGAGGGGAAGCTGGAGGTGCGCCCGCAGGGCCGGGGGGTCAAGGCCGCCCTGAGCGCCGAGGTGCTCCTTCCCCTGCCCAAAACCCGCCAGCGCTGGCAGACGGAAACCGATGCCGAGGGGTTTTCCCTTTACTTCGCCGAGCGGGTGGAAGGGCGGGAGGCCCGGGTCTTCACCGTGGAGCGCCTCGAGGAGGAGGGCGTGGTCCTGGTGACCCAGGGGAAGGAGAGCCTAGCCCTGCCCTTCGTGGCACCCTACCACGACCCCCTTTCCCTTCTTTTAGCCCTTCCCCGGCTGGAGCTCCTCCCCGGGGAGGTGGTGCGCTTTCCCATGCCCGGGGGGCGGGTGTACGTGGAGCGGCTGGCGGATGTGGAGGTGGAAGGTCGCTTGCGCCTCCAGTACCGCCTGCGTCCCGGCCTGACCTTGGTGCAGGTGGAGGAAGGGGTGCCCGTGCGCCTGGCGCAGCAGGTGGGCAACCACGTCTTCGAGGCCCACCTGCAGGGTGTGGAGGAGGCGAAAAGACGCCGCCGCTGGGTATAGTGGAGGCATGATCTACCGCGCGGAGGAGGTGAGGGAGCGCTTCGCCCGCCGGGGCCTTTCCTTTGACCCCACGGTGGAGGAAATCGTGCGGGGCATCCTGCAGGCGGTGCGGGAGGAAGGGGATGCGGCCCTAGACCGCTTCAGCCTGGACCTGGACGGCCACCCCGTGGAGGAGATTCCCAAGAAGGCCTGGCGCCAGGCCTACGAGGACCTGGACGAGGAGCTCCGCGACGCCCTGGAAACTGCAAAGGAGCGCATCGAGGCCTTCTACCGGGAGGAGGCTCGCGGGGGTTTTTTGAAGGCGGATGAGAAGGGATTATTGGGCCAGCTGGTGCGGCCCATGGCCCGAGTGGGGGTCTACGTCCCAGGGGGCACCGCTCCCCTCCTCTCCAGCCTCCTCATGACCGTGGTCCCGGCCAAGGTGGCCGGGGTGGCGGAGGTGGTGGTGGCCAGTCCCCCCAGGGTCCACCCCGGGGTGTTGGCCGCCGCCTGGGTGGCGGGGGCGGACCGGCTCTTCGCCATGGGGGGGGCGCAGGCCGTCGCCGCCTTGGCCTACGGCACGGCCCGCATCCCCCGGGTGGACAAGATCGTGGGTCCCGGCAACGCCTACGTGGTGGCGGCCAAGCGCCAGGTTTTCGGAGTCGTGGGCGTAGATGGGCTGGCCGGCCCCACGGAGACCCTGATTGTGGCCGATGGCTCCGCCTCCCCTAAGCTCCTGGCTGCAGACCTCCTGGCCCAGGCGGAGCACGGCCCCGACTCCGAGCCCTGGCTCCTCTCCCCAGAGCGGGCCCTTTTGGAGCGGGTGGAGGCCGAGCTCGCCAAGCAGCTTTCCGATCTTCCCCGGGCGGAGATCGCCCGGCGGGCCCTGGAGAAGGGAGGGTTGGTCCTCACCCGGGACCTCGAGGAGGCCCTGGAGCTGGCCAACCTCTACGCCCCCGAGCACCTCTGCCTGGCCCTGGCGGACCCCCTGCCCTGGCTGGGGAGGGTGCAGAACGCTGGGGGGGTCTTCCTGGGGGAGGGGAGCCCCGAGGCCCTGGGGGACTACATCGCCGGGCCCAGCCACGTGATGCCCACCTCGGGCACCGCCCGCTTCCAGGGGGGGCTTTCGGTGCGGGACTTCCTCAAGGTCATTCCGGTGATGGGCCTGAGCGAGGGCGCGGTGAAGGTGTTGGCGCAGAAGGGGGCCCTCCTGGCCCGGGCGGAGGGCCTCGAGGGCCACGCCCGCTCCTTGGACCTAAGGCAATGAAAATCTTTCACGAGCTTCTCGGCCCCCTAGACCTCCCCGACCGCTTCGGGCGCATCGTGAGCCTGGCCCCCAACCTGACGGACGCCCTTTTCGCTCTGGGGGTGGGGGATAGGCTGGTGGGTCGGAGCGCCTTCTGCCACCGCCCGGCGGAGGTGCTTTCCCTGCCGGTCCTGGCCTCCTACACCAAGACCCGCACCGACTTCCTCCGGAGCCTGAAGCCCGATTTGGTCCTCCTCTCCACCGGGGTGCAGCGGGAGCAGGCCCTCAGGCTCAAGGAGGAGGGCTTTCCCGTCTACGCCGTGCCCTTGCCCACGAGCCCCTACGGTATCCTGGAAAACCTCTCCACCCTGGGCCACCTTCTGGACCTGGAGGAGCGGGCCGCGGAGCTGGCCCACGGGCTTTCCCAGCGCTATGGCCGCCTCAAGGGGCGCTTTGACCTGAAGGTCTACTTTGAAATGGACCTGGGCGGTCCCATCACCGTGGGCCGGGGGAGCTACATCGCCCAGGCCCTTTTGCACCTGGGCCTTAAGCCCATCTTCCTGGACGTGCCCCAGGCCTACTTCCCCCCGGACCTGGAGGAGGTCAAGCGCCGCAGACCCGACCTCTTCCTCTACGAGCCCAAGCCCTGGGGGAAAAACCCCCTGGCGAAGGCGAGGGCCCTGGCGGAGGAGCGGGGATGGGACTTTCCCGTGGCCGCCACCGATGGGGACGAGCTGGCCCACTACGGGCCCATGTTCTTCGCCTTCCTGGAGAAGTTGGCGGGGCGGATAGAGGAAACCTTAGCCCAGGCTTAAGGAGAGGCGGGGACAGGGCATGTAGAGTAGGGAGCATGAACCGGCTTATTTTCATGGCCCTTCTTGCGGCCACGGCCCTTCTCCTCACTGCCTGTCCTCAGACGCCCCCGCCGCCTCCCGTAAACCCCGCCGAGTGCCCCGTGGGACCCTTGCAGGCGCAGGCTACGGAGGAGCCACTTCGCCTCCAAGGCTTGGGCCGCTTTGCTGGGGAATACGTGCCCGGGGAGCTCCTGGTGCTTCCCAAGCCGGGGCTTTCCGTCCAGGCCCTGCGGGCTGAGGGAGTGGAGCCCCAGGAGGCCCTTTCCCAAGGCCTCTTGCGGGTGAAGGTGCCCAAAGGGCAGGAGGAGGCCAAGGCCTGGGCCCTCCTCCGGGCGGGGGCGCAGTACGTGCAGCCCAACTACCTCTACCGCCCCCTGCGGACGCCCAACGATCCCCTCTATACAACAGACCAGAAGGTATACCTTAACAACCTGCTCCGACTGGAAGCGGCCTGGAACCTGAGCACGGGCCGGGGGTGCCCTCCCCTCATTGCGGTGCTGGATACGGGGGTCCTGAACCATGAGGACTTTCAGACCAGCAAGTACCTCCCTGCAGGCGTCAACCTGGATGTGGCCGATGGGGACGCCGACCCCACCGATGGGCAAGCCCCCTATCAAGACAGCTACGGACACGGGCTTCAGGTGGCCAGCGTCCTGGGTGCGGACACCCACAATGGCCGGGGCATGGCCGGGGTGACCTGGGGGGGCTACATTCTGCCCATCAAGGTGTTCCGTGACGGGGGCGGGGCCACCACCGCTACCCTCCTGGAGGGCGTGCGGCTCGCCCGAAGCCTAGGGGTGCGGGTTGCCAACATCTCTTTAGGTCAGAACGGGTACGACAGCCTGCTGGATGGAGAGCTAGCCCAGGCCCGGGCCCAGGGGATGGTGATCGTGGCGGCGGCAGGGAATTATACGTCGGGAGGCCCGGTCATGTTCCCTGCCAGCAGCCCTAGCGCCTTGGCTGTGGGGGCGGTGGACCAGGACCGAAGGCGAGCCTCGTTTTCCGCTTATGGTCCGGAGCTTGATCTGGTGGCCCCCGGCCAAGGGGTGGTTGTGCCGGACCCCAACAAGCCGCAGGGCTACTTGGTGGGTAGCGGCACCTCCTTTGCTAGCCCCATCGTGGCGGGGGTGGCAGCCCTGTACATGAGCAAGTACGCCAGCGAGCGCAAAAGCTGGCCCTCACCGGATCAGGTGTACACCTGCTTGACCCAGGCCGCCGAGGACCTGGGCCCTGCGGGGAAGGACGATGAGTACGGCTTCGGCCTGGTGCGCGCCGACCGGGTGCTGACCGACACCACCTACTGCTTCCCCTAATCCCCCTCACCCGAGGGGGTGTAGACTGAGCCCCCGTGCGGCGGTTGCTCATCCTTCTCTTCGCAGTCCTTTTGCTGGCCTTGGGGATTTGGGCCTACCCCCTTTTGGGCCCTGCGGTGCGCCATGGGGCGTTGCCCGCTCCTGAAGGGCTCAAAAACCCCTTGACCCTCTTGGTCTATGGCTCCAGCCCCGAGTACTCCGGCTACCACCGGCGGGCCCCGGAGCGGTTTCGGGGCCTGGCGGACACCATCCTCCTGGTGCGCCTGGACCCGGGGACGGGCCGGGTGGTGGTCCTCTCCATCCCTAGGGATGTCTGGGTGAACCTCCCCGGCTACGGCTGGCACAAGGTGAACGCGGCCAGCCCCTTGGGCGGCCCGGACCTCATGAAGGAGGCGGTGGCCCAGATCACCGGGGTGCAGGCGGACCGCTACGTGGTGGTGAGCACCGAGGCCCTCCGCCGGGGGGTGGACGCTTTGGGGGGGGTTAGGGTCTGTGTGGAGAAGCCCATGCGCTACCGGGACACCGCCGCGGGCTTGGACATCGATTTAAAGCCGGGGTGCCAAGTGCTGAACGGCGAGCAGGCGGAGGGCTACCTACGCTTTCGCAAGGACGCCTTGGGGGACATCGGGCGGGTGCAGCGGCAGCAGGCCTTCCTCCACGCCCTCAGGGAGCAGGTGCTTTCTCCTTCCGGCCTGCTTCGCCTGCCTAGGGCGGTGGCGGCGGTGGAGCCCTACGTGCAGACCGACCTCACCCGCCAGGAAACGGGGGCCATCCTGGGTTTCGCCATGAAGCGGCCCGCCCTGGTGAGCCTCCTTCTGCCAGGACGCTTTGGCGGCGGGGGTTGGCGCGTGGACGAGGCGGCTCTTCGGGAGCTGGTGGGCCTCTACTTCAACGGGGAGGGCACCGCGGAGGAGGCGGCGCTTTCCGGGAGGCGGGTAGCCCTGGTCTTCGGCCCCGGGCAGGAGGGCCAGGCCGAGCGGGTCAGGGAGAGGCTTCAGGCCCTGGGCCTGCGGGTGCTCCTGCACCCGGTGGAACTTTCCCCCACCCGCACCGAAGTGCTGGAGAACGGGCCGGGGGTACTGGCCCGAACATTGGGGGAGAGGCTGGGGGTGCCCTACCGCATCTCCGGGGAGGCGGTTTTGGGGGCGGATCTCACCCTAAGGCTTGGCGAGGACTTCCCGCTTTAGTAGCATGAAAGGCGCCCGCCGGGGTGGCGGAATGGTAGACGCTGCGGACTTAAAATCCGCTGGGGGGTTACCCCCGTACGGGTTCGAGTCCCGTCCCCGGCACCAGGCGGCCCCGGAACCACCGGGGCCTTTTTCTTGGCCCTGATATGCTGGAACCCGTGGGCGTTCTCACCCGCTACCTGGAAAGGACCATGGCCCAGGCCCGCTATGATTTGGCGGGCCCGGGGCGTTTCGTGGGGGAGCTTCCCGAGCTGGGCCTAAGGGTGGAGGCCGAGCACCTGGAGGCGGCAAGGCAGGCCCTGAGGGAGGCCCTCGAGGCCTGGCTCCTGGACGCCTTGCGCTCGGGCCTCACCCCCCCGGGGCTGGAGGGGGGGGAGGACCCGGTGCGGTCCCGCTTCTTCGCCCTGGCCGGGGAGATGTGGCGGCTTGTGCGGGAAACCCCTGCGGAGGCGCCGAAGGCCCAGCCGCCCCAGCCTGAGCCCGCAAAGGCCCAGGAGGCCCCTAAGGCCAAAAAGGTGGCCTCCGTGGAAGAGTGGCTCAAGGGTCTGGGCATCCAGGTGGTGAAGAAGCCCCAGGAGGAGGAGGAGAAGGAAAAAGTCCTCACCCGCTTGGCCCTCTTCCTGGGGGACCGCTACCCCAGCCTGGAGAAGCTCTACGAGCGCCTGAAGCAGAGCCTTTCCACCAAGCGCCAGTTTGAGCTTTCCCTTTCCGAGGCCTCCCAGGAGGAGATCGCCAACTCCACCCAGTTCTGCACCATGCTCAAGCAGTACGCCCTCCTCACCTCCTACCACTACAAGAGCGAGGAGCGTCGCATCCGCGCCAAGGCCAGCACCGAGGGCTGGGTGCAGAACTTCCTCACCGGGGGCTGGTTGGAGCGGTACGTGGCCGAGAAGGTGCGGAAGTTCCTGCGTTCCAAGAACCTGCCCCACGAGGTGGCGGTGGGCTATCAGGTAGCGCTCCCCAATGGGGACGCCATGGAGCTGGACGTGCTGGTGCGGGTGGGAGAAAGGGTCTACTGGTTTGAGACCAAGACGGGGGACTTCCAGGCCCACATCGCCAAGTACGCGGGGCTCAAGAAGGTGCTTGGGCTTTCCGCTCGGGAAAGCTTCCTGGTCCTTCTGGGCATGGATAAGGCCCGGGCCAAGGAGCTCTCCGCCCTCCACGGGCTCACGGTGGTAAACCAGGCCAACTTCCTCGAGGTCTTCCAGGAGGTTCTGGAGGGGAATGCTCCGTAAGGTTCTCCTGGTCATGGGGGGAACCCTGGCCTCGAGGGTCCTGGGCCTCGTGCGCCAAGCGGTCTTCAACGCCTACTTCCCCGACGCCCTCAAGGACGCCTTCAACGTGGCCTACCGGGTGCCTAACCTCCTGCGGGAGCTCTTGGCGGAAGGTGCGGTCCAGAACGCTCTCATCCCGCTTTTGAAGGGTCTCTCCGAGGCGGAGGCCCGGGTTTTCGCCCGCCGCTTCGCCGCCTTCCTCCTGGGGGTGAACGTCCTCGTCCTGGGCCTGGCCTACCTCCTCGCCCCCTTCGTGGCGGCCCTTTTGGTGGCCCCGGGAAGCCACCTCCGGGAGGAGGCCGCCTTCGCCCAGGTGGTCTACCTTACCCGGCTTCTTCTACCCTTTCTCCTAGGGATTTCCATGGCCGCCCTCTTCTCCGCCCTTTTGCAGGCGGAGGAGCGTTTTCTGCCCTACGCCCTTGGCCCCATCGTCTTCAATCTGGTGGCCATCGGCCTCATGGCCCTCTACCCTGGGGATCCCACCGCCTTGGGGCTTTCCGTGGCCCTGGGGGGGCTTTTCCAGGCCCTGGTGCAGCTGCCCTTCCTCCAGGGCTTTCGCCTGGAGTGGCGCTGGCACCCGGCCTTCCTCACGGCCTTGGGCCGCATGGGCCCCTTTGCCTTCACCACCTCCTTGCGCCAGTTTCTGAACCTGGTCCTGACCAACATCCTCACCCGCTACCCCCCGGCGGCGGTCACGGGCTTCTACAACGCCGAGGTGGTCTTCCAGATGGTCCTGGGCCTCTTCGCCACCTCCCCGGCCATCGCCCTCTTCCCCCGGATGAGCGCCCTAAGGGGCGGGGAGCTGGCCCGGTTCCTCGAGGGGCCCCTGCGGCGGCTTTCCCTGTTTCTGGCCCTTCTGGGAGGGCTCCTCACGGGCCTGGCGCCTTATGTGGTGGTCCTTCTCTTCGGCCTCTTTGGACCCTTAAGCCCGGAAAACCGCCACTTCAGCGCCCAGGTGCTTGCCGCCATGGGCTTGGCCGTGTTCCCCTGGGGAGTGAACACCCTCCTCCTCCGGGGCCTCTACGCCCTGGGGCGGATACGGGAGGCGGTGGCCGTCAGCGCTTTGGTCTTCCTCACCAACACCCTGGGGTACTGGCTCCTGCGGGAGGCGGGCCTTTTCCTCCTGAACCTGGCCACGGCCTTGGCGGGGTATTTGGGGCTTTTCCTTTACCTCCGGCTTCTCGCCAGGGAGGGGGTGCGGCTGGGGTTTCTCCCCGGCTTCCTGGCGCGGGCTTTTTCGGCCGGGTTGCTGGCCGCCGTGCCCGGTCTGGTGCTAGCGCAGTTCTGGGTAGCCTCTGCCCCCTGGTCCGCCCTGTGGCCCTTGGGCGTGGGAGGGGTCTTGGGCCTCTTGCTCTTCGCCGCCTCAGGCTGGGCCTTGGGCCTCCCCCTTAGGGTGCTCCTCGCCAGAGGTCCCGCAGGCGGAAGTAAAGAAGCTTGAGCCTGAGGGCGAACGGAGGCTCTTCCCAGGTGGGCCAAGAGAAGCGGACGGGTGGGGCCCCTTCCAGGAGGAGGCCGATGCCCTCTATAGGCGTGGGTTCGGGGGCGTACCAGGCCAGGCGCCGGCTGGGGTCGGCGATGAGGAGCATCCCCCAGGGGATCCGGAGCTCCAAAAGCCCGCCTTCCCCCAGGGCGTAGTCCGCGGTGGGGTCCCGGGCCCCTTCGGGGTCCTGGCCCTGCTTCAGCTGGCCCAGCTCGTAAACCAGGCGGGGGTAGTCGGTGCCGTCCCGCCCCGTGCGGCGGCGGTTGGGTTCCAAGAGGAAGGGGACGAAGGGGCCCTCTTTCGGCCTGGTGGGCCCCCGGAAGTGGAGGTACTCCGTCTCCAGCAGGCCGTGGTCCAGCTCTTGGAAGGGGTAGTAGCCGGCCTCGATGAGGAGCCTGCCCCCTTCCGGGCCGATCTCCAGGTAGAACTCCGCCCCGAAGCCCTCCGCCACCGGCACCCCCCCGGGGACGGTGTCCAGGTAAAGCCTTAAGGGCAGGGGCCCCCGGTAGAGGAGCCAGAGGTACTCGGGGTCGGCGTGGGCCTTGAGGAAGCGGCCCTCCTCCCGCAGGAGGAAGGGCACCCCTTCCCACGCCTCGGCCTTCCCGTCCAGGCGGAAGCCCCCTTGGGCGGTGGCCGCCAGAAGGCCGTAGTTCTCTTCCGGGTCCAGGAGGTTGTGCCAGAAGGGGTCGCGCCCGGGGGTTTCCCAGTCCATGAAAAGCCAGTTGCGCTTAAACCACTCGTCCATCAGGGAAAAAACCAGGCTGCCCGCAAGCTGGGCCGCTTCCACTTCTTTCGTTAAGCGGGCCACACCTTCAGCCTGAGCGTTCTCGGAGTGCCCGCCGTGATGCCAACCCTGGGGTTGGAAGTGGGCGATGCCTCGGCTAGTGGGTAGGCCGATTTCACCGATGAGCACGGCTTGGTCCCCGTGGTGGGCTTTGAGGTCTAGGAGGTAGCCGAAGTAGTTGGAAGGACCAAAAGGGCCTTGGGCCTCCCGGTACCGCGGGCTCAGGTTCATGAAGTCCGGGTAGTAGGGGTAGGCGTGGTAGTTGGCAAAGGTGTCCACCGGGCTTCCCGGAAGGGGGCGGATGAGGGCCATGTCCAGGCTCACCTCGTCGTTGTTCAGTTCCCGCACCGCGTCCTCCGGGACCCGCTCCCCTCGAGCCCTTCGGAGGGCCGCCTCCTCCTCCCGGGTGCTCTCCGTGGGGTGGAAGAGGGGGTCCAGGGTGGGCCAGTTGCTCACGGAGAGGGGGCGCGCGGTGCCGTAAGCCTCCCACTCGTACTGGGCCAGCCGGTCCAGGACCTCGGCGATGTAGGCTTCGAAGGGGCTGGCTCCTGGCAGGGCCTGCAGGAACCTCCCCCGGTAGGTGCGACCAGGGTGGCGCTCGTTGTACTCCTTGACCGAGTAGGGCTCAAACTCCCGCCCCACCAGGAGGCCCAGGATCCAGGGGGAGACGTCGGCGGTGTAGTCCCCGTGGGCGTGCCCCGGGCGGGGGGGACGGCGCAGGTTGCCGTGGAGGGCGTCCAGAACCTCCCGCCCTTCCAGGAGGAACTTTTCCAGGAAGGGGCCTTCCCAGTCCGCATACCCCTCGTCCTCGGGGAGCTCCGTCCAAACCCCTTGGAAGAGGTAGAGGGGGCGGTCTTTGTGCAAAAGGTTGTGGTGGAGGAGGGCCCGGTAGAAGGCGGGGGGCAGGAGGGTGTAGGTGCGCACGGCGTTGGCCCCCATGGCGGAAAGGAGCTCCAACCAAGCCCGGTAAAGGGCTTCCTCCTCGGGGAACTCGGCGGGGAAGCGCCCCGGCAGGGCCACCCCCAGGTTGACCCCGCGCACCTGAAAGGGCTTTCCCTCCACCCAGAAACGCCCTTCCCGGGCGGCGAAGGGCGGGGGGCCCTTGCGGACCTTGGGGGCGGGAGGTGGGGGAGGGGGAAGGGTTTGGAGGATGGCCTCCGCGTCCCGGTACCCCTGCCGCAGGGCCCAGTCCAGGGCGCTCCTGGCCCCCTCCAGGTCTCCCAGGGCTCTTAAGGTGAGGCCGAAGCCGTAAAGGGCCTCGGGGCCCCCCTTCAGGGTCCCCACCAGGCGGCTGAAGAGGAAAAGGGCTTCGGAGAACCTCCCCAGGCGGTACTGGGCGAAGCCCGCTAAGAGGAGGGCCTCCTCGGGGGGGTTGTAGCCCTGTAGGAGGGGCTTAAGGGCTTCCAGGGCAGCTTCCATCCGCCCCGCCCCGTAGTGGGCCTGGGCTTCCTCCAAGGGCGCCGCCAGGGCCAGCCCCAGGGCCAGGAGCATCCCCAAAAGGCGCACGGCGTCAGCTTGCCGCCTGGCGGATGGCCTCCACCGCCTCCGGGTTCTCCAGGGCGGAGAGGTCCCCGGGATCCTGGCCCAAGAAGGCCGCCCGCACCACCCGGCGCATGACCTTGGCGTTCCGGGTCTTGGGGAGGTCGGGCACGAAGAGGACCCGCTCGGGCTTCAGGGGCTTGCCCAGGGCTTCCGCCACCTTTTCCGCCACCTCCTCCGCCAAGGCGGGGGAGGGGGTGAGGCCCGGCTTGAGCACCGCGAAGAGGACGATGGCTTCCCCCTTCACCGGGTGGGGCACCCCGATGGCGGCGCACTCCTTGAGGGCGGGGTGGGCGATGGCCGCGGTCTCCACCTCTGCCGGGCCCACCCGCTTGCCCGCCACCTTCAGGGTGTCGTCGGAGCGGCCGAGGATGAAATAGTGGCCCTCCTCGTCCAGAAGGGCGAAGTCCCCGTGAACCCAGACCCCGGGGAAGCGGCCGAAGTAGGTGTCCAGGTAGCGGGCCTCGTCCTGCCAGAAGCCCTTGGTCATGCCCGGCCAGGGTTTGAGGACGGCGAGCTCCCCCACCCGGCCATGGGTGGGCTTTCCTTCCTCGTCCAGCACCGCCGCGGCCATGCCGGGGACGGCGGTGTTGAAGCCCATGGGCTTGATGGGGCGGAGAAGAACGTTCCCCAGGATGCCCCCCGAGACCTCGGTGCCGCCCGAGTAGTTCACGATGGGCCGTTTTTCCTCCCCCACCACCCGGAAGAACCAGAGGTAGGGCTCCAGGTTCCAGGGCTCCCCCGTGGAGCCCAAGACCCTCAGGGAGGAGAGGTCGAAGGCGCGCACGGGGGCTTCCCCGAAGGGGATGAGGGCCCGCACCAGGGTGGGGGAGAGGCCCAGGTGGGTGAGGCGGTGGGCCTCCACCATGCGCCAAAGCCTTTCCGGCCCCGGGTGGTCGGGGGCGCCGTCGTAGAGGAAGACGGTGGCCCCGAGGATGAGCCCTCCCAGGATGGCCCAAGGCCCCATCATCCAGCCCAGGTCGGTGAACCAGAAGAGGTGGTCCTCCTCCCTGAGGTCAAAGAGGAGGGCCAGGTCCAAGGCGGCCTTCAAGGGGAAGCCGGCGTGGTAGTGGACCGTGCCCTTGGGGCGGCCCGTGGTGCCGGAGGTGTAGATGAGCATGAAGGGGTCCATGCTCTCCATCGCCTCCGGGGGGAAGGCTTCCCCGGCCAGGTCCTCGTAGGCCCGCTCCCCCCCTTCCAAGGGCAGGCCCAGGCGGCGCACCGCCAGGAGGGCGGGGGTTCCGGAGAGGGCCAGGGCCTTGCGGGCCTCGAGGAGGAGCTCCACCCGCCGGCCCCGCCGCAGGAAGCCGTCCTGCACCACCAGGAGCTTGGCGCCCGCGTCCTTGAGGCGCACGGCGGCGGCTTCGGCGGCGTAGCCGGAGAAGATGGGGATGGCGATGGCCCCGAGCGAGCTCGTGGCCAGGAGGAGGACGGCGGCCTCGAGGCCCATGGGGAGCCAAAGGCCCACCCGGTCCCCCCGCTCCACCCCCAAGGCCTTAAGCCCCGCGGCCACCCGGGCTACCTCGGCCTGGAGCTCCCCGTAGCTCAGGGCCCGCACCTGGCCGTCTTCCGTTTCGTGGAGGAGGGCCAGGCGGGAGGGGTCGTGGCGAAGGGCGGCTTCCACCAGGTTCAGCCTCCCCCCCACGAAGAAATGGGGAAAGGGGAAGCTTCCCTCCATCACCCGGGTGTAGGGCTCTTGCCAGGGAAGGCCCAGGTGGCTGAAAAACCGATGGTAGAAGTCCTCGGGCTCCTCCACGCTGTAGCGAAAGAAGGCCTCGTAATCCCTAAAACCCAGGGCTTCCATGAAGCGGAAAAGCCGGGTGCCGTTAACGTCCGCTTGCGATGGGTACCAGACGGGTTCCATCTATTTCCTCCAGAAGGGAAAGCGCTTGGGTTTTCCCGGGGTTTCCTGGGTGGGAGGGCCTTCGGGGTGGCGAAGGGCTTGCAAAAACTCCGGTATGGAGGCCCTTTCCTCGGGTTTCTTGGCCAGGAGGCGCCTCAGGGCCCGGTCCAGGCGGAGGGGCAGGCGGGTGGGCGGGGGTGGGAGGAGGAGGTGGGCGGTCCGCAGGTCCTCGAGGCTCTCCCCGCGGAAGGGCCGCCTTCCCGTGAGGAGCTCGTAAGCCATAACCCCAAAGCTGTAGGCCTCGCTCTTCACGCTGGGGAGGGCGCCCAGGAAGAGTTCGGGGGCCAGGTAGTGGGGGCTGCCCGCGTACTCCGCGCCGCGGTCGGCCAGGGGGCGCAGGGTTCCCAGGTCCCCCAGCTTGTAGACCCCCTCCCCCACGAAGACGTTGGAGGGCTTCACATCCTGATGGAGGAAACCCTTGCCGTGCAGGAAGAGGAGGGCTTCCCCTACCTGCTGGAGGACCCGCGCCGCCTCTTCCTGGGGGAGGGGTCCTTTGAGCAGTAGATCCTCTAACGTGCCCTTTTCTAGGTACTCCAGGGCCAAGAAGGCCTCTTCCCCGTAGGGCACCCCATGGAGTCCGCGCACCAAGTAGGGGTGCCGCAGGGAGAGGCTGAGGGCGACCTCGCGGGCGAAACGCTCCGCCAAGGAGGGGTTCTGCCGCACCTCCTTGCGGGGGAGCTTCAAGGCCACCCGCTCCCCGGTGGGGGCTTCCGCCAGGTAGACCTGGGCGGTCTGCCCCAGGCCCAGGAGCATGAGGAGCCGGAAGTCCTTGCGCCTTAGCTCACTCAAGGACCAGCACTCCTCCGGGCTTCAAGGCGTGGCCTTCCACGCCCTTTTCCGCCGCCTTGCGGGCGAAGGCCTCCCCGTCTTGCCGGATGGGGGGGAAGGTGTTGTAGTGGATGGGCACCACCTTTTTGGGGCGCAAAAGCTCCAGGGCCTTGAGGGCGTCTTCGGGTCCCATGGTGAAGTGGTCGCCGATGGGCAAAAAGGCCAGGTCCAGGCCCAGCTCCCCGATGAGGCGCATGTCGGAAAAGAGGGCGGTGTCCCCTGCGTGGTACACGCGCTTGCCCCCTAGCTCCACCACCACCCCCATGGGCATCCCCCCGTAGGTGCCGTCGGGGAAGCTAGAGGAGTGCCAGGCCGGGGTCCACTTCAGCCAACCCCCGGGGAAGCGGTACGTGCCCCCGAGGTTCATGGGGACGCTCTTAGCCCCGTGCCGTTCCGCGTAGGTGGCGATCTCAAAGGTGGAGACCACCACGCCCCCCTTCTTGGAGAGGGGCACGGCGTCCCCCCAGTGGTCCCCGTGGGCGTGGGTCACCAGGATGAGATCCGCCTGCACCTCCCCCACCCCCACCGGGGCCAGAGGGTTGCCGGTGAGGAAGGGGTCGATCACCACCTTGGTCTTGCCATCGGAAAGCCAGACCGCCGAGTGGCCCAGGTACCGGATCTCCAACATGCGCACCTCCTTTAGCAGGCACTATACCGGAGTTTCGCCGGGCACGGGAAGCATCTGACCCAAGGCCCGGAGGAAGAGGGCCTCGAGGATCCGTGCAAACGCCCGCTCGCCCCAGCTTCTGCCCTCGGGAAGGACCAGCTCCACCCAGAGCTCCAGGGCTGGCCCCTGAGGGCTCGGGCGGATCCAGCCCTCGGCCCTCAGGCTGGGCGGGGGCAGGGGCAGGGCGGTGAGGCGCTGGCCCTCCATGCGGCAAGCGAAGGGCAGGACCACTTCCCCGAGGACCGGGTTTTCCTGGCGGAGGGCCCCTTTCAGGATATTTCCCTCCCACTGGACCTCCAGGAACGGGGGGAGTCCCTCTAGGGCAGTTGGGTTAAGCACCAGCCGGGCCCTCATTCCTCCACCCACTCCACCCGCACCCGGCCCTCCTTGACCAGGCGGACCATCTCTGCATCGGGCACGTTCACCAAACGGGGGAGCTCCCGGAAGCGGGGCGTGGCCGAGGCTAGACCCACCCGCACCACCAGGACCTCCTCCTCCTCTGCTCGGCCCATGCGCCACACCAGGTGCTGGCCCAGGGCCTCCAAAAGGTCCGTTTCCACCCTTCCAGTCTACCCGGGGTGGGCGCGGGGCATAATGGGGCAAATGCCTTTGGCCGAGGTGGCCTTTTCCCGCCTTTCCCCCCTGGCCTTCTGGGCGGGGGTGGGGGTTCTGCTCCTGGCCCTTCTCCTGGGAGAGGTGCCGTGGGCGGCCCTTCTCCTCCTCTATCCCTGGTGGCGGCTTGGGCGGGGCTTCCGGCTGGCCCTTTTCCCCCAGCACCTGGAGGTTCACCCCCCCTTGGGTTTCCGCCGCCGCATTCCCCTGGCTCAGGTGCGGGAGGTGGAGGTGGCCTTCTGGTCGGCCGGACCCCTTGCCCGGGGGCGGCCTGCCCTCTTCCTGGGCCTCGAGGGGGGAGAGCGCCTGCCTTTGCCCCTGCCGGAGCCCGAGGCCTGGCGGGAGCGCATCAGAGCACTTCTAGCAGGGCAAACTTCAGGTAGTGGGTCTCGGGATGGTTGAGGAGGACGGGGTGGTCCCACCCCTGGCCCCGCCGCTCCACCACCCTCAGGACCCGGTGGGCGTCCGCCGCGGCTTCGGTCAGCATCTGGTAAAAAAGGGGTTCCGCAAGGTGATGGCTACAGCTGGCCGTGGCCAGATGGCCCCCTTCCTTCAGGAGCTTGATGGCCCGCAGGTTCACCTCCTTGTAGGCCCGGTAGGCCCGCTCCAGGTCCTTCTTGCCCTTGGCGAAGGCCGGAGGGTCCAGAACGATCAGGTCAAAGCGTTCTCCCGCTTTTTCCAAGGCGCGGAGGAACTCAAAGGCGTTGGCCTCCACCGTCTTCAGGGTGAGGCCGTTGAGGCGGGCGTTCTCCTCCGCCCTTTGTAGGGCTTCTCCGGAGCTGTCCACGCTGATCACCTCCTTGAAGCCCAAGGCCAGGTGGAGGCCGAAGCCCCCCGCGTAGCTGAAGACGTCAAGAGCCCTTTCCCCCGAGAAGCCTTCCATCAGGATGCGGTTGTCCCGCTGGTCCAGGTAGGCCCCCGTCTTCTGGCCTCCCTCGAGGTCCACCACGTAGCGCACCCGTCCCTCCCGCACGGTTACCCGCGGAGGGACCTGGCCCAAGAGGGGCCGGACATAAAGGGGAAGGCCCTCCAACTCCCTTACCTTGGCGTCGTTCTTGGCCAGGACGCTTCGCGCCAGGGGCTTTAGCCTCTCGGCCACCTGGGGCAAGAGGGCCTCCCAGGCGTGGGCGGTGGCCTGCACCACCGCATGCCCGGCGTAATAGTCCACCACCAGCCCGGGGAGGAAGTCCCCCTCGGCGTGGGCCAGGCGGAAGCCCCCTTCGGGCTCCCGCTCCAGGGCTGGGAGGCGGCGGGAGAGGGCCTTCTCCAGGTTCTCCAGGAGGGCCTCCTGGGGGTCGGATGCGGGGCGGAAGCGGAAGGCCCGCACGGCCAGATCGCTTTGCGGGTTGTAAAGGGCTAAGGCCAGGAAGCGCTTCCCCCAGTAGACGGGGTAAAGGCCGGGCTGGTCCGGTCCGGAGAGCACATCCCGCTGGAACACCCAAAGGTGCCGGGATAGGAGGCGGTGGGCCCCGCGTTCGTTGACGAGAATCCTCACCGCCTAAGTATACTTAGGCGGGGTTGGTTGACGCTTGCCCCGGTGGCCGGTATTATGGCCGGCAGGCGCGGTTTGCGCATCTTTTCACGAAAGGGAGGGGCGATGGGAGGCCTAGGACTTATCAAGAGCTTGGCGGAGAAGGAGAAGGAGCTCCTTGCCCGCCTCGAGGCCGCAAAACGAGAAGCGGAAGACCTGGTGGCCAAGGCCGAGGAGGAGGCCCGCCGCATTCTGCAAGAGGCCGAGTCCAAGGCGGCGGCTTTGGAGGCGGAGTTCCGGGAGAAGGAGGCCAAGGAAACCGAAGCCATTCTGGCCCGCTACCGGGCCCAAGCGGAGGCCGAGTCCAAGGCGGTGCAGGAGCAGGCGGCGGCCCGGCTGGAGGAGGCCGTGGCGTTGGCCCTGAAGGAGGTTCTGCCGTGATTGCCCCCATGGAGAAGCTGGTCCTGGCCGGGCCCAAGGCCCAGGCCAAGGAGCTTCTCCACAGCCTGCAACAGGCGGGGGTGGTGCACCTGGAAACCCTCCGGGTGGCCGAGCTTTCCGAGTACCGGCTTTCCCCTACAGAGCGAGAGGAGCTCCGCCGTTGGGAAGGGGTGGCCGCGGGAGCGGAGCACACCCTGGCCCTCCTGGGGCGGGAGGTGGAGCCCTCGCGGCCTTTCCCCGAGGGCCTAGAGGCGGCGGAGAAGGCTCTTGCCCCCGTCCAGGGGCATGCGGAGGGCCTTGCCCGGCAGAAGCAGGAGCTGGAGGAGGAGCTTGCCCTGGCCCAGGCCTACCTGGAGCCTTTGGAAAAGCTGGCCTCCTTAGCCCAGGGGCTGGACCAAAGCCCCTTCTTCCGCACCATCCCCTTCCTGATCACGGAAAAAGAGCTCCCGGTGGTGGAGGAGAGCCTAGGTAAGTCCCTGGAGGACCGCTTCGTCCTGGCCCACGAGGCCCGTGCCGGAGGGCTGGCCGCGTTGCTGGTGGTGCACCGAAAGGACCTCGAGGCGGCCAAGGCGGCTTTGTCCCGCGCCGGGGTGGCGGAGCTCCGGTTGCCCGGCGCCTACGGGGAGCTTCCCCTCTCCGAGGCGGCGCGCAGGCTGAAAGCCCGCGCTGAGGCCGCCCCCAAGGAGCTTTCGGAGGTGCGCCAGGCCCTCTACAAGCTGGCCCAGGAGGCCCACTCCACCCTGCAGAGCCTCTGGACCCGGGCCAAGGACGAGGTGGCCCGGCTCAAGGCCTTGGAGGAGCTGGCCTCTGGGCGCTTTGGCTTCGCGCTCATGGGCTATGTTCCCGTAAAGGCCAAGCCCCGGGTGGAGGAGGCCCTCTCCCGGCACAAGGACGCCGTGGTTTATGCCTTTGAGCCCGTGGATGAACACCACGAGGCCGATCGCGTCCCCGTGACCCTGGACAACCCCCCGTGGGTGAAGCCCTTTGAGCTCTTGGTGAGCTTTTTGAACACCCCCAAGTACGGTTCCGTGGATCCCACCCCGGTGGTTCCCCTCTTCTTCCCCTTCTGGTTCGGCATGATCGTGGGGGACATCGGCTACGGCCTGCTCTTCTGGCTCCTGGGCCGCTGGCTTGCCGGGTACGTGAAGCGGAACGAGCCCTTGGTCATCGACCTCTTCGCCCTAAAGCTCAAGCCCCCGGTGATCGGGAAGCTGGTCTACATCCTGAACTGGATGGTCTTCTGGACGGTGGTCTGGGGCTTTGTCTACGGGGAGTTCTTCGGCACCTTCCTGGAGCACCTGGGGGTCTTCGGCACCCCCGAGCACCCTGGGCTCATCCCCATCCTCATCCCCCGCATCGACACCGCCAAGACCGCCAACCTCCTCATCCTGCTCTCCGTGGCCTTCGGCGTCCTCATGGTCTTCTGGGGCTTGGGGCTTCGGGCCTACCTGGGCCTGAAGCACCACCACCGGGGCCATTTCTGGGAAGGCGTGGGCTACCTGGGGGGCCTGATGGGCATCCTGGCCCTGGCGGCCTCTTACCTGGGGAACCTGCAGGCCGGGTGGCTTTCCGGCCTCATGTACGTGGGCTTTGGAGTCTTTCTGCTGGCCATCCTCATGAGCCGCATCTGGCTCATGCTTCCGGAGATCTTCACCCAGGCGGGGCACATCCTGTCCCATATCCGTATCTATGCGGTGGGGGCCGCAGGAGGCATTCTGGCGGGTCTCCTCACCGACGTGGGCTTCGCCATGGCGGAGAAGATGGGGCTTGTGGGCGCCTTGTTGGGCCTGGTGGTGGCGGGGGTGCTGCACCTGCTCATCCTGCTCCTCACCACCTTGGGCCACATGCTCCAGCCCATCCGTCTCATCTGGGTGGAGTTCTTCACCAAGTTCGGTTTCTACGAGGAGAACGGCAGGCCTTACCGGCCGTTCAAAAGCGTCCGTGAGACGCAATAGGGAGGGAAAAAGATGAAGAAGCTTCTGGTGTCGGTTCTGGTGGCGGTGTTTGGCGCTCTGGCGTTCGCGGCGGAGGAGGCGGCGGCCTCCGGAGGGATGGACCGGGGTCTTATCGCCGTGGGCATGGGCCTGGCGGTGGGCCTGGCCGCCCTTGGTACCGGTGTGGCCCAGGCCCGGATCGGTGCGGCGGGCGTGGGGGCCATCGCCGAGGACCGGGGCAACTTCGGTACGGCCCTGATCTTCCTCCTCCTGCCCGAGACCCTGGTGATCTTCGGCCTCCTCATCGCCTTCATCCTGAACGGCAAGCTCTAAGCGAGCGCTTTGGCCCTGCCCCTCTTGGGGTGGGGCCTTTTCCCAAGGAGGGAAGATGTCCAAACTGGAAGCCATTTTGAGCCAGGAGGTGGAGGCGGAGATCCAGGCCCTCCTGGGGGAGGCCCGGGCCAAGGCGGAGGCGGTGGTGGCTGAGGCCCGTTCCAAGGCGGAAGCGCTCCTCAGCGCCCGGAAGAGGGCCCTCGAGGCCAGCCTGCAGGCCGCCCTCCGCCGGACAGAAAGCGCCGGGGAACTCCTCCTGGCCACAGCCCGTACCGAGGCCAAGGGGGAGGTGCTCTCCCAGGTGAAGGCCAAGGTGGAGGAGGCCCTCAGGGCTTTGCCGGATAGCCCCGACTGGCCTCAGGTGTTGCGGAAACTGGCCGAGGAGGCCCTTGCGGCCTTGGGCGAGCCCGAGGCCCTGGCCTCCCATCCGGACAACCTTCCTCACCTCGAGGGTCTGGCGCGGGAGCGGGGCCTGGAGCTTAGGGCCGACCCTGTCTTGCGCCTTGGGGTGAGGGCCATCGGCAAGGGGGGCAGGACCCAGGTGGAGAACGCCCTGTTAAGCCGTCTGGAACGGGCCTGGGATGCCCTTTCCTCCAAGGTGGCCCAGGTGGTGTGGGGCTAGGACATGGCGGACGACTTCGGCTACCTAAACGCCCGGGTGCGGGCCAGGAGGAGCACCCTCCTCAAGGAGAGCTTCTTCCAGGAGGCCTTGGACCTTTCCTATCCCGATTTCCTGCGTCTACTTTCCGAGAGCGTCTACGGCCGGGATCTGGCCGGCCAAGGCCTTCCCGAGGTGGACCGGGCCGTAGCCCTCACCCAGGCCCGGTTGGTGGGGGACCTGGCGGGGTTGGTCACGGGGGAGGCTCGGGAGGCGGTGCGGCTTCTCCTCCTCAGGAACGATCTCACCAACCTCCAGGCCGTCCTCCGGGCCAAGGCCACGGGGAAGCCCTTTGAAGAGGTGGTGCTTCTCCCGGGTACCTTAAAGGAGGCCCTTTGGCGGCAGGCCTACGAGGCCCAGGATGCGGCGGGGATGGCCCAGGTGCTTTCCGTGCCCGGCCATCCCCTGGCCCGGTCCTTGAGGGCGGTTCTCCGGGAAACCCAGGACCTGGCGCGCATGGAGGCCCTTTTGGCCAAGCGCTTCTTTGAAGGGGTGGCCAAGGCCTCCAAGGCCCTGGAGGAGACGGCCTTGAGGGATTACCTGGTCCTCGAGGTGGATGCGGAGAACCTGCGCACCGCCTTCAAGCTCCAGGGGCAGGATGTGCAGGTGGAAACCGTCTTCGTACGGGGTGGGCGGTTCGTGGACAGGGTCCGCTTCGCCCGGCTTCTCGAGGGGGATTACGCCGTATTGGACGAGCTTTCGGGCACCCACTTCGCCCCTTTGGCAGGCGTGCGGGACCTCAGGGCCCTGGAAAGGCGGCTCAGGTGCCTCCTCCTGAAGGAGGCCAGAAAGGGAGCCTCCGACCCGCTGGGCGTGGGATTGGTGCTGGCCTATTTGAAGGAGCGGGAGTGGGAGGCCGTGCGGCTTAGGCTTCTGGCCAGGCGGGCCTACTTCGGCCTTCCCCGGGCCCAGGTGGAGGAGGAGGTGGTCTGCCCATGAAGATCGCGGTGATCGCTGACCCCGAGGCGGCGCAGGGGTTTAGGTTGGCGGGCCTCGAGGCCTATCCCGCCGCCTCCCCCGAGGAGGCCAGGGCCCGGCTGGAGGAGCTGGTGCAGGCGGGACGCTACGCCCTGGTGGCCGTGGACCAGGGGCTTCTCCCGGAGCCGGAGAAGGCCGTGGAGCGCCTCATGCGGGGCAAGGACCTGCCGGTTCTCCTTCCCATTGCTGGCCTCAAGGAGGCCTTCCAGAACCCCGACGTGGAGGGCTACATGCGGGAGCTGGTGAGGAGGACCATCGGCTTTGACATCAAGCTGTAGAATGGAGGGAAGATGATCCAAGGCGTGATTGAGAAGATCGCGGGCCCGGCGGTGATCGCCAAGGGCATGACCGGGGCCCGCATGTACGACATCTGCAAGGTGGGCCACGAGGGCCTGGTGGGGGAGATCATCCGCCTGGACGGGGACACCGCCTTCGTCCAGGTCTACGAGGACACCTCTGGCCTTAAGGTGGGCGAGCCCGTGGTGTCCACGGGCCTCCCCCTGGCGGTGGAGCTGGGCCCGGGGATGCTGAATGGGATCTACGACGGCATCCAGCGCCCATTAGAGCGTATCCGGGAGAGGACCGGCATCTACATCACCCGGGGCGTGGTGGTTCACGCCCTGGACCGGGAGAAAAAGTGGGCCTGGACTCCCAGGGTGAAGCCGGGGGACGAGGTGCGGGGAGGCATGGTGCTCGGCACCGTGCCCGAGTTCAACTTCACCCATAAGATCCTGGTGCCCCCGGACGTGAAGGGCCGGGTCAAGGAGGTGAAGCCCGCTGGGGAGTACACCATTGAGGAGCCGGTGGTGGTCCTGGAGGACGGCACCGAGCTCAAGATGTACCACACCTGGCCCGTGCGCCGCGCCCGGCCCGTGCAGAGGAAGCTGGACCCCAACACCCCCTTCCTCACGGGCATGCGCATCCTGGACGTCCTCTTCCCCGTGGCCATGGGCGGGACCGCGGCCATCCCCGGGCCTTTCGGGAGCGGCAAAACCGTGACCCAGCAGTCCCTGGCCAAGTGGTCCAACGCCGACGTGGTGGTCTACGTGGGCTGCGGGGAGCGGGGCAACGAGATGACGGATGTGTTGGTGGAGTTCCCCGAGCTCACCGACCCTAAGACGGGCGGGCCCCTCATGCACCGGACGGTGCTCATCGCCAACACCTCCAACATGCCCGTGGCCGCCCGCGAGGCCAGCATCTACGTGGGGGTGACCATCGCCGAGTACTTCCGCGACCAGGGCTTTGCCGTGGCCCTCATGGCCGACTCCACCAGCCGCTGGGCCGAGGCCTTGCGGGAGATCTCTAGCCGCCTCGAGGAGATGCCCGCAGAAGAGGGCTACCCCCCCTACCTGGCCGCTCGGCTGGCCGCCTTCTACGAGCGCTCGGGCAAGGTCATCACCCTGAATGGGGAGGAGGGGGCCGTGACCATCGTGGGGGCCGTTTCCCCTCCCGGCGGCGACATGTCCGAGCCCGTGACCCAGTCCACCCTGCGCATCGTGGGGGCCTTCTGGCGCCTGGACGCTTCCTTGGCCTTCCGCCGCCACTTCCCGGCCATCAACTGGAACGGCTCCTACTCGCTCTTCACCGGGGCCTTGGACCCCTGGTATCGGGAGAACGTGGCCAGGGACTACCCCGAGTTGCGGGACGCCATCTCCGAGCTCCTGCAGCGGGAGGCGGGCCTGCAGGAGATCGTGCAGTTGGTGGGTCCCGATGCGCTGCAGGACGCTGAGCGCCTGGTCATCGAGGTGGGGCGCATTATCCGCGAGGACTTCCTGCAGCAGAACGCCTACCACGAGATCGACGCCTACTGCTCCATGGGGAAGGCTTACGGCATCATGAAGATGATCCTCACCTTCTACAAGGAGGCTGAGGCGGCCATTCGGCGGGGGATAACCATCGATGAGATCCTGGCCTTGCCCGTCATCGAACGCATCGGCCGGGCCCGTTACCAGAGCGAGGAGGAGTTCCCCCGCTACTTCGAGGCGGCCATGCAGGAGATCGAGGGGGCCTTCAAGGCCCTGGCCTAGGGGGAGGGAAGATGGACCTTTTGAAGAAGGAGTACACGGGCATCACCTACATCTCGGGGCCTCTCCTCTTCGTGGAGAACGCCAAGGACCTGGCCTACGGCGCCATCGTGGACATCAAGGACGGCACGGGCCGGGTGCGCGGCGGCCAGGTGATCGAGGTCTCCGAGGAGTACGCGGTCATCCAGGTGTTTGAGGAGACCACGGGGCTGGACCTGGCCACCACCAGCGTCAGCCTGGTGGAGGACGTGGCCCGGCTCGGGGTTTCCAAGGAGATGTTGGGGCGGCGCTTCAACGGCATCGGCAAGCCCATCGACGGCCTGCCCCCCATCACCCCGGAAAAGCGCCTGCCCATCGTGGGCCTGCCCCTGAACCCGGTGGCCCGGAGGAAGCCCGAGGAGTTCATCCAAACGGGTATCTCCACCATCGACGTGATGAACACCCTGGTGCGGGGGCAGAAGCTTCCCATCTTCTCCGGCTCGGGCCTTCCCGCCAACGAGATCGCCGCCCAGATCGCCCGCCAGGCCACGGTGCGCCCGGACCTCTCCGGGGAAGGGGAGAAGGAGGAGCCCTTCGCCGTGGTCTTCGCCGCCATGGGCATCACCCAGCGGGAGCTCTCCTACTTCATCCAGGAGTTCGAGCGCACCGGGGCCTTGAGCCGCTCCGTCCTCTTCCTCAACAAGGCGGACGACCCCACCATCGAGCGCATCCTCACCCCCCGCATGGCCCTCACCGTGGCGGAGTACCTGGCCTTTGAGCACGACTACCACGTGCTGGTCATCCTCACGGACATGACCAACTACTGCGAGGCCCTGCGGGAGATCGGGGCGAGCCGCGAGGAGATCCCCGGGCGGCGCGGCTACCCCGGTTACATGTACACCGACCTGGCCACCATCTACGAGCGGGCCGGGGTGGTGGTGGGCAAGAAGGGGTCCGTGACCCAGATTCCCATCCTCTCCATGCCCGACGACGACCGCACCCACCCCATCCCCGACCTCACCGGCTACATCACCGAGGGGCAGATCCAGCTCTCCCGGGAGCTCCACCGCAAGGGCATCTACCCGCCCATCGACCCCCTGCCCTCCCTTTCCCGGCTCATGAACAACGGGGTGGGCAAGGGCAAGACCCGGGAGGACCACAAGCAGGTGTCCGACCAGCTCTACTCCGCCTACGCCAACGGGGTGGACATCCGCAAGCTGGTGGCCATCATCGGCGAGGACGCCCTCACGGAGAACGACCGCCGTTACTTGCAGTTCGCCGACGCCTTTGAGCGGCACTTCATCAACCAGGGCCAGCAGAACCGCTCCATCGAGGAGAGCCTGCAGATCGCCTGGGCCCTGCTTTCCATGCTGCCCCAGGGAGAGCTTAAGCGGATCTCCCGCGACCACATCGGCAAGTACTACGGGCAGAAGCTGGAGGAGATCTGGGGTGCTCCGCAAGCCCTGGACTAAGGAGGTTAGATGAGCCAGGTAAGCCCCACCCGCATGAACCTTCTGCAACGGCGCAGCCAGATGCGCCTGGCGCAGAAGGGGGTGGACCTCCTCAAGAAGAAGCGGGACGCCCTGGTGGCCGAGTTCTTCGGGCTGGTCAAGGAGGCCCTCGAGGCCCGCAAGGCCCTGAACCAGGCGGCCCAGGAAGCCTATGGGGCCTTGCTTCTCGCCCAGGCCTTTGACGGGCCGGAGAGCGTTTCCGTTGCGGCCTTGGGGGTGAGGCCCCTCGAGGGGGTGGAGGCTCAGGTGGAAAACGTCTGGGGCAGCAAGGTGCCGAGGCTCAAGGCCACCTTCCCCGATGGGGCCTTGCTCTCCCCGGTGGGCACCCCAGCCTACACCTTGGAAGCCGCCCGGGCCTTTCGCCGCTACGCCGAGGCCTTGATCCAGGTGGCCAACACGGAAACCCGCCTGAAGAAGATCGGGGAGGAGATCAAGAAGACCACCCGTCGGGTGAACGCCCTGGAGCAAGTGGTCATCCCCGGCATCCGCTCGCAGATCCGCTTCATCCAGCAGGTCCTGGAGCAACGGGAACGGGAGGACACCTTCCGCCTCAAGCGCATCAAGGGCAAGATCGAGGCCCGGGAGGCTGAGGCCGAGGGCGGGCGTCCCAACCCGCACCTGGAAATCGGGGCGGGCCTTTAATACCACCCCACCCTGGCGTGGCTAGGGTGGGGGCCCCATAGAGGGGCGGCGTGGGCAAGGGCCCCGGGGTTTCCCCGGGGCCTCCTGCCGCTTGGCCTACTGGGCCTTGGCCTCCTTCAGGAGGTTGAGGAGCACCGTCTGCAGGATGCCCCCGTTCTGGTAGTAGTCCACCTCCACGTTTGTGTCCAGACGGGCGATGGCCTGGAAGCGGATTTCGGAGCCGTCCTCCCTCCTGGCCACCACCTCCACCCGCTTCCGGGGGAAGAGGTCCTCAAGGCCCAGGATGTCGTAGACCTCGTACCCGGTGAGGCCCAGGGTCTCCCGGTTCTCCCCGGGGAGGAACTCCAGGGGCAGGACGCCCATCCCCACCAGGTTGGAGCGGTGGATGCGCTCGAAGCTCTCGGCCAGCACCGCCTTCACCCCCAGGAGGTAGGTGCCCTTGGCGGCCCAGTCGCGGCTAGAGCCGGTGCCGTACTCCTTGCCGGCGATGACCAGAAGGGGCGTCCCTTCGGCCTTGTAGCGCATGGCCACGTTGTAGACGAAGTCCACCTCTCCCTCCGGGAGCTTCTTGGCGTAGCCGCCTTCCACCCCATCCAGCATGAGGTTCTTAATGCGGATGTTGGCAAAGGTGCCCCGCATCATCACCTCGTGGTTCCCCCGGCGGGAGCCGTAGGAGTTGAAGTCCTCGGGCTTAACCCCTTTGGCCAGGAGGTACTGGCCCGCGGGGCTCTTCACGGGGATGGCCCCGGCGGGGGAGATGTGGTCGGTGGTCACCGAGTCCCCCAGGACCAGAAGCACCCTGGCCCCCCGGATGTCCCCCACCTGGCGCCGGCCCAGCTCCTCGAAGAAGGGCGGGTTCTGGATGTAGGTGCTTTCAGGATCCCAGCGGTAGCGCTCCCCTTTGGGGGCGGGGAGGGCCTGCCAGCGCTCGTCCCCCTCGAAGACCCTGGCGTACTCCTTCTTGAAGAGCTCGGGGTCCAGGGTCTTGGCCATGGCCTCCCGGATCTCCTCCATGGAGGGCCAGATGTCCCTGAGGAAGACGGGCTTGCCGTTGGGGTCAAAGCCCAGGGGCTCGCTGGTGAAGTCGATATCCATGCGCCCCGCCAGGGCGTAGGCCACCACCAGCATGGGGCTCGCCAGGTAGTTGGCCTTCACGTGGGGGTTGATGCGCCCCTCAAAGTTGCGGTTGCCGGAGAGGACCGCGGCCACCACCAGGTCGCCTTCCTCCACCGCGCGGGCGATGTCCTCCGGGAGGGGGCCGGAGTTGCCGATGCAGGTGGTGCAGCCGTAGCCCACCACGTGGAAGCGGAGGGCCTCGAGGAAGGGGAGGAGGCCGCTGGCCTCGAGGTAGTCGGTCACCACCTTGGAGCCCGGGGCCAGGGAGCTCTTCACCCAGGGCTTGGTGTCCAGCCCCGCCTCCACCGCCTTCTTGGCCAAAAGCCCCGCGCCCAGCATCACCGTGGGGTTGGAGGTGTTGGTGCAGCTGGTGATGGCGGCGATGACCACCGAGCCGTGGGTGAGCTCAAACTCCTCGTCCTGGCGCTTGACCAGCACCTTTTTGGAAAGCTGGTCCTGGGTGAGGCCGAAGCCCCGCTCCTTCACCGGCTTGGTGAGGTGGGCCAGGAAGCTCCCCTTCACCTCCTTGAGGGGCACCCGGTCCTGGGGCCGCTTGGGGCCGGCTAGGGAGGGTTCCACCGTGGCGAGGTCCAGCTCCAGGTACTCGGAGTAGCGCACCCGTTCCTCTGCCTCAGGCGTGCGGAAAAGCCCGTTGGCCTTGGTGTAGGCCTCCACCAGCGCGATGAGCTCCTCCGGGCGGCCCGTCAGCCTCAGGTAGTTGAGGGTTTCCTCGTCCACGGGGAAGAAGCCCATGGTGGCCCCGTACTCGGGGGCCATGTTGGCGATGGTGGCCCGGTCGGCCAGGGAGAGCTTGGCGACCCCGGGGCCGTAGAACTCCACGAACTTGCCCACCACCCCGTGCTTGCGGAGGATTTCCGTGATGGTGAGGACCAGGTCGGTGGCGGTGGCCCCCTCGGGAAGCTCCCCGTAGAGCTTGAAGCCCACCACCTTGGGGGCCAGCATGTAGTAGGGCTGGCCCAGCATCACCGCTTCGGCCTCGATGCCCCCCACCCCCCAGCCCAGGACCCCGAGGCCGTTCACCATGGTGGTGTGGCTGTCGGTGCCCACCAGGCTGTCGGGGAAGGCGAGAAGGAGGCCATCCCGCTTTTCGGTCATCACCACCTGGGCCAGGTACTCCAGGTTCACCTGGTGGACGATGCCGGTGCCCGGGGGTACCACGCGGAAGTTCTTGAGGGCCCCCTGGCCCCACTTGAGCAGGAGGTAGCGCTCCTTGTTCCGCTCGTACTCCTTCTCCACGTTGTAGAAGAAGGCGTAAGCGGTGCCGAAGGCATCCACCTGTACCGAGTGGTCGATGACCAGGTCGGCAGGGACCACGGGGTTGATGCGCTCAGGGTCCCCGCCCCGCTCGGCCACGGCGTCCCGCATGGCCGCCAGGTCCACCACCGCCGGCACCCCGGTGAAGTCCTGGAGGATGACCCGGGCCAGCTTCAGGGGCACGTTGATCTCCCCGGGCTCCGGTTGCCAGCGGGCCAGGGCCTCGATGTCCTCCCGGGTCACCTGGTAGCCGTCCTCGTTTCTGAGGAGGCTTTCCAGCATGACCCGGATGGAGAAGGGTAGGCGGCTGACCTCCGCCACACCCTGCCGCTCCAGCTCGCTAAGGTCAAAGTAGCCGTAGGTGCCGCTGGCGGTCTCGAGGGTCTTCAGGGCTTTAAAGCTGTCCTTCATGTCCACTCCTTTCCCTTCCCCCGAAGGGCAAAGGGCTAAGCTGGGCTCGGTTGTTGGGGGAAGTTTCCCGAGGGGGGGCGCCCGCCCCGGCTTTTCCCACTATAGCACTTCCAAAAGGGGGGTGGCGTGGCCCAAGATCCAAAAGGGGGGTGGCGTGGCCCAAGACGGCGTTGGCCTGGGCCTGCCGGGCGATCTTCAGGGTTTCCAGAAGGGCCTCCTTGGGAATGCCCAGGCGCTTGGCCCGGTGGCTCATGGCCTTGACGCAGCTTTCCGAACCCGTGGCCAGGGCGATGCCCAGGAGGATGAGGGTGCGGGTCCTTTCGTCCAAGGCTCCCTTCTCCGGCATGGCGAAGGTCCAGCTCCGCCCGTGCTCCAAAAGGAGGCCCGGGGCTTTCTCGGCCAGGAGGGGAATGGCCTTGGGAAGGCCCTCCCCCAGGTTTTCCCGCATGGCCCGTAGAACCCGCTCGTGGGTGCGCTCCATATCCTTAGCGTAGGGCCTGGGGCGGGGGCGGGGTGTCCCACCCCAGGCCCTCCAGGAAGAGAAGGACCTCCTGGCTGATTTCCTGCCAGAGGGCTTCCCTGGGCCGGGTGGCAGGCCGGTCCCCCTTCTGCGGGCCGTAGGCCCCAAAGCCCGCGTGGTTCAGTCCTTCTAGGAAGACCACCCGGGCTCCCCGGGGGAGGCGCTTGGCCTTTTCCCGGGCTTCCTCCGGGGGGAGGAGGCCGTCTTCCGTGCCGTAGAGGGCCAGGGTGGGGAGGCTCTGCCCGGAGAGGTCGGCCTCGGGGTAGCTGGCGAAAAGGACCAGGGGAAGCCCTTCCCGGGCGGCCACCTCCGCCGCCGCCACCCCGCCTAGGCTGTGCCCCCCCACCACCAGGGGGAGGTTAGGGTGGGCGGCCTGGGCCTCCAGAGCCCGCTCCTTTCCCAGGAGGGCGATGCCGGAGGGCACCTTCAGGAGGACCACCAGGTACCCGGCCTCCGCCACGGAGGCCAGGGCCGGGGCGTAGGCCAAAGGCTCCACCCGGGCCCCGGGGTAGAAGGCCAAAAGGGCCTTGGGGGCCTTGGGGACGAGCTCCAGGCCGTAGGGGGCTTCCCGCAGGGTGAGGCTAGGGCGGGCGAGGGCTTCCAGGGCTACCCTCTCGGCCTTCAGGGGTCGGAGGAAGTAAAAGGCCACCCCTACCACCGCCCCGCCCAGGAGCAGGGCCGCGGCCAGGAAGAGGAAGAGGAGCTTCTTGGCACTCACGCTTCACCTCAGGACGGGTTCTTGGGCCCGCCGCCGTTCAAAGGCATAAAACGCTGCGGGCACCACGAAGAGGGTAAGCAGGGTGGAGGAGAGGAGCCCCCCCAGGATGATGACGCCCAGGGGCTTGCGGTACTCCGCTCCTTCTCCCGTGCCCAGAAGGAGGGGCAGGCTGATGATGAGCACGGTGAGGGTGGTCATGAGGATGGGCCTTAGGCGGAGCCTAGCCGCTTCCACCAGGGCATTCTTCAGGGGCATTTCCCGCATGCGCTTCACGGCGAAGTCCAAAAGGAGGATGGCGTTTTTGGTCACCAGCCCGATGAGCATCACCACGCCCAGGACGCTGATCACGTCCAGGCCGGTACCCAGTAGGTAGGTGAGCCAGAAGGCCCCCACCAGGGCCAGGGGCACGGGGAGGAGGAGGTAGAAGGGGTAGCGCCAGGCGTTGAACTGGCTGGCGATGACCAGATAGTTGAGGACCAGGGCCAGGAGGAAGGCCAGGGGGGCCAGCCGGGCCAGCTCCCCGGTGAAGGAGCCCAGGCCGGTGGCGATGAGCTCCACCCCGTCGCCCAAGAGGCCTTTTTCCCTAAGCTCCGTTTCCAGCTCCCGTTGGATCTGGAAGCTCCCAGGGGCGTCGGGCTTGAGGTTGATGTTGATCCCGGCGGCGTAGGCTTGGTTGCGCCTCGAGATCAGGGTGGGTCCGGGCCGCTCCACGAACCGCCCGAGGCTCCCTAGGGGCAGGAAGGCCTGCAGGGCTGGGGCGTAGACGGGGAGGGAAAGGAGGTTGGCCTCGTTTCCCAGGCGCAGGGGGTCGGCCTGGACCACCACGGGGAACTCCTCTCCCGAGCGCCGGGCGGTGGCCGCCTGGGTACCGGAGAGGTAGAGCCTCAGGGCCTGGGCCAGGTCCGCGGGGGTGAGGCCGGTCCCGGCGAGCCTGGCCGGGTCGGGGACGAAGACCCGCTCCCGCTGGGTGGCCTCGAGGGTGCTCTTCACGTTCATCACGTAGGGCTTCTCGGCGATGAGGGCGGTGATGGCCTGTGCCCGCTTCTCCAAAAGCGCCCGGTCGGGACTGGTGACGAAGAACTGCAGATCGGCGTCCCCAGCTTCGGGGCCCGTCTGGGCCAGCACCCGGAGGTCGGCCCCGGGAAAGTCCTTCAGAAGGGCTTTTCCCTCCCGGTTGAAGGCCTCGGTGAGGGTGAAAATGTCCTGCCGTTCCCCTTTGGGCTTGAGGACGATCTGGAGCTGGACCCGGCTGGGGTCTCCCACCTGGGCCCCGCCCACCGCGCTGGCCCCCACGGTGGTCACCACCCGGAGCACGGCGGGGTGGGTGAGGAAATAGGCCTCGAGGGTCCGCGCCGCCCGGTCCGCCACCGCCAGGGGCGTGTCCTTGGGCAGGAGCAGGGTGGCGGTGAGCACCCCGGTGTCGGAGCGGGGGGTGAAGTTGAAGGGGATCTTGGGCAGGATGGGGAAGATGGAGAAGAAAGCGAGGCCCGCAATCCCGAGGACCAGGCCGGGGCGCCTCAGGGCGCCGGCCAGGCTGCGGGCGTAGGCCTCCGTGAGGCGGCTCAGGCCCGCCTCCGCCAGGCCGTGAAGGAGGCGGGTGGCGGCCCCAGCCAGGTCCAAGAGGAAACGCCCCAGGTACCGCAGGAGCCCCAGGAGGGCTGGGTAAAGGGGCAGGAGGAGCAGGTACAGCGGCCCCTGCCGCCAAAGCAGGAAGGCCGTCATGCCCCCCAGCAACAGCCCTAAAGGGGTGCGGAAGCCCCTGCGGTAGGCGAAGCGGAGGTCCTGGGGGAGGAGGTTTAGGGAACGGAAGGCTTCCTTGAGCGTTGGGGGCTCGGGGTCGGGGAAGTAGGCGAGGCGCACGGTGAGGAAGAGGAGGGCCTCCAGCCAGCTCACCGCGATGGCCGCCGCCATGCCCAGGCCAAACTGCTGGAAGATCTGCCCGATGAGCCCCGGGAGGAAGCTGATGGGGAGGAAAACCGCAAGGAGGCTCAAGGTGGCCGCGGCCACCGCCACGCTCACCTCGGATGCCCCTTTGAGAACGGCCTCTTTTGGGCCAAAGCCCATCCGGCGGTAGCGGTCGATGTTCTCCGCCACCACGATGGAGTCATCCACCACGATGCCCACCGCCACGGTGAGGGCGAGAAGGCTGATGAGGTTGTAGGTGAAGCCTAAAACGCCGAAGAGGAGGATAGCCCCGGAGAGGGTGATGGGGATGGCCAGGATCACGGAGAACACGGAGTTGAGCTTCCCCAGGAAGACCAAGACCACGAGGGAAACGGCCAGGGCCGCTAAAAAGGCCTCCCGCACCGTGTCCTCCACCGCGGCGCGGATGAAGCGGGTGGTGTCCAGGGCCACCTCCGCCCGGTAGCCTTGGGGGAGGCGGATCTCGGAAAGGGCCCGCTTTACCCCGTCGGCCACGGCCACGGCGTTGGAGTCTGGGGTTTTCACCACCGCCAGGAGCACGGCGGGGCGGCCATTCAGGCGGTTTAGGGTGGTGGGCTCCTCGGCCCGTTCCTCCACCCGGGCCACGTCCCGCACCCTAAGGCCACGGGAGGGGTCCAGGAGGAGGTCTGCTACCTCTCCTGCCGTGGCCGGGGTGCTCCGCAGGGTGTAGACCAGGCGCTTCTCCCCTTCGGTGAGGCTTCCCAAGGGCAGGTTGAGGGCCGAGGCGGAGAGGGCTTGCGCCACCTGCCCTGGGGCCACCCCCAGGGCTTGCAGGCGGTCCGGGTCCAGGTAAACCCGGATGGAGCGCTTGGGGGCCCCGGTGAGGCGGATGTCCGCCACCCCCTGCACCAGCTGGAGCTTGGGCTTCAGGGTGCGCTCCGCGTAGCGGAGCACCTGGGAGAGGTCCTCCCCCGGGGCCTCGAGGGCCAGGTAGAGGATGGGGCTTGCCGAGGGGTCGAACTTCTGCACCACGGGGGCCGAGGCGTCCTTGGGGAGCTGGCCCCGGGCGGCGGCCACCTTCTGGCTGGCCTCCACCGCCGCCCGGTCCACGTCCACCCCCTGCTGGAACTGGACGAAGACCAGGCTGAAGCCCTCGCTGGAGCTGCTGCCGATGGTGTCCACCCCGCTTAGGGTGGAAAGGGCATCTTCCAGGGGCTTGGAGACCTGCTCCGCCACCTCCTCCGGGCCCGCCCCGGGGTAGCTGGTGGAGACCGCCACCACCGGCACGCTGAAGCGGGGCAGGAGCTCCACCCCGAGCCCTAGGCCCAGCAGCAGGCCCACCAGCACCAGGCCCACGAAGATGGCCGTGGCGAAGACAAAGCGCTCCACGAAGAAGGCCACCAAGGGGTTTTCCCTCACGGGAGCACCTCCACGGGGTCGCCGTCCTTAAGGCCTTCGGGGACGGGGTAGATGACCCGGGCCCCTTCGGGCAAGCCCTCCACCACCGCCTGGGTCCCTTCCTGGGCCACCAGCCGCACCCGGACTTCCCGGGCCCGGCCGTCCTCCACCCGGTAGACCACCGCTTCGCTCTCCTGAATGCGCACCGCGCCGGCGGGCAAGCGAACCCCTTCCGCCACCCGCTCCCGGTAGCGGGCCTCGGCGGGGCCGGGCAGAAGGGCCCCCTGGGGCTCTAGCACCACCTCCACCAGGCGGTTCTGGCCCGGAAGCTCGGACTTGCGCAGGAGCCTGGCCGCCACCTCCTGCCCGTTTTGGCGCAGGGTGAAGGGGGTTTCCGGCCCCAGGGCGCTGGCCTTTTCCGGGGGCAGGTAGACCTTGGCCAGGAGGCGGTCGGTGGTGGCCAGGCGGAAGGCGCGGCTACCCGTGCCCAGGAACTCCCCTTCCTTTACGAAGACCTCCACCACCTCCCCAGCGAAGGGGGCCCGCACCACGCTCTCCTTGAGGTTCCGTTCCGCCTGACGCACCTGGAGCCTGGCCCCTTCCACCTGGAGCTCCAAGAGCCTGAGGTCCTCGGCCCGCTCCAGGCGGGAGAGGGCTTCCCGGGCGTTCTCGTAGGCGCTTTGCGCCTGGCGGAGCTGGGCCTCGAGGGCCTTGAGGTCCAGGGGGGCCAGGGCGCCCGCCTGGAGGAGGGCCTGGCCTTCCTCGTAGCGCCTCTTGGCGGCTTCCAGCTGCACCTTGGCCGCCTCCAGCTGGGCCTGGAGGGCGGCCCGGTTGCCCAGGAGCTGGTTCCGCGCCCGCTCCAGGTTGGCCTCCGCCTGGCGGAGGTTGAGCCTTGCGGCCTCCAGGGCCTCCTGGAAGGGGGCGGGGTCCAGGTAGACCACCCCTTCCCCGGCCCGCACCGGGGTGCCTGCGGGGAGGGTCTTGAGCACCCGGCCTGCGGCCCCGGCGGCCACCAGGCTGTCCCGTTCCGCCTGCAGGCTGGCGGAGGCCCGCACTTCCCGTTCCAGGACGCCCCGCTTGGCCTCCACCACCCGCACCTGGAGGGCCAGGGGGGCTTGGGCTTCCTGGGCGGGGGCTTCCGCCTTTTTGGGGGCGCAGGCGAAGAGGAGGAGGGGTAGGAGAAGGAGGAGTCGGCGCATGTTCACCTCGAGGCCAAAAGGCCGTAGTAGGCCTTCAGGTAGGCGTGCTTGGCCTGCTCCCAGGAGAGCTCCGCCTGCTTCAGGGCGAGCTCCTGTTGCAGGAGGGAGAGGCGGCTTGTGAGCCCGGCTTGGAAGCGCTTTTCCTCGGCCCGGTACCGCTCCTGGGCCGCCTGGTAGGCTTCCTCCGCCGTCTTCACCCCCTGGAGGAGGGGGGCGAGCTGGCGCTGGCGGGCCTCCAGGGCTACCCTTAGGGAGCGCTCCAGGCTCAGCAGGTTTTCCTCCAGGGTCTTGGCCTGGTCCTCCAGGGCCTCGAGGTCCTTCCTGGCGGCGAAGCTCTCGTCCAGGAGGCCCCGCTGGAAGCGGAGGAGCTCTAAGGACTGCCGGAGCTGGAGAAGGTCAGCGTGCTCCTGGAGGAGGCTTGTCACCACCTCCTCGCCGGGGATGGGGGGAAGCTCATGGACGCTTTCCGGATTCCAGGCCCCCACCAGGTTGGCCAAGGCGGCCAGGGCGCTTTCTTGGCCGCGCTGGGCGGCCTCTAGGTTCTTCCGGGCCTCCAGCGCCCGGTTCTGCGCCTCCATGAGGTCCAGGCTGGTGGCGCCCCCGCCCTTCACCCGCACCTCGGTGGCCTTGAGGCCCAGCTCAGCCACCTCCAGGGCTTTGGCGGCCAGGGCTACCTGGAGTTCGGCCTCCCGGGCCTGGGCGTAGGCGGCGACGATGTCGCTTTCCGCCTGGGCCAGGGCCCGCTTGAGCTTGGCCTCGGCCAGGAGGGCGGCCTGCCGGGCTTGGAGCTCGGAGAGGGCAGTGCGCAAAGGGTCTTGGAGGGTTCGGGCCAGGTCCTTCTGCTTCAGGACGTGGTCCAGCCGGGCCGTGACCACCGCCGCCGCCTCGGGGGCCCGCTTCAGGGCCTCGGGGAGGGGCTGGGCCAGGGCGGGGAGCAGGAGGAGAAGGGTCATAAGGGGTCGTTTCATGGATTTACCTCCGGTAAAAGCTCGCCGTAGAACTGGTAAAGCTCCATCAGACGGTTTCGGTACTCGCTTTCCGCTTGCGCCAGGCCCAGGCGGGCCTGCATCCACGAGAGTTCAGCCTGGAGGAGGCCCAAGGGGCTTTCCAGCCCCAGGGCCAGGCGCTTTCGGGTTTCCTCCAGGGCCTGCTCTTGTGTGGCCAGGCGCCTTTGGGCCAGGGCCAAGGCGGCCTCGGCCCCTTGAAGGGCGTGGCGCAGGCTGGCCTCTTGAAGATGGGCCTGGATCTCGGCCGCCCGCAGGGCCTCTTCTGCCCCCTGCTTCTGGAGGTTGGCCGCCTCCAGGGCCGCCAGGAGCCCAGGGGAGAGGGTGAGGGAGAGGGAAAGCCGGAGCTCCTCCTGGGTGCGGTAGCTGCCCCCGCCCGGCACCGGGGTGGGCTGGCGGGCCGGGTCCTGCCGGGTGTAGGAGAGGGTGGGCTGCAGGGAGCGGCTGGAAATGGAAAGGGCCAGGGTGTCGTTGCCGCTAGGGTAGAGGAGGTAGCTGGCCTGCGCCTGGGGCAGGAGGGCGCGGAGGGCACTCTCGTAGGCGATCTCGGCCTCCGCCATGCTTAGGCGGGCTTCCTCCAGGGCAAGGGGCGTGCTCCCCTTGGGCGGGGGGATCTCGGGAAGGGGCTTTTCCAGGTCCACCAGCCCTAGCGCCGCCTGCTTGGCCAGCTCCAGGCCGCGGCGGGCCTCCTCGAGGCGGTTTTGCGCCTCCAGGAGAGCAAGCTCCGCCTCGCGCAGCTCCTTGGCGTTGGCCTGGCGCTTCCTGGCGGCCTCCAGGGCTTTCTCCGCCAGCTCCACGCCCTTGGCCGCCGCCTCCACCCCCAAAAGGGCCTGGCGGTGACGGCCGTATGCGGCCACCGCCTGGGCCTGTAGGGCGGTGAGGGCCTTGCGGTAGCCCAGTTCCGCCCGGCGGTAGGTGATCTGGGCCCTTGCTAGCCCGTCTGCGGTCTCCCCGAAGGGGAAGGGCGTGAGGACCAGGGACAGGGTGAGGCTCCCCCCCGTGGCGGGGAGGCTTGGGCAGAGGGAGGCGGGGGTGCACTCGTAGCCTAGCCGGGCGTAGTTGCCCTGGAGGTTGAGGGCGAGGGGGCTGGCCTGGGCTTCCAGCCCCTTGCGCGCTGCCTCCAGAAGGGCTTGGGCCTGGCGGAGGAGGGGGTGCTCCCGCAAGGGCACTAGGGCGTGGCCGCTGGCCAGGGCCGGGACCAGGAGGAAAAGCAGGGCCCAGGGCCTAGCCACGCTCCACCTCCGTGAGCTTTTTCAGCAGGTCGCGGAAGGCCAGAAGCTCCGCGGTGTTCAGGCGGCTAAGGTGCTGGCGGTAGGCCTCCAGCCAGGCTGCCTGGAGCCGTCCTTGCACCGCCTTTCCCTTGGGGGTGAGCTGGAGCTGGACCCGCCGCCGGTCCTCGGGGTCGGGGTGGCGTTCCAGGAGCCCGGCTTCTTCCAAGGAGGCCAGGAGGTGGGAGACCTGGGAGGGCAGGACCTCCAGGTGCTCGGCCAGCCTCGAGGGCAGCCGCACCCCCTCGGCCACCAGGCGGAGCGCCTCCGCCTGCAGGGGGGATACCCCTTCCTTAGCGAAGACCTCCTTGGCCCGGGCAAAGAGGAGGCGCATGAGGGCGTAGCCCAACCGGGAAAGCTCTTCCACCAGGGTGAGGGGCGGACCATTCATACCCTTCAACTATACAGAAAGGTGAAGTAAGGAGGTGGGGCCGGGCCACACTTGCCCATGGTGTACAATGCGAAAAGGTGATATGGACAGACCTCCCAGTCGGTGGCTCTTCTTCTTGCCCTTCGGCACCGTAGCCCTGGCCCAGTCCCAAGCCCCTAGTCCTGGGGACCTTTTTCTTTTGGCCCTCTTCCTGGTCCTTTCCGCCTTCTTTTCCGCCAGCGAGACCGCCTTCACCACCCTCTACCCCTGGAAGGTGCGGGAGCTTTCGGAAGCCCAAGGGGGGCCCTTCCGCCTCTTGGCCCAGGACATCACCCGCTTCCTCACCACCATCCTGGTGGGCAACAACCTGGTGAACATTGCCGCCACCGCCTTGGTCACGGACCTGGCCACCCGGGCCTTCGGCTCCGCGGGGGTGGGGGTGGCCACCGGGGTCATGACCTTCCTGATCCTTTTCTTCGGGGAGATCACCCCCAAGTCCATCGCCGTGCACCACGCCGTACCCCTGGCCCGGGTGGCCGCCTGGCCCATCTACCTCCTCTCCGTCCTCCTCTACCCGGTGGGGCGCTTCTTTAGCCTGGTTTCCGTTTCCCTGCTCAAGGTGCTGGGCCTCGAGCCCCGGGGCACGCCCCTGGTGTCCGAGCAGGAGCTCAAGCTCATCCTGGCGGGGGCGGAGGAGTCCGGCACCATCGAGGCCCAGGAGGAGGAGATGATCCACTCCATCCTGGAGCTGGAGGAAACCCCGGTGCGGGAGATCATGACCCCGCGGGTGGACATGGTGGCCATCGAGGCCGACGCCACCTTGGAGGACTTCCTCCACCTCTTCCGCGAGCACCGCTACAGCCGGGTGCCCGTTTACCGGGAGAGCGTGGACCACATCGTGGGGGTGGCTTACGCCAAAGACCTCCTGGACTACTACTGCGAGGAGGACCTCAAGGCGCGCACCGTGGCCTCCATCGCCCACCCCCCCTACTTCGTGCCCGAGAACATGGACGCCTGGACCCTCCTGCGGGAGCTTAGGCGCCGGAAGGTGCACATGGCCATCGTGGTGGACGAGTTCGGGGGCACGGCGGGCCTGGTGACCCTCGAGGACGTGATGGAGGAGATCGTGGGGGAGATTTACGACGAAACCGACGAGCCGGAGGACGCCGCCATCAGGCGCCTCCCCGACGGCACCCTCTCCATCCAGGCCCAGACCCCCGTGGACGAGGTCTCCGAGGCCTTAGGGGTGGAGCTTCCCGAGGGGGAGTACGACACCCTCTCGGGCTTCCTCTACGAGCAGTTTGGGCGTATCCCCAGCGTGGGGGAGAGCGTGGAGTGGCAGGGCTTCCGCTTCGTGGTGGAAAGCGCCGACCAAAGGCGCATCGAACGGGTGCGGGTGGAAAGGCTCGTGGAGCATGGAGAAGGTTAGGGAAATCCTGAAGGCCCACGTGGGGCGGGCCTATGCTCCCTATTCCGGCTTTCCCGTGGTGGCCCTGGTGGAGGCGGAGGGGGAAAGCTTCCTTGGAGTCAACGTGGAGAACGCCTCCTTTCCCCTTTCCCAGTGCGCCGAGCGCAACGCGGTGGCGGCCATGGTCCTGGCGGGGAAAAGGAAGCTGGAGCGGGTGCACATCTATAGCCCCAAAGGCCCCATTCCCCCCTGTGGGGGGTGCCGCCAGGTGCTCTTGGAGTTCGGCGGGCCCGAGGCGGAGGTGGTGATGCACGGGCCCCAGGGGTACGAGGTGCGCTCCTTGGGGGAGCTCCTTCCCCTCGGCTTCAAACTCTAAAGGGCCAGGACCAGGGTCTGGCGGAAGAAGCCTGGGATCTCGAGGGTGAGCTCCAGCCTTCCCGAACCCCGCTCTAGCCCAGGCCGGAAGCCCACCACCTGAAGCCTTCCTTCCCCCCGGGCGGGCAGGTCAGCCTCCACCCGGAAGCTCTGGCCCAGGAGGACAAGCCGCCCTTCCACCCGGAGGGGCAGGGGGTTGGGGTTTTCCAGGAAGAAGTTCACCCCTGCCCGGCGCACCCTTGGGGGCTCTAAGGGTAGGGCCACCCGGGTGCGGAAGAAGGTCAGCTCCCGCCCCAGGGTGCGGCCTTCCAGGGCCACCTCCACCCCCTGCGGGGAGAGAAGGGCTTGGGCGGTGTTCAGGGCGTTTTGCGGGATAAGCCGCACCAGAAGCACCTCCTCCTTCGCTCCTGGGGGCAGGGTGAGGTCCAGGGGCACCGCGACCTCGCCCACCTTGAGCCGGGCGCCCAAGGCGGAAAGGGGCAGGGGGAAGGGGTTGGGGTTGTGGAAGGCCACCCTGAGGCCCAGAAGGAGGGCTGGGCTCGGGGAGAGCTCCAGGCCCCGTAGCTCCGCCCCCAGGAAGCGGGCCTCGGGAGTGAGGGTCTGGGGGGCGCAGGCCCCCAGGGCCAAAAGGACCAGGAGAAAACCGGTTCTGAAGAAGGCCTTCATAGGATCCACCCCTCTTCCTTCAGGCTTTCCAGCTCCGGCAAAAAGGCCGGCCAGAAGGGGCTTTCCTCAGGATAGGGCGGCCGGGGGTAGCCCGCGGGCAGGCCCAGGTGGCGGAGGGCCTGCTTGAGGAGGGGCACCCCCCCCTTGGCGAGGAGGTCCCCCAAGGGGAAAAGGCGCCGCTGGAGGGCTTGGGCTTCCTCCAGGCGTCCTCCGCGGAAGGCTTCCAAGAGGGCGCGGTAGGCCCGGGGGGCCAGGTTGGCCGCGGCCAGGATGCCCCCTTCCACGCCCAGGGCCAAGGCCCCCAGGAAGGTGGGGGCGTGGCCGGTGAAGACCCGGAAATCCTTCAGATGGGCCTGGTAAAAGGCCAGGCGGGTTAGGTCCCCGCTGGAGTCCTTGATGCCCAGGACCTGCGGGTGGGCCGCCAGGGCCTCCACCGCAGGGAGGGGGAGGTCTACCTTGGTGTTCTGGGGCACGTGGTAGAGGAAGACGGGCATCCTGTCCGCTAGGGCTTGGTAGTAGGTGAGAAGCCCTTCCCCGAGGCTTCCGTGGTAGTAGCGGGGCGGGGTGGCCAGGAGGGCCATGGCCCCCGCTTCCTTAGCTTCCAGGAGGGCCCGCTCCGCCTGGGGCAGGGTTTCCTCCATGAGGCCTACCAGGAAGGGCTTCTTGGGGCTCAGGGCCCGCAGGCCCTGGGCCCGCTCCTCCGGGGTCAGGTGGACGCCCTCCCCGTTGGAGCCGTAGATGAGAAGCCCGTCCACCAAGGGTTCTAGGGCTTCCGCCAGTTCCCGAAAGGCTTCCGCGTCCAGGCGGCCTTCCCGGTCAAAGGGAGTGGGGATGGGAGGAAGGATCATGCGGACCTCCTCAGGCTAAGGGCCAACCCCAGGAGGTGGAGCCCATAGGCCAGGATCAGGAGGGTCGGTCCCTTCCTCTCCAGGAGGGCCAGGAGCCCGTAGGCGAAAAGGAGGAGAAGCACGAGGCCCAGCCCCGCGGAGAACCCCAGGCTTCCCGGTACCAGGAGGCGCACCCCCAGGGCCCAGGAGGGGGGGACCGGGGTCCTGCGCCGGGGTAGGAGGAAGGTGAGGAGGTGGTAAAGAAGGAGGAGCCAGAAGCCCACGAAGGCCCAAGGCTTCACCCCTTCGGGAAGGGGGGTGCTGAGGTGCAGGAACCCCCGGAAGGGATCCTCCAGGAGGCGCTTTAGCTCCACCTGGAGGAGGGCCTGATAAAGGGTGCGCACGGAGGGGCCTGGCTCCCTGGCCCCCCAGGGGTCCTGGCCCAGCCCTAAGGCGGTGCGGATGGGGCCCTCGAGGGGAGCCTTACGGTAGGCTTGGGCCAAGGCGGTTTCGTCTCCCCTAAGGGCCAGGGCAAAGGGTAAGGAGGCCTCCCGCAGGAGGTCCCGGGCCTCCTTGGGGGCTTCCGAAAGGAGGGCGTAGCCCAGAAGCGCCTTGACCTCGGGGGTAGAGGGCAGGGTGCGGAGCCAGTCCTGGGCTTTTTGGGTGCGGAGGGTGCCTTGGTCCAAGGGGGAGGCGAAAAGTCCTTTGCGCACCTGGGCGTCCAGTCCCTGAAGGAGGAGGCCCAGTCCGAGGGCCAGGAAGAGGGCCAGGGCCAGCACCCGTTCCCCCAGGCTGGCGTAGGCCAGGTGGAGGTGCCGAAGGCGCAGGAGGGGGTGCCGCCAGAACCCACCCAGGTAGCCACCGATGGGCTTCAGGTCCTTTAGCTGGGCGGGCAGGTAAAAGAGGAAGAGGTAGAGCATAAGGGCCAAATACGCCAGGCCCAAGGTCCCAAGGGCGGGGGAAAGCAGGGAAAGCCTTGGGGGAAGCCAGGTCCTAAGGAGTTTCTCCGCTTCCTGGAAGCGCAAGGCCTGGGCCGGGTGCCCCTGGGCCTCCAGGTACTGGGCCGTTTCCTTAAAAAAGGCCAAGGAACCTGGGAAAAGGGGGGTGTAGCGGAGAAGGGCCTGGGCCAGGAGGAGGGCCTTTTCGGGATCCTTTTGCCGCAGGGAGCGGGAGACCTCCGCCATGCGGGCCACCTCCGGTTGGCCGAAGAAGAGTTCCGGCCTATGGCCCCGGGCCAGCAGGTCCTGGCCGTAGGCCTCCAGGTCCTCCGGGGTGAGGCTGGCGGGGTCTTGGGTCCAGTAGGCGAAATAAGGCCAGGGCTTAGGAGGGTTAAGGGCCTGGAGGAGGGTGCCTAGGGCCTTTAGGTCCTCCCCGTGGCCTTCAAAGGGCAAGGGGGGGAAGGGGATGGGCAGGACCCAGTCCCCTTGGAGGAGGGCCTCAGGGCCTGGACGGAGGGCCAGGAGGCGGGCCGGGGCGAAGTGGAAGGAGACGGCTTCCCCCTTCAGGCGGGTCTCCACCACCAAAAGCCCCTGGGCCACGTACACCTTATCCCCCTGGACCAAGGGTCCCAGCCAGTCCCCTGGGGGCAGGGGCAGGAGGCCCCAGGGGAGCTTAAGGCCTTCCTGGGTCAGCTCGGCGGTGGTGGGAGCCAGGGCGGTGAGGCGGGCTTCCAGGGCTCCGGAGGGCAGGGAAAGGCGGATGCGGTACTCCCCAGGGGCCTTGGGGTGTAGCTCCAGCTGGAACCTTCCCTTCTGGGCCTCCACCTCCAGGGTTTCCTGCCCCTCGGGTCCTTCCAGCACCAGGGGGAAGCGCCCTTCGGGCAGGTCCCGCCCCTCCAGGACCACGGGCCTTCCCGCCTGGACCTCCTTCGGGACCACCAGGCTTTGGCCTAAAACCGGGAGTCCCAGGGCCAAGAGGAAGCCGATGGCCCGGGTCAGGAACGCGCGCATGGGGTTATTCTACAGGCATGGGTCTACTGGACATGATCGGCCCGGTGATGGTGGGGCCTTCCTCCAGCCACACCGCCGGCGCCTGCCGCCTGGCCCTTTTGGCCCGCCACCTTCTGGGAGAAAAGCCCCGGCGGGTGGAGTTTGGCCTCCACGGCTCCTTCGCCAAGACCGGCAAGGGCCACGGCACCCACCTGGCCCTGGCGGCAGGGGTCCTAGGTCTTAAGCCGGACGACGAAAGGCTGAAGGTGAGCCTGGAGCTGGCCCAGGCCGAGGGGGTGGAGGTGGTCTTCCGGGAAGTGGAGCTGGGGGACGTCCATCCCAACACCGTGCGCATGGTCTTGGAAGGGGAGAAGGAGCGCTTGGTGGTCACGGGAAGCTCTTTGGGCGGGGGGCTGGTGCGGGTCTTCGACCTGGACGGCTTTGAGGTGCGCATCACCGGCGCCGCTCCCACCCTCGTCATCCGCAACGTGGACACCCCGGGGGTGGTGGCGCGGGTGGCCCGCATCCTGGCCGACGACGAGGTGAACATCGCCCACCTCACCGTGAGCCGGAAGAAGCGGGGTGGGGAGGCCATGATGAGCATTGAGGTGGACCGTCCCCTTTCCGAGGTGCCCCTAAGGTACCTGGGGTACCTCTCCTACATCCTCTGGGTGCGGCAGATCCCTCCCGTGATGGACTAAGGGCCTGCGACGGTACCCCATCGGCAAAGGCCGAAACGCCTGGCCCATGGCCTTTCTGGGGGCACTTAGAGGCTGTCGTAAAAGTCTTGTATCCTTGAAGGGTGCAGAGGACACGCCCATCCTACCCCAGCG
>NZ_JAKEDT010000010.1 GCF_021462525.1 Thermus caliditerrae | reverse complement strand
GGCGTTGAGGAAACTGCGGGAGCGCCTGGAGAGGGAAGTGGGGCAAAGTCTATGCATGGCTACTTAGCTACACATGGGACCTTTGGGAACCCAATCCAAACTTTTCACCCTTGGCCTCCTTAGGCCCCTCAAGGGACACCGTAGCCCTCCTGGGCCAGGTCCACAGCCCTGCCGCAGAGGACAAGCCGGGGCCGATGCGGCGGCATGCACAAAAGCCTTGTTTACCGGGCCTCAGGCCACTTCACCTCACTAGGAAGGTCCACCGGAAGGGAGGAGCGAAGGAGAAAAGTTTTGTCGTAGAACTTGACTGACACCTGGTCCGGGGAGACGAACTGCAAGGCTATGACGCTTCCATGCAAACCTAGGGCTTGGAGAAGACGAGCCCCAAGCGGGCGGTGGAGCTCAGGGGCGGTGCCCGCTTTTGGGGCTTCTTCGGCGAGGTGATCCTTAGGGAAGGGAAGGCCGTCCGGATCGTCTTGCGCAAGGGAAAGGAGGGCTGGCAGGTGGAAACCGGCGTGCATCCCACCTCTGCTTTTTCCGAGAACCCCAACCTCCTCCTGCTCCTCACCATCCTCTTCGCCCTCAGCACCCCCTGGTGGGCGGGGCCGCCCCGCCCCGAGTACGCCCTCGTTCCGGCCCTTGTCTTCGCCTTCTGGGCTGTCATCTTGCAGCCCTTCCCTCAGGTTCTCCGCCACCACGCCCTCGAGCACCGGGTCCTCGAAGCCGTGGCCCGCTGGTGCGACGGGGAGCGCTGGGAGGACGATTACCGCTATCTGACCGAGAAAGTTCCCGACTGGAGCTGGGCCTGTGGTTCTATACTCTTCGCCGCCACCGCCCTCACCGCCCTTCCCCTCTTTCTGCTCCTGCCCCCCGCGGGGGCTCTTCGAAAGGCTCAGACCGTTGCTCCCCCTGGCCCTAGCCCTGGACAAGCTCTACATCCCCACCCGCTACCCCGACGCCCTCCCCGGGCTGATCCCCAAGGAGGCTTACACCCGGGAGGAGGCGGAAGAGGCCCTTGCCCACGCCCAGCTCCTCCTCGTCCACATCCGGCAAGCCTTCGATGAGGATGAGGGACGGGGAGCTGCTCGCGGTGCAATGCCACCTTCGCAGCCCGCTCACGAACATCCCCTTTACCCGGGACTTTACCCCATAACTTCCTTCCCTTCCTTCCTTTCCTTCCCACCAGGAACTCCCGGGTTGGCAGGAGCTTGAAAAGCCGCATCGGCCCTTTCAGGAGCAGGTAGGGACCATCCTGCTCACTGGCCAAACCCAACTTGCCCCCAAGCTGCAAAAGAAGTCCCGCTGGCCACTCCATCTCCTCAGGAAGGCTCACAAACCACTTCTCCCGGCAGGCCACCTGGCGAGCGTACCCCAGGGCCTGCCTGCCTTCGGGGTCCTAAGCCAGGACCGTGAGCAGCTCGTACCCGGGCCGCCTCGCCTTCCCCACCCGTCCTAGGCCCTCCATGGCCCGGGGGTAGGGATTGGGCACCGGGCTCAGGTCCGGAAGGACCAGAACCTTTTCTCGGGCCGTTCCCTCAAAGCGCCTCAGGAGGACCCTATCGGAGGAAAAGGCTTCCGAAGCGGGTAGTGAGCTCTTGGGGTCTGGCTTCCACAGCTTTGGGTGGGCTCATGGGGCTCCTCCGGGTCCGGGTTTTATCACAAAGAGGTGGATGTGGGTAGGGCCCTGAAACCCCTTAGAATCGCCACTTGACTCAGGTAGCCGTCCCAGGCTACGCCAGCGTCAAGTAGACCACCAGCTCAAGGTCTTCCTCCGTAAACGTCTTCGCTTGGCGGGGCTCGTTGTCCTTCTGGTCCAACCGGTAGCGCCTTGCAAACTCCTTGAGCGCCTCCACCAGCTCCACATCCCGGCCTCTGTACTTGTCCTGTATGTCTCTAAGCTCCTTGAGGAGAACGCGGGGAAGGGGTTCCTTCAACGCCCCCATGACCTCGAGGAGATCGTTTCGGTCCACCTGGGGATGGTGGTCCAACCCCCAAAGGAGTGCCTTGAGTTCGCGCTGCACCTTGGGGAGCTCCCTTAGGGTCTCTGCATGCTGCGCGTTTAGCTCCTCTAGGAGCTCTTTCTTGGCCATCTCCAAAAGGGCATCCACTTCGTAGTCAGCATCCACCCGGGGAGTGGTCTCATCGCATTGGATGAGTTGAAAGATGCGGTGCTTGGAGTCCAAAAAGCTGCCCGTCTCCACATCGTAGAAGCGCCAAATGTGTTCATCCCCCACCTTGAAGTGGAAGAAAACCCCTTTCCTCTCCCTTCCCGCCAGGCCGCTGTGAGCGCCATAGGGGATGGCCTCGATGCGTTCGGCCCCGATTTTCTGCAAGAAGGAAGAGAGGACCAAGCGCATGAACTCGCTGGAGATCTCCGCCTCGGCTTCCAGCTCATCGGCTACCCCGGCATCCTCCCTCTCGATGCGGCGCAGGGCGTTGAAGGTCTTGGGGTTGACGGCCTCCCCAAGGACGCTCGCATCCAGTCCTACGTTCTTATCTATCTGGAGGATCTTGTCCCAAAGCCGCTCCAAAAGGCCCAGCATGGCCTCGAGGCCCTCCTCGGGGAAAAAGTTGTAGATGTGGATCACCTCAAAGGGGGAGCCCAGCCGATCGATGCGCCCCGCTCGCTGCACCATGCGCACGGGGTTCCAGTGCAGGTCAAAGTTGATGAGGGTGTCCGCGTCCTGCAGGTTCTGTCCCTCAGAGAAGACATCCGTGGCCAGCAGGAGGTCCAGTTCCTTCTCGGGAGGCACTTTGGCCCGCTGGGCCTTCGGTGCAAAACGCTGAATGATCTCAGCCCTCCGCTTGGGGTCCACGCTTCCGTCCACCACCTCCCAGCGCCAACGGGCAAGATCGTGTGCGTACGCTCCGCGAAACGCTTTCTCTATGTAGCGAATGGTGTCCTGGAAGTAAGAAAACACCAGGATCTTCCTGCCAGCATGCTGGCGGATGAGGGCCACCAGCTCTGCGATCTTGGGGTCGCTCTCGGTCTTGATGGGCTCCACCAAGCCTCGCATCTTACGGAGAGCCTCTAAATCCTCGGCGGCAGCCTGTGCCAGCTCCAAGGCCTTGTAGGAAGAAGCGGCCACAGAGGGCAGTTTCTGCAAGAAGGCCTGCACTTCCTCATCGCTGTCTTCACCCTCGAGGTCCAGGAGGCGGCGGTAATCCCCTGCGGAAAGGAGGCGGCCCCGCATCAGCTCCTCTATGAAGCGCTCGTGGAAGCCAATGTAGCGGTCCAAGGAGCGCCGGAACGCCTCTGCGCTGGACTCAAAGCGTTTCAGGAGAATGGTCTTCATAAGACTAATCAAAGCCTCATTGCGCAGGACCTTCTCCTCTTCCTCCGGCGTGGGGCTTTTCAAGAAGCGCTCAGGGTTGTAGGCGGCCAGCTCCAGCTTCTCAAACAAGAGGGCTATTTGCTCGTAGAGGCCAGGTGCGAGGGCCTCGAGGCTATAGCGCACGGTGTGCAACCTCCGCTCGGGGAAACGGATGCGCTCCCCATTGATCACCGCCTCGGGGAACTCTCGCTTGATGAACTGGCGGGTGCGGCGGATCATGACCTCTTCCAGAAGGTTGAGGACGTCCCCGTCCAAGGAGGCGCGGACGAAGTAGGAACGCAGGTGGGGTATGCCCGCCCGGGCAAAGTAGCGGTCGTCTTGGGCAAAGAGCATGACCTGGTTGTAGAGGTCAAATACCGAGTTATTGATGGGGGTTGCCGTGAGCAGTATGGCCTTTTTCCGCCTGCCGGCGGCCATGATTTGGGAAAGGGCATCGTACCGCTGGTTGGAGTTGCGGAAGTTGTGGGACTCGTCCACAAGCACCACATCCACGTCGAAGTACTGGGAGGGATCAAAGTCCTTCCGCCCCAACCTCTCCATGCTCTCCACGTGTGCAGCCACCTGGATGGATGCGAGCTCCTTTTCCCACATCTCCCTGAGTTGGGCTGGAGCGATCACCAAGCACCGCTTGCGCTGGAAGTAGCCAAAGTGCTCCAGGAGCCTTTTGCCAATCCAGGTTTTACCTAGACCCACCGAGTCGGCGATGAAGACCCCATCGTATTTCTGCAGGATGCGCAGGGCCCGCTCAAAAGCTTTCTCCTGAAAATCGGCCAAGTCCACCAAGGACTTGCCCACATCCCGCCCCTTATCCAAGTCCACCGTGAGCTCATCCTTGAAGTACTCGTAGAGGCTCTTGATGAAGATCAGATAGGGGCTATAGACACTGCTGATGAGCTTGGATTCCTCCAAGAGCTGGATAAGCCCGTGTTTGAAGTCCTCCGATTGGGTCCAAAAGCGTTCAAACCACTCGCGTGCGGCCTGAACGGCGTAGCCCTGTTTGTGTACGGAGTTGAGCTCGGTGTTGGAGGTGAGCCCTGCTTGGGTAAAGTTGGAGGAGCCGATGATCGCCACGTCGTTAAAGATGTAAGCCTTCCCGTGGAAGAAGCCTTTGGTGTAAAGCCGCACCTCCACTTCGGGGCGCTGGAGAAACCGCACCAGCTCCCGGGCCAGCTCGCGGTTTTGGACGTTGAGCTGGGCCCTTTCCAGCTCCCGCCGGAAACCCGCAGGGTAAAGCTCGCCACCCCCAGCTCCCTGCTCCTTGGAAAGGAGGAGGCGAAACCGAGGGACCAGCCACAGGGCCTCCTGGACCAGGGCAAAGCCGCCCAGGTTGAAATAGCCGCTGGCAAAGTCCGCCTGCCGCTGGTGGCGGAGTAGCTGAGCTAAAGCTTCAGCCAGCTTTAGCCGTTCGTTGTCAATAAAGTCCGGTAGGTGCAGCGGGGCCCACATCTCTCTCTCCCCTCCGATAACCAAGCCTTACGGGTCTCCCCCTTTCAGGTACCGATTGCCGAGACGAACAGCGAATTGCCCTAGGGCCTTCTGCAAGTTTACAAGTCTTTTTTCCAAGTCCTCAATCTCCCCGACCCAGGTGTGCCACGCCGCGGCTTTACCAAAATCACCCCTGAGCAAGGAACGAGCTTCAGATACTCTAGCCTGTTCCTTAAGAACCTCCAAGCAATGCTCCATATCCAACCCCGCCTGCAGCGCCTCAGAGAAAATGCGCCGCAAAAACACCCTGCGGACCACTTCCGCCGCACTAAAAGGGTCGGAAGCCTCTGAGGCCATCCGGATCATCCCCTGAAGCCACCGCTCGCTCCAACTGGTCCTCAGGGCAGCCTCTCCCCCAGGGGTATCTATGAAGAGCGCTTCTCCCCCAATCACCACCACGCCAACAAAGGCGGCGTTGGCGAGGGCTTGGCATAACGCTTGCGGGTCCCCGCAAGGCTCGTTCACCCTCACCACCTGGAACCCCTCGAGGTCCAGCAGGACCTGCCCCCAACAGGGGCCTATCCGGATGGAGCCATCCACAGCCGCTCCGCCTCCTCGTCCGTAAGGCCGTACAGCCACGCCACCAGCCGGTCCACGAGCCTATCGGTGGTCTCAAGGCGGCGGTAAAGGGGCCGGAGCTCCTCGAGGGCCCTCTGGCTTTCCTCCTTGAGCTGGGCCAGGGTTTTGGGCGTGGTGGGGACCCTCTTGGCCCGGAAGCGCTCCACGATGGCCTCCACGCCCCCTTCCAACCCGTGCCGCGGCCACTCCTCGGCAAGCCACTCTTGACCGAGCCGGTCCGCCTGCGGGAAAGTGTGCTTCACCCACTCCCGCCACTCCCCCTCGAGGGCCAGCCGTTCCCCCTGGGTGCGCTGCATCTCTTGGGCCAGGTAGGCCAGGAAAGCCGCCACCACATCCCTCCCGCCCGCCTGGAGCTGGGCGCGAGCCCAGGCCTCAAGGGCTTCGTACTCCTCTTGCCCGTAGTGCTTCCGAGCCTCGTCCAGGGCCTGGCTTAGCGCTTCCTCTTCCGTGGTCCGCTCTATGCGGGGGATGGGGAGGTGCTGGAGGTGGACGGCGCGAAGCTCAAGCCGACCCCCCTCGTTAGGGTCGCCCAAGGATGAAAGCTTGAGCTTCATAGCCCCAAAGGCGACCCTTGAGTTCAAGACTGCGAGAAGATAGTAGTCCTCTTTGGGTATGAAAAACAGCTTATCGTTGATGTAAAAACCTTTGGCATCCAGGTAAAATCTGGGTTCCCTGGCGATGACTGGGTAGACAATCTTCGGACCCTCGAGGAGATGGTGATATTCAGCGCCGTACCTGCTTAGGGCATACCATGGAAAGCGCCCCTGCTTGACTTCGGGTCTCTCTGCCAGCATGTCGTAAAACGATGAGAGATGTTGCTTGACCCGTGGGTACCTTTCAATGTTCAAGTTCCAAGGCATAAAAAGCAAGTACCGCCTTTCCCAAAGAGCGTAGTAGTGCCGCACGTCATCCCCCACCAGAAGGGGCTTGATGAGCTCGGCGCTTTTGGGGTCCTCCTGGATGAGGCGGATGCGGGTAGCCTCATCTATGAAAAAAGCTTCATTAAAGCCGGTCAGTATCCCCCTGTAAAACTCGCCCGCGTACTCCCTCAGGGGCACTCCCACCGCTTCCATCTTTTGCAGGATGGCGTTGATGTTAGCGTCCCCCAAGGTCCAGCCCTCAGGCCGAAAAGCCTCCTCGTCCAAATCCTGCCCCCGCTTCACCAGCTCCTCAAGAGCTTCCTTTCGGGCTTCCGAAGGAGCATGCAAAAGGCTCGCAAACTCCTCCTTGGACACCGGCTTGAACCGCACCGGGCTAAAGCTCCCCGCACTTTCCCTATGAGGCTTCTCTACGATGAAGATGGCCGGAAATGTGGCCGCTCCTTCAAACACCGGGTTCTCACCGAAATCAATCACCTCGCGGATGCGCTGCGCAGCAAGCAACCTCCGCAAACCTTCCCCATACGCCGCCCGGGTGAACTGGCGGGATGAAATGAACCCCAGCCGCCCCCCTTCCCTGAGCACGGAAAGCCCCCTGGCAAAGAAGTACACGTACAGGTCAGCGCTCCCGCTGTAGACGCTCTCAAAGGCCTTCTCCAAAAAGGGCTTGTTGGGGGCAATCTGCTCCTGGCGCACGTAGGGCGGGTTGCCGATCACGGCGTCAAAGCCGGGGTTGTGCCTGCGCTCGGGGCTGAAGAAGACCTCGGGAAACTCAAACTCCCAGTGGAAGAAGCACCGCTCCCGGGCAAGGGCCAGGGCTTCCGGCACGTGGTGCTTTGCGGGCGGGGTGGCCAGATCGGCCAGCTTGAAGGAGGGCAGGTACACCCGGGCCTCCCACAGGGGGGGCAGGGGCTGGCCCCTCTTGGGCTTGGGGGCGAAGAAGCTGGCGGCATAGACGTCCAGGGCCCGGCGGAGGGGAAGGAGGGCGGCCTCGGCCTGGGCGTAAAGCTCCTGGGAGAGGGCCACCTCGGCGGGAGTGAGGTCCCGCACGTCCAAAAGCGCTTGGGCCTTGCGGGTGGCCGCCTCCACCTCGGCCTCAATCTCCGTCAGCCACACGGGGCTCTCCCGCTCCACCCAGGCCATGAACTCGTCCCTGGACACACCCAGCACGCTGTTGCCTGTGCGCAGGTGGTGGTCCAGGAAGGAAAGGGGGGCGCCCACCGTGAAGGCGTCCAACCACAGGGAGAGCTTGGCCAGCTCCACGGCCATGTCGTTGAGGTCCACGCCGAAGACGCACCGCTTCATCACCATGCGCTTGAGCAGGTTGCTGTCGGAAAGCTGCTCGTCCTTAACCTCGAGGCCGTACTCCCCTATCTGCTGCCGGATTTCCTGGCGAAGCTCCGCCAGGGCATCCAAAACCGGCTCGGCCCGTAGCTCAGCGATGAGGCCCGCGAAGCGCTCGGCCAAGAAGTTGACCGCCCCCACCAGAAAGTGGCCCGACCCCATGGCTGGGTCCACCACCTTCACATCCAGAAGGGCTTCCAGGGCACGGTGCCGAAGCTCGGCCAGCCGCTTCGCGCCCTCGTGGGTGGGGTGCTTCTCCTGCCGACGGGCGTGGTGCTGGTACTCCTCCAAGACCTTACGCAAGGCCTCCTTCCGCCCCTCCACCACAGGCTCCAGGGTGCGGCGGACGATGTACTCCACCACATAGTCGGGGGTGTAGTAGCTTCCCGAGACCTTGCGCTGGTGTTGGTCGTAGACCAGGTAGGGCTTGCCCTTGGGCACCTCATGGAGGGGCTTTTCCTTCGGGGAGAGTTGGGCCTTGGGCTTGTAGACCTCGAGGCCCCCCTCCTTCACCACCGCCAGGTCCTCCTGGGCCACGGCCAAGCGGTACTCCAAAAGCCCCTCATACACCGCCCCTAGCTCCCGCACGGTGAGGTACTTGTAGTCCACGAAGCGAAGCCTTTCCCCCTCATCGGGTTGGCGGGAGAGCCGGTCCAGCGCCGGGGCCAGGAAGGCATCGGCCACCTTGTGGGTGTCCAGGAAGGGATGCAGGCCCGGCCTGAAGAGCCCCCCGTTGTAGGGGGGAACCTTCAGCCGACGGTCCCCCTTGTCGATCAGGGTGAAGAGGGCGGAAAGGTGCTCCCAAAGAACGTGGCTATCTTCGATGTAGACCCGCCCCCTGTCCATGCCCTCGGCCACCTCCCGGCGGAGCTGGGTCAGGCTCAGGTCCCGGTAGCCCAAGACGTCGTGGACGGGAAGCAGGTTGCGGTCCTCGGCGTAGAGGAGGAAAAGCAGGCGGTAGAGGAGAACCATGGTGGCCCGGTAGGTCTCCTTCAAAACGGTCTCGTCCACCGCCTCTTGCCGGACTTCGGTGTGGTAGCGGAGGAACCCCTCAGCCAAAAGGGGGAAGACCTCCTCAAACACCACCTCCTTGAGCCTCTCCCCCACCCGCAGGCCGTACTGCTCACTGGCCTCCAGAACCCTCCTGAGGAAGGAGCCCTGAGGGCCTTCCAGGAAGGCCTCGCGGCGGAAGAAGAGCCAGAAGAAGCGGAAGGCTTCGGGGTCCTCGAGGGCCTGCACCAGGTCCACGGCAAAGTAGCGGTTCTGCCGGTCCACGGCCCGCCCCCAGTAGAGCCGCCACTCCCGGCCGTTGGTCAGGATGCCCCACTCCAGTCCCGTGGATTGCAGATAACCGCTCAGCTGGAAGGAAGGGGTCACGGGGTTCGGGGCCAGGTCCCTGGCATCCCGCTTCTTGACGTCCAGGTCCCGGCCAAAGTATTTGGCCTCGGCCAGCGCCAAGGCGGGGGCGAGGCGCTTGGCCTCCTCCTTCTGCACCACGGCCTTCGCCTTGGTGTCCTCGTCGGGGTAGAGCACGTAATCGGGGCGTTGAAGGCTCCCAGAGGCCTTTTGGGCGTCCTGGACCCAGTAGGCGAAGCCCAAGGCCTTGAGGACGGGTTGGATGAACTCCTCTTCCGTTTGCGACTCGTTGGCGTTTTCCAGGATTGCCCGCTTGAAGCGGTAGAGCTCCAGGAGTTCCTGGCGCACGGGCTCGGGGTCCTCGCTCCACTCAGGGGTTTCCCGGAGGCGGACCTCGAGGTAGTGCTCGCTGAAAAGCCCCTGGTTCCGGTAGGGCCGCTTCTTAAAGAGGCCCTCCTGTTCCGCCTGGGCCTGCAGGATGCCCTTCACCCACTGGGCGGCCTCGAGGGGGTCTTTCCCCTGGCGCTGGAGCTCGCAAAGCCGCCCCAGCAGGTTCTCCACCCCCTGGGCGTCCGCCTGGGCCAGGCGGCGCTCCTGGTCTTGGTAGAGGAGCTGGAAGTCCTTCTGGTCCTTGGTGAAGAGGACCAAAGCCGCCACCCCTGCCTTAGCGAGGTGGGCGGCCACGGGTTCCAAGGGGGGGGTGGCCTTATAGCCCACCCGGTAGACGCGAAAGAGGCCGCCAAAGTCCAAAAGGAGCTCCCCGGGCACCTCGCCGAACCGGGCGGGCATAGGGGTCAGGCAGTCGGGCATGGAACCCCCCTTCCCGCGGGCCTACGCCTTGCGGGTCAGGCCCAGCTCCTTGGCGAGGGCCTGGAGGTGCCTTTCCACCGCCTTCCGCTTCTCGGGAGGGAGGGCCTCGAGGTCCAGCCGGGAAAGCCTTGCCAGCACCTCCTTGTGCCAGGGCGGGGGAGAGGCCTCCTTCCGGAGAAGCTCCCGCACCTTGGCCTTAAGCTCCCGCAAGGAAAGCCCCGCCTTGGCCTCCTCCAGGAGCTTGCGCCTTTCTTCCTCCTCCTTCACCTTCTTGAGCTCCAAGGCAGCGGTGTAGGGGATGGAGCCCTCGAGGAGAGCCTCCTGGAGGTCCGGGGGGAGGTTCAGGAGGGGGAGGCGGACCTGCACGAAGCTCTCCCAAGTCATGCGCCCCAGGAGGCGGAAAACCTCCTCCACCCTCTGGGCCTCAGGGCTACCCAAAACGTTTTGGGTAGCCTTGCCCCCCCGCTCATTCCGCATCCGGTGGAGCAGGCTCACCACCTCTCCCCTCCCCTTCCCCAGCTCCAGGGCCAGGAGGTCCAGGACGGCCACCGTCTCCTCGTAGGGGTTCAGGTCCTCCCGCTGGAGGTTCTCCATGAGGGCGATGGCCTGGGCGGCCTTCTCGTCCAGCCCCTCGAGGACCACCACGGGAACCTCGGAAAGCCCCGCCATCTGGGCGGCCCGGTACCGCCTTTCCCCGGCCACGATCTCATACCGCCCGTCCCCAAGGGGGCGGACCAAAAGGGGCTCCAGCACCCCGTGGGCCCGGATGGACTCCGCCAAGGCCTTCAGGGAGGCTTCCTCAAAGCGCCGCCGGGGCTGGGGCCGGGGCACCAGCTCGGCCAGGAGAAGGGTGGAGGAAGCGGGCTTCTTGGCCTCCTCCACCAGGCCCTTCAGGTAGGCGCGGATGGCGCTCATGCCGGCACCTCCTCGAGGCGGAAGACCCGCTCCAACAGGAAGTCGGCCAGGCGGGCGATCTCCTCCGCAGCCTCCTTGTCCCCGGTGGCCTGGATGGGCACCTGCTCCTCCGTGGCCCGCCGGTGGGGGCCGGGGCGGTAGGCCACCCGGGGCGCCACCGGGGCCACCTCCTCGAGGTCCTGGATGGCCTGGAGCACCCGGTTATCCCCCTGGGTGCGGGCGTCGTACTTGGTGGGGATGAAGGCGCGGATGATGTGGGACCGGCCCGCCACCGCGTCCGGGGCCACCTTGCGCAGGGCCTCCCGGTACTCCCGGGCCACCTGGATCACCGCCTGCAGGGCCTGCACCCCCTTGGCTCCCGTTTCCACAGGCACCAATAGCCCATCCCCCGCCAGGGCGGCCATCACCGCCAAGGAGCCCAGGGAGGGCAGGGAGTCCACCAGGATGAGGTCGTAGCCGTCGGTGCGCTCCAAGGCGGTGCGCAGGGCCAAGGCTCCTAGGGGTTTGCGGTCCAGCTCCAGCTCCCCCAGGGCCAGGTTCACCGAGGCAGGCACCAGGTGGAGGTTCCGCCCCACCTGCCGGGGGCGGGGCAGGAAGTCCTGGCGGATCACCTGGAGCAAGGTTTCCTCGTCCTCCACGCGGCCAGGGTCCACCCCCAGCCAGGCGGTGAGGTTGGCCTGGGGGTCGGCGTCGATGAGGAGCACCCGGTAGCCCCTCGAGGCCATCTCAAAGCCCAGGTCCCGGGCCAGGGAGGTCTTGCCTGCACCGCCTGCGTGGGTGAAGAGGGTGAAGATCTGGCCCCGACCCTCCGGCCCCTCCACCACCTCGGGGACGTACCAATAATGCCCCAGGCGGACGGCCTCGAGGCGGCCTTCCCGGATCCACTTGCGGGCCAAGCTTTCCGACATCCCCTCCCGCCGGGCCCACTCCGTCAGCGGCACCAGCCTTTCCCGTTTCATATCGGAAGGATACCGGCCTAGTACGCCCTAGCGCAAGCCCGTGGGGCGGAAGGGGTGGGAAGGGCCTCGAGGCGGCCATCCTGGACCGGGAGGGGTACACGCCCTTTTACTTGCGTGGACGGTAGCAACTACCAAAACTTGCCTATGCCTGCTTCTAAGGCATTCTTCAGGCTTTACCACAACGAAGAAACTATGAAAAAGGCATTGCTTGAGCAGAAAGTGTACTTGGTCTAAGACAGCAGGGTTGTGGTATAATGCCCTCGTCCGGAACCCCGGACGGGCATCTTGAAAGCCAGCTTCCTCCGTCCTGCACGCGAATATGCGTTTTCCCCTTTTCATCGCCCCCTTCTCCTGTGGCTTCCTAAGGGCGTGAACCCTCAAAAACCCCCGTTATTCACCCCTCGCATATTCCAAGCTTCATGCTTCTCACAAATACCCCCCTCGGGAGCCCGCTCCAGGACGATGCGCAGAGGGGGTACCTGTTGCACGAGGTTTAGCCCCGTAAGGGGATTGCGACCCTACCCTTTGCAGGCCCTCGCCGAGAGAACGGCCTATGTTGCACGAGGTTTAGCCCCGTAAGGGGATCGCAAAAACCAGGCCCCTCGAGACCCCTACAAGGGCAACACCAGGGGCCTCTCCCGCCCAAAGTGCAGGAGGAGCACCCCTTCCCCCGACTCCAAGAGGGCCAGCAGAGCCTCCCGCATGCCCAGGAGGAGCTCCCGGTGGGCCTTGGGAAGCCCCGCCAGGGCCCTGTCCAGCCCCTCCGGCCCCTCCTCCCGCCACACGGCCAGGGCCTTCAGGGGGCGCTTCCCCCTCCTGGCCTCCCCGTAGGCCAGGGCCTCCTCCAAAAGGGCCTGGCGGTCCGGTGGGGGCGGGCCCTGGGGGCTAGGGGAGAGCTTGATCTCCACCGCCCCCACCCGTTCCCCCCGCAGGCGGTAGGTGCCGGGGGGAAGGAGGCGGGCGGGGTTGCGCCCTGGGGGAAAGTGCACCAGGAGGGTGTGCCCCCGCACCTCCACCCGCACGTGGGTGGCCAGGGTGGGTACCTTGCGGGGCGCCTTCTCCTTGGCCGCGGGCCTGGCAGGAGGCTTCTCCTCGGGCTCAGGCGCCGGGGCGGGCTCCAGGGAAACCGCCTCCTCCACCCGGGGGATGCGGCTTGGGCGGCCCTCGAGGGCCCGGGACAGGGTGTGCAGGGCCTGGGGCTCCCCGTGGACCAGGAGGGTGAGGCGGGCGGGGTAGCGGGAGAGGAGGTTGAGGATCCCCGCCCGGTCCGCGTGGGCGGAGAGGTGGAAGCGCTCCACCCGCGAATCCACCCGCACCAGAACCCGCTCCTCCCCCACGGGAAGGAGGAGTTCATCCCCCCTCTTGAGCTCCAGGAGGCGGCGGCCCGGGCTTTCCTCGTCCTGGTAGCCCACCAGAAGGAGGGCGCTTCCCTCCTCCCGGAGGAAGTGGCTGGCCCAAAGGGGGCTTGGGCCCCCGCTCAGCATCCCCCCCGAGGCCAGGACCACCATGGGGCTCCCCGAGAGGAGGAGCTCCGCCCGGTGGCGGGCATCCTTCACCTCCACCACCCCTTCCCGCAGGAAAAGGGGCATGCGGCTGTTGGTCCTGAGGTTCCTTAGGGCCTCGGGCAGGAAGTCCGCCAGGTCGTCCTCGTAGGCCCGGGTGATGGTGCGCACCAGGCCGTCCAGCACCACCGGCACCTTGGGCACCAGGCCCGTCCGCATCCCCTCCAGGAGGTGGAAGAGCAGGTCCTGGGCCCGTCCCAGGGCGAAGGTGGGGATCAGGACCCGTCCCCCCTCCCGCAGGGTCCGGCCCACCAAGGAGAGGAACTCCCGCACCTGCTCCTTGCGGCTCGGCAGGAAGGTGTCCCCGTAGGTGCCCTCGGAAACCAGGAGGTCCACCCCCTGGGGCTCAGGGGGGAAGTGGGCGGGGTCCGTGGTGGGGGTGGCGGTGAGGGAGAAGTCCCCCAGGTGCAGGGCCCTTCCCCCCTTGCCCTCCAGCAGGTAGCCCACCGCCCCCAGAAGGTGGCCCGCCGGCAGGGGCAAAACCCGCACCCCCTTGACCGCAAAGGGCTCAAAGGGGCGGACCTCCACCGCCTCCAGGAGAGCCCTAGCCGCCTCCCTCTCGGTGTAGAGCTCGGCCCCCAGGGCCCGGCCCAGGCGGGCCGAGTCCAGGAGGACCTCCAGGGCCAGGCGCAGGGTGGGGCGGGTGGCGAAGAGGGGCACCTTGGGGAAGCGCCGCCTGAGGAGGGGCAAGGCCCCCACGTGGTCCAGGTGGGCGTGGGTGAGGAGAACGGCATCGGGAGGCTCGGAGAGGAGGTCCAGGCGGGGGAGGGCGGCTTCCCCCAGCAGGCTCGGGCGGAGGCCCACGTCCACCAAAAAGCGCACCCCGTCCACCGTGAGGAGGTGGGCGCTGGCCCCCACCTCGAGGGCACCCCCCAAGGCCAGGAAGGAGAGGCTCATGGGGAAAAGTTTACCCGAGGCGCCGTGCCTGACCCTGCTGCGCTCCGTCCCGCCCGAGGCGCAGCAAGCTCTTTGCTGCATCTCCAAACTGCACCCCTAGGCCATCCCGGAAGCCACCATAGGCTGGATTGACCACAAGTAAATGCGCCTTGATGATGGTTCTTCTTTTAAGTGAATAAGAAAACTCTCTGAAAAAAATGATGATCATCAACAGGGGCCGGGGGTGGGGCGGGGGAAAGCCCGTCAGGGACGCAAGCACCCCGGTAAAACTCCCCAAGTCTTCCGATAGAACTCCCCAAGTCTTCCGATACCAACTCCCCAAGTCTTCCGATACCTCCCCTCCAAACTCCCCAAGTCTTCCGATACCAATTCCCCAAGTCTTCCGATACCAACTCCCCAAGTCTTCCGATACCCTGGCCGGCAAACTCCCCAAGTCTTCCGATAGTTTTGGGGGCGAACTCCCCAAGTCTTCCGATACTGCCTTGCCCCCGGAAAAAGCCCGTGGGAAGGGAAGACTTTTGGGGGTCCCCCCTGGGACCCCCCACGAACGCCCCAAGTCTTCCGATACCTCACCCCTCGAGGCCCTCGCGGAAAGCTTGGAGCCATTCCTCTAAACGCCCTTCGCCGGCGGCCCGCTTGAGCTCCTCCACCAAGGCCTTGGGCTCGAGGGCGCCCGCCTCCAAAAGCCGGGTGAGCTCCTCCAGCTCCCCCACGCTGATCCGGCTCCTCAGCACCAGCTGGGCCACCTGCACCGCCCGGCGCACCTGGGCCTCCTTGGGCATGCTCTGCCACTCCCGCTCCGCCTCCTCCTCGATGCGGCGGGCCTCCTCCTCCTCCCGGTGGGCCTGCTCCCGCTTGGGTAGGGGAGAGGGGAGGGCGCGGCTGTATTTGCCCTCCTCGTCCCGGATCACGTCCACCAGGAAGCCCAGGCGGTTCTTGGGCTTGTACCCCGAGGCCAGGATGCTCCGGTAAAGCTCGAGGCGGTCCTTGATGCGGGCCAAGGAGTACCGCCGGGCCAGGGAGTAGGCGGAGGTGAAGGAAAGCCCCTCGGCCATGAGGAGGTCCACCGCCTCCATGTCCGCCACCCCGCCCGCCTCCTCGCCAAAGACGTAGACGATGGTCTGGTTCTGCCCGCGGCCCACGTACTCCACCGACTGGAGGTAGCGGCGGGAGATGAGCTCCTCATGGGCGGGCTCGAGGGTCCGCCGCACCTTGTCGGGGCGCTTGTGGACGATCTTGCAGGCGGCGGCCCACTCCATGAGGTTCACCTCGAAGCGGGCCAGGGGCGCGGGGTGCTCGGGGGAGAAGCGCTGGGCGTCCAGGAGGCGGTAGAGGGCGCGGCTTAGGGGGCGGCGGAGGCTGGCCATGAACTCGATGTCGATGGGCTTCACGTAGTTTTGCTTCAGGGAGCGGACGATCTCCTTGGCCAGGGTGATGCGGAGGACGCTGGAGCGGTCCAGGCGCCCGTCCTGGCTGCTGGTGTACTCCAGCTTCTCGATGTAGCGGAAGGTGACGCTCTGCCAGCGCCCGTCCGAGCGCCAGGCCTCGGAGAGGACGTAGGTGGCGGTGGTGAGGCGCAGGAGGCTTTCCTTGAGGGCCTGGTAGTAGTAGCCCGAGGTGTCCAGGCCCATGAGCTTGAGGATCTGGTAGGGGGTGGCGGTGAAGGTGCCGTCCTCCGGGCTTCCAGCGTTGAAGTAGAGGGCGATGAGGGCCAGGGAGACCTCGTTGTCCAGCCCGTGGGGCACACCCCCCACCTTGTCGCTGGCGTAGCAGGCCAGCTTCACCGGCTTGCCCAGGAACTCAAACTCCTCCTCCCAGGAGGAGTAGCCCTCGGGGATGCGCTCCTGGATGGAGATCAGGCCCAAGCGGGCCACGTTGGCCTCGTCGAAGTGCTTGGCCTTGGGGACTAGGTCTTTGGGGGCGGGGCGTTTGGAGGCCATTTTGCCCTAGTCTATCCTGGGTTTCCCGTGGCTTTACCAATCCCGCACCCCCTGGACCAGGGCGTAGAGGTAGACCACGCTGGCGGCATCCCAAGCCTGGGGTCTGCAGGCCACAGGGTAGGGGACGGGGGGCAACCCCTCCTCCCGGGGAAATCCCCCCACCAGCTCGGGAAGGCGCCGGTCGGGCTGGGAAAGGGCCAGGTCCAGGAGGGCCTGGGCCACACGTTCCCCTTCCTCCCTGAGGCCGTACCGGAAAAGCCCCCCGGCGAAGAGGGCGGTGTCGTGGGGCCAGACGGAACCGTTGTGGTAGGAAAGGGGGTTGTAGCGCCGCTCTCGGCTTCCCAAGGTGCGCAGGCCCCAGCCTGACCAGAGTTCCTCGGAAAAGAGGGTGGCCACCAAAGCCGGTACCCGCTCTGGGGGCACGGCTCCGCTCCACAGCAGGTGGCCGGGGTCAGAGGACTTCACCCGGAGGGGCTCCTTGTTCCGGTCCAAGGCCAAGGCATAGGTGGCCAGCTCCTCCAGCCAGAAGCGCTCTTGGATGAGGCGAAAGAGTTCCTGCGCACGCTTTTCCTGGGCCTGCGCCTTGGCCTCCTCCCCCAGGGCCCGGTAAAAGGCGGCTGCTGCCCGATGGGCCGCGTAGGCGTACCCCTGGACCTCGCTGACCGCCAAGGGGGGCTCGGCCAAGCGCCCATCCGCGTGGCTCATGGAGTCGTGGGAGTCCTTCCAGGACTGGACGGCGAGCCCGCTGCCGCTGGGGGTGAACTCCAGAAGCCCGTCCCCATCCTGGTCGGCGGCTTCCAGCCAGGCGAGGGCCGCTTCCCAGTTGGGCCGAAGTTCCCGCACCAGGGCCAACTCCCCCGTGAGGTCCAGGTACCGCCCCAGGAGGATCAGGAATAGGGGAGTGGCGTCTACCGTGCCGTAATAGCGGGCAAAGGGCACCTGCCCCATGCGGGAAAGCTCCCCTATGCGCACCTCGTGCAGGATTTTGCCCGGTTCCTCTTCCCGGAAGGGATCCACCACCACCCCCTGGCGCCAGGCCAGGTAGCGGAGGACCCCCTGGGCCACCTCTTTCCCCCAAGGGAGGAGCATGAAGGCGGTGAGGAGGCTGTCCCGGCCGAAGGGGGCCACGAACCAGGGGATGCCCGCCGCGGGCACCGGCCCTTCTGGGGTGGTGAGGAGCAGGGCGCGGAGGTCCAGGAGGGCTTGCCTCAGGATGCTTTGCCAAGGCCCTTCGCCTCGAGGGAAGGCCCTCAAAAAGGTCTCGTAGTCGGGCAGGGTGCCCGGGGACGCCAACGGGCTTTCCAAAAGCACTTCCCAGGCCAGCTCCCCTTCCCCCTTAGGGGGCAGGTGGAGGGTGAAGCCTTGGGGAGGGGGTAGGGGACGCAGGACCGCCCGTTGCTCAATGCCGTCGGCGGCGCGATGCTCCAGGCTGGGAGGCCTGCTCGGCGGCGTGTGCCAGCCCCTTGCCTCAAATAGGTCCAAAAAATCCCCGGAGATCTCCAGGCCTACCCGAAGGGAGAGGGCCTCCTGCGAAAGGTTCTGGAAGCGGAGGTGCTCCGCCACCTTGCCCCGGTAAACCTGGAGATGCCTGCGGAGCAGGACCTCCCCGTCGGCCCCCCGAAAGCGGGCCCAATCCTGGACCAGCTGGTCGGGCCGGGGCACGTGGGTGTGGAGGAGCGTTAGGCCTTCGGGCAGAAGCAGGCGGTAGCGGGACAGGAAGCGGGTGTCGTGGCGGTAGAAACCCTCCGGGGGCTCCTCGGCGAACCCCCGCTCGTTCAGGACCAGGTAGGTGTCGTCTTCCTTCAGGGGAACCATGCGCTACTCCTTTACCGCTCCCACGTTGACCCCCTCGACGAAGTACCTCTGGAAGACCGCGAAGAGGATGAGGACGGGGATCATGGAGAAGAACCCACCCGCCAGGATGAGCCCCCAATCCCCCACCTGGCCGTAGGCGTTGCGGAAGGAGAGGAGGCCGATGGGCAGGGTGTAGATCTCCCGGGGGCTGGTGAGCACGATGAAGGGCCAGAAGAACTCGTTCCAGGTGCCCTGGAAGGTGAGGATGGCCAAGGCGCCGAGGGCTGGGGTGGACATGGGGAGGACGATGCGGAAGAGGGTCTGCAAGGGGGTGGCCCCGTCGATGAGGGCGGCCTCCTCCACTTCCCGGGGGATGGACTCGAAGAACTGCTTCATGATGAAGACGGCGCTGGCGCCCACCAGGCCCGAGAGGATGAGGCCGGTGTAGGTGTTGAGGAGGGTTTCCACCCCGAAGAGCTTGGACAGGCCGAAGATGCCGTCGCGAAGCACCAGGTAGTTGGAGATGAAGGTCACCTGGCCGGGGACCATCATGCTGAAGAGCATGAAGAGGAAAAGGGCTTGCCTACCGGGGAAGCGGAGGCGGGCCAGGGCGTAGCCGGCCATGGAGGCGAAGACCAGGGTAGTGACCACCTTGACGAAGGCCAGGAAGAAGGAGTTCAGAGTCCAGCGCAGGAATAAGCTCTCCCCGGTCTCCAGGCTCCTCGTTTCCCGGAAGGCCCGCACGTAGTTGTGGAAGACATACCCCAGGAGGCCCGGGGTCACGTTATCCCAGCTCGCCACCCGCCCGCGGCGCTCGAAGCGGGTGGGGTCTAGGGTGGCCTCCACCAGGACCATGCCTCGAGGTGCCTCCAAATCCAGGGGCACCCGTTCCAAAAAGGGGCCTTCGCCCTGGTACCGCAGCACCAACCGGTAGCGGATGATCTCCCCCTCCTCCTGGTGGGCCGGGCGGCGCTCCAGGGGGATGGGTCCTTCCAGCGTCACGTGGTCGCTGGCGTAAGGGGTTTCGAACACCGCTCCCATGCCGGCTCCGGGCTTTCGCCGGGGAATCTCGGCAAGGAGGGTGGGTTCCACGCCCCTGGGCACGAAGTACACCACCTCCAGGGCCACTTGGCGTCCTGGGCGCATCCCGCCCAACCAGGGATCGCCGCTTCCCGCTTGGCCCAGACGCCACGCCGCGGCCCAGTTCTTGGGGCTCACCTGGGAAAAGGCCAGGCGGAAGGGCCATTCCAGGGGGTCGGTTTTTAGGCTGGCCAGGAAGCCCATAACAAAGGGGGCCACAAAGAACACCCCAAAGGCCAGGAGCAGACCGTAGGCCCAGCCCAAGGCCGCCCAGCGGCGGCGGACCGCCTCCTTAGCCCCCATTAGGACCACCCCCTCTCGCCCACGCCGAAGCGGCGCTGGAGCAAAACGATGACCAGGGTCAGGCCCGCCAGGACCAAGGCGGCTGCCGAGGCCAGCCCCACCCGCGGGGTGGCTCCGGAGGGGAAAACGTTGCCATACACGTAGTAGGCCAAGGTGATGGTGCTCTCCAAGGGAGCACCCCCGGAACCCCCCACGAAGAGCACCTGGTCGAAGAGCTGGAGGGTGCCGATCAGGCCCAGGGTGATGACCAGGAAGAGGACGGGCCTAAGGAGGGGCACGGTGATGCGGCTGAACATGATCCAAGGGGTTGCCCCATCCAGTGCGGCGGCCTCGTAGAGGGTTCGGGGGATGCCCTTGAGCCCCGCCAGGAAGAGAACCATGAAGGTGGGAATGGTGGTGTAGGTGTTCATCAAGACGATGGCCCACAAGGGGTAGGGAAGACCGAGGAAGGAAGCCCGCGTGGGGAGCCAGGGGATATCCACCCGCACCTCGCGGGCCTGGAGGAGGCCCCAGGCCTGGAAGGCGGAGGTGCCCAGGAAGGCGCCCAGCAGGGAGACGGCGGCTAGCCCCGGGTCAAGGAAGGGGGTGCGCCGTCCCCGCCGCCGTTCCCAAAGGACGAGGGCCCCTTGGAGGCCCAAAAAGAGAAGGGCAAAGCCAGCCAGGTGGGGGAGGTGGGAGAACAGGAGGGAAAGGGCCTGGTTCACCAGCCCGGTGCGCTGGAAGAGCCAGAGGAGGAGGAGGCTGGCGGCCGCGGTGGAGATCACCGAGGGCAGGTAGTAGACCGTGCGGAAGAAGGTGATGCCCCTCAGGGGTCGGTTGAGGGCGATGGCCAGGATCAGGGCGAAGAAGGTCTGCAGGCTAGTGACCACCAAGCTGTAGAGGAGGGTGTGCTTCAGGGCCAACAGGAAGGAAGGCTCTTGGAAGAGCGCCCAGTAATTGGCCAAACCCACCCAACGCGGGGGTGAGAAGAGGTTGTAATCGGTGAAGCTGAAGTAGACAGCCCGCAAGAAGGCGTACAGGAAGAAAACGCCCAGGGAGAACAAAAAGGGAAGGAGGAGGAGCAAGGCGTAGAGGGCCTCGAGGGTGCGCGCTTTGATTCGCATGGCAAAACAAAAGGGGGGTGATTTCCACCCCCCCTGCTTCTTTACCTCCTACCCGTGAGCCGATCCAAGGCCGCCTGGGCGTCTCTCAGCGCTTGATCCACCCCCTTTTGCCCGGTCATGACCGCCAAGAGGGCATCGTTGATGGGGCGCATCCAGTCGCCCCCGTAGGCCAGGAACTTGAAGGGATACACGTTCCCACCCTGGGGGCCGGAGCCTTGGAAGACCACACGGTTAAGCTCGGGCTCCTTGCCCGGACGCTGGAAGTAGGGGTTGTTGGCCAAGGCCCTACGGCTGGGAATGGCCAGGCCCCGCTCCAGCACCCACTGTTGCGCTTCGGGGGAGGTCAAGGCCTTGAGTACCTTCGCTGCGGCCGGTTTGTTCCTGCTGGCCGCATTCATGCTCCAGGAAACGGTATAGATGAAGTTACCCCGGCGCTTCGTGACCGGATCCAGGGGAAGGAAGGTAGTGCTGTAGCGCATGTTCGGGGCTTTGTCCCGGAGGAAGCCCGCGATCCAAGCCCCTTCGATGGCCGTGGCCGCCTTCTCCCCCCCGAAACACCCACCGGTCCACCCCTCGCCGAGATCCTGGGCGAACCTGGCCGCGCCCCGCCTCGGCAACCCCGTGTACCACTCAAAGGCCCGGCGGAAGTTTTCGTCCAACACGGTATGGCCTTTGGCGTCAAAGGGCTTCCACCCCGTGGCAAAGGCGAAGGCTCCAAAGCGGGCGAAGTCGGCCACCACGCAGAGGCCGGCCACGTCCTTCAGCTTGCTCTGCACCTGCTGGAGCTTGGCCTCAAAGGTTTCCCAGGTGTCCTGCTGGTTGGGGTAGCGTACCCCTGCTTCATCGAAGAGGTCCTTGTTGAACTGGAGTGCGAGGGTGTTGAAGTCCTTGGGGATGCCGTAGACCTTGCCCTTATAGGTGAAAGCCTGAATGAGGTTCGGCAGAAACTCGGCCAGCTCCTGCTTGCTGAAGTAGCCGTCCAAGGGCTCCACCCGCCCCGAGGCGAAGAGGCTCTCCGACCAGAAAATGTCCACGTAGAACAGGTCGGGGGCCGTACCCGCCGAGAGGGCGTTGAAGAGCCATTGGGTGTAATCCCCCTCGATGGGCTGATAGACCACCCGGATACCCTTGCGGTCCAGCTTTGGCTGGACCACTTCCTTAAGCAACCCGTTAACGATGGCGATGTCCGTGCCGCCCCAGCCCGAGATGCGCACCTGCACCTGGGCCGAAGCCAGGCCTGCAAGGGCCAGAAGGATCAACCAAACCCTAAGCATGACACCTCCCAACTTGCATCATGGCCTTAAAACCCCTAAGCCGAACACCGGTCTGGGTTTCGTTCGCTATCCCACCCCCCTTCGGGCGGAGGTTCCTCGCGGCACGAGGTACACGGGGACCCGTACCCCCATAGGCGGGCGCCCGGCCATGGCCTCTTTCAGGAGGCGAGCTGCTTCCTTGGCCACGGTGGGGATGTCTTGGTGTACTGTGGTTAGGCTCCTTTCCAAGTCGGGTAGGTCATCGTAGCCCACTAGGCTCACCTCCTCGGGCACCCGCAGGCCCAGGTCCTCGAGGGCCGCCCATGCGCCCAGAGCCATCTCGTCGGAAGCGGCGAAGAGGGCGCTATAGCGAAGCCCCTCCTGCCAGGTGCGGCGGACTGCGCGGTAAGCGGCAAGGGCCTCGAACCTCCCGTCCAGCACCAGCTCTGGACGGAAGGGAAGCCCTGCCTCGTGCAGGGCCCGCTTGTACCCTTCCAGGCGCTCCCTGCCCGCTTGATGGTGCAGGTGCCCTGTGACGATGGCGATCTCCGTGTGCCCCAGCTCCAGCAGGTGGCGGGTGGCCAAGTAGCCCCCTTCGGGATCATCCGGGGCCACCCAGAAGACCCCTGGGTAGGTGCCGATCAGGACAAAGGGCTTCCCCTGGGCCCGGAGGCTTTCGATGCGCGGGTCGTGGTCGTGGGCCCCGAGGAGGAGATACGCGCGGGCTTCAGCCAGGGGTAGACCCCTAGGGTCTGTGGGCACTTCGGCGACCTTTAAGCCTTCCTGCCAAAACGCCTCGGTCAAGGCTTCCAGGAGCAGGGCGAAGTAGGGAGTGTAGCGGCGTACGCCGGGCGCGAAGAGAAGCCCCACCGCTGAGGACATGCCCGCCAGCTCCCGGGCGGCGGCGTTGGGTACGAAGCCCACGGCTTGGGCCACTTCCAGGATCCGCGCGCGGGTCCCAGGGCTGACCCCGGGGCGGCCGTTCAGGGCTCGGCTCACCGTTCCCACAGAAACGTTTGCGAGCCTGGCGATTTCTCTAATGGTAGTTGCCCTCTTCATGATTAGCGTAAACGTTTTCGTAAGCGCCTTCAGCCTAACCCCTGGCAGGTTGGGGCGTCAAGCTCTTCCTATCCCTGTTCCCCATGGACCAAGCTTGTTACGATTGATCCATGGCGGTTTCCGAGTTGGTGCAGGAGCTGGTGGAAAAGGCCAGGGCCTATGCTTCCGCGCATTCCCTTGAACGCAGCCCCCATACCGAGGACATCTTCCAAAGAAGGTTCTACCTTTCCCCTGAAGATATCGAAGTCACCAACTACCTCAGGCGGCGGCCCATGGCGGCCTTTAATCCGGGGGCGGTTTTGCGAGATGGCGTGGTCCACCTTTTCCCGAGGCTGGTCTTTGAGTACTACAGCTACGCTTCCGCCATTGGGTATGCCGCGGTGCCGGTGGATGACCTTCTCCAGGGCCGCTTGCCCCGTCCCCTTCCGATGGAGATCGTCCTGTACCCCACAGAGGTCTGGGAGGCCTCCAGGGGTTGCGAAGATGCCCGGGCTCACGCCTTGGGAGAAGGCTTTGCCCTCTTCTACACGGGGGTGGGGAAGCTGGGTGAAGCCGCCTTAACGGACCACAAGGATGTGTTTTTCCCTGCCCTGGCCTTGGCGGAGCTTGGGAGGGACCTCCGCCTGAGGCGTAAGGGCATTGTGCGCTTGGGCAGGGAAGGCGAGGGCCTTCTCCTGCCTACCAAGAACGCCACCTTCCTGGAAGGAGACGCCTTCCTCCTGCGGCCCAGCCTGCCGGGCTTGCCGGATACCGGCTGGCGGGGAAGGTTGGATAAGGAGAGGCTTAGGGCCTTTGCCCTCGAGCCCGTTCTCCCGCCGGAGCCCTTCGAGTTCAAGGTGGGCTGGTCCACGAATGCGGTGAGGCTCGAGGACGGCACCTACCTGGTGGCTTACCACGGGATTTTGCGCGCCGATTTCTCTTACCGCCACGGCTTCGTCCGCCTTTCCGGGAGCGGGGAGTTGTTGGCCTACACCTCCTATTTGCTTGCCCCGCGGGGCTTGAACGAAAGCTACGGCGATCGCCCGCTAACCCTTTACGGCAACGGACTTTTCCTGCACGGGGAGGAACTTGTCTTTGTGGCGGGGGTGGGCGACTACGGCATTGGGGTCATGACAGCTCCTTTGGAGGAAGTTCTGAAAAGGATGCGGTCAGTGTAGGAAGCCCCACCTTCCCAGGATCACCCCGTAGGCCCTCATGCCCCCTCCACCAGGGCCCTGGCCTCCCGGAGAAGGGCCCGCACCAGCTCCGGGCTCGTGGCCTCCGCGTAGACCCGGAGCAAGGGCTCCGTGCCCGAGGGCCGGAAGAGCACCCAGCCCTCGGGGTAAAGCCACTTGCTCCCGTCCAGGGTCTCCAGCCCCACAGGGGCCATCCCCGCCAGGGGCCGGGGCTCCAGGAGGCGCCTGGGATCGAACCCCGGGGGCAAGGGCAGGTCCAAGCGGTCGTAGGCATGGGTGAGGCCCGCCAGGCCTTCGGCCTCCCGGAACCCCTCCTCCAGGGGCTTCCCCGTGGCCCCCACGCTCTCCAGGAGGAGGAGGGCCGCCAAAAGCCCGTCCCGCTCGGGTAGGTGTTCCGGCACCCCCACCCCCCCGGACTCCTCCCCGCCCAAGGAGCACCCTCCCTTGAGGAACTCCTCCTTGATCCACTTGAACCCGATGGGGGTGGTGGTCACCCCGAACCCCAGCCGCACCCCCAGCCGGTCCAAAAGCCAGGTGGTGGCGAAGTTCTTCACCACCCGCTCCCTGTGCCCCCGGCGGAAGCGGTGGAGGGCCAGCACCGTGAGCACCTGGTGGGGGTTGAAGTACCGGCCCCCCGCCAGCACCACCCCCAGCCGGTCCCCGTCCCCGTCCGTGACCACCGCCAAAGCGGGCGGGGCCTCGGCGGAAAGCACCGCCAGGGTGGGCCCCAGGTTGGCGGGGATGGGCTCGGGGTTCACCCCGTGGAACAGGGGGTGGAGGGCCTCCCTGAGGGGCCGGAAGGGGATGGGGAGGCCGAAGCGCAGGAGGAAGTCCCGCAGGTACCCCGCCCCCGCGCCCCCCATGCTGTCGTGGTACAGGGGGCCGGGGAAGCGGGCCAGGGCCTCCAGGTCCACCCGCCGGGCCAGGGCCTCCAGATACTCCCCCTTGAGGTCCAGCTCCTCGTAGGTGCCTTCCCTCTCCGGGGCCTCCTCGGGCACCCGGGCCTCCAGGGCCTTGGCCTCCTCGGGGCCGATGGGGCCCCCGGTGGCGTCCTTGAACTTCACCCCCAGGTACTGGGGCGGGTTGTGGCTGGCGGTGAGCATGGCCCCGCCCGCCGCCTCCAGGTGGCGCACGGCGAAGGAGAGGAGGGGGGTGGGCACGGGGCCCCGGAGGAGGTAGACCTCAAGCCCCATCCCCGAGAGGTGCCCCGCCAGGGCCCGGGCGAACGCCTCCGCCAGGAAGCGGCCGTCGTACCCCACCGCCACCCGGCCCCCGCCCCTTTCCAGGAGGTGGCGCCCGTAGGCCTCCCCCAGGCGGTGCAGGGCGGTGAAGGTGAACTCCCGGGCAATCACCCCCCGGAAACCCTCGGTGCCGAAGCGGAGGGTGTTCTGCTTTGTGCCCATACCAGTTTGAAGGGTAGCAGATTTGCTCGTGGTCTGGTGGACGAAATCCTACCGGTCCATCCCCACGCGTGTGGGGACTACACCCAGCTGGACGACTACGGCGCCTTCGGCCACGGTCCATCCCCACGCGTGTGGGGACTACCACTCCTCCTTCCGCCTCTCATCCAATCCCAGCGGTCCATCCCCACGCGTGTGGGGACTACGTCCTCACCGTCCGGCACACCCGTGGGGAGCCCGGTCCATCCCCACGCGTGTGGGGACTACGTAGCCCGGACTGAAACTCCCACAAAGCCGTGAGGTCCATCCCCACGCGTGTGGGGACTACATTTGCCCTCCCCGGTCTGCCCAGGCCTGGGCCGGTCCATCCCCACGCGTGTGGGGACTACAGGCACACGGCGGGGGAACCTCTTCGTGAGGTCGGTCCATCCCCACGCGTGTGGGGACTACAGCCCCGAGGAGGCGGATCGGTGGTACCGGGCCGGTCCATCCCCACGCGTGTGGGGACTACACATGACCAGGACGGCAAAAACCCCCGCTCACCCCCCTCTAAGGGTCTGTAAAGGGAAAAAGCCCAAGCAAGGAGGTGGCTTGGATTGGCTTGTCAAGCTCCACGCCAGCACTCAGGCCAGCTGGGCCGGGAAGCAGGAAGGGAAGGAGGAAGCCCTTAGCTCTTAGGGTACCACATGCCTGGTTATAATCCCCACAAGATGGCGGAAAAATCCAAAGCGGAGCGTCTCCTGGACCTGGTGGAGGAGTTGAAACTGAGGCCCCACAGCGTGGGGGAACTGGCCCGGCGCTATGGGGTAAGCCCCCGCACGGTGGAGCGGGACCTCGAGGCCCTCGCCCTCCAGGGCTACCCCCTGGAGCGGGTGGCCCGGGGGGTCTACCGCCTGAGGGAGGCCCCGCCTGCCCTCCACCCTGTGGAGGCCTTGGCCCTTTTCGCCGCGGGAAGGCTCCTCTACCACCAGGCTCCCACCCGGCAGTACGGAAGCGCTTTGGAGAAGCTAGCCCGAATGCTCCCCGAGCCCCTCAGGGGCCTCCTCCTTCGGAACACGGAGGGCCTAAAGGAGCGCCAGGGAGACTCCCGCACCCTGGAGATGGTGGCCAGGGCCCTTTTGGAGAGGAGGGTACTGGCCTTTGAGTACCGCTCTGGGGGTTCCAAGAACTGGCGGCCCAAGGAGCTTCTGGTGTACTTCCTCGAGGCGGGCCGCACCAACCTGGGCCTCTACGCGGTGGGCTTTGAGCGCACCTTCCACCGGGCGGTCCTCACCTTCAAGCTCTCCCGCATGCGCCACGCCCGCCTCCTGAAGGAAACCTATGAACTGCCCCAGGACTTTGACCCAAGCGCCTACTTCCGCCAGGCCTGGGGGGTGGTGGGGGTGCGGGAAGGGGGAGTGGAGGTGCGCCTCCGCTTTGCCCCCGAGGCCGCCTGGCGGGTGCTGGAGGGGGACTACCCGGGCCTCGAGGTGGAGCGGGAGCTCCCCGACGGAAGCCTCCTGGCCCGGCTTTGGGCCGCTCCCTTCAAGGGCGGGGTGCCCTGGGAGGTCCTGGCCTGGGTGCAGAGCTTCGGGCCCCGGGTGGAGGTCCTCTCTCCCCCGGAGCTTCGGGAGCTTTGGCTGGCCGAGGCGAGGCAGGTCCTGGAGAAGGCGACAGCCCCTGTCGCCTTGGGCGGTTAGGGTGGGCGTATGCAGGCGAGGCAAGCGGCCCTAACCCTCTGGGCCAAGAGCGGGGAGCCCTTCCACCCTCTTCTGGCCCACATGCTGGACACGGCGGCGGTGGCTTGGGCCCTTTTGCAGCGGGAGCCTGCCCGCACCCGGAGGCTCTACGCCCAGGACTGGGGCCTACAGGAGGAGAAAGCCCTGCGCCTGGTGGCCTTCCTGGCGGGCCTCCACGACCTGGGTAAAGGAAGCCCCGTCTTCCAGGCGGCCTGGCCCCAGGGGGCCCAGCGGGTGCAGAAGGCAGGTCTTTCCTGGAACGAAACCTTGGTGCGCGAGTCCTGGGTGGCCCACGGGGTCTTCACCGACCTCTACCTGCGGGAAGCCCTGCGGGCATGGGGCTTTTCCCGCAAGGGGGCCTGCCTCCTGGCCCAGGCCCTGGGGGCCCACCACGGCTTCCCCGCAGACGAGCGGGAGCGTGCCTCGGGAAGGCGGCATGTGCGGAGCGAGCCCCAAGGCTGGCGGGAAGCCCGGGCCTACTTGATGGAAGCCCTGGCCCAGGCCCTGGGGCTAGAGCCCTTCTCCTCCCTCCCCGACCCCAGCCCCGAGGCCCTCCTCCGGGTCATGGCCCTGGCCTCCTTCGCCGACTGGATCGCCTCCGACCCCGGTTTCTTCCCCTACGGGAGGGACCCCTCGGCCCCGGGATACTGGGAGGAAGCCCTTGGGAAGGCCCGGGAAGCCTTGGACAACCTCCCCTGGCCTAAGCCCCTGCTCCAGGGGGAGAGAGGTTTCCAGGAGCTTTTCCCCTTCGCCCCCAACGCCTTGCAGGAGGCGGTGCCCCGGCTTCTGGATGGCGTCCAGGAACCCGTTCTCCTCCTGGTGGAGGCCCCCATGGGCTTGGGGAAGACCGAGGCCGCCCTCTACGCCTACCACCTCCTCCAGGAACGCCTGGACCACCGGGGGCTCTACCTGGCCCTCCCCACACAAGCCACAGCCAACGGCCTCTTCACCCGGGTGAAGGGCTTCCTGGCCAAGCTGGCGGAGGAAGGTCGCCTGGAGCTTCAGCTCCAGCACGGGGCGGCTCTCCTGAACCCGGAGTACGAAAAGCTTCTGGAACGCTCCAAGCCCCAGCAGGTGTACGACACCCAGTATGACCCCAATAAGGGCGTGGCCACCTTCCAGGATGAGGAGGAGGGGGGCGTGGGCGCCTCCGCCTGGTTCTCCGCCCGCAAGCGGGCCATGCTGGCGGGCCACGGGGTGGGTACCCTGGACCAGGCCCTTTTGGGGGTCCTCCGGGTGAAGCACCACTTCATCCGGCTTTGGGGGCTCATGAACCGGGTGGTGGTCCTGGATGAGGTGCACGCCTACGACACCTACACCTCGGGGCTCCTTTCCGCCCTTCTCCGCTGGCTTAAGGCCCTGGGATCCAGCGTGGTCCTCATGACCGCCACCCTGCCCAAGGCCAAGCGGGAAGAGCTCCTCCGGGCCTGGGGGGTGCAGGCGGCAGCCCTGCCCCCCTACCCGCGGGTGGCGGCCTTCGCCGGGGAGAGCCTCCTTCGGGCCGTAACCCTTCCCCTGGAGGACGGCAAACGGGTGCGCCTTCTGGCCGCCCCTGTGGAGCCGGAGGCTTTGGCCCAGGAGCTTTTGGGCAGGCTCCCTGGGGTCTTGGGGGCCATCGTGAACACCGTGGACCGGGTCCAGGCCCTCTACCAGGCCTTGGGCGATGGGGAGAGGCTCACCCTGGCGGGGCTTTTGGCAATCCTTGGCCATCCTGCCTCGGAGGGCCCCTGGGGCGAACTCTGGAAGGCGCGGGATGAGAAAGGGGATTTCGTGGTGGGGAAGCGTCTTGAGGACGGCACCCTGGTCTTCCTCCTCCATGCCCGTTTCCCCGCGGAGGAGCGGGCCCTTAGGGAGCTTGTGGCCCTGAGCCTGTTCGGCAAAGGGGGCCCCAGGCCCGAAAGGGCCATCCTGGTGGCCACCCAGGTGGCTGAGCAAAGCCTGGACCTGGACTTTGACCTGCTCTACACCGACCTTGCCCCCGTGGACCTCCTCTTCCAGCGCTTGGGAAGGCTCCACCGCCACGAGCGGCAAAGACCTTCGGAGCACGGGGAACCTCGACTGCTGGTGGGCGGGCTTGGGAAGGAGCCGGAGTTTGGCGAGGGGCTCCATTGGAATCGGGTTTATGAGGACTACCTCCTCCTCTCCACCTGGCTGTCCCTGCGGGGCCGGGAGGCCCTTAGGGTGCCGGAGGACCTCGAGGGCCTCCTGGAGGAGGTTTATAGCCGCACCCCGGAGGGCTTTCCGGAAGACTTGAGGAGGCGGGCAGAAGACAGCTATAAGCGCCTTCAGAACCGCTGGGAGCAGGAGGCCAAGACCGCGGAAAACCTGTCCCTATCCGACCTCGAGGCCCTCCTCTCCGACACCGAGGCCAGCGCCCTGGCGGCGGCCTTCCATCTGGACGATGACGCTGAAGATGAGAAGACCCAGCGCCTCCTCACCCGCTTGGGCGACCCCAGCGTGCCCGCGGTGCCCCTTTATCGGGTGGGGGAAGGGTGGGCCCTGGACCCCGAGGGAAAGCGCCCCGTGCGCCTGAAGGGGGAGGTTTCCAAGGAGGAAGCGCTTGCCCTTTGGTCCCGGGTGGTGCGCCTTTCCCGCTACCCCATTCCCCAAGCCCTGTTAAAGGAAGATCCCCCGCCCGCCTGGCGGCGAAGCGGCCTCCTGCGGGGCTTGAGGCTTCTAGAGGTGGGGCGAGTATTTCCCTTGGAGAAGGGCGGCGTGCGGGTGGAATTGGACCCGGAGCTGGGGGTGGTCTACGAGCGGGTGTAAATCCGTCAGCGGATGACGGGTTGGCCCCGTAGCCTGAGGGAAGGAGGTGTTCCTTGGCCAAGTTCAACCTGTTGACAGAGCCCTGGATCCCGGTGTTCCAAGGGGGCCGGGTGCGGGAAGTGGGCCTTGCGGAAGCCCTCCTCGAGGCCCACACCATAGCGCGCATTGAAACACCCTCACCTCTGGAGGAGGTCGCTCTCCACCGCCTCCTTCTGGCGGTGCTCTACCGGGCCCTACCCCTGGTAAGGGGTGGTTGCGATGCCTTGGAACTCCTGGAACAAGGCGGGTTTGACCGCAACGCTCTCCAGATATACCTGTGCCGCTTCTGCGACCGCTTCTACCTCTTCCACGATACTGCCCCCTTCCTGCAAATCCCCGACCTGCCCGACAAAGACCCCCTGCCCTGGGCCAAGCTCCTGCCGGAGATGGCGAGCGGCAACAACCCCACCCTCTTCGACCACACCACCGAGGAGAACGTGCCCCTGGCCTCCTATGCCCAGGCGGCCCGGGCCCTCCTGGTGCACCAAGCCTACGCCCCCGGCGGCTTCCTTAGGCGGCTTGGGGTCACCTCTGCCAGGGACGCCCCCCTGGCCAGGCCCGCGGCCTTTTTGGCCGTGGGGGAGAACCTCTTCCAGACCCTGGTCCTGAACCTGGTGCCCCAGAAGGATCCTGGGGTGCCCGTGTGGGAGTTGCCGCCCCTCCGCACCCAAGACGTACAGGGCCACGCCACCCGGTGGCCCTTGCAGGGCGCCGCCCGGGTCTACGCCTGGCCCAGCCGGGGGGTACTTCTCCTAGACGAGGGAAACGGAGTGCGGGAGATGGCCTATGGTCCCGGGGTGGAGCCCCTGGAAGTGGGCTTCCGCGACCCCATGGTGGCCTACCGCCTAGGGGGCGAGGGCCAGGTGCTCCCCTTACGCCTCAGCGTGGAAAAGAGCTTTTGGCGGGATTTCTCCGCCATGCTCCCCGCCGCTGGGGGGAGCTTTCCCGCCACCCTGGCCCACGCTGTTCGGGTGGCGGAGGAGATGGGCTTAAGGCGGGTGCTTCGGGTGCTGGGCCAGGTGTCCAACCAGGACAAGGTGCTGGATGTGCGCCGGGAGGTCTACCCCCTGCCCCAAGGTTTCCTTTCCCTGGAGGCGGAGGAGCTTTTGCAGAAGGCCCTCGAGCTTGCGGAAAGGGTAGGGAACGCCCTGTATGGGGTAGCCCGGGAGGTGGCCAGGGGGGTTCTGGGGGACAAGGACCAGGAAGAGCTCCGCCGCTTCCAGGACTCCTTGCCCCTCCTCCGCCTCTACTGGGCCGCTCTGGACGGGCGCTTCCCCCGGTTTCTGGAGGGCTTAGCCCAACCGGACGCCATGGACCGGTGGCGGGAGGAGGTGAGGCAGGCGGCCCTTAGGGCCTGGGAGGAAACCCGGGCCTTCGTGGGTACGGAAGGACGGCACCTGAAGGGTCTGGCGGTGGGGGAGAGGGCCATGGGTCTAGCCCTGACCCACGCCCAGGCCAGGGAGGGGAGGCCATGAGCAGGGCTTTTGTGGATTGGTTGGAGAAGCTCAAGGAAAGCCAGAGCTGGACTGCGGTCCGGGCCACTTTAAGGCGGAGCCTGGCCTTTGCGCCGGGGGCATATCCGCCCGCCTTCCCCTACGTGGAGGCCTTCGTGCGGGAGGAAGGTTGGCAACGGGAGGCCCACTACCTGGTGGCCGCCCTCTACGCCCTGAAGGACGGGGCCCACCAGGAGGGGCGCACCCTGGCCCGGGCCCTGAAGGAGGCAGAGCGCGCCCGGGACTCTAAGAGCGTGGAGAGGCGCTTCCTGGCCCTTTTGGATGCAGACCGGGACCAGATCGCCTTCCGTCTGCGCCAAGCAGTGGGCCTGGTGGAAGGCGGTTTGGACTTCGCCCAACTGCTGGAGGACCTCCTCCGGTGGTTCGACCCGAGGAGGCGGGTCCAGGCCCGCTGGGCCCGGGAGTACTACGGCGTTCGGGAAGAGCAGACACAAGAAGGGATAGAGGAGGTGAAGGCATGAAGCTTCTGGAAGTGCACGTGATCCAGACGGTGGCCCCCAGCAACCTGAACCGGGACGACACGGGAAGCCCCAAGGACGCCCTCTTCGGCGGTTTTCGCCGGGCCCGCATCTCCAGCCAGGCGCAGAAGCGGGCGGTGCGGGTGGCTTTTAGAGAAGGTCTGATTGGGGAGTTTACTGAGGCCGAGCTTGCCATACGGACCCAAAGGCTGATCAGAGAACGCCTCATTCCGCTTTTGGTGGGCCGGGGAATTGCCGAGCAAGATGCGCTCGCAGCCTCAAAGAGGCTCCTGGAGTTAATGAAGAAGCAGGAGAAAGGTTCCTTCTTCAAAAAGGACGATCCGGAGAAAACTTCTTACCTCCTCTTCTTGGGGAGCGAAGAGGTAAGAAGGCTGGTTGATCTTATTCACCGTGAAATGCAGAAACTTCTGACTGGAACTCTTTCTGATAAAGAAAGAAAGCACTTCCTTAACGAGTTGTTAGATATTCTTAACGGGGGCAAGGCGGTGGACCTGGCCCTCTTCGGCCGGATGCTGGCGGACCGCCCCGAGTTTGGGGTGGACGCCGCCTGCCAGGTGGCCCATGCCCTTTCCACCCACAAGGTGGACCGGGAGTTTGACTTCTACACCGCCGTGGACGATCTGAACCCCAAGGAGGACACCGGAGCGGGAATGATGGGGGACGTGGAGTTTTACTCCGCCACCATGTACCGCTATGCGGTGGTGAACCTGGACAAGCTCCTGGAAAACCTGCAGGGGGATCAGGAGCTTGCCCGGAAAGGGGCCCTGGCTTTCCTGGAAGCCTTTGCCCTCACCCTGCCCTCGGGCAAGCAGAACAGCTTCGCCGCCCACAACCCGCCCCTTTTCCTGGCCTTCCGCGCCGGGGTGGGGATGCCCCGCAACCTGGCCACCGCCTTTGAGAGGCCCATCTGGCCCAAAGAGGGCAAGGCCCTCTCCGACCTCTCCGTGGAGGCCCTGGCCCGGGAGTGGGCCAAGTTTGACCGGGCTTACGGCCCCCTCTCCCCGGAGTGGAAGGGAGCCCTGAACCTCACCGAAGGGGAGGCGGAAGGCCTTCCCCTGGCGCAGAGCCTTCCGGAGTTGAGGGGAAAGGTGGAGGAGGCCCTTAGGGCCCTCTTGGAGGGCTAGCATGGCCACCCTTCTCCTGCGGCTCCAAGGCCCCATGCAGTCCTGGGGTACAAGGAGCCGCTTCGACCACCGGGACACCTGGCCCTACCCCACCAAAAGCGGTGTCCTGGGCCTCCTGGCTGCCGCCTTGGGCCGGGATCGACAGGAGGACATCTCCGACCTGGCCGCCCTACGGATGGGGGTGCGGGTGGACCAGAAGGGGGTGTTGCGGGTGGACTACCAGACGGCCCAGTTTGTTTACAAAGCCGAGGGATATGTTGCTGTTAATACACAAAAGGAAAAGGAGTGGTTGCAAGAAATAATCCCCCACATACCTATTCGCATAGACCCCAAAAACTCCACTGTGGTCAGCCAGAGGTTCTACCTCTCCGATGCCGCCTTCCTGGTGGGTCTCGAGGGGCCGAAGTCTCTTTTGGAGGCGGCTCACCGGGCCCTGAAGGATCCCCGGTACGTCCTCTACCTGGGCCGGAAGGGCTACGTGCCAAGCCCCCCGCCCTACCTGGAAGACGGCTTGCGGGAAGAACCCCTGGAAGAGGCCCTTAAGGCCTACCCCTTTCTCGGGAAGGGCAAGGAAGGGAAGGATCCCAGGCCCGAAGAGGGCTTCCTCCTGGTCCTGGAGGCGGAGGAGGGGCGCCTGGTCTACGACCAGCCCGTGGCCCCCTTTGCCCAGCGGCGCTTTGGGGCCCGGTACGTGCGGGAGGAGGTTCTGCCCAAGGAAGCGGTGCCTCTGCCCAAGGAGGGAGACCATGTGGATCAGCAAGCTGGTGCTTGACCTCCGCTCCAAGGCCGCCCGCAGGGACCTGGCCAGCCCCTACGAGATGCACCGCACCCTCTCCAAGGCGGTTTCCCAAGCCCTGGCGGAGAAGCGGGAGCGGTTGCTATGGCGCCTCGAGCCCACCCGGGGCCTCGAGGACCCCGTGGTCCTGGTGCAGACCCTCACCGAGCCAGACTGGGGCGTTCTGGAAGCCGGATACGCCCGGGTCTTTCCCCCCAAGCCCTTCCACCCTGCCTTGCACCCTGGGCAGGTCCTCCGCTTCCGCCTAAAGGCCAACCCCAGCAAGCGGGAGCGGGAAACCGGGGAACGGGTGGCCCTCAAGACCCGCGCAGAAAAGTTCTTCTGGCTAGAGCGAAAGCTGCGGGAGGGAGGTTTCCGCCTTTTGGAGGAGGATGGGCGCCTGCTAGCGGACATACGCCAGGACACCTTTCTGGAGGTACGCCACAAGGATGGCCACCTGCTCCAGGTCCAAGCGGTGCTCTTTGAGGGGGTGCTGGAGGTGGTGGACCCCGAGATGGCTCTGAAAACCCTGGAGCGGGGTATTGGTCCGGGGAAGGTGCTTGGCCTCGGCCTCCTCTCCCTGCGTCCATAGGCCATGCCCCCCGTTCCCCCAGCCCGCAACCTGAAGGAGCTCCCCAAGTTCCGGGACGGCCTCTCCTACCTCTACGTGGAGCACGCCTTCATCGAGCAGGAGGCCCAGGGCATCGGCATCTACGACCGGGAGGGCCTCACCTTGGTGCCGGTGGCCGCCTTGGGGGTGCTCTTCCTGGGTCCCGGCACCCGCATCACCCACGCCGCCATCCGGGCCCTGGCGGGCAACGGGTGCACGGTGTGCTGGGTGGGGGAGGGGTACGCCCGCTTCTACGCCCAGGGCCTGGGGGACACCCGAAGCGCCCTCCGCCTCCAGCGCCAGGCCCGGGCCTGGGCCGACCCCAGGCTCCACCTGGAGGCGGTCTACCGCCTCTACGAGAAGCGCTTTCAAGAGCCGCTACCCCGGGACCTCAGCCTGGAGCAGGTGCGGGGCCTCGAGGGGGTGCGGGTGCGGGCCGCCTACGCCCGCTGGAGCAGGGAAACGGGGGTGCCGTGGAAGGGCCGGAGCTACGACCGCCGGGACTGGGCGGCCTCCGACCCGGTGAACCGGGCGCTTTCCGCGGGGGCCGCCTACCTCTACGGCCTGGCCCATGCGGCCATCGTCAGCGCGGGCTTCAGCCCCGCCCTGGGCTTCATCCACACGGGGAAGCTTCTTTCCTTTGTCTACGACGTGGCCGACCTCTACAAGACCGAGGTCCTGGTGCCCGCCGCCTTCCTAGCGGCGGCAGAGGGGGACCTGGAGGTAGATCGGCGGGTGCGCCATAGGCTTCGGGAGCAAATCCAGGAGGCCAGGCTTCTGGAGCGGATGGTGGAGGATCTCCTGGACCTCTTCCAGGGCCTCGGCCTGCCCGAAGAGGCCAAGGAGGAGGAAGAAGACCCCACCCGCCCCGGGGGGCTTTGGGACCCGGAGGGCGAGGTGGAAGGGGGCGTGGCCTATGGTGGTGATGGTCTTGGAGAAGGTGCCGAAGAGCTTGAGGGGTGAGCTGACTCGCTGGCTCTTGGAGCTGGACACGGGGGTCTTTGTGGGCCGGGTGAGCGCCGTGGTGCGGGAGCTCCTTTGGGAAAAGGTTGTGGAGAAGGCTGGGGACGGGCGTTGCGCCATGGCCTGGCGCACCAACAACGAGCAAGGCTTCGCCCTGAGGTTGCACGGCTACCAGGACCGGGTCTTGCGGGACTTCGATGGTATAGTGCTAGTGTCGGTGCGCACCGCCGAGGCTTTGCGCAAAGCGGAAAAGCTGAAGCGTATAGCCAAAGCCGTGCGCGGGGATTTTGAAAACCAAACCTTGGAATAGCTCTCTTTACAGACCCTTAGAGGGGTGTGAGCGGGGGTTTTTGCCGTCCTGGTCATGTGTAGTCCCCACACGCGTGGGGATGGACCGTTCTGGCAAATGGTCGGCGCCCTCTGGGGGCGGTAGTCCCCACACGCGTGGGGATGGACCGGCGCCGCCCAGGATCCCCGGCTGGAACCGGAGGTAGTCCCCACACGCGTGGGGATGGACCGTGGACCCTGCTCATGGGGGTGCTGACGGTGCGGTAGTCCCCACACGCGTGGGGATGGACCGCATCCTCAAAGGCCATCGCCGCCCGGGTGGCCGTAGTCCCCACGCACGTGGGGATGGACCGCCGTAGCCCCTCCCCCGGAGGATCTCCCCGTAGTAGTCCCCACGCACGTGGGGATGGGCCTAGGCCAAAACGAGGGGTTTGGCACCGCCCTGCTCTTGCGGCCTAGAGTGAGCAGCGCCTGCCAAAGCAGGGCGGCATCCCGCTATGAGCGCTTGCGGTAGCGCTGGGCCAGGGTTCTTTCCTCGGAGAAGAGGCGCGTGGCGTAGGCCCGCCCCTCGCGGGCGGCCCGGTCAGAGAGGTGGATGTCAAAGCGCCGGGCAAGTTGGGCCAGCGTCCCGGCGAAGGCTTCCAGGGCCTCCACCAGGCCCTGGGCCCGGGGGTTTTGGGCCAGGGGGTGGCCCTCGAGGAGTTCCTTGAGGTCTAGGGCCTGCTGGCGGAGGGCCTTGGCCTCCTCCTTGTCCTGCGGTTCAGCGGCCAGAAGCCTGGCCCCCGCGGCCAGAAGCTCCTCCAACTCCACCAGGTGCCAATCCGGAGAACCTTTGGGGGCCCTGGGCGGCAGGGGGAAGAGGCGAGAGACCTTCCCGTGGGGGGTTCGCTCCTCTACCTCCAGGGGCATTTCCCCTTCCACCCGCAGGAGGACCACCCGTCGCTCCCCAGGAGCGAAGGGGGCCAGATGGCGCACCTGCTCTCCCAAGGCTAGGCGCGCCCCCAGGTTGACCGGGCCTCGAAGGAAGGCCAGCTCCCCTTCTAGGGCTTCTTGTAACTCCCCTTGGGCCGCGTAGAGGTGGGTGCCGCCCCCGGCCAGGGCCATCCCTGCCAGCAGTTCCCGGTCGTATCCCTCACCAAAGCCCAGGGTGAAGGTGTAAACCCCGGCCTCCGCGGCCTTGGCCGCCTCTTGCACCAGGGCCTCGGGATCGGTGAGGCCCACGTTGGCCAGGCCGTCGGTGAGGAGGAGGACAAACCGGGGCCGGGAGGGGTTTCGGAGAAGCTCCGTCCCCATCTTCCAACCCGCGTGCAGGGCGGTGTTTCCGCGGGCCTCGAGGCCCTCGAGAAATCCCAGGGCTTCCTCCCGGGAGAAACCGCCCACTTCCACCTCGTGGTCGTAGGCCACCAGGGCCAGCCGCCCCGTTTCGGGCAGGGCGGAAAGGAGAAGCCTGGCGGCCGCCTTGGCCTCCGCCAGCTTCCCCCCCGCCATGCTCCCGGAGCGGTCCAACACCAAGGCCACCTCCGGGGCCAAGGGTGCGCCACGGACAGCCTGCAGTTCCACCCGCAGGAGATCGTGTCCCGCCACCAGGGCCCGCGAAAGCTTCAGCTCAAGGGTTTTCGGCTCCATCTTCCACCTCCGGGGCCAGCTTACGGGGGGCCCCTTTTTCCGTCCGACGTAGGCGCTTCCGGTGGAGTTCCAGAAGCTGCCACCATACCGCCTTCTCTTCCCCGGAAAGCTCATAGGAGGGGTCCAGGTCTGGCGGCACGGGCGGGCAGGAGGCGCCTCCCCGGCCCCAGAAGCCCCCATCCATGGGCGGCCCTCCCGGGTAGACCAGAAAGCGCTCCCCGTCGGTAAGGATGGCGAAAATCATGCTGGCGGTGTGGCGCCGGAGGAAGGCATCGGGGCGGCAGACCAAAGGCGGTCTCCCTTCGGCCACCGTGGCCAGGTGGAGCCAGAGCCTGCCCCGGCGGTCCCTGAGGAAGCGGGTGTCCGCTTCCCCCGAGCGCACCATCTCGGCGTAGAGCCGCTCGGCCTTGCGCACCCGGCCGTTTCCCCCCAAGACGCTGAAGTGGTCCAGGATGCGGTAGGCCAGCTCCTGGCCCTCCTCTTCCCGTTGCCGCCTGCCCCACAGCCGCCATACGTCATATTCCCCGCAAGTGCGCAGGTAGCGCCACCAGAGCCCGCTTTTGGGATGAACCCGCTCGTAGAAGTTTCGGCCCATTAGCACCTCCAGGCTTTAGGATGGGCGGGGCCATTTTTCCGTCGGACGGAAGCCCTGTGGGGGCTACCCTGGGGGCATGGGAAGGAGCGCTTGGGAAACGTACCTGAGGGTTTTGGAGAAGGGGAGGGCGATGGGACTGGGGGAGGAGGAAAGGGCGGTGGCCCAGGGGCTTTTGGCCCTACCCAAGGAGGCCTTTTCTATCCTGGCCCGAGAGCTAGGCTTGAAGCCCAAATATTTGCGCCACGACCTCCTTCCCGTGGCCTTTTTTCCCGAGGCCTTGCGGGAGGCCCTGAAGGGGGGTCTACCCCTTCGGCACGCCCACCGTCTCCACCGCCTCCTGAGGCGGGGAGAAGCCCGCCTCGAGGACCTCCAGGGCCTTCCTCCCGAGGCCCTGGCCACCTGGCCCCTGGAGGACGGGGAGCTGGACCCCGCAAGGCCCGTGTGGCTTTACCCGGAGGATCCCCGGCCTGAGGGCCTGGCCCCCTCGGTGGCCCGGGCCCTGGTCCGGCTCCACACCCGCGCCGGGGAGCTGGTGGTGGACCCCATGGCGGGCTACGGCACCGTGGTGGAGGCCGCCCTGGCCCTGGGCCGGAGGGCCTGGGGTGGGGACATCGCCCCCAAGGGGCCCCGGGTGGAACGAGCTGACATCCGTCACCTGCCCAGGCGCTTTCGGGAGGAGGCGGCCCTCCTGGTCTTGCACCCTCCCACCTTCGCCACCTGGGTGCGGGAGGAGGGGCACCGGGAGCCCCCCGAGGAGCGGTACGGGGGCTACATCGGCTACCTCCAGGGCCTCCTAGAGCTTTCCCTTCCCGCCCTGCGCCCAGGGGGACGGCTGGCGCTGGTGGTGCGGCCCAGGCGGTGCCTGAGCCCTGGGGATTGGGCAGGGGGGCGGGATTTCTTTCTCTCCCCCTTTGAGCGGGCCCTGGCGGAGATCCCCGGCCTTCGTCCCCTGGCCTACCACCTGGCCGTAAGCCGGGGTGGGGGAGAGGACTGGCACCTGTTTGTGGCCGAGCGTCAGGAGGAAGCGTGATGCTTTGGCTACCTGGCCTCGAGCCCTTTCAGGATGGGGCGCTTGCGGTACGGGTGGCGCTGGTGGTGGACGACACCCCCGAGCGGTATGCGGTTTTGCAAAGCTTCCTTAGGCGGCGCTTCTCTGTTTCCATGGTACGCTTTGCCCCCCGCGTGCCGGAGGACTTTGGGGAGGCGGAGCTGGTGAGCCTGGACTATCACCTGGGGGAGGAAACGGCCCTGGACCAGATGCGGAAGGTTCCCCCAGAAAGGCTTCTGGGCCGGGTGTATCTGGTGCACTCCACGGGGGGCCTCGAAGCCACCATGCTGGAGGACTGGCTTAGGAAGAGGGGCCTGGTGGTGGTGAGATACCCGTACTCCCTCATGCGCATGGAGGTGCGGGGCGGAAAGCGCCAGGCGGCCGAACCCCGGGCCCGGTAGCTTCCACCTAGCCCCAGCCCCCGGTGCTCCTCCCGCACGGGCGCCTGGCGGCCCCCCTTGGGGCCCGGTGGGGGAAGAAACCGCGCATTCCCTTACGGGGCTAAACTGGCGCAACAAAAGGTGGGTTCCACCTACCACTTCAATTACTGCCTGGAGTCGCAATCTCCTCATAAGGACTCCTTTTCAAGCCCTCCCTCAACATCCCCCTGCCCACCAGCGGAAGAGCGTGTAGCTCCGGATAAGGGCGTGCTGGGTCTGGAGGTAAGCACACCGCGCCTTCACCCGCCCCACCTTCCCCTTCCCGCCCCTCGGGCCCGGGCGAAAGCTTCCAGAACGGCCGGAAAGGATTCGGTGTCCACCAAGGGCAAGAGCCCGTGCTTGTTCTCCCCCGTGCTGGGCCGCACGAAGGCGTAGACGTAAAGCCACCGGTAGGAGGGCCTCTCCCAGACCAGAGGGGTCTTGCCCCGCAGGGCCCACACCCGGCGGCGGATGGGCTTCAGGCCCAGGCGGTGCTCATCCATAACCCCACCAGTTGCCCTCCTGGGGTCCACGGGGCGCCCGAGCCTCTCAGAAAGCCACTCCGTCGCGTTGCGGATGGTCCAGGAGGCCATCCCGGGGATGGGGAGCCGACAGGGCTTGGCGGAAGGCCTCTTGGACCTCTGTGGGTAGGTTCATTTGGGGTTGGGGCCCCAAAGAGGAGGGGGGCTTACCGCGGTTGCGGTGGCGCAGGTCGGCCATGGCCTCCATGCCGCCTTGGTTGGGGCGATGGACCTTGGTGCGGACCCAGCGCTGGGAGTAGCCCAGGGTCTTGGCCACCTCGGGGATGGGGTGGCCGGTGGCGAGGAGCCATAGGGCATGCCAGCGGGCACGTTCCACGGGGTCTTGGGCGTCCCGATAGAGGGCGTGGAGGTTGTCGGGGTGGGGAGGGTTCTTCAGCTCCAGCCTAGGGCGGCGTTGGTGTTTGGCCAGTTGCATGACCCCATCCTAGCGGATGGGGTCATGGGGAGTTCTTATTAGAGGGGCTCCAGCACCCCCTGCCGTAGGAGGGCGGGAAGTGGGGGGTCCCCCACCCGGAGAAGGGCGTACCGCCCGCGGAGGAGGGCCAGGAGGCGGAGGGCCTTAAGGTGGGCGCCCAAGGCCTCCCGGTAGGCCCTCACCTCCTCTGGCCCCGCGGGAAGTGCTTCGCCGGTTTCCACGTCCCTTAGGAGGACCTCCTCTAGGGGTGGGGCCAGTTCCACGGGGGCCAACACCTGGACCAGCACCACCCGCTTCGGGAGGATCCTGGCCCAGGGCAAGGGGTCCAGGCCATCGGTGAGGAGGACCAGGGTGCCCCGTCCCGGGGGGATCTCCGCAGGCTTTCCCCGGAAGAGCCGGGCTAAGGGGTCTTCCTGGCGAGCGATCTTGAGGAGGAGCCCCGCCACCTCTTCCGCGTAGGAGAGCTTCCTGTGGAGGCGCATGCTTTCGCTTTCGTCCAGAAAGAGGCGGAAGCGGGCTCTCTCGGGGGCGGTTTCCACCCGGGTGTAGAGCCTCCCCGTCTTGGCGTAGGCCCGCCAGTGGACCCTGCGCACCTCGTCCCCGGGGGCGTAGGGGCGGAGCTCGTAAAACTCCCCGCCCAGCCCCTTCCGGCGGGCCACCCTTTCCCCGGGGTAGGGGAGGTAGGGCTTGCTGGCGATGCGGTAGCGGGTCATGCCGTCTGGCAGAAGGTGCAGACCCCCACGGGGGGTAGGGGCTCGATGACTTCCTCCCGGCTGCCCTCGCGGAAGACGGTGATCCCCTTGCACCCCTCCTTCCAGGCGGTGAGGAAAAGCCTCTCCACCACCTCTTTGGGGGTCTCCCGGGGCAGGTTCACCGTGGAGGAGATGCTCTGGTCCACATGGCGTTGCAAGGCGGCCTGGAGGCGCACCCTCTGGAAAGGATCCACGGTGTGGGCCGTGGGCCAGTCGGGGATTTCCCCGCCTTTTTCCTTGCGGTAGCGACGAAGGAGGGGGTGCTCCGCTAAGAACACCTGCCCCCCGGCGTGGCGCAGGTAGGTGAGGGCGAAGATGGGCTCTATGCCGCTCGTCACCCCCGCCAGGATGGAGATGGAGCCCGTGGGGGCGATGGAAAGGAGGGCGGCGTTCCTTAGGCCCCGTTCCACCTCCCGGATGAGCTCTTCGGGTAGGGCCTGGATGAAGGGGCTTTTGAGGTGCTCCCTAGGGTTAAAGGCGGGGAATGAGCCTCGCCTCCTGGCCAGGCGGGTGCTTTCCCAGTAGGCGGCTTCCTTGATGCGGCGCATGACCTCTTCCGCAAACTTTAAGCTTTCCTCCGCACCATAGGGCAGTCCCAGCATGGTCAGGGTGTCCGCCAGGCCCATGATCCCAAGGCCAACGCGTCGGCTTCTTAAGGAAGCTTCCCGTTGGGCTCTCAAGGGGTGGCGGTTCTTTCCCAGGTCCACCACCGCATCCAAAAAGCGCACGGCCAAACGGGTGGCCTCCTCGAGGCCCGCCCAGTCCAGGCGTGCCCTTTCCGTAAAGGGCTCCTGCACGAAGGCCGCCAGGTTCAGGCTCCCCAGGTTGCAAGCCCCATAGGGCTCCATGGGCACCTCGCCGCAGACGTTGACCCCCTGGACCTCCATCCCCCCGTACTGGGCCGTGGCCCAGGTGCGGACCCGGTCCCAGAAGAGCAATCCGGGCTCGGCGCTAGCCCAGGCCGCTTCCACCAAGGCCTCCCAGGCATCTTTGGCGCGGATGGTGCGGGCGATCCGCTCCCTTGGCGTGGTGAAGGCAAGCGTCCAGGGCTCATCGGCTAGGGCGGCTTCCAGGAAGCGGTCCGTGGCCCTTAGGGAGAGGTTGGCGTGGCGCACGCGGCTCCTGCCCGGGTCGGTCTTGGCCTGAAGGAAGTCCAGGAGGTCGGGGTGGGTGTCGGAGAAGGTGAGCATGAGGGCTCCCCGCCGGCCACCGCTCGCCCCCATGACCCCGGCCAGGGTGGAGAAAAGCTCCATGAAGCTGACCGCTCCCGAGCTTTCCATGCCCGCATTCCCCACCTTGGCCCCTTTAGGCCTGAGAACATCGGCGTTGGTGCCCACCCCGCCCCCGTAGGCGAAGGTGCGGGCGGCCTCGTCCAGGAAGCGGGTGATGCCCCGCACCGAGTCCTCTCGGATGGGGAGGAAGTAGCAGTTGAAGAGGGTGCTTTTGCGCCAGTTGCCCAGGCCGAAGAGGATGCGCCCCCCGGGGACGAAGCGGAAGTCGGCGAAAAGCCAGGCAAGCTCTTGGGCACCGCCTTTGATGACCCGGGAGGCCTCCCGCACCAGCCGCCGTTCCATCTCCTCCGGGGTGGCCTCGAGGAGCCTCCCCTCCCGGTCGCGGAGGGCGTAGCGCCCGAGGAAGACCGAGGCCCTTAGCTCATCGCCCCCGAAGAAGTCCAGGGCAAGCTTCAGGGCCTCGGCTTCGCTGTAGGCGCGCTGGGGCACGCCCTCAGCTTACACCCGGATGGTGACCCGGGCGCCGGTTTCGAAGAGGTGGATGGAGTCGATGAAGCGCACGATGCGGGTGGCGTGGCCCATGACCACCGAGTGGGTTCTGGCCCCGCCTCCGAAGAAGCGCACACCCTGGAGGATGTCCCCGTCGGTGATGCCGGTGGCGGCGAAGACGATCTCCTTTCCGGGGGCCAGGTCCTCCGTGCGGTAGATGCGGTTTTCGTCCCCTCCCATGGCCTTGAGCCGGGCTCGTTCCTCCTCGTTTTGCGGGGTGAAGCGGGCCTGGATCTCCCCGCCCAGGCACTTCAAGGCGGCGGCGGCCAAAACGCCTTCGGGGGCTCCACCAATCCCCATCACCGCGTGCACCCCCGTGCCCCTGATGGTGGCGGCCAAGGCGGCGATCACGTCCCCGTCGGAGATGAGCTTAACCCTAGCCCCCGCTTCCCGGATTTCCCGGATGAGCCTTTCGTGGCGGGGGCGGTCCAGGACCACGATGACCAGGTCCTCCACCGAGCGTTGCAGGGCCAGGGCCAGGGCCTTGAGGTTGGCAGAAACGGGCCAGGTGAGGTCCACAAGCCCAGCGGCGGGCGGGGGGACGATGAGCTTTTCCATGTACATGTCGGGGGCGTGGAAGAGGCCTCCTTTCTCGCTAATGGCGATGACGGTGACGGCGTTGGGCAGGCCCTTGGCGGCGGTGGTGGTGCCCTCCACCGGGTCCACGGCGATGTCCACCTCCACCCCTCCCTTGCCCAGCACCTCCCCGATGTAGAGCATGGGGGCCTCATCCATCTCCCCCTCGCCGATGACCACGGTGCCCTTGATGGGTAGCTCGTTCAGCACCTGGCGCATGGCCTCGGTGCCCGCCTCGTCCACGGCCTCCTTGTCTCCCTTGCCCGCATAGCGGCTGGCGGCCAAGGCGGCCTGCTCCGTGACCCGCACCACCTCGAGGACCAGTCGGCGCTCGATTTCCATGCTTCCATCATACCGGGCCTAACCGGAGGCTCCCGGTCGTCCCTGGGGTTTGTGCCTTTCCCAGAGGGTGTGGGCCAGGTCCTGGAGGCCGACCCCGGTTTCCGCCAGGACCAGGAGGAGGTGGAAAAGGAGATCAGAGGCCTCCCAGCGCACCTCCTCGGGGCTCCCGTTCTTGGCGGCGATGATGACTTCCCCCGCCTCCTCCCCAATCTTTTTCAGAATGCGGTCCAGCCCCTCCCGGTGGAGCCGGGCCACGTAGCTCCCCTCGGGGAGGGTGCTTAGGCGCTCCTGGATGGTGGCGTAGACCTGGCCCAGTACGAAGCCCAGGTCGGGTTCGCCGGAGAGAAGGGGACGGTGGAAGCAGGTGCGCTCCCCCGTGTGGCAGGCAGGGCCGTGGGAGATCACCCGGTAGACCACCGCGTCGCCATCGCAGTCCAGGAGGACCTCCACCACCTCCTGGGTGTGCCCGGAGGTCGCCCCCTTGCGCCAGAGGGCCTGGCGGCTGCGGCTAAAAAAGGTGCTCTTACGGGTCCTTAGGGTTTCCTCCAGGGCCTCCCGGTTGGCGTAGGCCAGGGTCAGGACCTCCCCGGTGCGGGCGTCTTGCACCACCACCGGGACCAGGCCCCGCTCGTCAAAGCGCACCGCGCTCAGGTCCATAGGCCCTAGTCTAAGCGCACGTGCACGCCCTTTTCCGCCAGGTAGGCCTTGAGCTCGGGGATGGGGATCTCCCCGAAGTGGAAGACGCTGGCGGCCAAGGCGGCCTCGGCCCCGGCGGCAAAGGCCTCGAGGAAGTGCTCCTTCCGCCCTGCCCCTCCGCTGGCGATGACGGGCACGCTCACCGCCTCGGCCACCCACCGGGTGAGCCTGAGGTCGTAGCCCTCCTGGGTGCCGTCCCGGTCCATGCTGGTGAGGAGGATTTCTCCTGCCCCCAGCTCCACCCCCCGCACCGCCCACTCCACCGCGTGCAGGCCCGTGGGGATGCGCCCCCCGGCGATGTAGACCTCGGGGAAATCCCCCTTCCAGCGGGCGTCGATGGCCAGGACCACCGCCTGGGCGCCGAAGTGGTCGGAAAGTTCGGCGATCAGCTCCGGACGCCGCACCGCCGCCGAGTTCACGCTCACCTTGTCGGCGCCTGCGAGGAGAAGCTTCCTGGCGTCCTCTAGGCTCCGCACCCCACCCCCCACGGTGAGGGGGATGAAGACGGACTCCGCCACCTGGGCCACCACCTCCAGCAGGATGGCCCGCTCCTCGTGGGTGGCGGAGATGTCCAGGAAGACCAGCTCGTCGGCGCCGGCCTCGTCGTAGGCCTGGGCGGCTTCCACGGGGTCGCCCGCATCGCGGAGGTTCACGAAGTTAACCCCCTTGACCACGCGCCCCGCGTGGACGTCCAGGCAGGGGACGATGCGCTTGGCCAGGCTCATAGGGGAGGGCTCCAAAGGATTTCTGCCTGGGGGAGGAGGAGAGGGGCGATCCTTTCCCCTTTCTTCCCCAGAAGGCGGTGGCGGTAGGCGGTTTCCTGGGGTTCCCGGTAGACCTCGAGGCCCTCCTGCCCCCAAAGCCAGACCTCGGGAACCCCATGGCGGGCGTAGAGGGGAAGTTTTACCCCCCGGTCGTAGGCGTAGGAGGAAAAGCCCACCTCCACCAGGAGGAGAACTTCCTGGGGGGTGGGATGGCTTTGAGTGTAGAAGTCCTCTCGGGGCTTCAGGAGGAGAAGATCGGGAATGGGAAGGCTTTCTTGGGAGAGGTAAAGGGGGCTTTGCACCCGGATGTGGGCTTGACCCAGGGTACGGGTGGCCAGGGTCTGCAGGAGCCAGTCCAGCAACCCCGCGTGTTCGTTGGAAATGGGGGCCATCTCGTAGACCTCGCCTTCCAGTAACTCCAGGCGGGCTTCCGGCTCCAGGGCCGAAAGGGCTAAGACCTCCTCCACCTTAAACCGGTGCCGCACCGCCATAGGGTCATTCTAACCGCCCTCGCCCTTTTCCCAAACCAGCCCGGGTGGTACCATCTAAAGGATGGAACGGGTGACGGTGGTGGGCGGTGGCCTAGCGGGAAGCGAGGCCGCCTGGACCTTAGCGCGCTTGGGGGTGCCCGTGCGCCTTTACGAGATGCGCCCTAAGAAGCTGACCCCGGCCCACAGCACCGGAGGGCTGGCGGAGATCGTCTGCTCCAACTCCTTGGGCGGGGAAGGCCCCACCAACGCCAAGGGCCTCCTGCAGGCGGAGATGCGCCAGGCGGGAAGCCTCATCCTGGAGGCGGCCTCCCAGGCCCGGGTGCCCGCCGGCGGAGCCTTGGCCGTGGACCGGGAGGAGTTCAGCCAGTACATCACCGAGAGGCTGGCCCAGCATCCCCTGGTGGAGGTGGTGCGGGAGGAGGTGGCAGAAATCCCTAAAGGGATCACCATCCTAGCCACGGGGCCCCTCACCTCGGACGCCTTGGCCGAGGCCATAAGGGGGCGCTTCGGCGACCACTTCCTGGCCTACTACGACGCCGCAAGCCCCATCGTCCTCTACGAGAGCATTGACCTCAGCAAGTGCTTCCGCGCTGGGCGCTACGCGCAAGAGGCGGACTACCTCAACTGCCCCCTTACGGAGGAGGAGTACCGCCGCTTCTATGAGGCCCTCCTCGAGGCGGAGCGGCACACCCCCCATGCGTGGGAAAACCTGCAGTACTTTGAGGCCTGCGTGCCGGTGGAGGAGCTAGCTCGAAGGGGCTACCAAACCCTTCTCTTCGGCCCCATGAAGCCCGTGGGCCTCAAGGACCCGAGGACCGGCAAGGAACCCTTCGCTGTGGTGCAGCTCCGCCAGGAGGATAAGGAGGGGCGCATGTGGAGCCTGGTGGGCTTCCAGACCGGGCTCAAGTGGCCCGAGCAGAAGCGTCTCATCCAGATGATCCCTGGGCTGGAAAACGCCGAGATCGTGCGCTACGGGGTGATGCACCGCAACACCTACCTGAACGCCCCCAGGCTTCTGGAGGCCACCTTGGAGTTCAAGGGGCAAGGGGGCCTCTTCGCCGCCGGGGTGTTGGCGGGGGTGGAGGGGTACCTGGAAAGCGCCGCCACCGGCTTCTTGGCAGGCCTGAATGCTGCCCGGCGGGCCCGGGGCCTCCCTCCCGTGGTCCCGCCGGAGGAAAGCATGCTGGGGGGGCTGGTCCGCTTCCTGGCCACCGCCAATCCCCAGGGCTTCCAGCCCATGTACGCCAACTGGGGGCTGGTCCCTCCGGTGGAGGGAAGGATGGTCAAGAAGGAGAAGCGGGAGGCCATGTACCATAGGGGCCTCAGGGCCTTTGAGGCGTGGGTGGCTTCCCTAGGGATGCTCGCCGCCACCTAGGCCCAGGGCCTTTAGCCCCTCCAGGGCCACCGCCCTCTCGTCCCAGGGCAGGGCCTGGGTACCCCTTTCCAGGGTGCGCTCGTGCCCCTTGCCAGCCAGGAGCACCGTGTCCCCCTCCCGGGCCTCGGAGAGGGCACGGAGGATGGCTTCCTTTCGGTCGGGCACCAGCTCGTAGGTGCCCCCCTCTCGTGCGGCTGCCTCGGCCATGGCTTGGAGGATGGCCCCTAGGTCCTCCGTGCGGTGGTCCTCCTCGGTGAAGAAGGCCTTGTCCGCCAGGCGGGCGGCCACCTGGCCGATGTCCTCCCGCCTCCTGGGGTCGCGCTCCCCTGCCGCGCCCACCACCAGGAGGAGGCGCCCCTTGGTGGTGCGGCGCAGGGTTTGGAGGGCGGCCTCGAGGCTCTTGCCAGTGTGGGCGAAATCGATGACCACCCGGAAGGGTTCTTTTTGCACCACCTCCATCCGCCCCGGCACCCCCCTGAAGGTGGCGAGACCTTGGAGCACCCCCTCCAGGGGAAGCCCAAAGGCCAAGGCGGCGGCGCTGGCGGCCAGGGCGTTGTCCAGGTTGTAGGCGCCCAGCATGGGCAAGAAGGCCTCCCCCGAGCCCCAGGGGGTGTGCAGGGTGAAGCGGAGGCCTTCCGCCTCCTCCCGCAGGCCCTCCCCCCAGACCTCCCCCCCGGGCCCGAAGAGGAGGTGGGGCCGCCCCTTGAGGCGGTCCAGGTGGGGGAGGGCGGCGTTCAGGACCGCAAGCTCCGAGCGCTCCACCAGAAGGGCCTTGGCCCCGAAGTAGGCCTCCGCCGTGCCGTGGAGGTCCAGGTGGTCGTCGGGGTAGAAGCTCACGAAGACGCCCACCCGGTAGGCAAGCCCCTCCACCCGCCGGAGGGCCAGGGCGTGGCTGCTGACCTCCAAGACCGCAGCCTCCAGGCCCTGGTCCGCCGCTTCCCTCAGGAAGCCGTAGACCTCCGAGGCTTCTGGGGTGGTGAAGTGGCCCATGGGGGGGCGGGCCTCCTTCCCCAGCCTCAGGGCCACGGTGGAGAGGAGGGCGGTTTCCACCCCCGCCCCCTGGAGGAGGTGGTGGAGGAGGCTGGCGGTGGTGCTTTTTCCCTTGGAGCCCGTGACCCCGAGGAGGACTAGCCTCCGGTCCGGCTCCCCGTGGAAGCGCCGGGCGAGGTGGGCCAGGGCCAGGCGGCTATCCGCCACCTGGAGGTAGGGGACGGGGAGGGCCAGCGCCCGTTCCCCCACCACGGCGATGGCGCCTTTTCTGAGGGCCTCGAGGATGAAGTCGTGCCCGTCCAGGGGCTTGCGGTGGGGGAGGGGCACCCCCGGCACGGCCACGAAGACAAAGCCCGGCTCCACCCGCCTCGAGTCCAGGGTGATCCCCCGCACCGGGAGGGGCGGGGCCTTTAGGCCATAGGGGGCGAAAAGCTCCTCCAAGGTCATGGCTTGATCCAGGGACGTAGGGCCGCAAGTAGGGCTTGGCGGTCCTCCTCCTTCTCCACGAAGTCTATCCGGTCCGCCTCCACCACGTACACGGGGGAGAGGTTCCAGGAGGCGATGAGTTCCTCGTAGAGGGCGTTGAGCCCGAGAAGGTAGCGGTCGGGGAGGTTTTGCTCAAAGGGCCTTCCCCGCTTTTTTATCCGCTCCCTTAAGGTGGGTAGGCTCGCCCGGAGGTAGATGAGAAGATCGGGCTTCCTGAGGGCTGGGGACACGCTCTGGAAGAGGTCCAGGTAGGTCCGCCAGTCCCGCTCCTTCAAGTGGCCTTCCCGGTAGAGGTTCTGGGCGAAGACCAGGGCGTCCTCATAGACCGTGCGGTCCTGCACCACGGCCTTCGCCCCGTTCACCTCCAGGAGGTGCTGGCGCAGCCTCCGGGCCAGGAAGAAGACCTGGGAGTGGAAGGCGTAGGCCCCCATATCCCGGTAGAAGTCCTCCAGGTAGGGGTTTTCGCTCACCGCCTCGTACACCGGCTTCAGCCCGAAGGCCTCTGAGAGCAAGGCGGTGAGGGAACTTTTGCCGCTACCGATGTTGCCGGCGATGGCCAGATACATGTTGGACCTCAGATGGTCCTGCCGTCCTGGGCAAGGTGGGCCTTCACCAGGGCCACCACCCGGTCCTGGTCGGGGCCGGGTTGGCTGTAGTCCAGCTGGTCCGCTTCCAGGACCAAAAGGGGATGGGCGTAGCGGGCAAAGTGACGCTCGTACGCTTCGGAGAGGGCCTCGAGGTAGGCGGGGTCCATCCCCTCCTCAAAGGGCCTGCCCCGTTTCCTTATCCGCTCCAATAGCACGGGCACCGGGGCCCTCAGGTAGACGGTGAGGTCGGGTGGGGGAAGCTTCAGGGAAAGCTCCCGGTAAAGGTCCAAGTAAAGGTTCCACTCGGGGCCCTCCAGGTTGAGGCTCGCAAAGATGGCGTCCTTGTCAAAAAGGTAGTCGGCCACCACCCCGCCGAAGAGGGGTCTTTCCCGGAGGCGGGAGAGCTGCCGGTAGCGGGAAAGGAGGAAGAAGACCTGGGTCTTGAAGGCGTAGCGCTTTCGGTCCTGGTAGAAAAGGGGCAGGAAGGGATTTTCCTCCACCACCTCCAGAAGGGGCTCGGCCCCAAACCTTTGCGCAAGAAGCTGGGCCAGGGTGGTTTTGCCCGCGCCGATGGGGCCTTCTATGGCGATGTACACGCTTACCTCCGCAGGGTAGCCTAACGGCTGGCAGGCCGGGCCACCATGGTGAGGGTGACCTCGAGCCTTCGTCCCTCCCGCCAAAGGGTTAGCCGCACCCGGTCCCCAGGGCGGTAGCGGGCGATGAGGCGCACCACCTCCGCCTTGTCCTTGACCGCCTTACCGTTTACCGCCAGGATCACGTCCCCGAGGGCCAAAAGCCTCCCTTGGGCGTCCCGCTGGGCTCCCCTTAGGCCGGCCCGGGCCGCGGGGCTTCCTGGATCCACCCGGTCCACCATGGCCCCTTGGGCCGTGGTGAGGCCCACCGCCCTGAGGAGCACCGGCGGAAGTTCATCCAAGCTAACCAGGCTGGCCCCCAGCCAGCCCCGCTGGGGGATGCCAAACCGCTCCAGGTCCTGGACGCTTTGGGCCACCAGATCCGCCGGGATGGCCACCCCGATTCCTCCCACCCCCGAGGGTCCCCCGATCACGTCCGCCACTACCCCGATCACCTCCCCTTGCAGGTTGAGAAGGGGACTACCCGAGTTGCCCACGGTGAGGGGGGCGTCGGTGAAGAGGTACTCCCCCACCTCGGCCCCCACGCTGGGGTCAGGGGAGGGGACCTCGAGGGGGCCTATGCCGGAGAGGATCCCGTAGGAGGCCAGGGGTCCTTGTCCGAAGGGAAACCCCACCACCACCACCCCCATGCCCAGGGGAAGGCTGGTGCTGGGGGTCTTGCTGAAGGCCAGCACTCGAGGGGCCTGGAGGCCGCGCACCGTGAGGAGGGCGAGGTCAATCCCTGGGTCCACGGCGAAGCGCTCCGCGGGGAAAGTGCGCCCATCCGTGAGGCGGACGGTAAGCTCGGTAAGGCCCTGGACCACGTGGTAGTTGGTGACCACCCGGAAGGGGCTCACGAAGAACCCCGTACCCACCACCTGGTTCTCCCCAGGGGCGGTGGGGGAGCCCTGGACCCGGACCACCGCGGGCAGGGCCCTCTGGATCACCTGGCTGCGGGCCACCTCCTCGGGGGAGACCAGGCGCTGGCCCAGGGCCAAGAGGGAAAGGAGGAGGGCGGCGAGGACGAGGCGCATGCCCTTACATTACCTCAGGGGCGGGGATGCCCAGGAGGGAAAGCCCCGTCTTCAGGGTTTCTTGCAGGCTCCTCACCAGGCCAAGGCGGAGTTCCCTCAGGCCCTGGGGTGCCGTGAGCACCGGGGTGGCGGGCCTCCCGTCCTCCTTGGCGTTGTAGTAAGCGTTCCAGCTGGCGGAAAGGTCCAGCAGGTACTGGGCCAGGACGTGGGGGGTTTTCTCCTCGGCGGCCTCCAGCACCGCCTCCTCAAAGTCCAACAGGGCCAGGGCCAGCTCCCGCTCGTACGGGGTGGCCTGGGCGAAATCGGGCTCACCCCACGCCCCGGCCTTGCGCAGGATGCTGTGGGCCCGGGCGTGGGCGTACTGCACGTAAGGCCCCGTGTCCCCTTCAAAGGAAAGGGCCTCGGCGTAGCGGAAATCGATCTGCTTTTTGGGTTCGGTCTTCACCATGGCGAAGCGGATGGCTCCCAGGGCCACCATCTTGGCCGCTTCCTCCTTGGCGGGGTGCCCGGGGTTTTTCTCCTCGATGACCTTGAGGGCCCGCCGCTCTGCCTCCTCCAGGACCTCGTCCACGCTCACCGAAAGGCCCTTCCTCCCCGACATCTGCTTGCCCTCCAGGAGCACGGTCTCGTAGGCCAGGTGGAAGGCGCCTTCCGCCAGATCCGGCCTCCCCGCCAGGGCCAAGGCCGCCCGCACCAGGGCCTGGGGGTGGCTCTGGCGCACGTCGATGACGTTCACGGTTTCCTTGGCCGCTGGGGTGTAGGGCTCCCCCTCGGGGGCGCTGGTCCTTAGGGCGGGGTAGTAGGGGTTTTCGTAGGGACGGAAGGGGAGGCCCTGGAGGAGGCCCATCTTCCAGAACTGGAAGGCGATGTCCTTGGCGTAGTAGGTGGCCGCCCCCCCGGAGCGAACCAGGACGAAGTAGGGGTCTTCCAGCCCGGGGATGAAGGGGCTTGCGTCCATGACCAAAGCCCCGGCGTACTTGCCCTCAGCGGGGCGGAAGACGTGGGGGCTTCGCTCCAGGATTTCCAGAGCCTGGCCCAGAAGCCCCGCCCGCACGATGTCCGACTCCCAGACCAGAAGGTCGTAATGAGCATTCAGGGCCTTCATGGTGGCCATCTGGGCCAGGAGGATGCGGTTGACATCTTCCCTGAGTTCCCCCCGCTCCAGGGCGTGGAGGACTTCCTCTATCCCCCCCTGGAGGCTTTCGTACTCGGGGTCCTGGTGGAGGCGCACGTAGGCCCTGCCGGCGAAGTGGTCGTACTTCTCCTTCCCGTCCCAGGTGAGGCCGTAGTGCCTTAGGGCGAAGAGGGTTTCCGCCGCCTGGCGCCCGGTGTCGTCGATGTAGTTCAGGACCAGGACCTCCCGCCCCGCATAGGCCAGGATGCGGGCCAGGCTGTCCCCGAGGGCGATGTTCCGCAAGTGGCCCACGTGGAGCTCCTTGTTGGGGTTCACCGAGGTGTGCTCCACCAGGACTAGCCCTTCCCGCTTGGGGAAAGGCCCCTTGGGCCTCAGGGCTTCCTTCAGGAGGTCTTCCGTGCGGATGCGGAAGTTCAAATACCCCCCCACGGGGATGGTCTCCTCCACAAAGGGGGGCAGATCCAGGCGGGCCTTGAGCTCCTCGGCGATGGCCTGGGGGGGTTTCCTTAGCTCCTTGGCCAGGGCGAAGAGGGGTACCCCGTAGTCCCCGGGCTTGTCCTTGGGGGCCCGGGCCACCTTGAGGCGGAGGTCCAGGCCCAGCTCCTTAAGGGCGGTGTGAATGGCCTCTTCCAGGGCGCGGCGCACCATCAGGGGGCTATCTTACCAGCCAGCGCCCTCTTGAGAGCCTCCGCCGCCTTGCGGTTCATCCCGGGGAGGCTGGCGAGCTCCTCCAAGGGCGCTTCCTTGAGGGCCTCGAGGCCCCCGTAGCGCTCCAGGAGGAGGCGCTTGCGGGTTTCCCCGATGCCGGGTATGCCGGCAAGCACCTGGAATAGCTCCTGGCTCCTCCGCTTTTGGTGGTAGCGGAGGCCGTTTTGGTGGGCCTCGTCCCGCAGATGGATGAGGAGCCTTAAGGCGGGGTGGGTGAGGGGCAGGCGGATCTCCCGCCCCTCAGGGGTGATGAGGACCTCCTCCTTCTTGGCCAGGCCCACCAGGGGAAGGCGGAGCCCACCCCGCTCTAGGGCCTTTTCCGCCGCCCGCACCTGGCCCAGGCCGCCGTCGATGAGGAGGAGGTCGGGGAGGGGAAGGTCCTTGAGGCTTCCCGTATAGCGGCGAAAGACCCCTTCCTCCATGGCGGCGTAGTCGTCGTTGCCCGCCTGGAGGCGCATCCGGCGGTACTCCGCCCGCTTGGGCCTTCCCCCCTCAAAGACCGCCAGGGAGAAGACCCGGGCCTGGCCCTGGAGGTGGCTTACGTCGTAGCCCTCGAGGCGGTAGGGCCGGGTGGGCAGGCCCAAGAGCTCCTGCAGGGCCTTGAGGGCGGGGTGGTCCCCGCGCCGCTCCCGGAGCTTGAGCTCGGTTTCCAGGGCGAGCCGGGCGTTCCTCTCGGCCAGCTCCAGGAGCCGCGCCTTCTCTCCCCTTTGGGGCACCCTAAGCTCCACCTTGCGCCCGGCCCGGCGGTGGAGGAGCTCTTCCAGGCCCTCCAGGTCCTCCAGGGGGAAGGGGAGGAGGATGAGGGGAGGGAGGGGGGAGGCCTCGAGGTAGTGGTCCCTGAGGAAGGCCCAGAGGATTTCCTCCGGGCTCGTCTCCTCCTTCTCCACCACCCGGCTAATGCGCCCCAGGATGCGGCCCGAGCGCACCTGGTAAAGCTGCACCACGGCCAAAGGCCCCGCCTGGGCCAGGCCCAGGAAGTCCAGGTCGCCCAGCTCCGGGTCAAAGGCCTGCTGGGCGGTGGAGAAGAAGGCCTTGAGGGCTTCCATCTGGTCGCGGAGCTCCGCCGCCCGCTCGAACTCCAGCCGCTTGGCCGCTTCTTGCATCTTGGCCTCCAGCTCCCTTAGGAGCCCATCCACCTTCCCCTCCAGCACCGCCTCCACCTGGCGCACCACCTCCCCGTAGGCCACGGGGTCGGCCAGGCCCACGCAGGGGGCCAGGCAGCGGCCCATGCTGTGGTTCAGGCAGGGGTAGCGCCTCCTTTTCATGGGGTAGCCCGAGTTCTTGCGCAAGGGGAAGAGGCGGTCAATGAGGGTTTTGATGCGCCTAAGGGCGCTGGCCTCGGGGAAGGGCCCATAGTACTTGGCCCCGTCCGCCTCCACCCGCCGCACCACCAGGAGGGTGGGGAAGGGCTCGTGGGTGAGCTTCAGGAAGGGGTAGTGCTTGTCGTCCTTGAGGAGGACGTTGTAGGGCGGGCGGTGGGCTTTGATGAGGTTGGCCTCGAGGAGGAGGGCCTCCACCTCGTCCCGGGTGGCGATGAAGTCCAAGGCGGTGGCCTCCTCCGCGATGCGGGCCGCCTTGCCCTCGGCATGGAAGTAGCTCCGCACCCGGGCCCTGAGGTTTTTGGCCTTGCCCACGTAGAGGACTTCTTCCCCCTGCTTCCAAAGGTAGACCCCGGGGGCCTCGGGCAGGGGAGGAAGCTCGGCAAGCCGCACAAGCCTCATTGTAGAGTGCCCCTATGGAGCCCGTCATGGTGGACGCCCACCTGGACCTGGCCCATAACGCCCGGGCCCTGGGGCGGGACCTCACCCTCCCCCTGGACCGCCTCCGGGAGGTGGACCCCCACCCCGAAACCCCCTTGGTGACCCTGGAAAGCCTCCGGGAAGCGGGGGTGGCCGTGGCCTTCGCCACCCTCTTCGTGGACCCCCGGGAGGGCAGGCGGGAGGACTGGGAGGAGGAGGTCTGGGTCCAGCTTCACCTCTACGAGGCCTGGGAGGCCCAGGGCTTGGTGCGGCTTGTGCGGGATGGGCGCGGGTTGGAAGCCCATCTCCGGCGCTTTCCCCAGGACCGGGTGCCGGGCCTTCTCCTCCTCCTGGAAGGGGCCCACGCCCTGGCCTCCCCCGAGGACCTCCTGCCCCTAAGGGAGCGGGGTCTACGGCTCCTTTCCCTCACCTGGGCCACGGGGAACCCTTACGCTGGGGGCAACGCGGAGGAGGGCCCCCTCACCGAGCGGGGCAAGATGCTTTTGGAAGCCATGGCCCGTTGGGGTGTGGCCCTGGACCTCTCTCACCTGGCGGAAGAGGCGGCTTGGCAGGCCCTCGAGGTCTTCCCGGGACCGGTGTGCGCCACCCACGCCAACGCCCGGGCCCTGGTGCCCTCTCCCCGCCACCTTTCCGACCGGCTCCTCTCGGCCCTGGGGGAGCGGGACGGGGTCTTGGGCCTGGTGCCCTTCAACGCCTTCTTGGACCCCGGCTGGAAGCGGGGCGACCCCAGGCTTCCCCTGGAGGCCTTTTTCCGCCACAAGGCCCACGCGGAGGCCCTCCTGGGCCCAGGGGGAGTGGGCCTGGGCACCGACTGGGACGGGGGGTTTGGCCTGGAAGGGGTTCCCCAGGGCTTGGACCGCCACCGGGACCTCCGGGCCCTGGGGGACGCGGGCTTCTTAGGGGAAAACTGGCTTCGATGGCTACGAACCTGGTTCTAGGGGCACCACCGCCAGGGTGCACCGGCTCGCCGCCACCAGCCTTGCCTCCTCGTCGTAGACCTTGACCTCCCAGACCTGGGTGGTGCGGCCCACGTGCAAGGGCTTCCCCACCGCCCGGATGACTCCTGCTTGCTTCTTGCGGATGTGGTTGCAGTTGATCTCCAGCCCGAAGGCCGCATGCCCCGGGGGGCAATTCAGGAACCCGCCCACGCTGGCCACGCTTTCCGCCAGGGCCACCGTGGCCCCTCCGTGGAGGAAGCCGAAGGGCTGGTGCACCCTGGGGGTCACCTCCAGCTCGGCCACCACCTCCTCCTTCTCCAGCTTCAGGTAGCGCACCCCCAGGGTGCTGTCCAGGGTTTCCCGACCGAGGACGCGGTCCAGTTCCATGCCCTGGAGTATAAAGAAGGCCGTGGCTGACCTGCGCCTGTTCCCCGGGCTGCTGGCTCCTCCCAGCGGCCTGGACTTTCTCGCCGGGCTTCCGGCGGAAGAGGGGCTTCACCTGGTGGCCTTCGGGGAGGGGGCGATCCCCGCCTTGCAGGTGGCCTTCCGCGAGCAGGCCAAAAGCTTGGTTCTGCTTTCGCCTATCGTGCGGAAGGACGCCCTCTTGGCGGCGAAGGTGGCAGCGCTCCGCTTTGGCCTAGAGCGGGGCGGGGTGGAGGGCTTCGCCCAGGTGGGCCGGGCCCTTTTCTTCGGACCGGAGAGCGTGGGTGACGAGGAGATCTTCGCCGCCTGGCGGGAGGGGCTTTCCCGGGAGGGGGTGGAGGCCTGGCTCTCCCGGGTGGAGGCCTTGGGGGACGAGCGCCGCTGGCTGCGGGGCACGGGGGCCCGGGTGCTGGTGATCCAGGGGGCCTGGGACGCCTTTACCCCTCCTTTTTACGGCAAGGAGGTGGCGGACTTCGCCAAGGGGGAGGCGGTGCGCTTTGCCCTCGAGGGGGCGGGCCACTTTGTGCCTTGGGAAGCAAGGGAGGAGGTCTTGGACCTGGTGAAGGACTTCGTGTCGGGAGAGGGCTTTCGTCCCCTACCGGGTGGGCTGGCCTTATGAGGCGCACGGGCTACCTGCACCTATACGGCCTGAACCTGGTCTTTGACCGGGTGGGCCGGGGTCCTGCCGTCCTCCTGCTGGCGGAGGAGGCCAGCCTGTGGCCGGAGGAACTCCCTCAGGGCTACACCTTTTACCTCCTGGACCTCCCGGGCCACGGGCGCACCGGAGGGCCTAAGATGAGCCCCGAGGAGCTAGCCGAGTACGTGGCGGGCTTTGTGGTCATGACCAACCTCGGCTCGCCCCCCATCCTGGTGCGGGGCCTGGGGGAGGCGGTGGGAGAGGCGCTGGCAGAGAGGGGGTATGCGGTCTTTTCTGGGAAAGATATAGGCGAAGGGTTGCGCTGTGCCCAGCTTGTTTGATACCCTACCTACTGGAGGTAGGTTTATGCGGAGACTGTTGGCTCTTTTGCTTCTCGTTTTAGGCATGGCTTCTGCCCAGTTCTCGGTGGAAAACCTCAAGCCCTCCCTGGCAGTGGTGGGAGGTACCCAGGGTTTCGGCGCCGAGCTTTCTTGGCACTGCCTGCTCTTCCAGCCGCCTGTGGGGGAGGTGCGGCCCACCCTGGACGTGGCCTATGTGACGAACGGGGCGGTGAACGGGGCCTTCCTCTTCCGCTACCTTTACCCCCTGGCCGAGGGGCTGAACGGGGGGGTGGGCCTGGGGGTGGCCTTCCCCGGCTTCCAGAGCGCCAACTTCTACTTCCGCGCCGATGCGGAGTACGACCTGAAGGCGGTTTTAGGCCTGCCCGCCTTCCTGGGCGGGGACCTGGGCTTGGCCGGGGGCACCCTCGCCGCCCAGATGAAGCTGGGCTACCGCTTCTAGGGGATGGGAGCCCATAGGGAGGGCCTAGGCCCTCCCTATTCTCCTTCTTCTGTCAGCCCCCCCTCCGGGGCGTCCACCTCCACCTTCATCACCTCCCTCAGGAGGCTGGTGGCGTAGGAGCCTTTGGGGAGGAAGAAGGCGAGCCAAAGCCCCTCGGGAACCTTCTCCACCCGCCACTCCTGGAGAGGAACCCGGATGGGGCGCCGTGCCCCCCGCCTGAGGGCGAAGTCCTCGCGCCGGAGGCCGTAGCGGGCCAGGATTTCGTCTTCCAGCGCCCTGGCCTCCCCTTGGGCCTCGGGGTACTTCTTGCCGAAGAGGGGCCCCGTGGCGCTGATCTCCAGCCTGAGGGCCCTTTCCGCCTCCTCTTCCCGTTCCACCAGAAACTCCCCTCCCGTGGAGTGTTTCTTGGCCCAATCCCCGGGGATGACTCGGTCGTAAAGGCCCCGCGCCATTCTCAGGGCCACCCAGTCGTTGAAGAGGAGGCTCTGGAGGCTTCCCACCAGGAAGCGCTTGAGCCAGGGGCTACCCCGGCCCTTGCCCCGCTTCACCAGCTCGTAGCCCCGCACGGGGTTCAGGCCCCCCAGGCCGAAGCGCTGGGGGCCGTAGTAGTTGGGTAGGCCCTTCTCCGCCAGGGCTTTTAGGATAGCTTCTGCCTTTTCCCTGTCCTTTGCCCCTCGGATGAGGATGCGGAAGCGGTTGCCCTTGAGGTGGCCGGTGCGGAGCTTGTTGGTGTGGAGGCCCGTGTCCAAAAGCCTCACCCCGCGGAGGTTTTCCAAAAGGCAGAGGGCGTCCTCGTGCTGGCGGGGGATGGAGAACCACTGGCGGGTTTTGGCGTGCTTGTCCTTGAGCCCCGCTACCCCGATCTCCTTTTCCGGCACCCCCACCTCGTCCCGCAGAAACTCCAAGACCTGTCTGGTGGTGAGGCCTTCCTTCTCCAGGAGGAGGTAGAGGTGCTCCCCTTCCCCGCTGGGCAGGTAGGCGGGCACCTCCTCCACCTGGAAGTCCTCGGGGAGGAGGCGGATCGTGCCCCCCACCCCGGGGAGGTCTTGGGTGAGAAAGGGGTAGCGCTCGGGGCGAAAGACGAGGTCCATCCCCCTATTCTGGCTCAGGGGAGGGCCTTGAGCCAAGACTCCAAAACGCCAAAGCCGTACCGGAAGAAGGCCTCCGAGGCCAGGTCCACCCCGGCCTTGGCCAGGATCTCCTTGGGGCTTTGGCTTTCCCCCGCCTCGAGGACCCCCAGGTACTTGGGCACGAAGGCCTCCCCCTCCTCCCGGTACTTGCCGTAAAGGGCCAGGACCACCAGGTAGCCCAGGGCGTAGCTGTAGGTGTAGAAGCGGTAGTGGACGAAGTGGGGGATGCCCGCCCAGGCCGCTTGGTCCAGCTCCGTCCACTCCACGGCCTCCCCGTAAAGCTGCGCCTGTTCCTCCTGCCAGATTCCGTGGAAGGCCTCAGGGGAAAGGGCGGCTTCCCGGCGGGCCTCGAGGCTCCTGCGCTCAAAGAAGGTGTACATCACCTGGCGGAAGAGGGTGTTGACGGCGTCCTCCACCCTTTCCGCCAGGAGGAGGGTCTTTTGCTCCTCGGGAAGCTTTTCTAAGAGGAGGTCGTCCAGGAGGATTTCCGCGAAGACGCTGGCCGTCTCCGCCAGGGGGGTGGAGGCCCCGAAGTTGAGGAGGCGCTGCCGGCGGGCCAGGTAGAAGTGCACCCCGTGCCCGAGCTCGTGGGCCAGGGTGTGGGCGGCGTCCAGGTCGTCGGTGTGGTTGAGGAGGACGTAGGGGTGGGTGGAGGGAAGCCCCCCAGAGCAGAAGGCCCCACCCCGCTTGCCGGGGCGGGGGTAGACGTCGATCCAGCGCCGTTCAAAGAACTCCCGGGCGATTTCCTCCACCTGGGGGGAGAAGCGGCGGAAGGCTTCCAGGACCAGCGCCTTGGCCTCCGCAAAGGGCACCTTGGGCTTTTCCCGGCTCAGGGGGGCCAGGAGGTCGGGGCTTGCCACCTTCTCCTGCCCAAGCCGCCGGGCCTTCCAGCGGTAGTAGGCCTCCACCAGGCCGTAGTGGGCCCGGGTGGCCTCGAGGAGGGCCTCGATGTCCCGCACCTCCACCTCGTCCCGGAGGGCCACGGGCTCCAAGGGATGGCGGTAGCCCCGAAGGCGCAGGTCCTGGAGGTAGTCCAAATAGACCGCGTTGAAGACGGCGCTCAGCGTGGGCGCTTCGGCCAAGAGCTTGCCGTAGAGCACCCGGTGGGCCTCCCGCCGCACCTCGGGGTCGGGGTCGCGCCTTAGGGCCCGCACCTCCATCTCCGTGAGCTCCTTGCCCCCCACGGGGAAGCGGAAGCGGCCCGTGTACTCGGTGTAGAACTGGCTCCAGGCGCTTCTGCCCACCAGGCCCTTGAGGTTTAGAAGCTCCTCCTCCCGCTCGGAGAGGGTGTGGGGGGCGTAGGCCCGCTGGACCTCCAGGAAGTGCCGGAGGTCGGCGAGGCCGGGCTCCGCTAGAAGCGCCTGAAAGGCCTCCTCGGGGAGCTTGCGCAGGGCCACCTCGAGGGGCAGGAGGCGGTTGCGCACCTCGGTGTAGCGGTTCCGCACCCGGTCTAGAAGGGCCTTGGCGGCGGGGTCTTGGGTGCGGGTGGCGAAGAAGAGGGAGGCGTAGTTCAAGGGCTTGTAGGCCTTCTCCAAGGCTTCCTCATAGCGGCGGAAAAGGGCTTCTGCCCGCTTGGGGTCCAGGAGGTCCTTGGGGTCCAGCCCTTCTGCCAGGTGGAGGGCTTGGGTGAGGTCGGCCTCGAGGCTTGGGTCGTCGGGGCCTCCGTACAGGTCGGAAAGGTCCCACTCCATGCTGCCCACTATACCGGCCCCCGCCCGTTTAAGGGGTTTGTAAGGCCCCCGGCCTAAGGTGGGAAGTGGGAAAGGAAGGTGAGAGCCTTGACGAGGAGGGTTTTAACAAGGGGCTTCTGGGCCAAGAGGGCCCAGTGGCAAAGGGCTTTGGGCCACCCCGCTCCCTTTGTCACTGCCTGCCAAAGTGAGGAGGAGCTAAGGGTGGAGAAGGAGGCCAGCTGGAAAGGGCCAGGGACTTCCCTGGATGGGGGAGTCGGGTTTGCCGGGTACGGTCCTGAGGAGGAAAGGGAGGAGACATGAAAAACAGGATTTTGCTTTGGTGGTTCTTCTGGGGTGCGTTCACCTGGGCCCAGGTGGGTCTTCCCGGGTTGCCCCAGGTTCCAAGCGCAGGCGGGCAGGTTTACCAGAACCCCGCTTTAGGGATGGTCTTCCCCATCCCTCAGGGTTTTCAGCTGGCTCGGGAAGTTCCTATGGAAGGAGGTTTGATGGCGGCCTTCCTACATCCCATGGGTGCCGAGCTTTACGCCACGTCCCTGGCGCTTGCCCAGCCCATGGACCTGCAAGGCTTCCACCAAGCCAACCTGCAACGCCTGGCCCAGCAGGACCAGGCCCTGCGCCAACAGGGAATCCAGGTGCAGCGCCAGCCCCTTTCGGGCCTGACCCTAGGGGGCAGGCCGGCTTTGGGGGTGGTCAGCCAAATCGTGTTTCAAGGGCAGAACTACGTGGACCTTGCCGTCTACACCGTGGAAGGGGGGCGGGCCTATGGCCTACAGCTCACCGCTCCTGCCCAGGTGTTTTCCCAGGTGCAGCCGCTTTTCCAGCAACTGCTGGCCCAGGTGCAGCTAATGGGGGTGGGTGGGGGTCTTTCCCCCATGCCTCCGGGGATGCCGGGGTACTCGCCCCCGCCTTTTGGTCCTGGCCTGCCCACGGCTCCCGCTTACCCTGGTCCTGGTCCGAGCCAGCCAGGGGCTCTGCCGCCGGGTCCGGGTTTACCTTCCCAGCCCACGCTCCCTGGCGGGGCGGCCCAGGCCCCTTCCCCTACCCAGGGGCGGCCTGCTTTTACCCCTCCCGCCAACCGGGTGGTGGAGCTCCGCTACAGCAAGGAAGTGGGGGATGGCAAGCAGTTTGCCCTGGTGCAGGGGGGGCTCTATTACCGCATTGAGCCCGCGGGGGCCGGCCGTTGGCAGGTGACCGAGGTGGTGGAGGACGCGGAGGGTAGAAGCGAGGACACCTACCTTTTGGATGGGTTCGGCTTGCAAGACGGAGAGGAGGTACTCTTGCCCCCCGTCTGGCACACGGGAAGAACGGAGATTGGGGGCGAAAGGTTTGCCCGGAGCCAGCAAGGTGGCCTAGTCCTTTACCGGTTCCAGGATGACCAGACGTGGGTAGAGGTGGCTTACCGCGGGGACGGGTGGCTGGCCTATTTCGTGTATTGTGACCTCAGCAAGCAGCGCAATCCCTGTACCCGCTACGCCTTGAAAGAGGTCCGCTAGGACCCGGGAGGATGCCGTGAGGAGGCACTTCTGGACCGGCTGGTGGGCGGTGGGCGGTCTTTGGCTTCTGTGGGCCTTGGCTCAGCAAGTGGTTTACCCCCCGGACTTCGGGCCCTATGAGCCCTTAAGGCAGCAGGCCCATGCCCAGTGCCAGGGGTACCTGGCCCAGGGAGCTCAGGCCTACGTCATGTGCCTGCAACAGCTTTCTGCGGGTATGTGCATGGGACCTTATGCGCCGAGAATGGATCCCATGTCGAGCATGGCTTGTACCGCTGCGGTTTCCGCCGGCTACCCCGCTTCCGGGAAGCCCGTGCTTACCCAGCCTTCCTACCGGGTAGAGGTGGTTGGAGGGGTGGAGCGAAAGCGGGATCTGCGGACGGGCCAGGTGGTAGAAACGCCCGTTACCCCTCACCTCCTTTTTACGCTGGAGCAGACACCCCAGGGCGTTTACCGGGGCATCACCTATGGCTCCGATGGGCGATCCGTCGCCACTTACTTGGTGAGTACCGCTTGTGAGCTTCTGGATCCCAGGGGCCAGCCTACCATGGATGGCTTGCGTTGTCCGGTGTATCCTGAAAAGCCCTTCCTGCTCGTTCTCCTGGATCCACCTGCCCCAGGTTTCCCCCCTAACCCCCTTCGCTTTGCGCCTGGCCGCCTGGCGGACGATTTTGACCAGGACGGAGTGCTGGAGATTGGCTACATGGCTACCGCAGGTTCGGGGGGGCGCACCTTCACTTCAGGCTGGGTTCAGGCCCTAGGGTACGACCCCGCAAAGCGGCTGCTGAAGTACGAATACTTAATGGCTGTCCGGGAGGGGGAGAGTCAGTACACCAGCTACGCTCAGGAACGGTTGGTGCGCTTCCGCGTGAGGTGAGGTATGGAGGTCCTGCGCTATGCTTCCTGGCAGAAGTGGGCCGCAGGGGGGCGCCTGGTCTTGGGCCTTCTCGCTCTCGCCCTCCTCTGGTGGGTTTTTTTTGACGTGCGGGATGGGCTCTCGTTGCTTCTGGGCCTTCTCGTGGGCCTGGTTGTGGCCCTTTACCTCTTGCGCACGGCGGTGCAACCCCTGTTGCGTTCGCGCCTCGAGGTGGCTCTGGAACCCAGGGGGATTAGGATAGGGGGTAAGTTTTACTCCCGGTCGGATTTCCGTGGCCTGGGGATGGCTTCGGGATGGTGGGCGCAGAGGGCGCAAAGGGCCTTGCGGGATGCGGGAACCTACGGCCCTTGGGCCCCGTACCCTCCCTTCCACCTGGATTTTGGCAGGGCAAGGCTTCCCCTTTTCTTGGACCTGCCAGGTTGGGATCGGCTCCTGCGGCACTTGGGCGTGGACTGGAGAGAGGTTCCGGAGTTGCGGGAGTTCCTTACCTTGGCCCGAGGGATGGGCTGGCTGAATGGCCTGATGCACCCTCCAGAGGAGGCGGAACAGGCTTGGGTGCAAGCCCGCTCCCGCTACCGCCGTGCGTGCGCCTGGATTTGGATAGGTTGCCTGGGCGTGGTGTTGGGCATTGTGGGGGTGAGGGTAGTCGAGGGCCCCGGTGGAGGGGATACCCCCTGGACGTGGGCCTTGGTCGGGGTCAGTTTGATGGGCCTGTTGCTGTGCCTGGGATGGGTCGGGATCACCTTTGGCTTAAAGGGCCTTGCGAGGGGCTGGGTGAGCGAGTACAACCCTTTGGCTTCCCTGTAGTCCTGTGGATTAGGCCTTCGGAAGAGGTTGGGGCGTATGGCGGAGGGCATTCAGGGGGAAAGGATGAGGGGTACAGGGGAGCGGTTCCTTTGGCCCCGCACTCGGCGGGACTGGTTTTTGGCTGTTCTGCTAGGAGTTTTCGTGCTAGGAATCATCGGAAACCTCATAGCGGAGGAGCCTCAGGAGGTGGAAGTGGGACAGGTACGGCTTCAGGTGCCCCGGGGCTGGGAGGCCAAGGAAGTCCAGGGGGGCTGGGCCCTGTTAAGTTCCTTGGAGGGCCCCAAGGACGCCTTCCGGGAAAACCTCACCCTCCTGGTGGAAATCCTTCCCCAGCCCATGAACTCCCTCCAGTATGCCCAGGTGGTGGCCTGGCGGAACGCCCAGGGGGTGGAAGGGTTCACCCCAGGGCCGGTCCAGATGGGGTCCTTGGGCGGGGTGGAGGCGGTGGTTTTTGCGGGGCAAGGCCGGCATGGTGGAAGGCCTTTGGAGTTTTGGGTCTGGGCCTTCGTGGTGGGCCGGGAAGGGTACCAGCTTACCCTCACCGGCGAGCCCGGCAAGCTGGCCCAGATTCGGCCTCAGGTGGAAGCCGTTCTGGCCTCCATAAGGGTGGGCGGTCCCATGGCCCGGCGGGGGCCAGACTCGGGCCCAGGGGCGGGAGAATGGGGTGAGGCTCCTGCACCTGCTTCCCCCTCTGTGCCCTGGGGGCCGTCTCTGGATGGGGAGCCCTATTCCCCTGGGTTTTCGGGTGGTGGGGATTTTTCCGGTTCTCCCTATGGCTATGGACCCAGGGGTAGTCCTGGGGGAGGGTTGCCTATGGACCTCCCAGGTGGGGGCTTGGATTCCTCGGGGTTGGACGAGAGCCTACAACAGCACCGGGATTTCAACACCTGGATGGCCGAGGAGTGGAGCCAGCTCCTTTCTGGGGAAACGCCCGAGCCCACGTACCAGGATGAGGCGGGGAAGCTCTACTGGGAGGGTCCCTCGGGCCTCCTCCACGAGTGGGGGGATTATGGCGGTGAGTGAAGGGGATGCGGCGGTCCTGGGCTACCAGCCCTGGCAGCGGCGGGCGGCTTACGAGCGGTTTGCGGCCTTGTCCTTCGCGGCGGTCTTCGCCTTGTTTGGGGGCAATCTTTTGAGCTTGCCCCTGGTGGTGCTCCTGGGCCTTTACGCCTACGCCACGTCCTTGGGCCCTCTTTTGCGCTTTGGCCTCAGGGTATCCCTAGAGCCAGGGGGAGTGCGGATTGGGGAAAGGTTTTACCCCAAGGAGCGGTTTGCCGGCCTAGAGGGCCCCTTGGGCCCGTGGACCCGGTGGGAGGTCTGGCCGGGGGTATGGTCGTCTTACCGCTTCCGCCTGCGCTTGGGGTGGCGCTTCCGCACGGACCCCCTCTTCCACCTGCTTTTTGGGGAGGAGCGGGTCCCCCTATGGCTGGACCTCCCGGGTTGGGACCGGATGCTGGCCCACCTGGGGCTAGACTGGAGGAAATACCCCGGGCTACGGCGCTACCTCCACACCGCCCGGGGGTTGGCGTGGCTTAACGGCCTCCTCTACCCGCCCGTTGAGGCCGAGGGGCCCTGGCGGGAAGCCCGGGGTCGGTACCGGCGGGTTTGCGCCTGGATGTGGGCTGGGGCGGGCCTGGGGGTTTCGGGTTTTGCCTTCTCACTTTTCGCCTTGTTCCTTGGGGCCAACGTTTGGCCTGTTGTGGGGCTGGCCCCCTTGGCCTTGGGCCTAGTCCTCTTGGCCTATCCCTTCCTCACCGCCTTCAACTTCGGCCGGGGCCGCCCGGGATGGGCGGTGGCCTACAACCCCCTGGTGCCCCTCGAGGCCAGCCTAACGGGGGAGAAGGGATAGTACCACCCCACGGGGACTTCGTCCCCGTGGGGGCCCCGGTGAAAGGGTACCCAGGGCCTCCGCCGGGGGAAGGGAGCGAAGGGTTCAGCGGGAAAGGGTAATAGCTCGGGCGAGGGGGGCAGGGGGTAATCCCGTTTGCCGTGGGTGCGGTCCCCGGTGCCGAGCGCCAAGGTATCCTTAGGGGCGTGGCCGCTTTGGTGATCTACAAGAACCGGCCCGCCTTGGCGGAGGAAAGGGGCGATAAGCTGGAGCTCGCCCTACCCGATGGCGCTAGGGCCCGGGTGCGCCCCAAGGATGTCCTCTTTCTCCATCCTGGCCCCGCCCAGCTCCCCCTGGAGGTGCCCGAGGGAGAGGAGGAAGCGGTCTGGGAGCTTCTGCAGGGCCAGGCGGTGAGCCTGAAGGAGCTGGCGGAGTTGGTCTACGGTGCCTACACGCCGGAGGCCGCCTACGGGGCCTACCTCCTGGCCCAAAGGGGGGAGCGGTTTGTCCTCGAGGGCGACCGGGTGCGGGCCCGCACCCCCGAGGAGCTTGCCGCCCTTCTGCGGGCCAAAAGGGCGCGGGAAGAGCGGGAGCAGGCCTTCCAGGAGGCGGTGGGGAGGCTTAAGGAGGGGAGGTGGCTTCCCGAGGACCGCCCCCTCTTGGCCGAGGCCGAGGCCCTGGCCTGGGGGGAGCGGCGGGAAAGCCGCCTGATGCGGGCCCTGGCCCTCCCGGAAACCCCGGAGGCCGCCCACGCCCTCCTCCTGCGCCTGGGCCTCTGGCGGTGGGAAAACCCCCATCCCCGGCGCCTGGGCCTTCCCCTGACCCCTCCAGACCTCCCCCTGCCCCCTTTGCCCGAGGAGGCCCGGGAGGACCTCACCCACCTCCCCGCCTTTGCCGTGGACGACGAGGGTAGCCAAGACCCTGACGACGCCGTCTACGCCGAGCGGGTGCCGGAAGGCTTCCGCCTCCTGGTCCACGTGGCGGACGTGGCTGCCCTAGTGCCCCCGGGAAGCCCCCAGGACCTGGAGGCCCTCCGCCGTGGGGCTAACCTCTACCTTCCTGAAGGCACGGTGCCCATGCTGCCCCAGGCCGCCACCGAGCGCCTGGGCCTGGGCCTTCAGCCGGTGTCCCCCGCCCTCACCTTTGAGCTTTGGGTTTCCGAGGAGGGGGAGCTTCTGGAGGAGCGCCTTTACCCCTCCTGGGTCCGGGTGCAAAGGCTCACCTACCGGGAGGCCCTGGGGGAGCCCGCCTTGGGGCCCTTGGCCGCCTTGGCCCAGGCGTTTCACCGGAAGCGCCTGGCCCAGGGGGCCTTGGACCTCGCCCTGCCCGAGGTGAAGGTGCGCCTGGAGGAAGGGCGGGTGCGCCTCACCCCCTTGCCCCCCTACGAAAGCCGCCTCTGGGTGCGGGAGGCCATGCTCCTGGCGGGCTACGCCGCCGCCCACCTGGCCCTCCGGGAAGGGTTTCCTTTCCCCTTTGCCACCCAGGAGGCGCCGAGCCGCAGGGTGGAGGGGGAGGGCCTCGCCGCCATGTGGGAGCAGCGAAAGCTCCTCAAGCGGGCCCAGCTCAAGGCGGTGCCCGCCCCCCACAAGGGCTTAGGCCTCCCCCTCTACGCCCAGGTGACGAGCCCCCTTAGGCGCTATTTGGACCTGGTGGCCCACCAGCAGCTCAGGGCCTGGCTCCGAGGGGAAAAGCCCCTTTCCCAGGAGGAGCTCTTGCAGCGGGTGGGGGCGGCGGAGGCGGTGGCTGACCTGGTGCGGGAGGCGGAGCGCAAGAGCAAGCTCCACTGGACCCTGATTCACCTCCTGCAGGAGGGCTACGAGGGGCCGGGGGTCTTGGTGGAAAGGCGGGGTGGGCAGGGGGTTTTCCTCCTCCCCGAGCTCGGCCTCAGCGCCCAGGTGGCCTTGGCCCAGCCCCTTCCCCTAAACGCCGAGGTCCGCCTCCGCTTCCTCGAGGCGGACCTGGCCAACCTGGAAGCCCGCTTTGCCCTGGTTTAGGGGCTACATGTGCTCGATCAGGGCCCGCCCGAACTCGCTGGTTTTGAGGAGGGTGGCGGGTTTGCCCTCCGCCACCAAGAGACGGTGGAAGTCGTAGGTGACAAGGCCCTTGGCGATGGTGCGCTCCATGGCCTGGAGGATGAGGTCGGCGGCCTCGTTCCAGCCCAGGTAGCGGAGCATCATCTCCCCGGAGAGGATGACGCTCGAGGGGTTCACCTTGTCCTGGCCCGCGTACTTGGGGGCGGTGCCGTGGGTGGCCTCAAAGACCGCATGGCCCGTGAGGTAGTTGATGTTGGCCCCGGGGGCGATGCCAATGCCCCCCACCTGGGCGGCCAGGGCGTCGGAGATGTAGTCCCCGTTGAGGTTCAAGGTGGCGATCACCGAGTACTCGTCCGGGCGGAGGAGGATCTGTTGCAGGAAGTTGTCGGCGATCATGTCCTTGATGACGATTTCCCGCCCGGTGCGGGGGTTCTTCAGCACGTGCCAGGGCCCGCCGTCCAGGGGTACGGCCCCGTACTTCTCCCGGGCCAGGGCGTAGCCCCACTCCCGGAAGGCCCCTTCCGTGAACTTCATGATGTTGCCCTTGTGCACCAGGGTGACGCTGGGGAGGTCCTCCTTGATGGCGTATTCAATGGCCGCGGCCACCAGGCGCTCCGTGCCCTCCTTGGATACGGGCTTGATGCCGATGCCGGAGGTCTCGGGGAAGCGGATCTTGGCGTAGGCCTTGGGGAACTCCCGCTTGAGGAAGTCCAGGACCTTTTGCACCTCCTCCGTGCCCGCGGGCCACTCAATCCCGGCGTAGATGTCCTCGGTGTTCTCCCGGAAGATGACCATATTGACCAACTCCGGGTGCTTCACCGGGCTTGGCACCCCTTTAAACCAGCGCACGGGGCGCACGCAGGCGTAGAGGTCCAGCTCCTGCCTTAGGGCCACGTTGATGGAGCGGATACCCCCGCCCACCGGGGTGGTTAGGGGCCCTTTGATGGCCACCAGGTACTCCCGGATGAAGTCCAGGGTTTCCTGGGGTAGCCAGATGGGCTCCCCATAGACCTGGTTGGCCTTCTCCCCGGCGTAGATCTCCGCCCAGGCGATCCTGCGCTTGCCGCCGTAGGCTTTGGCTACCGCCGCATCTAGGACGGGCTGGGCCGCTCTCCAGATGTCGGGGCCGGTGCCGTCCCCCTCGATGAAGCCGATGATGGGGCGGTCCGGAACCTGGAGGACCCCGCCTTGGATGGCGATCCGCTTGCCGTCTTCGGGAACCCGGATGTGCTGGTAGGCCATAGCGTACCTCCGGGCCCTAGCATATCCCTTCCGCGGGGGAAAAGTGTCCTAGACTTGGCCTATGCCGGACATCGTGGTGGTGGGGGCAGGCATCGTGGGGGCGGCCTCGGCCTTCCGCCTGGCGGAGGCGGGGCTTAGGGTCTTGGTTCTGGAGAAGGAGGCCACCTTCGCCCAAGGCTCCACAGGGCGGAGCGCCGCTGGGGTCAGGGTGCAGTTCTCCGAGCCCTGGAACATCCTCCTTTCCTACCACTCCATCCTGGAGTACCAAAGGATCCCGGAGGCCGGCTACCGGCCCATCGGCTACCTTTTCCTGGTGCCCGAGGCCTTGAGGGAGGTCCAGGAGGAGGCCCTGGCCACCCAGAGGGCCCTGGGGGTGCCGGTGGAAAAGCTCACCCTCGAGGCGGCCCAAGCCCTGGTGCCCTTCCGGGAGGAGGGCCTGGCCTACGCCACCTTTGGCCCCATGGACGGGATCATTGACCCCCACGGGGTGACCGCCTATTACCTGCGGGAGGCCAGGCGCCTTGGGGCCGAGGTGCGCTTTTCCGAGCCCCTGCTTGGGGCGCAGCGGAAGGGGGGCGTTTGGTGGGTGGTGACCCCCAAGGGGCGGTACGAGGCCCCTTTCCTCCTCCTTTGCACCGGGGCCTGGACGGGGGAGGTGGGGCGGAGGCTGGGCCTGGAGATCCCCATCCACCCCGTGCGGCGCATGGTCTATGCCACGGCCCCCGTCCCTTTCCCCCACGCCTTCCCCCTCACCATCGATCTGGCCACGGGCTTTTACCTGCGCTCGGAGGGGCCCAGGGTGCTCCTGGGCCGGTCCAATCCCGCCGAGCCCCCTGGCTTCGCCGAGGGGATGGATTGGGAGTGGCTTGGGCCCACCCTCGAGGCGGGCCTTTTCCGCTTCCCCTTCCTGGAGGGGCTCGCCCTGGACCGGAAGGCCAGCTGGTGGGGCTACTACGAGGTGACCCCAGACCACAACCCCATCCTGGGTTTTGTGGAGGAGGGGCTTTTGGTGGCGGCGGGTTTTTCCGGCCACGGGGTGCAGCAGGCGGCCATGGTGGGGAGGCTCATGGCGGAGGAGGTGGTCCACGGGAAGGCGAGGAGCCTGGACATAACCCCGTTCCGCTTGGGTCGCTTCCGGGAGGGGCGTTTCCTGAAGGAGAAGGGGATCGTGTAGGCTAGGGGTGTCCTGCAAGGTGGTCTGGAGGCCCACCGGGACGGAAGAGGGGTTTTATGAGGATGTTGCTGGCGGGCGTGTTGTTTTTGGGGTTGGCCTTGGGGCAGGCCGTGGTCAAGGGCTTGACCCCGGCCGAGGTGGAAGGGATTCTCAAGCAGGCGGGTCTTGCCTACGAGAAAACGGGTGCCCAGGAGTTCCGTCTGGAGATGGCTGGCTTGACCAAGGTCTGGCTCTACCTGGATTTCTGCCAGGAGGAGCGGTGCGGGGTCCTGACCCTAAGCGCTGGCTTTACCCTGGAGGAGGTGCCGGACCTCGAGGCCGTAAACGCCTGGAACCGGGACCGCCGCTTCAGCCGGGCCTTTTTGGATGAGGAGGGAGCCGTGTGGGTGGAGTCGGACCTGGACCTCACGGGCGGGGTGAGCCTGGGGGCGGTAAGGGGCTTCTTGGACCTTTTCGCCGAAGAAATCCTCCCCGCCTTCATGGATCACATCGGCTTTGAACCTTGACCGCCTGGGGGCCCTCCCCTAAGATGGGGATTGCCTGGTGCGCCCGTGGCGGCGTAGCTCAGGTGGTCAGAGCACACGACTCATAATCGTGGTGTCGTGGGTTCGAGTCCCACCGCCGCCACCAGCAAGAGAAGGCAAAGCTTCACCCCCCGGTAGCGTGGCCGGGGGGTGTTGCCGTTAGCGAATGGTTAGCTTATCCGCTCAGGCCTCCCCTCGAGGCCCCGCCACGTCCTCAGGGTCCAGGACCCACCCCCGGCGCTCCTCCTCCAGGAGGTGCCGGTAGACGGCCAGGGTGATGTTGGGGTTGGCGTGGCCCATGCGCTCGGAAACGAGCTCCACCGGGGCCCCGTTGGCCAGGAGGAAGGAGCCGTAGGTGTGCCGGAGGTCGTGGAGCCGGAAGTGGGGGAGGCCCAGGGCCTTCCGGATGCGCTCTAGGGCCTTGTTCAGGCTGTGGGGGTGGATGGGCCTGCTTCCATCCGCCTCGAGGCTCGGGAAAACCCACCTGTCCTGAAGCTCCTCGGGGGAGAAGCCCTGCCTAAGCCACATCTCCCGGTAAGCCTTCACCCGCTGGAGGGTCTGGTGGGGAATGGGCACGGTGCGCCCGCCCTTGGCGGTCTTGGGGGCGGTCAGGAGGAGCTCCTTGCCGTTTTCCGTCCAGGCCCGGCGTACGGTGAGGGTGCCCGCCTCGAGGTCCAGGTCCTCCCACTTCAGGCCCAAGACCTCCCCCCGCCGGAGGCCGCAGGCCAGGCAGAGGCGGAGGGCCAGGGCGGTGCGGGGGTCCTTGTGATGGTCCAGGGCCTTGAGGAAGGCGCTCACCTCGTGGGGTTCCAAGGCCCTTGCCGCTTTCCCCTGTCCCTCTCCCTTGGGCGCCCGCACCTTCACCGGGTCCACAGGGTTGCGGGCGATGACCTCGAGGGCCAAAGCTTCTTCAAAGACCTGGTGGAGCCTCTGCCTTACCGCCCGCACCGTGCGGAGGCTGTACCGCCCCTTCAGCCCTTCCAGCACCCCCCGGATGTGGGAGGGCTGGACCGCTTGGAGGCGCAAGGAGCCGAAGGGGTCCGGGGTCTTGGGGTCCTTGAGGGAAGGGATGGCATGCCCAAGGTCCTGGAGGTAGAGGGCTAAGGTGCGGGGGCGGACCTCCTGGGCCTTGCCCTCAAGCCACCTCGAGGCCCACTCCCGCACGGTGATGGCCTCCGGCGAGCCCAAGAGGCCCTTGTGGAGCCGCGCCGCCTGCTCTACCCGCCAAGCCTCCGCTTCCTTGCGGGTGGGGAAGACGCGGGTGATCTTTCGGGGAAGGCCCGTAGCGGGGTCGTGGCCCACGGTGAGCTGGGCTACCCACCGCCCCCGCCTCCGGTCGTAGAAGACCGTGCCCGTGCCCTTCCCGCCCCGCCGCTTCACGCCTACTCCTCCGGGGGGTCAAACCAGTAGTGCGTGGCCTTGAGCCCGGCCAGCATGGCCTCCCCCCGCTCCTTGGGGGTGAGCTCCTCGAGGACCCGGAACATGTGCTCGGGCCCCCGTAGCCGTACCATCCGGCTTTCCTCCTCGGGGCCTAGGGCCTCCACCCCCAAGAGCTTGAGCCGCACCCGCAGGGGAAGCCGCACCCGCTGGAGATGAGCGCCGCGCATGAGTCCATTATCGCGCCTCACGCCAAGCCTTCGCTTCCCGTCGGCTCCCCGTCGGCTTCCTTCGTTTTCCTTCACCCCAGCGCCGCCTTCCCCTCGCCTTCCTCCGCCTTTCGTCGGCTTCCTCCGCCTTCCATTGACCGGAAGGGGGAGGGCCCGCTACCCTAGGGCTATGGTCTGCAAGCGAATACCCCTCGAGGCCTGAGGCGCTTTGGGGCGCTTCAGGGAGGGGTTGGGCACGGTCCGCAAGGGGGCCTTGGGGGCGTAGCTCAGGCAGGTGAGAGCGGCGGTCTTATAAACCGCAGGTCGCGGGTTCAAGTCCCGCCGCCCCTACCAGGCGAGGGGGCGTTCCCGGAAGGCACAGGGGGCCGGATTCATAACCCGGCTGATGGGGGTTCAAATCCCCTCGCCCCCACCAAAGGCAGGGCCTAGCCCTGGGGCTAGGCCCTACTCCTTTTCGCCCAGCTCACCCCTCAATGGGGGCCTCGAGGAGGGGGGCCTGAAGAAGGGCGTTTTGCAGGCGCTTTTGGGCCACCTCGTACCAGGAGGCTTCCCGCTCCACCCCGATGAAGCCCCGCCCCAGCCGCAAGGCCGCTTCCCCGGTGGAGCCCGAGCCCATGAAGGGGTCCAAGACCACCTCGCCGGGCCTCGAGGCCAGCTCCACCAGCCAGCCCATGACCCGCACGGGCTTCTGGTGGGGGTGGCCCGTGGCCTCCCTGTCCCTCCCGGGGCGGGGGGAGGAGGCCAGGAGGTAGTCCTTGCCCTTGCCGGGGAGGGGCCTCAGGGCCAGGATGGGCTCGAAGCCGTAGGCGGGCCCCTGGGGCCGGGGCCTGGGGTCGGGTTTGGCCCAGAAGAGGAGGCGGTGGGGAAGCCCCCGGCTCCGGGCAAAGGCCAGGGCCTCCTCCAAGCGCTCCTGGGGGAGGAAGAAGACCACAGGCCCAGCGCTTACCCGGAGGGCCTCGGGTAGCCAGGCCAGGCTCCACTCGTCCCAAGCCTCCCGGGTCCAGACCCCCCGGGGATCGCTCCCCAGCCCCGTCCCGGGCCGCTTCCAGTTCCCCGTGCCATAGGGCGGGTCGGTGATGACCGCCCCCACGCTTCCCGTCTTGAGGCGGGCTAGGACCTCGAGGGCCTCCCCGTGGTAGAGCTCAAGCCTCATCGTCCTTCTCGGGATCCGCCTCTTTGGGAGGGAGGGGCTCCACGGTGAACACTTGCCTCGAGGGCTCGGAGGGGGGATAGGCCCCGGGGGGTGGGTTCTCGTAGGGGTCGGGGAGCCCCTGATCCATCGCCACCTTCTTTACCCAGTAGACGCCTTCCGGGTCTTGAGGCAAGGGTGGAGGAGGCTCCTCGATGCCGTACACGTCCCGCTTGATGAGCCAGACGATATAGGGGTCGATCCGGGTCAAGGGCGGGCGGGTTTGCCTTTCCTTCTGGCGATTTTTCTCCATCTGCTCCCGCTCCCACTCCGCATAGGCCGCCCGGTAGGAGGCGGCGATGGTGGCCAGGGCGTGCGTGGCCCGGAGGACCACCTGGGGGTCGTCCGAGTCCAGGAGCTTGGAGGTCTTTTTGACAGCCTTCCACAGCTTGCGGAGGAGGCTCCCCCGGGTACCGTAAAGGTCCTTGGGCCTGGGCACCTCAAGCCTCCTCGGGGGCGAAGCGGGGGGCCCACCTGAGCTCTTCCCGGGCCAAGGGGTCTACCTCCACCTCGAGGCCCCGCTTCAGGGCCCAGGCCACTAGGCCCAGCACCACGTCCTTCACCTGCTCCCTTTCCCGCACCAGGAGGGCGATCCGCCCGTCCTTGAGAAAGACCAGGCTCCGCACGCCCAGGCGGCCCAGGGCCTCTAGGCTCCAGGCCGCGCCTCCGCCTTGCACCCGCACCAGCACCTCCGGCCCATCCAGGGCCAGGGGGTGGGCCTGCACCGTAAGCTTGCCCGTCATGTCTCCTCCTTTACGCCAAGCGCCTTCAAGAGGTGTTCCAGCCGCATCACCGCCAAGGGGGGCCTCCGGTCGGGGCGGAGGACCAGAAGGCCCCGCCCCTCAAGCCACCCCTCGAGGCCGAACCGCCTCCTTGCCTTCACCTCCACCACCACCTCCCCCAGGCCGGGGAGGTGGGCCACCAGGTCCCCCGGGTAGCCGGGAGCGCTCCCTGAGAGGGGGACCCGCCGGGCCTCGAGGCCCGCCTCCCGCAAGAGCCGCAAGGCTTCCCGCTCCGCCCGGGTGCCTTTGCGCTTTGGCCCTTTGCCCCCAGGCATCTCCTCCTCCTAGGCGCGGGGCCGGGGGCTCCCCCCTAGGGCCTCCCGGGTCTTCTCCAAAAGGGCCAGGGCTCCGGGAAGCCCCCAGCGCTCCACCGCCTCCGCCAAAACGGCTAAGAGCTGGGGGGAAAGCTCCCCCTTGGGGGCCTCGAGGGCCAGGAGGGCCAGGGCCTCCCCCCACCTCATGGCCCGCTCCCGTAAGGCGGGGGCCTCCTCGGGCAGGAGGAGGACCAGGCGCCTTTCCTCCAACCGAAGGTGCCCCCCCGCCTGGGCGATCTCCGCCAAAACCCGGCTCAGCTCAGGCATATTCCCGCACCTCCTTCCTCCCCTTGGGCCGGGCGGTGGCCACGGGCTCCACCCGGGGCGGGTTCCCGCCCCAGACCCCCAGGAGCTCCACCTCCAGCGCTTCGGGGAAGTCGGCCTCGAGGCGCTCCAGCCGGTCCAGAAGCCACGCCTCCCAGGACCCTACCCCGCCCCAGGCCTGGGCGTGGGCCTCGAGGTCCTCCTCCGGGGGGAGGAGGAGGGCCCAGTAGACCACCCGGCCTTCCACCACCACCCGAAGCTTGGGAGGGCGTACCCGCCTCAGCTTTTCCGCCAAGGGCACCACGTGCGCTCTTAGGGCCTGCCAGGCGTTCAAAGCTCCACCTCCAAATCGTTTACCTCCCCCGTGGAGGACGGGGGAAGCCTCCTTCCGCCAAGCCCTCCCTCAAGGGTGAGGAGCTCTTCGCTTTCCCGCGAAGGGGTTGCGGGCGCGGGTTCTGCCCTTTGGACAGCGTTTTCCTTACCTCCCACAGGCCCCCCAGCACCGTTAGGGGCTTGCTCCTCCGCCTCGAGGGGATCAGGCGATTTCGTGCCAAGCCCCCCATTTTGTGCCAACCCCTTGGCACAAAATCTTTTTGCGTCCTGGACGGGATTTTCCCGATTTTGTGCCAAGGGCATAGAGAGATTGGAGCGGGGAAGTCTGAGGACTTTGGGGGCTCCTCTCCCCGGAAGCTCCGTTTCCTCCACCAGGCCCCGGCCCCTGAGCCCGGAGAGGGCCCGCATGGCGGTTCTTTCGGAAACGTTGCCCCGCCGGACCACCTCCCCCAGGAGCTCCTTCCGGGGGAGGCCCTCCTCCCCCGCTTCGGCCAGGAGCTCCAGGATGACCTTCTCCGCCTTCTCCTCCAGGGTGGCCGCCTCGGGGAGAGGGTAGGGCTTGAAGTAGGCCCCTCCCCCGTCCGAAAGCCACACCAGCTCGAGGCCGATGGGGGGCGGTAGCGGGGCGTAGGACTGCTTCACGCAGGTCAGCTTCACCACATCCCGCCCCTCCACCTCCTTGGGCGGGAGGCGGTCCAGGGCGAAGGCGGCCCGGGGGGAGAAGAGCTTGGCGGTGGAGCCCAAGGGCCCCTTCTCGGCCACGGTCTGGCCGGGGGCCAGCTTGCCCACATGGTCCACCAGGAGGAGAGCCGCCCCCGTGGCCTGGGCTAGGGAGGTCAGGGCGCGGATGGGGGCGTGCACCTGCTGGGGCTTAATCACATCCACCCCCAGGAAGGCGCTAGAGAAGGCGTCCACCACGATGAGGACCGGGGGGTCTTGGCGAAGCTCCTCCTCCAGGGCTCGCACGTCCTCAGGGGTCAGGCCTCCTTCCACGGCCCGGAGGTCCAGGAGGCCCTTATCCGCGTCCTCATAGGCCCTCAGGAAGCGGTGAAGCCAGAGGGCGTAGCCCAGCCCTCCGGGGTCGTCCGCGTCCAAGACGAGCACCCGCCCACGCCGAACGGGGCGCTTGGCAAAGCTTCCCTGGGGCCGGAGGGCCTGCACGGCCAGGAAGGCCACCAGGCGGGTCTTGCCCTCCCCCTGCCGGGCGAAGAGCACGCTCACGTACCCGGCGGGGATGAGCTCGTCCACGAACCACTCCACCACGGGGGGCTCCTGGGGGAGGCTAAGGCGCTTCACCGCCATCCGCCCTCACCTCCCTCCCCCCAGGGATTGGGCTCCCTATATTGGTGTGTTTCGTTGGCCCAAAATCGGGTTTTTGCCGTCCAGGACGGCGCAGGATTTTGGGCCAACCCCTTGGCCCAAAATGCCCCCCTTGGCCCAAAATCCTCCTCCAGGGGGAGGGGGGCCTGAGCTCCCACCTCAAGCCCCCACCGCACCGCCTCCCGGGCCTCCCGCTCGGGAAGCCCCGCCTGCATGGCCGCGCTCACTAGGGCCTCCTCGGCCTCCCTGGGGTCCAGGCCGTGGGGGAGGAGGCCCCCGGCGGCCCGGGCATAGGCGATGAGGGTGAGGTGCCTTTGCCCTATGGGGGCGGCGGCCACCCGATCCGCGAAGGCCTCGAGGATCGCCCGCAACCTCCTTGGCGAGGCCCCCAGCCCCACCTCCCGGGGCGGGGGAGGCGGCGGCGGCAAGAGCCTTTGGAGGAGCCCGGAGGGCACCAGGGGAAGCTCCTCCGGCCTCCTCAAGGGCACCTCCCAGGCGTACCCCCGGCCATCCGCCAAGCGGGTGGGGGCGGCCACCACATAGGCCCGCCCCATGCCCCGGAGGTCCACCCCCTCCAGCCGCCTCACGGAGGCGCTCAAGGCCCCCTCCAGGCCCGGAGGAAGGCGAAGGAAGAGATGGACCCCGCCCTTGGGCGTCCGTTGCCGGGGGGCCTCGAGGAGGCCCGGGTGCTCCCCCCTCAGCCCCTCCCAAGCCTCGGGCCGGTCCACGTCGAGGACCAGCACCCCCTCCGGGGCCAGGAGGCCCACCCCGGCCCGAGGCTCCCGCCCCCACCAAGCCCGGATCACGCCCTCCTCCCGGGAGGCCTCCTTGAGGCCGTGGGGTACCAGGCCCCCGTGGGGCCGCTTCTCCCCCGGGTGGAGGGGGAGGACCCGGTAGCCCAAGCGGGCGTAGGCCAGGGCGGCCTCGAGGGGCGGGCTTTGCCGTGGGCTGTAGCGTGAGGCGCGATGCCCTGAACCCGGACAGACACATGTGAGACACTGAGTGGGATAAAAAGATGGGGAACCGACCCTGTAGC
>NZ_JAKEDT010000001.1 GCF_021462525.1 Thermus caliditerrae | reverse complement strand
GCAGGTCGGGAGTCTCTGCCACCCCAAAATCCTACGGGAAGGTGGGAGGGGTGCGGAATGTGGGATGGACGTTTTGGAGCGGCTGGGCCTCGGGGGGCGGCGGGTCCTCATCCTGCACCACGACGACCTGGGCCTGACCCACGCGCAGAACGGGGCTTACCAGGCCTTGGGCTTTCCCACGGGGAGCGTGATGGTCCCGGGTGGCTGGGCCAGCGGGGTGCGGGGGGAGGACCTGGGGGTGCACCTCACCCTCACCAGCGAGTGGCCTGCTCCCCGCACCCGTCCTCTGACGGAGGGTGAAAGCCTTAGGGACGAAGCCGGGTACTTTCCCGCTTCTTTGGAAGTGCTTTGGCAAAATGCGCGCCCGGAGGAGGTGGAGCGTGAATTTAAGGCCCAGATTGAGGCGGCCCTACGGCTTTTTGCCCCCACGCACCTGGACACCCACCAGGGGGCGCTTCTCCGGCCCGACCTGGCGGAGGTCTACCTGCGGTTGGCCCAGGAATACCACTTAGTGCCCTTGATCCCCGAGAGCCTCGAGGGTCTCGGAGTCCCGCCTGCATTCCTGCCGGAGCTGGAAAGGCTCATGGCCCAAGCGCCCTTCCCCCGGGTGCGCTTCCTGGACCCCTACGGCCTGCCCCCAGAGGAGCGGCTGAGCTTCTACCTGGACCTCTCCCGCCTCCCCCCCGGTCTTTACTACCTCGTCCACCACAGCGCCCTCCCCACCCCCGAGGGCCGGGCCCTGCCCGACTGGAAGACCCGGGAAGCTGACTATTTTGCCCTTTCCCACCCCGAGGTGCGCCGGGTCCTTGCCGAGTTCCACCCCCTCACCTGGCGGGCGGTGCGGGAAGCGCTTTAGGAGGTAGGGTGTGAAAAAGTGGCGCTACGCCGCGGGCCAGCTGGGGCTCACCCTGGTCTCGGAAAGCTTCGGCACGTACCTGGCCTTCTTCTATCTGGAGAGGCTTGGCCTTTCCGCCGCCTTCTACGCCCTGGCCCGCGCCGCCTACGCCTTCTGGGACGCCGTCAACGACCCTCTCTTTGGCCACCTTTCCGACCGCACCAAGACCCGTTTAGGCCGCAGGCGGCCCTGGCTTCTTTTGGGCGTTCCCCTTTTTCTCCTTTTCTACCTTCTGGTCTTCTGGGTGCCCGACTGGGCCCAAAGCCCTGCGGTCCTGCCCTACTACTTCGCGGCGGCCATCGTCCTGTACGAGACGATGGCCACGGTGGTCTGGACCAACCACGGGGCCTTGTTCCCCGAGATGTTCCGCGGCCTCGGTGAGCGGGCGGGAGCGGCGGCCTTGAAGCGGGGAACCGAGCTCTTGGGTCTGATCCTGGGGATTGCCCTGGCCCCCTTGGTCTACGCCCAGGTGGGGTTTTCGGGCATGGCCCTCCTCTTCGCCGGGCTGGCCCTTCTGGCCTTCCTCTTCTTCCTCCCAGGCATTCAGGAGGACCCCAGGGCGGAAAGTGGCTTGGGCCTCCTCCCCTCCTTCCGGCTGGTTCTGGAAAACAGGGCCTTCTGGGTGGTGGCCTTCGTGGGCCTCCTCTTTGAGTTTGGCCGCATGGTCCTCCAGACGGGCATGGCCTTTTACGCCAAGCACAGCCTGGGCCTCCCCGAGACAGCCACCACCTTTCTCTTCGCCGCGGTCTTCCTGGTGGCCCTGCCCTCGGTTTTTCTCTGGGGGCGGCTGGCCCAAGCCCTGGGAGGCAAGCGGGCCTGGCGGCTTGCCCACCTCCTCATGGGGCTTGCCGTTTTCCTCCTCTTTCTGCCGCAAAGCCTCCTCCCCGCCCTTCTGGTGGGGGCCCTGGTGGGGGTGGGGTTTGCCGGGGTGAGGGTCACAGGAGAGGTGGTGATGGCCAAGGTCATCGACCTGGATGCGGAGCGGACGGGCACGAGGCGGGAGGGGGCCTACTACAGCCTGGTGGGCCTCTTTGGCCGGGCCTCGGGGGCTTTGGTGGGGCTTTCCTTCGCCCTCCTTGGGCCCCTCTTCGGGTACGTGAGCGGGGAGAACCCGGGGCCGAACCCCGGGCTTGCCTTCCGCTTCCTGGTGGCGGCGATCCCGGGGGTGGCCATCCTCCTGGCCTACTTCCTCACCGCCCTCTTCCCCCACGAGGTGCGGGAATGAGGCTCAAGCGGGCGCTTTTCCTGGCCCACGGGGCCAAGGGGCCAGAGGGGCTTCCTGAGGAGGGGTGGCGGGAGGTGGTCCTTCCCCACCAGTGGAGCCTGGACGGGGAGGAGGCCGAGGTGGGGTGGTACCGCCTGGCCCTTCCCGAGGGGGGGCCTAGGCGCTTCCTGCGCTCCCTGGGGGACTACTTCCAGGAGGCCTGGCTGGATGGCACCTACCTGGGGCGGCACGAGGGGTACTTCTTTCCCTGGTTGTTGGAGCTTCCCCAGGGGAAGGAGCTCCTCTTGCGGGTTTCAGCCCCCAAGGAACCCCTGGGGGTCTGGCCTCGGTTCAAGCGGCAGATCAAAGGGGTCTTGAGCCAGCACGACTGCCGCCCTGGGGGAACCTCGGAAAGGGGCCAGGAGCGGGGCACAGGGGGGCTTTGGGGTGGGGTGGAGGTGCTCTTCCGGGAGGAGGTGGCCCTTCTCGCCCTCACGCACCGCCTCCACCCGCGGCCTGGAGGCTGGCGGCTTCTCGTGCGGCTCCTGGTGGACGCTCCGAGGGCCTTCCGGGAGCCCCTTCGCCTCCGGCTTTCCCCGGAGAACTTCCAGGGGGAGGCCCTGGAGCGGGAGGTGGTCCTGGAAGGCGAGGCGGGCCGGGCCTGGCGGGAGGCGGTGTGGGACCTACCTGCCATGCCCCTCTGGGAGGTCTGGGAGCGGGGGTTCCCCCACCTCTTCCGCCTCGAGGCGGAGCTTTCGGGGGCCAGCCTCCGCGCCCCCTCGGGCTTCCGCACCGTGGAGCTGGACCCCGAGGGCTGGCTTCTCCTGAACGGCCGGAGGCTTTTCCTGAGGGGCACCAACATCATCCCCACCCAGTGGCTTGCGGGCTACACCGAGGCCATAGCCCAAAGGGACGTGGCCCTCCTCAAGGAGGCCCACCTCAATGCGGTGCGGGTCCACGCCCACGTGACCCACCCCGCCTTCTACGCCGCCTGCGACCGGGAAGGGGTTTTGGCCTGGCAGGACTTCCCCTTGCAGTGGGGCTACGCCCCGGACGAGGCCTTCGCCCAGGAGGCCCTGCGCCAGGCCCGGGCCATGGTGGAGGTTTTGGGGGCCCACCCCTCCCTCTACCTCTGGTGCGCCCAGAACGAGCCCACCCACAACCGCCACGCCTTGGGGCCCCTCCTGGCGGGGGAGATCGGGGGCCAGGACCCCACCCGGCCGGTGAGGGAGGCCTCGGACTTCCGCGAGCACCCCTATCCCGGCTGGTACTGGGGACACCTGCGGGACTTCCTGGCCCTCCCCGGGGCCCCCCTTCCCTCCGAGTTCGGGGCCCAGGCCCTGCCCCGGGCGGAGCTTTTGCGCCGGGTGCTGGGGGAAGCCGCCTGGCCCCCCAGGTGGGAGGTGTGGGCCTACCACAACTTCCAGCCCCACGAGACCTTCCGGGTGGCGGGGGTGGAGCCCGGGGCGTCCTTGGAGGAGTTTGTGGAAAACTCCCAGGCTTACCAGGCGAAGCTCCTGGAGTTCGTCATCCACGCGTACCGCCGGGGTAAGGGGCGGGTGGTGGGCTACTTCCAGTTCATGTTCGTGGAGCCCTGGGAGGGGATCACCTGGGCGGTCTTGGACGTGGAAAGGGTGCCCAAGAGGGGCTTTTACGCCCTAAAGGAGGCCAGTAGCCCCGTCCTCCTTTCCCTGGTGCCCTACCGGGAGCGGCTGGAAGTGGGCGCACCCCCTTTGCAGGAGGCCTGGCTCGTGAGCGACTTAGACCGCCCCCTTTCTCTCCAGGTGCGCCTTTGGCTGGAGGGCCCGGCCGCTCTTTCCCTCTTGGAAGTAGAGGTAGCCCTGGCCCCGGGGGAGGTCCGGCGGGTGTTCAGCCTGGGGGAGCTTTGGGAGAGTCCCCTCGAGGCCCAGGCCCGCTTCCTCCCGGTGCAGGAGGCTTTGGCCCAGCTTCCCCCTGGGGCCTACCGCCTGGTGGGGGAGGCCTGGGAAGGGGAGAGGCTCTGGTCGCGGCACGTTCTGGAGCTCACCTACCTGGAGCCCCTCCTGCCCCCGGGGGTGGCCTGGTAGGAGAAGGCGTTTTGGGGCGTAGGCTGGGGTAAGGATGGAGGTCCACAGGCGCTACCACCGGAAGCCCGACGGGCGGGAGCTCATCCTTTACGGCCTGAAGCCTTTGGAGGGGCCTCCCTTGGCCGAGCCCCAGGAGGCCCTAGCCCCCGCTCCCCACCTCCGCTACCACCCCCTAAGGCGGGAGTGGGTGGTCTACGCCGCCCACCGCCAGGAACGCACCTTTTTGCCCCCCAAGGAGCACTGCCCCTTATGCCCCAGCCGGGAAGGCTCCTTCCCCACGGAGATCCCCTTCCCCACCTTCCAGGTGGCGGTGTTTGAGAACCGCTTTCCCTCCTTCGTCCCCAGCCCGCCCTCGCCTCCCGAGGAGCTTCCCGTTCCGGCGGAACGGGCCCTGGGCCGCTGCGAGGTGGTGGTCTACACCCCGAGCCACACGGGAAGCCTGGCTACCCTCACGGAGGAGGAAAGGCTCCTTTTGGCCTGGGTCTGGCGGGAGCGGTACCAGGCCCTCTACGCCCTCGAGGGGGTGCGCTTCGTTATGCCCTTCGAGAACCGGGGGGAGGTGGTGGGGGTGACCCTGCACCACCCCCACGGGCAGGTCTACGCCTACCCCTTCGTCCCTCCCCTTTTGGAGCGGGAAAGCTTAGCCTTCCGGGAAAGGCCTGTTCTCCAGGAGCTTTTCCCCCACCTGGAGCCCTACCGGGTGGACGGGGAAGGGGGCTTCCTGGCCTTCGTTCCCCCCTTCGCCCGCTACCCCTTTGAGGTCTGGGTGGCTCCCTTGGAGCGCCACCCTGGGCCTTGGACCTTTTCCGAGGAAGAGATGGCCGCCTTCGCCCGGCTTCTGGGGCGGGTGGTGGCCCGCTACGATGCCCTCTATGGGGAGCCCTTCCCCTACGTGATGGTCTTCCACGCCGCTCCCTTGGGGGAGGAGCGCACCTTCCACTTCCACGTGGAGTTCTACCCCCCCAAACGGGCCAAGGACAAGCTCAAGTTTTTGGCAGGCACGGAGCTTGGGGCGGGCACCTTCGTGGTGGACGCCCTGCCAGAGGACACCGCCAGGCGGCTTCGGGAGGTCTTATGAAGAAGTATGGACCTGGCGGCGGTGGGACGGGTCTGGCGGGAGGAGGAGGCATGACCCCTTCGCGGGAGGAACTCTGGGCAAGGCTTGGGGGGCCCCTGGACCTCCTCATCCTGGGGGGTGGGGCCACGGGGGCGGGGGTGCTGTGGGAGGCCACGCTAAGGGGCTTGAAGGCCGCTTTGGTGGAGGCGGGGGATTTTGCCTCGGGTACCAGTAGCCGCTCCACCAAGCTCCTCCACGGGGGGGTGCGCTACCTGGAGTTGGCGGTGCGGCGCCGGGACCGCCGCCAGCTAAGGCTGGTGAGAGACGCCCTTCGGGAGCGGAAAGTCCTCCTGGACCTTGCCCCCCACCTGGCGAGGCCCCTAACCCTCCTCACCCCCCTCTTCCGCCCCCTGGAGCTTCCCTACTACTGGACGGGCCTCAAGCTCTACGACCTCCTGGCGGGAAGGCACCGCTTGGCCCCAAGCCGCTACGCCCCTCCCAAGGAGGTGCGGGCCCTCTTCCCGGACCTTCCCCCCACCCTGGGCGGGGTCCTCTACCAGGACGGGCAGTTCGCCGACCACCGCCTGAACCTGGCCCTTATTCTCTCCGCTATCAGGCGGGGGGCGGTGGCCCTGAACCACGCCGAGGCCACGGGTTTCCTGCTAAAGGGAGGAAGGGTGCAGGGAGCAGTGGTGCGGGACCGCCTCACGGGAAAGGAAAGGGAGGTCCCTGCCCGGGTGGTGGTGAACGCCGCCGGCCCCCAGGCGGACCGGGTGCGCCACCTCCTGGACCCCCTTCTTCCCCCCCTCCTCACCCCCTCCAGCGGGACCCACCTGGTTCTGGACTACCCCCTGCGGGTGGGCCTCCTCCTGCCCAGGACCCGGGATGGCCGGGTCCTCTTCCTCCTGCCCTACCGGGGGAAGGCCCTTTTGGGCACCACCGACCTCCCCGCTGAGGCCACCGCATGCCCCTTGCCCCGGGAGGAGGAGGTGGCCTACCTCCTGGAGGAGATCCGGCCCTACCTGGGGGACCTCTCGGATAGGGTCCTGGCCGCCTGGGCGGGCTTAAGGCCCCTGGTGGGGAAGGGGGAGACGAAGCTTTTGGTGCGGGACCACCTCATCCAGGAGGAGCGGGGCCTCTACACCCTCACCGGGGGCAAGTGGACCACCTTCCGCCTCATGGCCCTGGACCTTTTGGAGCGCCTGGCCGAGGACCTCGCCCTCTCCCTGCCCCCCTCGGAAAGCCACCGCACCCCCCTCCTAGGGGCGGGGCCCAGGCCACCCTTGCCCCTGCCAGAGGAGGTGGCCGAGCACCTCTACGCCCACTACGGCACCCTGGCCCTCGAGGTGGCCGCCTTGGGGGATCGGCCCCTGCTTCCTGGGTTTCCCTACCTAGAGGGGGAGGTGGTGTGGGCGGTGAGGGAGGAGCTTGCCCAAAAGCCCCTGGACGTCCTGGCCCGCAGGCTGGGCCTGGCCCTTCTGGACCAGAAGCGGGCGGAGGAAGCCCTGCCCAAGGTGGTGGGGCTCATGGCGCCCCTTCTGGGATGGGGAGAGGCGGAACAACGGACCCACCTGGACGAGGCCAGGCGGGCCCTGCCCGGGCTTTGTTAGGCGCTTTCCTCCGAGGCCCTTTGCACCGCCTGGGTTTCCTTGAGGATGGCCCGTACCCGTTCCCCAGGGATGGTTTCCTCCCTTAGGAGTTCCTCGGCGATCCGGTGCATGGCGGGGGCGTGCTCCATGAGGATCTGGCGGGCCTTGGCGTAGGCCTCGTCCAGGATCTTGCGGATGTCCTCGTCGATGAGGCGGGCGGTTTCCTCGGAGTGGTCCTTCTTCTTGGCGATCTCCTCCCCCAGGAAGATGGGACCGGAATCCGAGCCCCAGGCGATGTTCTTGAAGTGTTCCCCCATGCCCCAGTCCAGGACCATGCGCTTGGCGATCTGGGTGGCCCGCTTGAAGTCGTCCTGGGCCCCGGTGGTCACGGTGCCGGTGAAGAGCTCCTCCGCCACCCGGCCTGCCATGAGGACGGAAAGCTCGTCCATGAGGTGCTCCCGCGAGACCAGGACCCTTTCTTCGGGCTTGCTCCAGCGCACGCCCAGGGCCATGCCCCTGGGGACAATGGAAACCTTTTCGGTTTTGTCCGCATGGGGCAGAACCTCGCCCACCACCGCGTGCCCCGCCTCGTGGTAGGCCACGGCCCGCTTCTCCTCCTCGGAGAGCTTCAAGGCGGGCCGCTCCAGGCCCAACACGATCTTGTCCAGAGCCCTCAGGAAGTGCTCCTTGCGGATGTGCTTTTCCCCGTCACGGGCGGCCAACAGGGCGGCCTCGTTCACCAGGTTCTTGAGGTCGGCCCCGGAAAAGCCCGGGGTGAGGTGGGCCAGTTCCAGGGGGTCCACGTCCTCGGCTACGGGCTTGCCCCGCATGTGGACCAGGAGGATGTCCTTGCGCTCCTCGAGGGCGGGAAGGCCCACCACCACCTGACGGTCGAAGCGCCCGGGTCGCAGGAGAGCCGGGTCCAGGATGTCGGGGCGGTTGGTGGCGGCCAGGACGATGACCGAGGTGTCCTTCTCGAAGCCGTCCATCTCCGAGAGGATCTGGTTCAGGGTCTGTTCCCGCTCGTCGTGCCCGCCCCCGATGCCCGCTCCCCGCTTTCTACCGATGGAGTCCAGCTCGTCGATGAAGATGATGCTGGGAGCGCTCTTTCTGGCGTCTTCAAAGAGGCTCCTCACCCGGCTGGCTCCCACCCCCACGAACATCTCCATGAACTCGCTGGCGGAGACGGAGAAGAAGGGCACCCCGGCCTCCCCCGCCACCGCCCGGGCCAGGAGGGTCTTGCCCGTTCCCGGCGGGCCCACCAGGAGGACGCCTTTGGGGATCTCAGCTCCCAGCTCCAGGTACTTTTGGGGGTTTTTCAGGAAGTCCACCACCTCCATGAGCTCGCGCTTGGCCTCCTGGTGGCCGGCCACGTCCTTGAAGGTGGTGCTAACCCGCTTCTCCTTGCCGTAAAGCCGGGCGCGGCTTTGGCCAAACTGCATCACCTGCCCGGCCCCACCCTGGGCCCGCAGGAAGAAGAACCAGAAGAAGAGGATGAGGAGCAGGGTGGGCCCCACATAGAGGAGGAGCTGTGGCCAGAGGGAAGGGGTTTTGGTGACGATTCTGACGCTGTTTTCCTCTAGGAAGCGCAAGAGCTCGGGGTCGGCCACCTGGGCCGGGGGTAAGGGCACGGCGAAGCGCCGGGCCACCTGGCTTCCCCCCTGCGGGGTGGGGAAGCGCTCCGGTTCCTTCAGGAGCCCGAGGATGCGGGTTTCCTCCAGGGTGACCTCGGCCACCTTGCCCTGGCGCACCAGCTCCCGGAACTCCGTGTAGGAGAAGGTGGGCGCCGGAGGGCCGGTGAAGGCGGTGTAGGCCAGGTAGCCTAGAAGGAGCAAAAAGACAAGGGTAAAAGGGTTGATCCGCTGCGGCAACATCTACCTCCCTTGACCTATGGTAAGGCCTCGAGGGGTGAGAGGACTGAGGGGTGTGGTATCCTCTAGCGGCGATGAGGGGGGTCCTCGAGGCCCTGCACCAGGGGGACTACGACACCGCCATGGAGCGCCTCACCCGCAAGGCGCTCTTCGGGTCCAAGGAGGAGGCCAAGGAGGCCCTGCTCCTCCTGGCTGAGGTCCACAGCCTCTACGGGGAAGAGGGCCTGGAGCGGGCCCACCGGGCCCTGGAGGAAGCCTACGAGCTGGGGGGGCTGGAGTATCACCCCCTCTACCGGGCGCTTTTGGGGGAGCTCTTGGCCCTGGAGGGCCGGGGTGAGCGGGAGGTCCTCCCCCTCTTCCTGCCCACAGAGGACCCCCGGGCCCGCTACCACCAGGCCCAGGCCCTCTTCTACCTGGGTCGGTTTGAGGAGGTGCTTGGCACCCTCAAGGAGGGCCTCCCCGCCTTTTTGGCCTGGCGGGCGGAGGGGCTAAAGGGAAGGGCGCTGGAGCGCCTGGGCCGCCATGCCGAGGCCGCCCTGGCTTACGAGAGGGGGGCGGAGCTCGCCCTGGGCTTGGAGCGCTACTGGCTCCTCCTGGACGCTGCCGCCATGTGGCTGGAGGCGGGGGAGGGGGAGAGGGCCCTCTTAGCCCTGGAGGAGGCGGTGGCGGCGGTGGGGGAAGAGGACCCCGAGGACGAGGCCACCCGCCACTACCTCCTGGCCCGGGCCCACTTCCTCCTGGACAACCCCAACCGGGCCCTGGAGGAGGTGCGGGAAGCCTTGCGGCTGGAGGAGGAAAGCGGCCACAAGGCCTACGGCACCCCCTTGCTGGAGGGGCAGATCCTCCAGAGGCTTGGCCGTCATCCCGAGGCCATGGCTGCCTTCCAAGAGGCCCTGGCCCGGGCCGAGGGGCCGGAGCGGGCGTACGTGCTCCACGAGATGGCGGTGGCCGCGTTGGACCAGGGGGCCTACCTCGAGGCGGAGGAGCACCTTCAGGCCCTTCTCCGGGAGGAGGGCTACCCCTACCGGGCCCAGGCCCTGGCCGACCTGGCGGAGGCCCTCTACCGCCAGGGGCGCTACGCTGAGGCCGAGGAGGTAGCCCGGGAGGCCATGCGCCAGGGGGCGGAGGCCGCGGGGGAGCTCATCCTGGGGCACGTGGCCTACGACCTCATGCACCTGGAGGAGGCCCTTTTCCACTACCGCAGGGCGGCGGAACTGGCCGAGGAGGGCAGCCGGGAGTGGGTGGGGGCCCAGGAGATGGTGGTGGACACTCTGGCCCAGCTGGGCTACCGCTCCCCCGAGGAGATCCTGGCCCGGGCGGAGGCGGTCCTGCCCCACGTTCACCCCGCCGACGAGTGGCACCAGGCCCTTTTGGCCTACCGGGAGCGGGCGGAGGCCCTTTTGCGGGAGGGCCGGCGGCCCAACTGATACCACCCCACGCGGACGAAGTCGGCGTGGGGTGGTATGAGTACCCCGCCGTGGCTTGCGCCCCCTTAGGGCCTACCCCTAAGGGGGCTTTCGCTTCGCAGTGTTGGGGGGTTGGCTCTGGGCTTGGAGGTGGGGAGGGTTCCGGAAGGGGCCGGGGGACGGATGCCTTCAGGTTCCTCGGCGAAGGGGGGAGAGGGCCTTCAGCACCTCCTGGGCCCTGAGGGGCTTGGGCAGGTGGAGCACCCTCAGGGGCCGGAAGAGGAGGCCCGGAGGCGTGTCGCTTACCAGGTACAAGGAGGCGAGTTTGCCCTCCGGGTGCGCCCGGAGCCTGCGGGCCATCTCCAGGGCCTTCTCCCCCTGGAGCACGATGCCCTTGGGCCTTTCCTTGAGGAGCCTCAGGGCCATCTCCAGGTCCCGGGCCAGGAGGACGCGGAAGCGGTGGGCCTCCAGAAGGTAGAGGAGGAGCCTCCGCACCACCCCGCTTTCCGCCAGCACCAGCACCAAGGGGTCTTCCAGGAGCAAGGTGGAGGGGCGGATGAGGCCCCGGCTTTTCAGCTCAAAGAGGAGGTGGTAGACCTCCTCCTCGGGTAGCCCAGAGAGGAGGGCCACGCTCCGGGCCCGCCGCACCCCGTCCAGGTGTTCCAGCACCGTCCAGGCCTCCGGGGTAAGGGGGTGGCGGGTGGGGTCTTCCACCAGGTGGAAGACCTCGTCCGGGCCCACCTGGCCCCGCCGCCACTCGTCCAGGCGCCGGGCGGCTTCCATGAGGGTGGCGTCGGTGTCCAGGGTGTGGGGCAAGGCCACCTGGCTCCCCTCCACCAGGGGTTCCGCCAGGATCTCCCCCTCCTTCTCTCCCAGCAAGGTGGCCAAAGCCTCCAGCACCTGGGCCTCGAGGGCCTCCCTCAGCTCCTCCTCCCCGATGAGCCCAAGCTCCAGGGCCAGCGCCCCCAAAGGGGTTCCGGGGTTTTCCCGCCCCTGGCGCTCCACCAGCGCCTGCACCTCCTCCAGGGAAAGGTGCCCTAGCCGCACCAAGTATTCCCCCAAATGGGGTCCCGGCTCGGTGCGGGCGTAAAGAATGCGGCCCGAGAGGAGGTGCACCCGGCCGTAGAGGCGCCCCTGGAAGCTCACCACCGCGCTTTTGCGGTTCGCCGCCAGGGCCTTCAGGAGTTCCCCCAGGTCCAGCTCCTCCAGGGTGGCCCGGATCACGGCCCCCATTCTCCAAGGCTTCTCCCTGGGGCGCAAGGCCTGGGGCTTTCCNGGGGGGGGGCGACCCTAGAGGAGGGGTTCCAGCGGCGGGGGCAGGCCCAGGTGGCGGTAGGCCCTTTCCGTGGCCACCCGGCCCCGGGGGGTGCGCTTCAGGAGGCCTTGCTGGATGAGGTAGGGCTCGTGCACCTCCTCTAGGGTGCCTGGGTCCTCGGAGAGGGCAGTGGCCAGGGTCTGCAGGCCCACGGGGCCGCCCCCAAAGCGGAGGATGAGGGCCTCGAGGATCTCCCGGTCCCGCCGTTCCAGCCCGAGCTCGTCCAGGCCTAGGGCGGAAAGGGCCTCGCGGGCCCGCTCCTCGGTGATCACCTCTTCCCCCGCCACCTGGGCGAAGTCCCGGACCCGGCGGAAGAGCCTCTTGGCGATGCGCATGGTGCCGCGGCTACGCCGGGCGATCTCCAAGGCGGCCTCCTCGGTGATCCCCACCCCCAGAAGCCTCGCGTCCCGCCGCACCCCTTGGGCGAGCTCCTCCAAGGAGTAGTACTCCAGGTGCTCCACGATGCCGAAGCGGCTCCTGAGGGGCGCGGTGATGAGACCGGGGCGGGTGGTGGCCCCGATCAGGGTGAAGCGGGGAAGTTCCAGGCGGATGGTCCTTGCCGCGGGCCCTTGGCCGATGACGATGTCCATCCGGAAGTCCTCCATGGCCGGGTAGAGGTGCTCCTCCGCCTGGCGGCTTAGGCGGTGGATCTCGTCGATGAAGAGGATGTCCCCCTCCTCCAGGGAGTTGGCCAGGATGGCGGCCAGGTCCCCGGGCTTCTCGATGGCGGGCCCCGAGGTGACCCGCAGGTTCACCCCGAGCTCGTAAGCGATCACGTGGGCCAGGGTGGTCTTGCCGAGGCCGGGGGGCCCGAAGAGGAGGAGGTGCTCCAGGGGCTCCCCCCGGGCCCGGGCGGCCTCCAGGTACACCCTAAGCTTCCCCTTCAGCCTCTCCTGGCCGATGTACTCGTCCAGGGTCTTGGGCCGCAGGGCCAGGTCCTCTTGGGGTCCTCGAGGGGAGGTCGCCACGCCTTTTCATGATAGCCTTTTCCCGTGCGACGCACGGTGAAGGAGTTTCGCCAGGCCAAGGGCAAGCGGCTCGTCTACCTCACCGCCTACGACTACCCCAGCGCCAGGCTGGCGGAAAAGGCTGGGGTGGACGCCATTTTGGTGGGGGACTCCTTGGGCATGGTGGTCCTGGGCTACCCCTCCACGGTGCCCGTCACCCTGGAGGAGATGCTCCACCACACCAAGGCCGCCCGGCGCGGGGCCCCGGAGACCTTTTTGGTGGCGGACCTGCCCTACCTTGCCTACGCCACCTTGGACCGGGCCCTCCTTGCCGCCGAACGCCTCCTCAAGGAGGGTGGGGCGGATGCGGTGAAGCTGGAAGGAGGGGAAGAGGTGGCGGAGGTGGTCCAGGGCCTCACCCGGGCGGGGGTGCCGGTCCTGGGCCACGTGGGCCTCACCCCGCAGACCGCAAGCCAGCTGGGAGGCTACCGGCTCCAGGGCAAGCGCCCCGAGGAGGCAGAGCGCATCCTCAAAGGGGCTTTGGCCCTCGAGGCGGCGGGGGCCTATGGGGTGGTCCTGGAGATGGTGCCCGCCCTCCTGGCCAAGGAGATCACGGAAAGGCTTGCCGTCCACACCATCGGCATCGGGGCCGGGCCCCACACCGATGCCCAGGTCCTGGTCTTCCACGACGTGCTTGGCCTCTACGGGGAGTTCAAGCCCCGCTTCGCCAAGCGCTACCTGGAGGGGGAAAGGCTCTTTTTGGAGGCCCTGAGCCGCTACGCTGAAGAGGTGCGGGCAGGGGTTTTCCCCGGGGAGGAGCATAGCTTTTGATACCACCCCACGGGGACTTCGTCCCCGTGGGGGCCCCGGTGAAAGGGTACCCAGGGCCTCCGTCAGGAAGGGAGCGAAGGGTCCAGCGGGAAAGGGCATGACACCAACCCATGCGGATGCCGTTCGCCTGGGTGCCCCGGTGAACGGGTGGGGTATGGCCTTGGCTTAAGGTACGGGATCCAGGGCAAGGGGGTCCCGCGGAAGTTTTGCGGACGCTTCCCCTTGGGGGCCTACAATGAGGGGCGTGGTGTGCTTTCGCGCCGAAGGGGTGCGCCTGGACCAGGCGGTGGCCGAGGCCTGCGGCATCAGCCGGGCCCGGGCCCAGGCGTGGATCGCCGAGGGCCGGGTGCGGGTGGGGGGGAAGGTGGTGGACAAGGCCGCCTACCGCCTGAAGGGGGAGGAGGTGGAGGTCTTCCCCAAGGAGGAACGACCCCTGGTGGTGCCCGAGGACCTTCCCATCCCCATCCTCTACGAGGACAAGGACCTCCTGGTCCTGAACAAGCCCCCGGGCCTTCTCACCCACCCTGCCCCCGGGGTCTACACGGGCACGGTGGTGAACGCCCTCCTGGGGCGGTACTTCCCGGTGGAAGGGACCGAAGGGCTTGCGGCGGAGCGGCCCGAAGAGGTGCGCCCCGGCATCGTCCACCGCTTGGACAAAGACACCAGCGGCGTTTTGGTGGTGGCCAAGCATGGGGGAGCCCTCGAGGCCCTGGCCCGGGCCTTCCGCGACAGGCTGGTGATGAAGCGCTACCTGGCCATCACGGAAGGGGTGCCCCAGGAGGGCACTCTCATCGCCCCCATTGGCCGCCACCCCGTGGAGCGGTACAAGATGCACGTGGGGGGCATCGCCCCCCGCTACGCCGAAACCGACTTCCAGGTCCTGGCCACCGCCGGGCCCTACGCCCTGGTGGAGGCCCGGCCCCACACGGGCCGCACCCACCAGATAAGGGTGCACCTCAAGCACCTCAAGGCCCCCATCCTGGGGGACGAACTTTACGGGCGGAAAAGCCCCCACATCGGGCGGCAGGCCCTCCACGCCTATGAGCTTCGCATCCCCCATCCCCGCACGGGGCGCATCCTGGAGTTTTTGGCCCCCGTGCCCCCCGATATGGCCCGGGCCTGGGGGGCCCTAGGGGGGCGGTGGCCGGAAGGTGTCCTCCGGGAGGTTCCCTCGTATACTGAGGCCCAATGAGTCCCAACCCTCTTCTCGCCCTGGACCAAGAGGAGCTCGGGGTACCCAGCGAAGGTTCTTCCCTTCCCCCCACGGCCCACCGCCTCCTGGTGGGGGATGCCCGGGAGGTCCTGAAGAGCCTTCCCGCAGCTTCGGTGCACCTGGCCCTCACCTCGCCCCCTTACTGGACCTTGAAGCGGTACGAGGATGCGCCGGGGCAGCTTGGGCACGTGGAGGACTACGAGGCCTTTTTGGATGAGCTGGATAGGGTCTGGCAGGAGGTCTTTCGGGTGCTGGTGCCGGGGGGGCGGCTCATCGTGGTGGTGGGGGATGTGGCCGTGGCACGGAGGCGGTTCGGGCGCCACCTGGTCTTCCCCCTCCACGCCGACATCCAGGTTCGTTGCCGCAAAATCGGCTTTGACAACCTCAACCCCATCCTTTGGCATAAACACACCAATGCAGCCCTCGAGGCCGACCGCCCTGGCTTCTTCCTGGGCAAGCCCTACGAGCCTGGAGCCATCATCAAGACCGAGGTGGAGTACATCTTGATGCAGAGGAAGCCCGGGGGCTACCGCAGGCCCACCCCTGAGCAGAGGGAGCGGAGCCGCATCCCTAAAGACCTCTTCGCCCGCTGGTTCCGCCAAATCTGGGACGACATCCCCGGGGAGAGCACCAAGGCCCATCCCGCGCCCTTCCCCTTGGAGCTGGCGGAGAGGCTGGTGCGCATGTTCAGCTTCGTGGGGGACACGGTGCTGGACCCCTTCGCGGGCACCGGCACCACCCTCATCGCTGCCGCCCGGCACGGGCGGAACTCCATCGGGGTGGAGCTGGTACCTCGGTACGCAGAGCTTGCCCGAAAGCGCTTCGGGCGGGAAGCGGAGGGCCACTTTCTTATGGTGGAGGGGGCTTAATGGGGCAAGAGGCATGGATTGCAGACCTGGAGAGGGCGCTGCAGGGGGTTTTGCGGGCTTCCTCTCAGGATAGCGGGCGGCAGAACCCCGTGGCCGACTACCTGATGGGCCGCCTGCGCACCCGTCTTCCACCCCACCTCTGGCCCCACCTGCAGCGCGAAGCCCCGGTGCCGGGCCTGGCCCGGAAGAAGTCCTGGGATGTGGGCCTGGTCTACCCCGAGGGGCCTGAGCTTCCCCCGAAGCCCCGGCTCCTCCTCTCCCTCAAGTCCATCCTGCGCAACCCAAGCGGCTCCTGGCCCAACCGCTTGGACGACCTGGTGGGCGAGGTTTCCTCGGTGCAGATGCTTTTCCCCGAGGTGGTGGTGGGGTACGTGGTCGTCCTGGACTATGGGGCGCCTACCAAACGGAAGCGGGTGGAGCAGTACCCGGAAGGGGAGGAGCTTTCCCCCCTATATGACCGCTTCAAAGCGGGCCTAAGGGCCCTCTCCCAGAGGCGACCTCCCCTCTGGGCTCAGGGCCTTGTGGAGGGGCACTGGGTCATAGAGGTGGACTCCCGAAGAACCCTCCTCCTGCGCGATCCCGTGAGAACCCTTCAGGAGGGCGAGGCCTTCCTGGATGCCTTGGTGGAAGCCCTGCGCCAGAGGGAGCCCTTGCTCTTTCTAGGCCAGGGCCAGTAGCCCCTTCAGGGCCTTGGCAAGCCGCCTCACCCCTTCCACAATCCCTTCCGGCCCCATGGTGGCGTAGGAGAGCCTTAGGGTGTTCTCCCCGCCGCCGCCTGCGAAGAAGGGTCCGCCCGGCACGAAGGCCACGTCTTGGGCAATGGCCTGCTGGAAGAGGGCTTCGGCGGAAAGCCCTTCGGGAAGCTCCATCCAGACGAACATCCCCCCCTGGGGCCGGGTGTAGCGCACCCCCTTGGGCATCTCCCGGTCCAAGGCCGCCAGCATGGTCCTTGCCTTGGCCCGGTAGGTAGCCCGTATGTTCTCAAGGCGTTCGAGGAAGCCTTCCTGCACCAGGGCGTGCACCAGCATCTGGTTGAGGATGGGGGTGTGCAGGTCCACCCCCTGCTTGGCCTGGGTGAGCTTGGTGATGACCTCAGGGTGGGCCACGGCGAAGGCCACCCTCAGGCCGGGGGAGAGGATTTTGGAGAAACTACTGAGGTAGATGACCCCGGGGTAGCCCGCTTCCCGGGAGAGCTCAAAGAGGCTCGGTAGGCGGCCATCCCCGAAGTAGAGCTCCCGGTAGGCGTCGTCCTCTACCACCAAGAGGCCCCGCTCCATGACCATCTCCAAAAGCCGCTCCCGGGCCCTTAGGGGCATGAGGCCCCCCGAGGGGTTTTGGAAGGAGGGGATGAGGTAGAGGAAGCGGGGGCGCTCCCGCTTGAGGGTTGCTTCCAGGGCCTCGAGGTCCGGCCCCTCCTCCCCCGCGGGCACGGTGAGGAAGCGGGGCCCGTAGGCCCGGAAGGCCTGGATGGCCCCCATGTAGCTGGGGGCTTCCAGGAGGACGGGGCTTCCCTCGTCCAGGAAGACCTTCCCCAGGAGGTCCAGGGCCTGCTGGCTCCCCGTGGTGATGAGGACCTCTTCCGGCTTCACCCCAAGCCACTCCGCCACCCAGGCCCGAAGGGGCCCGTAGCCCTCCGTGGGCCCGTACTGCAGGGCCACCTCGCCCTTCTCCTTAAGGATTTCTGCCGCCTTTCTGGCCGCCTCCTCCTTGGGAAAAAGCTCGGGGGCGGGAAGGCCCCCGGCGAAGCTGATGACCCCAGGGCGCTGGGTGAGCTTGAGGAGCTCGCGGATGGTGGAGGCCTGGATGCGGCCGGCCCGCTCGCCGAAAAGGGTATTCCAGTCCAGGGTTTTCACCCACCCATTTTATCCCTCGCCCCCTGGGGTTTCAGGGGAAGAGCTTCCGGTAGGCCTCGAGGGCGTACCGGTCCGTCATGCCGGCGATATAGTCGCACACGGCCCGCTCCAATCCCTCCTCGGGGATCCGGGCTTGGACCTCCCTGGGCAGGATCTCAGGGTAGCGGGTGTAGGCGGTGAAGAGGCCTTCCAGCACGGCCTCGGCCTTGCGCCGCTCCCTCAGAACCTCGGGGTGGCGGTAGAGCTTCTCCAGCAAGAAGGCTTTGAGCTCCCCGTGGACCCGCTCCGCCTCCGGGGTCAAGGCCGCCAGGCGCTCGGGGTGCTGGCGCACCCCTTCGGCGCTTTCCACCCCGGCGGCTTCCACCCGCTGGTGGGTGGCCTCGATGGCGGCGGTGATGAGGAAGCCCAGCACCTGGCGCACCAGGATGCGGCGGGAGCGCTCGCTGAAGCGGAGGAGGTCCAAACCCTCTTCCCGGGCCAGGTCCTGCAGAAAGGTCACTTCCGAAAGCTCCTTGGGCTGGAGGAGGCCGCTGCGAAGCCCGTCGTCCAGGTCGTGGGCCGCGTAGGCGATGGCGTCCGAGAGGTCCACCACCTGGGCCTCGAGGGTGCCCCGCCCCGGGTACTCCGGCTTGAAGCCGGGGGCGTAGGCGGCCTCGTGGGTGGCGATGCCCTCCCGCACCTCGTAGGTGAGGTTCAAGCCCTTGAAGCCGGGGTAGCGCTCCTCCAGCTGGGTAAGGATGCGCAGGGCCTGGGCGTTGTGCTCAAACCCCCCGTGGTCCCGCATGAGCTCGTTTAGAACCTTCTCCCCCGTGTGGCCAAAGGGGGGGTGGCCCAGGTCGTGGGAGAGGGCGATGGCCTCGGTGAGGTCCTCGTTGAGGCCCAGGGCGCGGGCGATGGAGCGGGCCACCTGGACCACCTCGAGGGTGTGGGTGAGGCGGGTGCGGTAGTAGTCCCCCGCCCAGTTGGGGAAGACCTGGGTCTTGTACTCCAGGCGGCGGAAGGCAGTGGTGTGCAGGATGCGGTCCCGGTCCTTCTGGTAGGGGGTGCGGTAGGCCGACTCGGGCTCGAGGTGCTCCCGCCCCCGGGTGTCCTTGGCCTTTTGGGCATAGGGGGCGAGCCTTTCCGCCTCCAGTTCCAAAAGCCGCTCCCGGGGGAAGAGCATCCTAAACCCGCCGGAAGAGGAGGACGGCGTTCTGCCCGCCGAAGGCGAAGGAGTTGGAGAGGGCGTACTCCACCCGGGCCTCCCTGGGCTCGGGCACGAAGTCCAGGTCCAGCTCCGGGTCGGGGTCTTCCAGGTTGATGGTGGGGGGGATGACCCCGTGGTAGAGGGCCTGCACCGTGGCGATGGCCTCTACCGCCCCAGCGGCTCCCAGGAGGTGGCCGATCATGCTCTTGGTGCTGGAGACCATGAGCCTCTTGGCATGCTCCCCAAAGACCTTCTTGATGGCCAAGACCTCCGCCCGATCCCCCACGGGGGTGGAGGTGCCGTGGGCGTTGATGTAGCCCACTTCCTCGGGGTTCACCTGGGCGTCCCTTAGGGCCCGGCGCATGGCCAAAGCGGCCCCTTTCCCCTCGGGGTGAGGCTCGGTGATGTGGTGGGCGTCGGCGCTCCGGCCAAAGCCCACCACCTCGGCGTAGATCCTGGCTCCCCGCCTCCTCGCGTGCTCGTACTCCTCCAGCACCAAGACCCCGGCCCCTTCCCCCATCACGAACCCGTCCCGGGAGAGGGTGAAGGGGCGGCTGGCCTTGGTGGGCTCCTCGTTCCGGGTGGAAAGGGCCCGCATCACCGCAAAGGCCCCGATGGCCATGGGGGTGATGGCGGCCTCCGTGCCCCCGGCCAGGACGACGTCGGCTTCCCCTAGCTGGACCATGCGGAAGGCTTGGCCGATGGCGTCGGAACCCGTGGCGCAGGCGGTGACCGCGGTGGAGCTTGGCCCCATGAAGCCGTAGCGCATGGCGATGTGGGCCGAGGCCATGTTGGCGATCATCATGGGGATGAAGAAGGGGCTGATGCGGTTTGGGCCCCGCTCCAGGAAGACCTTGCTCTGGGCCTCCCAGGTCTCCATCCCCCCGATGCCGGTGCCCACCAGGGTGCCCACCCGCTCGGGGTCTAAGGCGCTCGGCTCCAGCCCCGCGTCCTTAAGGGCCAGCTCGGCGGCGATGAGGGCGTACTGGACGAAGCGGTCCAGGCGCCTGAGCTCCTTCTTGTCCAGGTAGTCCTCGGGGTTCACATCCACCTCGGCGGCGATACGCACGGGAAGGGCCGAGGCGTCAAAGCGGGTGATGGGGCGGACCCCGCTCTTGCCCTCCAGCTGGGCCCGGTGGTAGGCCTCCGCGCCCACGCCGATGGGGGTGAGGGGCCCGAGGCCGGTGACGACCACGCGTCGCATGGGGGTAGTATACCTTGCTCCCAAAGGAGAAAGCGGGGCACCTGGGTGCCCCGCTCACCCCTAGGGCTTTAGCCCAGCTTGCTCTGGATGTAGGCCACCGCGTCCTTGACGGTGCGGATCTTCTCCGCGTCCTCGTCGGAGATCTCCAGGCCGAACTCGTCCTCCAGGCCCATGATGAGCTCCACGGTGTCCAGGCTGTCAGCGCCCAGGTCCTCGATGAAGCGGGCCTCGAGGGTGATCTTCTCGGGCTCCACGGAGAGCTTGTCCGCGATAACCGCCTTGACCTTTTCAAAGATTTCCTGCTCCGTCATGGAAACCTCCCCCTGGGATTGTACCACGCACCTTCATCGGGGGCCTTAGTGCGGGGTAAGCCCCCCGTCCACGCACAGGGTCTGACCGGTGATGTAGCCCGCGGCCTCGGAGACCAAGAAGGCCACCGCTTCGGCCACGTCCTCGGGCCGGCCGAAGCGGCCTGCGGGGATGCTTTTCAGGTAGGCTTCCCGCACCTCCGGCGGGAGCTTCTCCGTCATCTCCGTCTCGATGAAGCCTGGGGCCACGGCGTTCACCGTGATCCCCCGGGCGGCGTACTCCTTGGCCACCGCCCGGGTGAAGCCGATGAGCCCCGCCTTGGAGGCCACGTAGTTGGCCTGGCCGGGGTTACCGAGGAGGCCCACCACGCTGGTGATGTTCACGATGCGCCCGAAGCGGGCCTTCATCATGAGCTTGATGGCCTCTCGGGTGGTGCGGAAGACGGCGGAGAGGTTGGCCTCCAATACCGCTTCCCAGTCCTCGTCCTTCATGCGCACAAGGAGGGTATCCCGGGTGATGCCGGCGTTATTGACCAGGGTGTCCAGCCCTCCCAGGATCTCTGCCGCCCCGTGGACCAGGGCGCTGGCCGCCTCCGCCTCCAGGAGGTTGGCCCCCAGAACCCCCACCAAGGGGCTTCCTAGCCTCCGGGCCTCCTCGGCCACCTCCTCCGCCTTCTCCCGGTTCTGCCCGTAGTGGATCACCAGGGCGTAGCCTTCCTTGGCCAGCCTGAGGGCGATGGCCCGGCCGATGCCCCGGCTGGCCCCCGTCACCAGTGCCTTACGCATCCTCCACCTCCAACGCCTTCCTTACCCCTTCCGGGTCCCCCACGGAAAGGGCTTGGGCCTCCTTCAAGGTGCGGGCCACGAGGCCTTTGAGCACCTCCCCGCTTCCGAACTCCAGGAAGCGCCTTAGGCCCCGCCTTTCCATGTCTAAGATAATTTCCACCCAGCGCACGGGGGCGGTGATCTGTTCCAGGAGAAGCTCACGGATACGGCCGGGGTCCTCCTCGGGCCTAGCGGTCACGTTGGCGTAGACGGGGAAGCGGGGCTTCCTCAGGGTTACCTGGGCCAGATCCTGGGCCAGGCGCTCCCGGGCCGGGGCCATGAGGGAGGAGTGGAAGGGGGCGGAAACGGGCAGGAAGACGATGCGGGCCCGCCTTGCCTTCAGCCTTTCTGCCGCCTGCTCCACCGCCTCCTTCCTGCCGGAGATCACCGTCTGCTCGGGGCTGTTGAGGTTGGCGATCTCCACCCCCTCTAACCCCTCCAAAGCTTCTTGGATAGCTTCCAGGGGGAGCTTGAGGACCGCGGCCATGGCCCCTTCCCCAGGGGGCACGGCCTCCTGCATGTACCGGCCCCGGAGGCGCACCAGCCTTAGGGCATCCTCCAGCTCCAGGGTGCCCGCGGCCACGTGGGCGGTCCATTCCCCCAGGGAGTGCCCGGCGGCCAGGGTGGGTTCCTTCCCCCCTTCCGCCAGGAAGGCCCGGTAGGCGGCATAGCCCACCGCCAGAAGGGCGGGCTGCTGGTTTTCCGTGAGGGTAAGGGCCTCCTCGGGGCCTTCCCACATGAGCTTTTGCAGGCCCGGCAGGGCGGCCTCGGCCCGGTCCAGCACCTCCCGGGCGGCAGGAAAGGCCTCGTAAAGGGCCTGCCCCATGCCCACCTTTTGCGAGCCCTGGCCGGGGAAAAGCGCAGCGTACATCAGGCCCCTCCCCAGGTGAGGACGGCGGCGGCCCACGTGAGGCCGGCTCCGAAGGACACCAGAAGCACGTGGTCGCCTTCTTGAATGCGTCCCGCGTCCACCGCCTCCTTGAGGGCCAGGGGGATGGAGGCGGTGGAGGTGTTGCCGTAGCGGTCCACGTTCACCACCACCCGCTCCCAGGGCAGGCCCAGGCGTTCCCGGGCGGCGTCGATGATGCGCAGGTTGGCCTGGTGGGGTACGAAGACCTTGATGTCCTCCGGGGTGAGGCCAGCTTTTTCTATGGCCTCGAGGGTGGCGGTGTTCATCACCCGCACGGCGAACTTGAAGACCTCTCGCCCGTTCATGTGGAGGCGGTTGCGCATGGAGGTCCCGTCGGGAAGTCTGGGGGCCACGCAGGCGTGGTAGAGCTCCTTGGCCCCGGTGCCGTCCGCTCCCAGGACAAAGGAGCGGAAGCCGAAGCCCTCCCGCACCCGCCCCACCACCGCCGCGCCCCCCGCGTCCCCGAAGAGGACCGCAGTGGCCCGATCGTTCCAGTCTAGGATCTTGGAAAGCGCCTCCGCCCCCACCACCAGCACCTTGCGGGCCAGTCCCGCCGCCACCATGGCGTGGGCCTGGGCCAGGGCGTAAAGCCAGCCCGGGCAACCCGCCAACAGGTCGTAGGCAAAGCCCTGGATGCCGAAGCGGGCCTGGACCAAGGCGGCGGTGTCGGGGAAGAGGGCGTCCGGGGTGTTGGTGGCCACGATGACCCCGTCCACCCCCTCGAGGGCCCCCGGGTGCCTCTTTAGGAGGTCTTCCACCGCCTTAAAGGCCAGGTCCGAGGTGTACTCGTCCTCCGCGGCGATGCGCCTTTCCCGGATGCCGGTGCGGGTCACAATCCACTCATCGGAGGTGTCCAGGTAGGCCTCAAACTCCTCGTTCCGCATGACCCGTTGGGGTGCGTACGCCCCCAGGGCCAGGATGCCCAGTGCCTGACCTCCCGTCATGGGCACCACTATACCCACTGGCAGTGAAAAAGGTTGAGGCCCCAGGTTCCGGGGCCCCTTATGTTGACCCGGTCTAGACTTCTAGAACCTTGCGCCCGTCGTAGTAGCCGCACTCGGGGCAGACGGTGTGGGGAGGCTTCATGGCCTTGCACTCCGGGCAGGGGACCAGGGTGGGAGGGGTGAGGGCGTGGTGGCTCCTGCGGGCATCGCGCTTTGCCTTTGAGGTCTTCTTCTTGGGTACAGGATGCTTGGCCATCTTCGGTCCTCCAGGGGGTGGGCCCCCACTAAACCCCTGGTAGTATAGCAGACCCGCTAGAGTTCGGGAAGGAGGTTCTTCAAGCCCAGGAGGGGGCGATGCGCTTCTGCCTCGTGGCCGCAGTCCACCAGGTTGCGGTCGGCGCCGCAGACCGGGCAGAGCCCCTTGCACCCCTCCTCGCAGAGCACGGTGTAGGGCATCTCTGTGACAAAGGCTTCGGTAAGGAAGGGCAAAAGGTCCAGGTCGGGCTCCCCGAAGGCGTAGTACTCGTCCTCGTCCTCCTCGTGGAAGACCACCTCCTCGAGGCCTGGCTGGTAGCGGAGCATGTGCTGGAAGTGGGCGTGGACGTGGGTAGGGGTGGGCTTGAGGCAGCGGCGGCACTCCATGAGGACCACGCCCTCCACCTCGCCGGAAAGCCAGTACTCATCCCCCCCCACCGAGGACAGGGAAACCTTCCAGTGGGCTTCCCCCTCTAGGGGAAAGGTTTCCTCCCCCACCTGGAAGGCTTGCCGTACCACGCCTTGGGCGCGGACGGTGCCCCCTTCCTTCAAGAGGCGGGCCAGGTTAACGCTTGCCACCTCGTGGTAATCCATCCTTTTAAGTATAGCGCTGGAAGGCCCTTTTTCCTAGGGGGCCTGGGCATAAACTTCCCGGGCAATGCATGGGCCTTTCTGCTACCATGCCCCCCATGGACCGGGTGGCGGTGATCGGTGTGCCCATGGACCTGGGCGCTGGACGGCGGGGGGTGGACATGGGGCCCTCCGCCTTGCGCTATGCCCGGCTCCTGGAGGAGCTGGAGGCTTTGGGGTTTGCGGTGGAGGACCTGGGGGACGTGCGCGTGCCCTTGGCGGAGACCCTGAGGCGGCGCAAAGGGACCTACTTGGAGGAAATCCGCCAGGCGGCTTTGGAGCTGAAGGAGCGGCTCCAGGCCCTGCCCGAAGGGGTGCTCCCCATCGTCTTGGGAGGCGACCACTCCCTCTCCATGGGCTCGGTCTCCGGGGTGGCCCGGGGGCGGGTGGGGGTCATTTGGGTGGATGCCCATGCGGACTTCAACACCCCGGAAACCAGTCCTTCCGGCAACATCCACGGCATGCCTCTTGCGGTCCTCTCCGGCCTGGGCCACCCCCGGCTTACAGAGGTCTTCCGGTCGGTGGATCCCAAGGATGTGGTCCTCATTGGAGTTCGGAGCGTAGACCCCGGGGAAAAGCGCCTTCTGCAGGAGGCAGGGGTCACCGTCTACACCATGCACGAGGTGGATCGGCTGGGAGTGGCCAGGATTGCCGAGGAGGCCCTGGATAGGCTTTCCGGCTTGCCCCTTCACGTTTCCCTGGACGCCGACGTCCTGGACCCTGCGGTGGCCCCCGGGGTGGGGACCCCGGTTCCCGGGGGGCTTTCCTACCGGGAGGCGCACCTCCTCATGGAGCTCCTGGCCCAGTCCGGCCAGGTGCGGAGCCTGGACCTGGTGGAGGTGAACCCCATCCTGGACGAGAAGAACAGGACCGCGGAGATGATGGTGGGCCTGGCCCTGAGCCTCTTGGGCAAGCGGATTCTTTGAAGCCCCCGCCTAAGGAGCCTATCCTGCGGTGCGTTCGCGGCCCTTGCCTTGACTGGAAAAGTTGCGCCTTCTATGCTGCCCCCATGAGGCACCGGTTCCTCGTGGGGGTTCTGGCTTTGGGGCTCTTGGCCCTTGCGGGCTATGGGTTTCTTGCCCCCTTCCTCACCTTGAGGGGCTTGGCGGTTGCGGTGGAGCGCAAGGAGGTTCAGGCCCTGGAGCGGTATGTGGACTTTCCCCGGGTGCGGGAGGCGCTCAAGGCCGACCTCAGCGCCAGCTTGATGAAGGAGATGCAAAACGAGGAGAATCCCTTCGCCGCGCTAGGCCTGCTCTTCACCGCGGGCATGGTGAACGTCTTGGTGGATGCCCTCCTCACGCCAGAGGGCTTAGCCAGCCTCGGCACGGGAAAGGAAACCGGCCAGGCCTCCTTGGAGGAAGTGCGCAACTGGAGGCTCCGCTACCTGGGCCTTTCCCGCGCCTTCATCTACCACAAGGACGACCCCCGTTCGGGCCTGGTCTTGGAGCGGCAAGGCCTCCGCTGGCGGGTGGTGAAGCTGCAGATGCCCCTGGACTGAGGGGTCATCCCAGGCGCCGCCGCAGGGTGCTCCCCAGGAGATGGCCCTTCAGGTAGGGGGGCAGGAGCTGGCCGTAGGTAGGGGCTGCCTTGCGGTGGCTCAGGGGCTCCAAGGCGTTTCTTGCCCACTCGCTCACCAGCACGGGGAAGTCCCAGCCGGTTTCCAGGAAGAAGGCTTCGGCTTCCTGCCAGGCCCCTTCCAGGCGGCGGAAGAAGGCGGAGAAGTCCTTGGGGGGCGGGGCTTCCGGCCAGAGAAAGCCGCTGGCCACCCCCAGGAGCCAGGCGCCCTTGAGCTCCTTGGGGAGGGTCTGGGCCCCCTGGGCCACGTAGGCCAGGGGGTCTTTCCGCAGGAGCTCCTGGGGCAGGTGGGCCAGGGGGTCGTCCATGGTTTGGCTTCAGTTTAGGCCCCGGTGGGGCCGCAAAGCAAGGGGGGCCTCGAGGGCCCCCTTGCTGGCTTTCCTACAAGGCCTGTTGCACCCTTGGCGAAAGCCGAGTCGCCTATACCCCTGTCGCGGCTCAACCTCCCTGGGCCAAGGCGGGGAGGACGATCCCCGGGAGGAAGCCCAGGAGGAGGAGGGCCAGGGCCACCAAGAGGGCCACGCCCCGGGCCAGAGGCCGGGGGGCGGCCACGGCCTCGCCCTTTTGGAACACGGCCAGGCCCAGGGACAGGTAGTAGTAGGCGCTCACCACGCTGGTGAGGAGGGCCAGGATGAGAAGCCCCCACTGGCCCACCTTGGCGGCCTCGGTGAAGACCAGGTACTTGCCCCAGAAGCCCCCCAAGGGGGGAAGGCCCAGGAGGGAGAGGGCGGCCACAAAGAGGGCGAGGCCCAGGAGGGGGTCGCGGTGGAAGAGGCCCTTGAGGCGCTCCAAGGGCACGCGGTCTGGGGAAACCTCCGAAAGCACCGCAAAGGCTAAGCCCGTGGCCAGCACGTAGGTGAGGAGGTAGAAGCCCAAGGCCTGCAGGTTCCCGGTGTAAAGGGCGAGGGCCATGTACCCCGCGTGGGCGATGGAGGAGTAGGCGAGGAGCCTTTTGGCCTCCTTTTGCGTGAGGGCGGCGAGGTTGCCGATCAGGACCGAGAGGGCGATGAGAAGGGAAAGGGCCTCGGGCGCCCCTGGGGCCACCACCCGCAACAGGGCGGCGAAGGCCGCGGCCTTGACCCCGGTGGCCATGAAGAGGACCACCGGGGTGGGGCTTCCCTGATACACGTCCGGGGTCCAGAAGTGGAAGGGGGCCAGGGCCACCTTGAAGCCCAGGCCCACCAAGAGGAGGCCTAGGGCCAAGGCGTAGAGGGGGCCTTCCCCCGGGGTGCCGGCCAGGAGGCTTCCCGTGGCCCCGTAGTGGAGGGCGGTGCCGTAGAGGAAGAAGGCGGCGGCCAGGGCACCTAGAAGGAAGTACTTGAGGGCGGCCTCCAGCCCCTCGCCCCGCCGCCAGGTGGCCAGGGCATAGAGGGGCAGGGAGAGGGCCTCGAGGGCCACCAGCATCAGGATGAGGTTTTTGGTGGAGGCGAGAAGGTGCATGCCGGTGGCCGCGTAGAAGACGAGGAGGTAAAACTCAAAGCGCCGGGTGCGCACCAGCCCCGCGGTCCAGAGCGCCCCCACGAGGGCCAAGAGGGTGAAGACCTGGGAGATGCCGTCCACCTGGTACGGGCCAAAGGCGAAGGGCTTGCTCCAGGAGAAGAGGAGGGTGAGGAGGGCCAGGGAGAGGCCCAGGATGGTGAGGCGCTTGAAGACGGGTACAGATACCAGGAAGCCTAAAAGGGTGAGGGCCACGGAGAAGGCCCCAAGCACCAGGAGGGTCATGCGCCACCTCCGAGGAGTTTGGCAAAGGCCTCGGCCAAGGGCCTAAGGCCATCCAGGAAGTACCCGGGGAAGACCCCCATGAGGAGCAGGGCGGCCACCGCTAAGGCGGCGAAGGACCACTCAGGCCCCCGGAGGTCCTCCACCTCCTTGCCTCCCTCTTCCCAGAAGACCTTTTGGAAGGCGGTCAGGGCGTAGGCCGCACCGGCGATCACCGAGAGGAAGGCCAAAGCGGCAAGCCAGGGGCTGGCCTTGTAGGCCCCCAGCAGGGTGAGGAACTCCCCTGGGAAGCCGGAAAGCCCCGGGAGCCCCACCATGGCCAGGAAGAGGAAGAGGGCTAAGGCGGCTAGGCCGGGGGCGCTGGCCGCCAGGCCCCGGTAGCGCCCGATCTCCAGGGTATGCGTCCTCTCGTAAAGCCTTCCTGCCAGGAGGAAGAGGCCCCCGGTGTAGACCCCGCTCGCCGCCAGGAGGTAAAGCCCCCCTAGGGCCCCTTCCGGCGTGCCGGAGAAGACCCCGAAGGCCGCCACCCCCATGTGAGAAACCCCGGCGTAGGCCAAAAGGGTCTTGAAGTCCTGGGCGGAGAAGGCCACCCAGGCGCCGTAGAGGGCGCTTATGGCTGCCAGGAAAAAGAGAAGTCCTTGCAGCTCATAAAAGCCCTCCGGGGCCAGGGGGATGGCGAAGCGGAAGAAGGCGAAGACGCCCACCTTGTAGAGGGTACCCAAGGCGTCCGCCAGCCCCGAGGGGTGGTTCTCCTGGTGGAAGAGGGGAAGCCAGGCGTGCACCGGGAAGAGGGGGGTCTTGATGGCGAAGGCTAGGGCGAAGCCCAGGAAGACCCAGAAGGCTGCCGGCCCCTTCACCGGGTGGGCCAGGAGGTCTTCCAGGAGGAAGGTGGGGCTTCCCCCCAGGGCCTTCACCGCCAGGATGGCGGCCAGCATGGGCAAGGAGCCCGCCAGGGTGAAGAGGAGAAAGGTGTAGATGGCCCTAAGGCGCTTCTCCCCGCCGTAGAAGAAGAGCATGAGCAGGGAGGGAATCAGGGCTGCTTCAAAAAAGAGATAGAAGACCAGAAGGTCCCGGGCGGCGAAGAGGCCCAGGAGGAGAGCCTCCATGAGAAGGGCAAGCCCTAAGAAGCGCCCTTCCACCTTGGCCACCAAAGCGCCCAGGAAGACGGTGAGGCCGATGGTGAGGAAGAAAAGGGCGGAAAGGCCGTCCAGGCCCAAGGCCCAGTAGACCCCAGCCCCTGGAAGTAGGGGAGCCTGCACCCCAAAGGCCACCCCTCCGGGGTGGGTCAGGAAGAGGTAGAGGTTCAGGAGAAAGCTTAAGCCCGCTCCCCACACCCCCAAAGCGCGGGGCAGACCCAGAAGGAGGAGCGTGCCGAACACCGCGGGAAAGAGGATCGCCAGGACTACCACCGCATCACCCCCAAGACGAGAAGCACGCCCAGCACGAAGAGCAGGGCGTAGACCCGGAGATAGCCCGCCTGCAACCGGGCCACCCCCTGACCCAGGCTCCGCACCAGCCCGCCCAGGCCCGCGTAGCCGCCGAGGAGACCCATGTCCCCGAAGAGCAGGGCTTCCGCCAGGGCCTTCAAGGGGTTGACGAGAAGGGCGTTGTACACCCGGTCGGCGTAGAAGCTCTCCCGGCTCCAGGCCTCAAAGGTGAGGTACCAGGCGGGGAAGGCCTTCCTCTGGAAGAAGGTGTAGCCCAGCCAGAGTCCCAGAAGGGCCACCACTCCTGAGAGGGCGATAAGGCCCCACTCCGCGCCCAAGGAAAGATGATGGGCCTCCACCTCGGCCAGGGTGGGTTTCAAGAAGGCCTCGAGGACGTTGGGCAGGGGATGGGGCAGGGCCAGGTACCCGGCCAGCAAGGAGCCCAGGGCCAGAAGGTGGTTGGGCCAGAGCATCACCCCCGGGGCCTCGTGGGGATGGTGGTGGCCCCGTTCCTCCCCCAGGAAGACCAGAACGAACCAGCGCATGGCGTACATGGCGGTGAGGACGGCCACCAGGAGGGCCCCCAGGTAGAAGCCCAGACCCCCAAAGGGATAGGTGAGGGTGGCGGTGAGGATGGCGTCCTTAGACCAGAAGCCGGAGAGAAGGGGGAGGCCGCCTAGGGCTAGCGCCCCGATGAGCCCGTGCCAGCGGGTCAGGGGCAGGTGCTTCCAAAGTCCCCCCATCTTGCGCACGTCCTGCTCCCCGCCCAGGGCGTGGATCACGCTGCCCGAGGCCAGGAAGAGGAGGGCCTTGAAGAAGGCGTGGGTGAAGACGTGGAAAAGCGCCACCCAGTAGGCCCCCACCCCCGCGGCCAGGAACATGTACCCCAGCTGGCTGATGGTGGAGTAGGCCACGATTTTCTTGATATCGTTCTGGCCGAAGGCGGAAAGCGCTCCGTAGGCCGCGGTGAGGAGGCCGATGACGGCGATGGCGTAGGAAACATCGGGGAGGTTGGCGTAGAGGAAGGAGCTCCGGGCGACGAGGTAGACCCCGGCGGTCACCATGGTGGCCGCGTGGATGAGAGCGGAAACGGGGGTAGGGCCGGCCATGGCGTCGGGGAGCCAGACCATGAGGGGCACCTGGGCGCTTTTACCCACCGCGCCCAGGAAGAGGAGGAGGCCCGCCAGGGCCAGGAGGCTGGGGTTCTTCAAGGGGCCTTCCAGGGCTTCCTTGAGCTCGGTGATGGAAAGGGTGCCGTAAAGGGCCCAGAGGATGGCCATGCCCAGCATGAAGCCCAGGTCGCCTATGCGGTTGACGATGAAGGCTTTGCGGGCGGAGTCGGCGTACTGGGCGTTCTTGTACCAGAAGCCGATGAGGAGGAAGCTGGCCAGGCCCACCCCTTCCCAGCCGATGAACATCACCGGGTAGCTGTCGGCCAGCACCAGGGTGAGCATCATGGCGATGAAGAGGTTGAAGTAGGCGAAGAAGCGGCTATTGCCCGGGTCCCCGTGCATGTAGCCGATGGCGTAGACGTGGATGAGGAAGCCTACGCCGGTGACGATCATGAGCATGAAGCCGGAGAGGTTGTCCAAGAGGAGGCTGAAAGGGATGCCGGGGAGCCACTCCGCTTGGAAGCGGGCCCCACCCTGGGCGAGGAGGCCCACCCCCAGGAGGAAGGAGACCAAGACCAGGGCTGAGGCTATAAGCCCAGGCAGAGGCTCTTTTAACCTCTTACCGAAAAGCCCCAGGAGGGCAAAGCCCAAGAGGGGAAGGAGGATGGTCAGCAGCAGCATGCTCACCCCCTAAGCTCCGAAAGGTCGTCCACCGCGGTGCTCTCCCGGTGGCGGAAGATGGCCACGATGAGGCCCAGGCCCACCGCCACCTCGGCGGCGGCGATGGCGATGACCATGAGGGCGGCCACCTGGCCCTCGAGGCCATGGGCCCGGGCAAACCCCACCAGGGAGAGGTTCGCCGCGTTCAGCATGAGCTCAATGGAGAGGAAGACCAATATGGCCGTCCTGCGAGTCAGGACCCCGTAAACCCCCAGGGCGAAGAGCAGGGCCGAGGTGAAGAGGTAGCTCACCGTACCACCTCCTTTTCCTCCTTGCGCTCCTCGGGGCGCAGGGCGTCCAGGGGACGGGTGGGCTGGACCAGGGCCACGGCCACCACCGTGGCCGCCATGAGGAGGAAGCCCACTGCCAGGAGGACAAAGAGCCAGTCCCCGTAGAGGAGGGGCCCCAGGGCCTGGGGCAGGCCCCCCTGCAGGTCTTTCGTGAAGGCCAGGTTCAGGCCCCAAAGCCCGGAGAAGAGGGCCAAGGCTACCCCCAGGGCCAGGAGGGCCGCTAAGGGTTTAGAGCGCACCAGGGGGTCAAAGCCCACCTCCCCTTGGGCGGCGAAGAGGAGCATGATCACGAAGAGGAAGAGGACCACAATGGCCCCAGCGTACACGATCACCTGGATGAAACCCAGAAAGCGGGCGTCCAGGCCCACATAGACCCCGGCCAGTACCAGGAAGTTCAGGATGAGGGCCAAAGCGGCGTGGATGGCGTTCCTCAAGGTCACCACCAGTGCCCCGGTGGCGAGGAGCAGGAGCAGGGCCAAAGCTTCCCAAGGGCTCACCGCTTCCCTCCTTCCGTGGGGGCCTTGAAGCCCTCCAGCTCAGGGCGCACGTAGGGCACCACGTATCCGGGCTTCACTGCTTTGCCGGTCATCTTGGCCTCCCGGCGCTGGGGCTTGGTGCCTACCACGTCCACCAGCATGTCCTCCTTGCCGTAGATGAGGTCGGAGTACTGGTAGTCGGCCATCTCGAAGTCGTAGCCCAGCACGATGGCCCCGGTGGGGCAGGCCTCCTCGCAGAGGCCGCAGAAGATGCACCGGAGCATGTTGATCTCGTACACCTTGGCGTAACGCTCTCCTGCGGACACGGGGTGTTCGGGGTCGTTCTCCGCAGGTTCCACGTAAATGGCGTAGGCGGGGCAGGCGGCGGCGCACAAGGAGCAGCCGATGCACTTCTCCAGGCCGTTGGGGTGGCGGGTGAGCACGTGGCGGCCGTGGAACCGGGGCATGAGGGCCACGGGGGCATCGGGGTAGGGAACGGTCACCGGCTTGGAGAAGAGGTACTTAAGGGTGATGCCGAGGCTCTGGGCCAGGGCTTTAAGGGTCATGCGCCACCTCCTTTACGGACGGGTTTGGGGCTGTACATCACCGCCCCCAGAAGGACCAAGAGGGTGGCCAAGGAGAGGTAGAGGAGGTAGGAGCGGGGAAGGTCTAAGGCCACCACCAGGGCGGTCACCAGGAACCAGACCAGGGCCACCGGGAAGAGGAAGCCCCAGCCGAAGCGCAGAAGCTGGTCGTAGCGCAGGCGGAACCACGTGGCCCGGATCCAGATGAAGAAGAAGAGGAAGAAGGCGATCTTGAGGAACATCCAAAGATAGGGGACGTTCCAGAAGGGCATGGTCCAGCCGCCCAGGAAGAGGGTGGGGATGAGGGCGCTGGCGGTGATGAAGTGGATGTACTCCGTCATCTGGAAGAGGGCCCACTTGATGGAGCTGTATTCGGTGTGGTAGCCCCCCACCAGCTCCTGCTCGGCCTCAGGGAGGTCAAAGGGGGTGCGGGCAGCCTCGGCCAGGGCGGCGATCATGTAGACCAAGAAGGCAGGGAAAGCGTACAGGGCCAGCCAGCCGTGCTCCTGCTGCCAGTTGACGATGTCGTTGAGGTTCAGGCTTCCCACCAAGAGCACCGGGGAGAGGAGGGCGATGCCCAGGCCCAGCTCGTAGGAGATGAGGCTCGCCGAGGAGCGCAAGGAGCCCAGGAGGCTGTACTTGCTCCCCGAGGCCCATCCCGCCAGGAAGATGCCGTAGATGGCCATCTCGCTCACGGCGAAGAGGTAGAGGAGGCCCAGGTCCAGGTTCAAGACCCAGGGCTGGAAGCCAAAGAAGCTCCCCGGGGGGCCGAAGGGGATAGCCCCGAAGGCCAGGAGGGCGAAGACCACGCCGATGAGGGGAGCCAGCACGAAGATCACCTTGTCGGCGCGCTCCACCACCAGGTCTTCCTTGAAGATGCTCTTGATGGCGTCAGCGATGGGCTGGAAGAGACCCAAAGGACCTACCCTATTCGGCCCCATCCGGATCTGGAAGCGGGCCAGGAGCCGCCGCTCAATGAGGGTCATGAAGGCGAAGGCCGTGAGGAGGCCGACCACCACCAAAAGCGCCTTTAGGGCCGCCATCCAGTAGGGGTCCAGGGGGTAGTTCATGCTTCACCTCCCGCGGGCACCAGGAGCTTGGCCTCCGTCCTTCGCCCGGCGGAGGGCCTTAGGGCGCTAAGGTAAAGGAAGCCCTTGGGTATGTCTTCCCGAAGGACCACATGGGCTTCCATCTGCCCCCAGGGGCTTTCCACCGCCACCTTGGCCCCTTCCAAAAGGGCCTCGGCCCGGGCGGTCTCGGGATGGACCCAGAGTTCCGGGCGCACCGCCTCCCGCACCTTGCCCGTGAGCTGTTGCCCCCGCCACATGGTGGGCCTTAGGTAGACGCGGCCCTCTTGCCCCTTGGGCCTGAGGGCCTTGGTGCGGTGGGCGAGGAGGCCCATGGGGCCGGGCACCTTGCGGGACCGGAGCTCCCGCTCCGCCTCCATTCCCAGCCGGAAGGGCGGCTTCACCCCCAAGGCCTCCGCCAAGAGGGCCAGAGCCTGCAGGGCACTTTCCGCCTCCCCGTTGGCGATGGGGGCAGGGGAGAGGGGGAGGACGCGGCCTTCCAGGTTCACCACGTGGCCCCGCTTTTCGTAGAAGGTGGGAGCGGGAAGGACCACGTGGGCGTAGCGCTCCGCCAAAGGGTGGAGGTGGCTTAAGTGCATCACCAGGAAGCGCTTGTCCCTAAGGGCCTCCTCGGGGGGCACGAAGCCGTAGTAGGCGTAGGCAGCTCCGGGCTCGTCCCAGGCAGCGCCCCTTTCCCCAGGCCAGACCCCCAGGGCCTCGAGGCCCCGGGCGTTGGCCGCAGGGGTCATGGCCAGGACCTTGGCCCCCTTGCGCTCGGCGAGAAGCCTGGCCCTTTCCGCGGCCACGGAATCTTGGAGGACCCCCGCTCCCAGGATGAGGACAGGGTTTTGCGCCCTCTCCCAGGCTTCCTTGGCCCGCTGTACCGCCTCGCTCCCCTCCTTCTCACCTAGGAGGGCCAGGAGGAGCTCCCGCTCCTCCCCGGGGGCATGAACCTGGTGGATGGCGGCCCAGCGCATGAGGGGGGCGCGGTAGGGGGCGAAGAGGGCCATCTTGTCCCGGCGCCTGGGCATCCTTTCCTTGATGGAGAGGTCGGCGAAGGGGGTGCCGTGGGCGAAGCGCTGGGGGGGCTTTAGGTCGCGCACGAACTCGGAAAGGCGCAGGTGGAGGAGGGGAGCCTCCTCCGTGGGATCCCCCAGGACCAGGGCGAAGTCCGCCCCCAGGAGGTCTTCAAAGGTGGCCGCGGGGTAGAGGCTTGCGGGGGCGGCGGTGCGGCCCTCGAAGTCCAGGTGGGGGGTAGCGAGGGCCTTGGCCAGCTCGCTGGCCATCAGACCTTCCTCCAAGGTGGCGTCATGGGCCAGGTAGATCCCCACCTCCTCCTTCCTGGCTCCCTTTAAACCTTCCCGAAGGGCGGCGAAGGCCTCCTCCCAGGTGGCCTCTTGGAGCCTCCCGTCCTTGCGCACCATGGGGGTCTTGAGGCGCTCCTGGTCCGCCCACTCGTGCCCGAAGCGGCCCGCGTCGCAGAGCCAGATCTCGTTGACCTCGGGTACCTCCCGGGCGCGGATGCGCAGGAGCTCCCCGCTCCTGGTGTCCGCGGTGATGCCGCAACCCACGGGGCAGAGGGTGCAGGTGGTGGGGGTTTCCTCCATCTCCCAGTTGCGGGCGCGGAAGCGGGCGGTGAGGTCCAGAAGGGCCCCCACGGGGCAGATGTCGGTGATGTTCCCCGAGAAGCCCGAGGGGAGGCCGAAGTCCATGGTGCCGATGAAGGTGTGCATCCCCCGCTCGATGAAGTCCAGCACCTCGTCCCCCGGGATCTCCTCAAAGTAGCGCACGCAGCGCTTGCAGTGGATGCACCGCTCCCGGTCCAGCACCACGAAGGGGGAAAGGGGGTGGTGCTTGTCCACGTGGCGGCGGGTGAACTCAAAGCGGGTGTAGGTGGGAAGCTCGAGGGGAGCCTTCTGGTAATACTTCTCGTAGAGCCCGTACTCCACCGTGCGGTCCTGGAGCTCGCAGGCCCCGCCCTTGTCGCAGGTGGGGCAGTCTAAGGGGTGGTTGAGGAGGGTGAACTCCACCATCCCCGCCTGGGCTTCCCGCACCACTTCCGAGAGGGTGTCCACCACCATGCCGTCGGCTACGGCGGTGACGCAGCTGGCGGCCAGCTTGGGCTGCCAGGCGATCTCCGGTTCCCCCCTTTCATTCAGCACAGGCTTCCCGTCCGGGCCCCGCTTGGGCAGGCCGATGCGCACCAGGCACATGCGGCAGGCCCCTATGGGGGAGAGGTGCTTTTCCGAGCAGAAGAGGGGCACGTCGTACCCCGCGTGGAAGACCGCGTCCATGACGCTGGTCCCCGGGGGCACTTCCACGATCCGGTCGTTCACCTTGACCCTGACCACCTTCACCTCCAGAGGCTCACCCTGGGCACGGGCCGCTTCTCCCGCGCCAGGGCCAGGTACTGGTCCTTGAAGTGCTTCAGCGAGCCTTTCACCGGCCACACCGCCGCATCCGCCAGGGGGCAGAAGCTCCGGCCCTCGATGAGGGGGAGGAGGGCCTCGAGGTTCTCCACGTCCTTTTCCTCCCCTTGGCCGCTGCCGATTTTGGCGAAGAGGTTCACCATGAAGCCCGCCACCCCCTCGCGGCAGGGGGTGCACTTGCCGCAGGACTCGTGGGCGTAGAAGCGGGTGACGTTCCACATGGCGTCCACCATGCTCACCCGCTCGGGGATGAGGATGACCCCACCCGTGCCCAGCATGGAGCCCTTGGCCTGCAGGTGCTCGTAGCTCATGGGGGTGTCCAGCACCTCATCGGTAAAGGGCAAAGGCGGGGTGGAAGACCCCCCAGGGATGAGGGCCTGGATGGGCTCCAGAGGCCCTCCCGCCCACTCGTAGATCAGCTCGCGCAGGGTGGTGCCCATGGGAAGCTCGTAGACCCCAGGCCGCCGGACAGGCCCCGAGACCTGGTAGAGTTTCATTCCCTTGGACCCTTCCGTGCCCATGCTGGCGAACCAGTCGGCCCCCCGCTCCAGGATGGGCACCACCGAGGCCAGGGTCTCCACGTTGTTGATGGTGGTGGGCTTGCCCCAGAGGCCGGATTGGGCGGGGAAGGGGGGCTTCAGGCGGGGATTGGCCCGAAGGCCTTCCAAGGAGTTCATGAGGGCGGTTTCCTCGCCGCAGATGTAGGCCCCAGCCCCCCGGTGCACGTGGAGGTTGAAGGAGAAGCCCGAGCCGAAGAGGTTTTCCCCCAGGTACCCCCGCTCCCGGGCCTCGCGGATGGCCGCCTCGAGCCTGTCCGCCGCTTTGCGGTACTCCCCGCGCACGTAGATGTAGCCCACCGTGGCCCGGATGGCGTAGCCCGCCAGGATCATCCCCTCGATGAGGAGGTGGGGGACGTCCTCCAGGATGTAGCGGTCCTTGAAGCTCCCCGGCTCCGATTCGTCGGCGTTGCAGATGAGGTAGTGCTGCTGCCCGTCCTTGGGCATGAAGCTCCACTTGACCCCGGTGGGGAAGCCCGCCCCGCCCCGGCCCCTAAGCCCCGAGCGCTTCACCTCCTCGATGACCTCTTCGGGGCTTTTCTCCTTCAGGACCCGCTTGGCGGTTTCGTAGCCGCCGTGCCGCAGGTAGTAGTCCAGGGTCCAGGAGTTCTCCTTGCCCACGTGGGCGTAGAGGGTCCGCTCAAAACGGGGGTCTTTTCCGGATACGATGGGCCCGGTCATACCTCCACCTCGTGCACGTGGTGCCCGCACTTTCCGGGAAGCTGGATCTCCTCCAGCCGTTTCCCAGCCCTAAGGCCCTCCAAAAGCGCCTTGAGGCGCTCCCGGGTCACGCACTCCACGTAGGGTTCGTCGTTTACCTGGACCACGGGGGCGGTGTGGCACGAGCCCAGGCACTCCACCTTCTGCACGCTGAAGAGGCCATCCGGGGTCACCTCCCCAGGACCGATGCCCAGCTCCTCCGTAAGGTGGTCCCAAAGCTCGTCCGCCCCCGCCAGCTTGCAGGAGAGGGTGGAGCAGACCTGGAGGTGGTACTTGCCCGTGGGCACAAACTGGTAGTAGGAGTAGAAGCTCGCCACCCCCATGACCTCGGTGGCGGTGGTGCCCACCAAGCGGGCGATCTCCTCCACCCGCTCGGGCCGGATCCAGCCCTCTTCCTGTTGTACCTTCCGCAAAAGGGGCATGATGGCTGAACGGCGGCCTTCGGGCGGATACTTGGAGAAAGTTTCTGCTAGGAAATCCTGCTTGTCGTCAAAGAACCCCATCTTCCCTCCTTAGCGGTCCACGTCGCCCATGACAGGGTCCAGGCTGGCGATGATGGCCACCATGTCGGGCACCTGCTCCCCCTTGGTGGCGTAGGGGAGGCTTTGCAGGTTGACGAAGCTGGGGGCCCGCACCTTCACCCGGTAGGGCATGCTGCCTCCATCGGAAACGATGTAGTACCCCAGTTCGCCCCTGGCAGATTCCGTGGGCACGTACACCTCGCCCTTGGGGGGGTGGAAGCCCTCGGTGTAGTGCTTGAAGTGGTAGATGACCGCCTCCATGGAGGTTTCCAGGAGATGCCTGGGAGGGGGGGTGATCTGGGGGTTGGGATCGCGCACCGGCCCCGGTTCCAGCCGCTCCAGGGCCTGCTTTATGATCTTCACCGACTCCCGCATCTCCCGGATACGCACCAGCATCCGGTCAAACACGTCCCCCTGCTCTCCCAGGGGCACTTCAAACTGGTAGGTGTCGTAGCCCCCGTAGGGGTAGGCCTTGCGCACGTCGTAGTTCACCCCACTAGCCCTCAAAGAGCCTCCGGTGAGGCCCAGGTGGATGGCCACCTCGGGGGGGATGACCCCCACGCCCCGGGCCCTTTCGTGGAAGATGGGGCTTCCCGCAAAGAGGGCCTCGTACTCGTCGATGCGGTGGGGCAGGACCTGCAGGAACTTCGTCAGCTCGGGCACGAACTCCTCGGGGAGGTCTTCCTTGACCCCGCCGATGCGGATGTAGTTGTGGTGGAAGCGCTGGCCGGTCACCCACTCGAAGAGGTCCAGGATGGCCTCCCGCTCGCGGAAGGCGTAGAAGAAGGGGGTGAGGGCCCCCAGGTCCAAAAGCCCGGTGCCCAGGAAGACCAGGTGGCTGGCCAGGCGGGAGAGCTCGTTCAGGATGATGCGGATGGTCTGGGCTCGAGGCGGCACCACCGCTCCCACCAGCCGCTCCACCGCCAGGGCGTAGGCCAGGTCGTGGGCGAAGGAGTGGAGGTAGTCCATCCGGGGCGTATACGTGATGACCTGCGTATACGTCCGGTTCTCCATGTTCTTCTCAAAGCCCGTGTGGAGGTAGCCGATGTGGGGCACGAGGTCCAAGACCTCCTCGCCCGAGAGGGTGACCACCACCCGCAAGACCCCGTGGGTGGAGGGGTGCTGCGGGCCCACGTTGAGGGTCATGACCTCGGTGCGGAGCTCCTTGGGTTCCTCCGCCACCTGTGGGTCCAGGTCCAGGTAGTCCTTCATTTGGCCTCCCTAGCCAACCTAGCCCCTACCGGGGCTCTTGTCTCCTTTGGCCTTCATGAGGTCCGCCCAGAGCGCCTTGTACCCCTTGCGGCTACCGCCCCGGTAGGCGGTGAGGCCGGGGCTCTTGCCCTTGAGGGCGGCCCGGAACTCCCAGGGCACGATGAAGCGCCCCTCGCGGAACAGGGTGGGGGTTTCGCCTAGGGGGAAGTCCTTGCGCAGGGGGTGGCCCTCGAGGTCCTCCGGGGTCAGGATCTTCCGGAGGTCGGGGTGTCCTTCAAAGACGATGCCGAACATGTCGTACACCTCCCGCTCCAGGAAGTTCGCGCTCCCCCAGAGGTCGGTCACCGTGGGAAGCACGGGGTCCTTCTCCGGCACGTAAACCCGGACGAAGAAGCGGCTCCCATCCCCGTCCCGCCACCCTGGCAGGGAAACCAGCTCGTAGACCACCGAGAAGCGCTCGGGCTTAGGGTCCGGGTACTCCAGGTAGTCTATGCCCACGATGTCCGCCAGGTAGTTGAAGCCCAGCTCCTTGTAGCGGGCCATCTCCCCCTTGAGAGCCTCCCGGGGCAGGACCACCCAGAGGTTCCCAAGTCCGTTGTCCTCTACGGCGTAGCCCTTGGTCTGGGCCTCCTCTAAAACGACCTGAAGCCGCACGCTTCACCCCCTTGTCCGGCGCCAGGCAGCCACCGGGGGAAGCCTCTCCCCCCGCTCGTTCACCGCCTGGCCCCGCACCTTCTTCTGGAGCTGCATCACCGCGTAGATGAGGGCCTCGGGACGGGGCGGGCAACCCGGCACGTAGACGTCCACCGGCACCACCGAGTCCACGTTCTGCACGATGGCGTAGTTGTTGAACATGCCCCCGGAGCTGGCGCAGGCCCCCATGGAGATCACCCACTTGGGGTCGGGCATTTGCTCCCAGACCCGGCGCATCACCGGGGCCATCTTCTTGGAAAGCCTCCCCGCCACGATCATCACGTCCGCCTGGCGGGGGCTTGCCCGGAAGACCTCGCTGCCAAAGCGGGCCAGGTCGTTGCGGGCGTCGGTGGAGGCCATCATCTCGATGGCGCAGCAGGCGAGGCCAAACGTGGCAGGCCAGAGGCTGTTGGAGCGGCCCCAGGCCACCAGCTTCTCCAGGGTGGTGAAGAGGATGCCCTCCCTTTCCAGTTCCTGAACGTCTTTCTCAAAGAGGTCCTTCAGTGCCACCGCATCACCCCCTTCCACCACTCGTAGAGGAAGCCCACGAAGAGCAGGAGGGTGAAGCCCAAGACCCCCCAGAACCCGTAAAGCCCCAAGCTTCCCGCACTCACCGCGTAGGGCCAAAGGAAGGCCACCTCCACGTCAAAGAGGATGAAGAGCATGGCCACCACGTAGAAGTGCACGGGAAAGCGCCGCACCTCCCCCGCAGGGTCGTTCCCCGACTCGTAGGGCATGAGCTTGGCCTTCCCCGGCTTCTTGGGACCCAACAGGGCCCCCACCGCTAGGGCCGCCACCCCGATGAAGAGGGCCACTCCCAGATAGATGAGGACGTTTACATACTCCGCGATCGGCGCCAAGGTCCCCTCCTTTCGTGCATCTCTTCACGAGGTGGGAGCCCAAGCACCCCTCAGACTCCCGCCTCATTTCCCGCCCATCTTACCACCCCGCCCCTGGGACAAAAGGGTTGGCCTACACTGAGGGGAAGGCTAATCGGTGTAATGCGCTTATTTATCGGAAGTTTGCCAGTTACACTGTGGTGTAGAGCAGTTCCTTGAGCCGGAGAAAGTGGGGGAGGCCCAACGCCTCCGCCCGGACGTCGGGGGGGAGGCTTAAGGCCTGGAGGGCTGCCTCAATCTTCTCTTTGGGGTATCCAGCGGCCAGGAGGGCGTTCCTCAAGGTTTTGCGGCGCTGGGCGAAGGCGGCTTCGGCCAGCTGGAAGAGCTTGGGGTCATCGGGCCTGCCCGTGGGGGTGAGGCGCACCAGGCTGCTCACCACCTTGGGGGGCGGGAAGAAGGCGCCTGGGGGCAGGTCCATGAGCTTCTCCGCTTGGCCATGGTAGGCCACCCGAAGGGAGAGAAGACCGTACTGAGGGGTGCTGGGTTGGGCCACCATGCGCTCGGCCACCTCTTTTTGCACCAAGAAGACGAGGCGCGCGAAGCGTCCCGTTTGCAACAGGCGGGTGATGAGGGGGGTGGCGATGTTGTAGGGCAGGTTGGCCACCAGGAGGCTCCCTGGGGGCACCTCCTCCCAGGGGTAGGCCAGGGCGTCCCCGAAGATCAGGCGCACGGGGAGGCCCTTTAGGGTTTCCTCCAGCACGGGGCGCAGGCGCTCGTCCTTCTCGATGGCCGTCACCTCTGCCCCCGCTTCGGCCAGGGCCCGGGTGAGCACCCCCAGACCTGGCCCCACCTCATACACCGGCCCTGTGAAGGGCTTCGCCGCTTCCACGATGCGCTTTAAGTGGGTCTCTGAAACCAGGAAGTTCTGCCCGAAGCGCTTGTCGGCGAAAAGGCCATGTCGCTGGAGAAGCTCCCGCACTTCCTTGGGCGAGGTGAGCTTAGGCATGGGAAAGGCGTTTGGCCTCGAGGCGCAGAGGCTCTTCGTAGGGGTGGAGCACCAGGTACTCCCCCAGGTCCAGGGCGTCGATAAGGGCTAAGCGCTCCTTGATGAGGATGCCGTCTTTCATGGGGACGTGGCCGTAGACGCCAAAGCGGTAGCCCATGCGCTCCACGTAGTCGGGGGTGCGGAACCACCAGGTCTTGGGCTCGCTTTGGGCGTAGAAAAGCTCGTCGTACTCCTGGAGCCAGGGCACCGGGCCCACGTGGGCGAAGTGAACCCCCTGAAGGACCAGCTCCCGCGGGAAGCGGGCCATCCAGGCCCTAAGGGCCTCGGGCAGGGGCTTCCCCCCCATCTCAGGATGGAACTCCAGGTGCTTGAGGTGGCGGTTGCCCAGCACCGGCTCTCCCTTGAGGGCGGCCTCGTCGTGGTTGCCCAAAAGGATGGTCACGTGGCCTTCCGCCTCCTCTTGGAAGGCCTTGAGGCGGAAGAGCTCCCGGATCTGGTAGCCCGCCGCCAGGCGCAGGTGGGTGGGGTCTTGCGGGTTAAAGGGGGAAAGGCCGGTGAGGCGCTCGTAGTCCCGGGGGGTTTTGGGGTGGACCAGGTCGCCCAGCAGGACCACCTGGGTCTGGCCCGAGCGCAACGCCTCCGTGGGCCTGAGATGAGCGTCCGCTAGGCCCTCAGCCCTCAGGATGCGCCAGAGGGTGGGGAAGTTTCCGTGGAGGTCCCCGACGGCGACGACCCTCATCCTTTGAGCAGGGCGCGGAGCTCCCCGTAGAGGCGCTTGGTTTCCTCTGGGGTCTTGCCGTACCCCCCGTATTTGGTGACGATCTTGGCGGCCTCCTTACCCAGGCCCTTTTCCTTCAGGCGCTCCATGAGCTGGTCGATGAGCCGGTAGGCCTCGGGCTTTTCCTCCTCCGGGGGGGCGGCCTCCGGGGCTCCTTCGCCCTCAGGCAGCCTGGGTGGGGTGAAGCGCCCCTTTTCCGGGTCGTAGTCCACCCACTGCTTTTCCAGGCGGTAGAGGTAGCGGCCCACCCCGAACTTGACGGCGGCTCTTTTCAGCGCATCGGAGAAGGCCGCCTTCAGGGAGTCCCCTTCCCCCACGTCCTCCTTGGTCACCCCGCGGATGGTGAGGCGGCACTTCACCTCCACCAGCCGCTCCCGCCGCTCGCCCCGCTCGTCCCTCACCGTGCGCTCGGCATCGGCCAGGACCTCGTAGGCGTCCTGCCACCCCTCGGGCCCCACCACCCGGTCCAGCCGGTCCAGAACGGTGCGGGCGTCCACGTAGGGCACCACCAGGGCCCGCCGCTTGTCCCGGCTCGTGGCCTCAATGCGCCACTGCACCTCGCCGGGAGGAAAGGGTTCGGCGAGCTTTTGCCAAACTTCGTCCATACCTCAAGTTTACTTTAGGCGGCGCTCAGGGGGTGCGAGGGGAGGTGCGGTAGGCTAGGAGTATGCGCAAGGTGCTGGGAATGCTGCCCCTACTGGTGCTCGCCTGGGCCCTCGAGGCGAATCCCTCCAGCTCCATGGAGCTCCGCATCACCGCCACCCTTTCCTTCAACCTTTTTCCCCAGGCGGTGGTGTTGGAGCGCCTTCCGGAGCCCCAGGGGCTTGTGGTGGTCTACCGCTACTCCCAGGCGGAGGCCATCTTCCGCCACCACGACGAGGACCTTCGCCGCCGGGGTTGGGTGCGGGTGAAGTATGAGGTGAAGAAGGACGAGTGGAAAGCGGAGTACCGAAAGGGCAAGGCCAAGGCCAAGCTTTCCGTGAAGGACAAGAAGGGCCGGGTGGAGGTGCGCCTTAAGGAAGGGGACTGAACCCGGACAAACACATGTGAGACTCTGGGCTGGGATAAAAAGAGGGGGACCGACTCCGGAAGGAGGCCCCCCGAGTGCAGCTTACCACGGTTGGCAAAGCGATCTGGCGAGGAGCGAGGAAGGCCCAGGAGCTGGAGATGGCGGGGGCCGGCGACCCCCTGGTCCAGGAACGGCTGCGCAAGCTCAAGCAGGTGGAGGCGTTCAGGAAGCACGGGGTGAGCTGGCCCGAGATCCAGGCCCTGGTGGGGATCAGCCGGGCCACCTATCACCGCTGGCGGAGCAGGCTCAAGGACGAAGGACTTAAAGGCCTTCTTCCGAAACCCAAACGCCCCAAACGCCTACGGCGGAAGGTGCACTGGACCTCCGAACTCCTCATCGCCACCGAGGACTTGCGGAGACAAAACCCCACCTGGGGCCGCTGGCCCATCTGGTGGAGCTTGAGGAAGGGAGGTTTTGAGGTCAGCGAGCGCACCGTGGGCCGCATCCTCGCCCATCTGGAAGCCAGGGGGCGGGTGGAAAGGGTGGCCGCCTTCCTGGCCCGGACGAGGCAGGGCAAGGGGAGGCCAAGACCCCAGAGGCCCTACGCCCAGAGGAAGCCCCGGGGATACGAGGCCAGGGCGCCCGGGGACCTGGTGCAGTTGGACACCCTCACCGTGACCCTAGGGCCCGGGGAGGTGGTCAAGCACTTCTCGGCCCTGGACCTGGTCACGCGCTTCTCCCTGGCCCAGGTGCACACCAGGGCCACGGCCAACCTGGCGGCGGGATTCCTCTCCGCCCTCGTGACCAAGGCCCCCTTCCCCATCCGGGCCGTCCAGGTGGACGGGGGGAGCGAGTTCATGGCCGAGTTTGAGGAAGCCTGCCGGAGCCTGGGAATCCGGCTCTTTGTGCTGCCCCCACGGAGCCCGAAGCTCAACGGGCACGTGGAGCGGATGCAGCGCACCTTCCGCGACGAGTTTTATACCCTGCCCTTGCCAAGGGGGCTTGTGCGCCTGCAGGCCGAGCTGGACGCTTATCTGGCGTACTACAACCACCGCAGGCCCCACATGGCCCTGGGGGGGCTGGCGCCCCTGGAGTTCTTGGCTAAAATGCAAGCGGAGTCGGTCCCCCAGTCTCAGATGTATTGACCGATTACAGGGGACTAGACAAGGCTAAAGCCCCCCGCTACCATATAGGGCGCGTGGGGCCGTGGCGCAGCTGGGAGCGCGCCTGAATCGCACTCAGGAGGTCAGGGGTTCGAATCCCCTCGGCTCCACCAAAAGACCTCCCGCCCGAGGGCGGGAGGTGTTCGTTTGCTTCGCCTAATGGCCGGTGGAAGAGCCCGGGTTCAGCAGGGGATAGATGCTTTGTGGGCTCACCTGAAGCTGGGTGGGCTGGACCAGTCCAAGGGGCAGGGGGGTCACGTCTATGGTGGCCACCGCCGAGAGCACCTTGGTGTTGGTGGAGTCGTAGTAGAGGGGGTAGTCGTTGGGGCCCGGCACCAGAACCGAGGAGCAAGCGATGGTGACGTCGGTCATGCCCTGGGTGATCTGGTGGGGGCGAAGCGAGGCGCTGGGCAGGGTGTTGTAGCCGCAGTCCACCGCCTGGCCGGTATTGGTCATCACCGCGCCCATCTTGCCCAGGAAGTCGTTCTCCAGGGTGATGGCGTCGTAGTAGCCCTGCCACTCCCCGATGAAGACCACGCGCCCGCCTTCAGCGGCGAAGCCCTTGAGGACGTTCACCTCGGCGTTGGTGAAGGTTTCCCTGGGGTTCCAGAGGAAGATGACCTTCACCTCGGGGGCGATGGCGGTGATGGAGCCTTGGGTGGAGTTGAGCTCCTCTATGGAAAAGCCCTGAGCCTGGATGACGCTGCGCATGGTGGCCAGGTTGGCGTCGTTGCACTCGCCCGTGCCCCCGCACACCGACTGCCGCCCCCGGTCGAAGAGCACCTTGGTGCCTGTGTCTCTGGGTCCCGAGGTGGTGTAGACCACCAGGTTCTTCACCATGAGCTGGTTGTTGGGGTTGGCCATGCCCTTGTTGTCGAAGGGGTTGATGTCGTTATAGACCACGATGTCCTTCCCCGGCTGGGGCGGAACGTTCCCGCAGCGCTGGACCACAAACTCCACTTGGCCCTGGGCTTCGGCAAAGCTGTAGCTGGGGGTCATGAAAAAGGCGTGCCCAGCCACCTGCAGGGTGTCCCCCGCACCCACACCCAGGTCCGCCAGAGAGAAGGCGTAGGTGAAGGTGTCCACGTAGGGGTCATGGACCGCCTGGGCGGGGAAGCTCCACCAGCTGCCGGGAGCAGCGGTACCCGCGTAGGCGTGGCTCTCCGTGAGCTGCCAGGGGGAAACGCCCGAAAGCCGCACGTAGAGGGTGTCGGCGGTGTTCCACACCAGCATGCCCCCGGCCTTGCCCATGGGGCCCTCGGCCACCTCGCTGCAGGCCTGGGCGGGGTCCCCGCCGGCGTCGTCCCTGGGGCCGGGGACCACCATGGTGGGGTTAACCCCTTGGGGGCTGGAACAGGCCCCCAGCGCCGCTACCAGAGCAAAAACTCCCATGCGCCAATGCTTGGAAATGCCCATGCAAATACGCCTCCAATCCGGTCCAATGAGACCAGGATTAGTGTAGACCCAAAGGCCCGTTACCTTGCCGTTACGGCGTTACGGCTCCTGGAGGAGCCAGTTCACGAGGGCGTTGACCACGTCGTTTTCCGCCAGGAGTTCCGGATTTTCCAGCACCGCCTGGTAGAAGGCGCGCACCATCTCGGGAGAGGGGTCTTGCAGAAGGGCCTGAACGCTCTTCCCCGCGTAGGGCCCCCGGGTCAGGGGGGTGGTGAAGCGGGGGCTGGTGGCCAGGGGGGCGGCCTCCTTCAGGGCCTCTAGGGTCCGTTCCAGGAGCAACCTCTCCCCCTCCGCTCCCAAGGTTTCCTTGGGGGTGAGGAGGGGCTGGCCCGAGAGGTCCCGGACCTCGAGGCCCAGCACGTAAAGCTTCCGGGCCAGGCTCTCCGGCCCCACCTCCAAGGGCGCCAGGACCTTGGCCTCTCCGTAGCGCACCTCCAGGGTGTACCGACCCGGCTCCGGAGGGGTGACGGCGGGGGCCGTGTCCCGCAGGGCGGCGGTGAGGGGGGGGAAGCCCACGGGCTTCTTCGCCTCCGCCACGGCCTCTCCTTCCCGCCAGAGATTGCTTTCCAGAAGGCCCCGCTCCAGGAAGGGCGCGCCCTCCAGGTCCACCTCGGGGAAGATGGCCTCCCCGGCCCGGAAGGGGCGGGCGTCCACGTCGCCTGGGATCAGGCTGAGCCTGACCAGGGACAAGGAGGCGCGGGCCTCATCCAGGCGCTTCAAGGCCCTCTTGGCGGCGAACGCCGCAGGATGTTGCGGATGGGTTTGGAGGAAAGCCTGGTAGAGCTCGCGGGCGGGCAGGCCCGTCCGCTCGGCGACGTAGGCGCGGAAGTAGAGGGTGAGGGGCTCCTGCCGGGCCTCCAGGTCCTTGAGGGCTTCCTGGAAGTCCTCCCCTTCGTCCAGCCTGAGGGCCCGGTCGTAGGCGGCCTTGGCCCCCAGGAAATCCCCGTAGATGGCCTTGAAAAGCCCCAGGTTGTAGTAGGCGGTGGCGTTGGGTCCGAGGCGCACCGCCCGCTCCGAGGCCAGGAGGGCCCGGGGCAGGTCCCCCGTGAGGTAGTAGGCCCAGCCCAGGTTGGTCCAGTAAAGCCAGTAATCCGGCCTGAGCCGGAGGGCCTTTAAGAGGGCGTCCCGGGCCTCTTCTCCCTTCTCCTCGGAGAAAGCGGCGAAGCTCACCTCCTCCCAGGCCGAGGGGAGCTCGGGGAAGGCCTGGGTCAGGGCGCGGGCCGAGGCCTGCCAGCGGGGGTCCTCGAGGGCCCGGAAGACCAGGTGGGCGGCAGTTCTCTCCAGGACGTCGCCGCCTTGCATCCCTTCCGCCAGCTTCAAGGCCTCCTCCCGCTTACCCTCGGAGAGGAGGGCGAAGGCGCGGTAGGCGGAAGGGAGCTCCCCCTGCCAGAGGAGGAGGAGCCTCCGGGGCAGGAGGCCTTCCAGAAGCCCAGCCCCCCGGCCTTCCTTCAGGTCCAGGGCGGACCGGTGCAGGGGGTCGGGGGCTTCCCCCTGGGCCAGGGCCCGAAGTTGCTCCTCGGAGAGGGAGGGGGAGGGCAGGGAGGTGAAGCGGGGGGCCAGTCCCTCCCCCTGGAGCCAGAGCCAGGCCAGGTCGGGCGTGCGGAAAAGGCCCTCCTTGACCCCGCCTTTGCGGGCCAGGAAGAGCCTTAGGCCCTGCGCTTCCTGCTTGCCCAAAAGGAGCCAGTCCGCCCCCGTGGCTGCCAGGGCTAGCCGGGCCCCTGCCTGGGTGTAAAGCCCCCCGGCCAGGTCGTAGCTCCCCCGCCAGGGGAGGTCGGGGAAGACCAAGGCCACCGCCGTAGGGGGCGGGGCCTTCAGCCCCTGGGCGAAGGCCTGGGCCAGGCGGTGGCCCTCGGGGCCCTCAAAGGGCAGGACTAGGCCCTGGGCCGAAGCGCTGGCCAGGAGGAGGAGCAAAGCCCAAAGGCGCCTCATGGGGGCATTCTAGCCTTTTTCCCTGAGGACCAGGTAAGCGAAGCGGAAAAGCCTGGGGGCCCGCCGCCAGCGCTTGGGGTCCAGGCCCACCCGTAGGAGCCACTCCAGGCCCAGGCGTTGCGCCCAGGCCGGAGGGCGTTGGGCTTCGCCGGCCAGCACGTCCAGGGTTCCCCCTACCCCCATGGCTACCCGGGCTCCCAGGTGGGGTTTGTGGCGGTGGATGAAGACCTCCTGCCTCTCTCCCATGCCCACCAGGAGGAGTTCCGGGGCCTTCTGCCGGATGTCCTCCACCACCCCTTCCTCCTCCTGGAAGTAGCCGTGGTGGAAGCCCACCACCTCCGCCCCCAGGCGCCTGGCCTCCTGGGCCGCCCGCTCCGCCACCCCGGGCCGGCCCCCTAGGAGGTAGGCCCGGATGCCGGGGAAGCGCCGGAATAGGGCCAGGGTCAGGTCCACGCCCGTAACCCGTTCCCTTAGGGCCACCCCACGGAGCCTGCGGACCGCCCAGAGAATGCCCACCCCGTCTGGGGTGACGAGCTCAGCCTCGAGGATGGCCCGCCTTAAGGCCTCGTCCTCCTGCGCCCGCACGGCGATCTCCGGGTTCAGCGTCACCACCTGGTGGGTGCCTTCCCCCCGCAAGAACCCCTCAATCCGCTCCAGGGCTTCCTGCATATCCACGGGGTCCAGGGGCAGGCCGAGGAGCTCTAGGCGTTCCATGCCACAAACCTCTGGGCGTAGCGGTCCTGGGTGAGGCCGAAGTCCCGCTTGGGGAAGAAGCGCACCCCGGCGAGCCTAGGCACCACCGGGTCCACCCCGATGAGGCTGGCCCAGGCCAGCTCCTCCGTGCGGCCCTGGCGGTGGAGGGCCTGGCCCTCGGGGCTTTGGAAGAGGGCCTCCTGAGGGTCGGGGAAGGCCTTGAGGAGGGCGGTGGTCAGGGTGGTGGGAGCCTTGGGGAAAAGCCTTTTTTGCAGGAAGCCCGTGGCCACCAGGGCGGAGAGGAGGGGTTCCGGGGCTCCGGCGGGGCGGAGGGTGAGGCCCCTGAGGGGGCGCAGGGCCTTTAGGGCCGCCTTGGCGTTGCGGAGGTTCACCAGGTAGACCTCCTCTTCCCCAGGCAGGAGGCTTCCGTTCAGAATGGGGGCCACCAGGACCGCCTTCCTCCCCTCCACGGCAACCCTTTCCAGGTCCATGAGGGCGAGGCGGCCGTGGAAGCCCTCCGGGGGAAAGCCCTCCACCTCCCCCAAAAGCAGGGCTTCCCGCCCCAGCTCCTCCGCCAGGAGGCGGGCCACCTTGGGCCCCGGGGCCACCCAGACCTCTTTTGCGCCGCGGGAGAGGAGCAGGGTCAGGACGCTCCCCGCGGGGAGGACCTCCACCAGGGCCAGGGGGCCGCCCGCGGGCTTCAGGCACAGGTCAACCCGGCACACCCCGCCATGATACCCCAAGCGCCCACGCAGGTGCGCCGCCAGCGCTGGGGGGAAGGCATTTTAGGGGCCTGTGCCGTGGCGCAAGCCGCGGCGGGGCACGTAGTCTGGGCGTATGCGGCTTAGGGACCTCGGCGAGCGGGGGCTTTTGCGGAAGCTGGCGCCTATGGGCTACCCCGAGGGGGCTCCCCTGCCTCCCGGGGACGACGCCGGGGGCGTGTGGGTGGGGAAAGAGGCCTGGCTTCTCAAGACCGACGGCTTCCTCTACCGGGAAGTGGCCCTAGAGGGCATGGGGCCCTTTGAGGTGGGATGGCGGGGGGTAGCGGCCACGGCCTCGGACCTCCTCTGCAAGATGGGCCAGCCCCTGGGCTTCACCCTGGGGCTCTTCCTGCCGCCCGAGCTGGACGAAGCCTTTGCCCTGGACCTGGTCCGGGGGGCGGCGGAGGCGGCGGGGCGGCTCGGGGCCGTGCTCTTAGGGGGCGACACCAACGCTGGGGGCGAGGCGGCCCTCACCGTCTCCGGCTTTGCCCGGTCCCAGCACCCCCTTCCCCGGAAGGCTCACCCCGGCGACCTCCTTTACCTGGCGGGGGACCGCTGGGGGCGCACGGGGGCGGCCATATGGGCCCACTACCGGGGGCGTAGCCTGCAGGGCTTCCCGGAAATCCGCGAGGCCGCCTTTTACCCCCTGCCCCGCCTAGAGCTTTTGGCCCTTTCGGGCCTCCTCCGGGGGGGGCTGGACTCCTCGGACGGCCTGGCGGAGACCCTGTGGCAGCTGGCGGAGCTGGGCTTACGGGTGGACTTGGAAGACCTTCCCCTCTACCCCGACGTCCTGGCCTTCGCAGGGGACGAGGCGGCCGCCAAGGAGCTCGTCCTCTACGGGGGGGAGGAGTTTGAGGCGGTGTTGGTGGTGCCCCCGGAGGCCGAGGCCCTGGTGCTGGCCCGGGCGGAAGCGGCGGGCCTACCCCTCTTCCGCGCGGGGCGGGTTGGGGAGGGGGAGGGGGTTTTCCTCCAGGGCAAGCCCGTGTCCCGAAGGGGGTACGACCACTTCCGCCCCTAGGAGGAAGCGGGTCTCCTCCCTTAGGGTTCTGGCGAAGCGGGGGCTTAGCCCGGGAAGGGCTTGCCACTCGTCCAGGGTGTAGACCAAGGCTTCCGCAGGTACGGGAAGCTCCTCCAGAGGTAGCTGGGCGGCCCTTTGCCAAGGGGGAAGGTCCGCGGCCTTTACCACCAGGACCAGGTCCAGGTCGCTCCCCACCCCGTGGTCCCCCCGGGCGTAGGAGCCGAAGTAACCTAGCGCCAGGAGGCCGGGGATGGGGTGGCGCTGGAGCCAGGCCCGGAGGGCCGCTTCCACCTCTTCCCGGCTAGGCCATCTGAGCACGGACGAAGCCAAGGATCTCACCGGCATAACGCAGAGCCTCCTCACTCTGCAGGGGTCCGTAGTGCTCTGCAGAGGGTCCCTCGGGGAAGGCATCGGGATAGCGGGTGGGGATGTAGAGCCCATCCAGGTACCGCGCCTTTTCCACCAGCTCCTGAGGAACCTCTAGGGGTAGCTCCCGGAGAAGCCGGGCGATGAGGTGCCCCCAGGCCTCCTGGCCCAAGCGGAGGTGCAGGGCCTTGACCGCTTTCTCCGCGGCCTGCTGGGCGGCGAAGCAGGCCCACTCGTGCCTTCCCGCCTCCCGGGCGATCCCGGCCATCTCTAGGTCCTTCTCCGCTTGGAGGAGCCAGTCCTTGGCCCGGTTCACCCTTCCAGTTTACCGGCACCGGGCTATACTCCAGGGTATGCGGGCCTTCAAGGCGCACCTTCAGGGCCTCACCCCCTACCCCTACCAAAAGGTGGAGGCCCCGGTGAAGCTGGACCAGAACGAAAGCCCCTTTGACTTGCCCGAACCCCTCAAGGAGGAGGCCCTGCGCCGCATGGCCCGGCTTCCTTGGAACCGCTACCCGGAGATCCACGCTGAGGGCCTGCGGAGGAAGCTCGCTGCCCTCACGGGATGGCCGGAGGAGGGCATCGTCCTGGCCCCCGGGTCCAACCTCCTCATCCTGGCCCTGAGCCTGGCGGCGGAGGAGGTCCTGGACCTCTCGCCCTCCTTCCCCCACTACGCCCACGCCGCCAGGATGGCGGGCACCCCCTACCGGGCGGTGCCCCTGGGGGAGGGGTTTGCCCTGCCCTTGGAGGAGCTCCTCCAGGCCTTCCGGGGCGGGGTCCTCTTCCTTCCCAACCCCCATGCCCCCACGGGCACCCTCTACCCCGAGGAAGCCCTCCGGGCCCTGGCCCAAAGGGCCCAGGAGGTGGGGGGGCTTTTGCTGGTGGACGAAGCCTACCGGGAGTTTGCCGGCACCGATTTCAGCCTCCTGGGGAGGGAAAACCCCCACGTGGCCTTCCTGCGCACCTTCTCCAAGGCCTTTGCCTTGGGAGGGGTGAGGGCGGGGTACCTCCTGGCCGCCCCCGAGGTGGCGGCGGTGGTGCGGGAGGTGCTCCCTCCCTTCGTCCTCCCCGCCCACACCGGGGCCATCCTGGAGGTGGTGCTGGAAAACCCCGGCTATGTGGCGGAGGTGGCGGCCTACGTGCGGAAGGAGCGGGAAAGGGTCTACGGGAAGCTCCTCGCCCACCCCACCTGGCGGCCCTACCCCAGCCACACCAACTTCCTCCTGGTGCGCACCCCGGACGCGGAGGCGGCTTTCCGCCACCTCCTGGCCCAAGGGATCTTGGTGCGGCGGCAGGACCGCTACCCGGGGCTTGAGGGGTGCTTGCGGGTGACCGTCGGGCTTAAGGAGGAGATGGACGCCTTCTTGCGGGCGGCCTTTGAGGTGGCGTATGCGTGAGGCTTTGGTGGAAAGGGCCACGGCGGAGACCTGGGTCCGGGTGCGCTTGGGCTTGGACGGGCCCGTGGGGGGAAAGGTGGTCACGGGCCTGCCCTTCCTGGACCACATGCTCCTCCAGCTCCAGCGCCACGGGCGCTTCCTCCTGGAGGTGGAGGCCAGGGGGGACCTCGAGGTGGACGTGCACCACCTGGTGGAGGATGTGGGCATCGCCCTGGGCCAGGCCCTCAAGGAGGCCTTGGGGGAGGGGGTGGGCCTGGAGCGCTACGCCGAGGCTTTCGCCCCCATGGACGAGACCCTGGTGCTTTGCGTCTTGGACCTCTCGGGCCGCCCCCACTTGGAGTACCGCCCCGAGGAGTGGCCCGTGGTGGGGGAGGCGGGGGGGGGGAACCACTACCACCTCAGGGAGTTCCTGCGGGGCCTCGTGAACCACGGCCGCCTCACCCTGCACCTTCGGCTTCTTTCCGGCAGGGAGGCGCACCATGTGGTGGAGGCCAGCTTCAAGGCCTTGGCCCGGGCCCTCCACCGGGCCAGCCGGGTCACGGGGGAGGGGCTTCCCAGCACCAAGGGGGTGCTTTAGGGCATGAGGGCCCTGCTCATCGACTACGGCTCGGGGAACCTCAGGAGCGCCGCCCAGGCCCTCGAGGCCGCGGGCTTCGCGGTGCGGGTTTCCCCAGACCCCAAGGCCCACCCGGAGGCGGACCTTTTGGTCCTCCCCGGGCAGGGGCACTTCGGCCAGGTGATGGAAGCCTTCGGGAGAAGCGGCTTCGTGGAGCGGGTGCTGGCTCATCTGGAAAGGGGCCTTCCCTTTTTGGGCATCTGCGTGGGCATGCAGGTGCTCTACGAGGCGAGCGAGGAGGCCCCTGGGGTTAGGGGCCTGGGTCTGGTGGCGGGCACCGTGCGGCGCTTTCCCCGGGGACGGGTGCCGCAGATGGGTTGGAACCAGGTGGCCTTCGGCGGCCCCTTTGCGGAGCTTTCCGGGCGGCACTTCTACTTCGCCAACTCCTACTTTGGCCCCCTCACCCCCCACTCCCTGGGCCAAGGGGAGTACGAGGGCACCCCTTTCACGGCCCTTCTGGCCAGGGAAAACCTCCTGGCCCCCCAGTTCCACCCGGAGAAGAGCGGCCGGGCCGGCCTGGCCTTCCTGGCCCTAACCCACCGCTACTTCCAGGTCCTCTAGGCGGATGAGCCTGCCCTGGGCCCCGATGGCGGTGGCGGCCAAGGCCCCTGCCAGGTTGGCCAGCCTGCCCGCCTCCAGGGGGCTTTTCCCACTCAGGATGGCGTGGGCGAAGGCGGCGGTGTAGGCGTCCCCGGCCCCGGTGGAGTCCACGATGTCCTCCACCGGGAAGGCCTCCAGGAGCTCCTCCCCTTCGGGAGTGACCACGATGGAGCCCATGGCCCCCACCTTGATGGCCAGGTGGTGGAAGCCTTCCTCCCGGAGGCGGGCCACCCCTTCCGAGAGGGAGGAGGCTCCGGTGAGGACCAGGAGCTCCGTCTGGTTCATGAGGAGCCAGCTCGCCCCCCGCAGGTACTTGAGGAGCTCCCGGCCCGCCGCCCGCACCGCTCCCGTGCCCAGGTCGGCGAAGATGGGCATCTCCCGCTTCCGGGCGGCCTCGAGGGCCTCCACGGCGTAGCTCCGGCTGGGGCCGCCCACCAGGGCGTAGGCGGAGAGGACCACCGCATCCGCCTGGTCCAGGTAGCGGGGCTTGAAGTGGGCGGGGTCCAGGTAGCGGCTGGCCCCCTCGGCGCTCACCATGGCCCGCTCCCCCCCGGGCACCACCAGGATCAGCACCGAGCTGGTGGTGTGCTCGGGGTCCTCCTGCAGGTGCCGGAGGTCCACGCCCACCCCCCGCACGCGGGCCAAGGCCAGCTCGGCGAAGGGGTCCTGCCCCACCCTTCCTGCCAGGTAGACCCGGTGGCCGAGGCTCGCTAGCTGCGCCGCCAGGGTGGCCCCAGCCCCTCCAGGCTTCATCAGGGCCCGGCGGGAAGGGAGTTCCTCCCCAGGTTCCGGTATTCGTTCCACGAAGAAGAGCAGGTCAACGGAAACGTCCCCCAGCACGAAAAACCGCATACAGCCTCCTTCCGCCAAGGCGCAGGGTTTGCCCTCACTATACCGCAAGGGCCCCGTTGCTTTGTTGGGGAGTATATCCGGGAGTTATGAGAAGAGAATAACAAGCAGCCTCCTTAGGGAAGCCGCCTTGCGTTCCCGTTGGGGATGCCGCCCTGGCTTGGGCTTAAAAGCGCCGGTCCACCACCAGGCCCCCTTCCAGCTCGGAGGCCAGCTCCACCTCGTCCACCTTCAGGCCCGTGGCCTTCTGGATGGCCTCCATGAGGCCCGGGGGCACCTTCTCCGCCTTAAGGCGGAGGACCAGTTTGTCGGTGCCCTCCAGCTTCCTTTCCAGCACCACCTGGAAGCCCTTGGGGTCCAGGCCGAAGCCCCCCAGGATGGGGGCGAGCTCCGTGGGATAGAGCTTCACTCCCTTCACCTTCACCATCTGGTCCGTCCGGCCAAAGACCCCTCTGGGCAAAACGGTGAGCCCTTCCCGCCTCTCGGCGATGGCCAGGTCCCCGGTGCGGAAGCGCACCATGGGCATGAGGGTGCGGCTTAGGGCCGTCACCACCAGCTCCCCTTTCTCCCCGTCGGGAACGGGCTTCAGGGTTTCCGGGTCCAGGACCTCGAGGACCGCCATCTCGGGGATCTCCCAAAGCCCATCCTTCTCCAACCGCTCCCCGGCCACGATGCCCAGCTCGCTGGTGCCGTAGGCGTCCAGGGCCACGCCCCCAAGGACGGCCTCCACCTTCTCCCGGAAGCCGGGCACCGAGGTGAAGGGCTCCCCCCCGGCCAGGAGGAGGGCGAAGCGCCCCCCCGCCTGGCCCACCTTGAGGGCGAAGGAGGGATTGGTGACCAAGACGTCAAAGCCGTAGGCCTGGCCGATTTCCGCGATGCGGGCCGCCTCCCCGGGCCCGTGGGGGAAGACCAGGTTCCCGGCGCGCCACAGGGCCTGGTGGAAGAGCCATCCCCCGGCGAAGACGTGGTAGCTGAAGGCCACCAGCACCTTCTTGCCCACCAGGCCCAGGCGGCGGTAGTGTTCCGCCAGGGCCTCGGTCTGGTAACGGAGGTCCTCCTGGGAGAGGTACTCGGGCATCCAGCCCATGAGAGGGCTTGGGGTGAGGTGCATGAGGCTCGCCCCCGTGGGCGGCCTGGGGTTTTCCTTGAGGTAGGCCACCCATTCCTCCCGGGTGGTGAGGGGGAGCTCCCCCAGGTTTGCCAGGGTGACCTCCTCCGGGTGGACTTCCTTGAACTTTTCCCGGTAGACGGCGTGTTCCTTGGCCGCGCGCACCACCTCTTTGAGCCGAGCGTTCCGGTCCATGGCCTGCCTCCTTCCCGCTCCCGCAGGGAACAGGGGGATTATACCGGTTCGGGGGTCTGGGCCAAGGTAAGAAGGTGGGGAAGGTCCCGGGCGAGGTCCTCCCAGGTGTCCCGCCGCAGGGTGATATGCCCCACCTTACGTCCCGGGCGTACCTCCTTGCCATACCAGTGCAGGTGGGCTCCGGGAAGGGCAAGGACCTGGGCGAAGTCCGGTTCTACCCCGATGAGGTTGGCCATGGCGCTATAGCCCCTGGGGGCCGTGCTCCCCAGGGGGAGGCCCAAAAGGGCCCGGAGGTGGTTCTCAAACTGGCTCGTCTCCGCCCCTTCTATCGTCCAGTGGCCGGAGTTGTGGACCCGGGGGGCCATCTCGTTGAAGAGGAGCTCCTCCCCCATCTGGAAGAGCTCCAGGGCCAGGACGCCTGCGTAGCCCCAGGCCTCGAGGGCCTTCTGGGCATAGCCCTCCGCCTTCTCCTGGAGCTTTGAGGTAAGCCCGGGAGCGGGGGCCAGGGAAAGCCGGAGGATGCCCCCCTGGTGGCGGTTTGCCACCAGGGGGTAGAAGGCCACCTCCCCCCCCAGGCCCCGCACCGCCAGGAGGGAGACCTCCCGGTGGAAGGGGACGAAGCCCTCGAGGATGAGCCCCTGGCCCCCCAAGGCGTGGAAGGCCCTTTCCGCCTCTTCCGGGGAATGCACCAGGGCCTGCCCCTTGCCGTCGTACCCCCCCCGCCGCGTCTTGAGGAGGGCGGGAAGGCCCACCGCCGCCAAGCCCTCCCTAAGCTCCTCTAAGGTGTCCACCCTGCGGAAGGGGGGGGTGGGCACCCCCAGGCCCTGCATGAAGGATTTCTCCGCCAGGCGGTCCTGGGCGATCTCCAGGGCCTTGGGGGGCGGGTAGACGGGGAGCTTTTCCGCAAGCCTTTGCGCCGCCTCCACGGGCACGTTCTCAAACTCGTAGGTGACCAGGTCCAGCCCCTCGGCGAAGCGGGCGAGGGCCTCCCCGTCCAGGTAGTCTCCCACCACCAGCTCCCCCACCTGCCCGGCGCAGGCCTCAGGGCTTGGGTCCAGGAAGCGGAAGGAAAGGCCCAAGGGGTAGCCCGAAAGGGCCAGCATCCGCCCCAGCTGGCCGCCGCCCAGGATGCCGACCCTCACGCCTCCTCCCGGGGGTCGGGGTGGGCCAGGACGGCCTCGGTCTGGGCCTGGCGGTAGGCCTGCAGGCGCTCCATCACCTCGGGGTGGGAAAGCCCCACGATGCTGGCGGCCAAGAGGGCGGCGTTCACCGCCCCCGCCTTGCCGATGGCCAGGGTACCCACAGGGACCCCCGCGGGCATCTGCACAATGGAGAGGAGGGAATCCAGCCCCTTTAAGGCCTGGCTCTCCACCGGCACCCCCAGCACGGGCAAGGGGGTGTAGGCGGCGGTCATGCCGGGGAGGTGGGCCGCCCCGCCGGCTCCAGCGATGATCACCATAAGCCCCCGCTCCTTGGCGGTCTTGGCGTACTCCGCCATCAGGTCCGGGGTGCGGTGGGCGGAGACCACGCGCACCTCGTAGGGCACGCCCAGGGCCTCGAGGGTCTCCGCCGCGTGGCGCAGGGTTTCCCAGTCCGACTTAGAACCCATGATCACGCCCACCAAAGGCCGCATCGTACCGGATTGTACCAAGCCCCCTTTCCCGTGGTAGAAGGCGGGGCATGGACGCCCTGGAGCTCCTGAGGCTCAACCTCCTTTCCCCCATGGTCCTGGCCTTCGCCCTGGGGGTGGCGGCCCGCCTCCTGAAAAGCGACCTGGCCTTCCCCGAGGCCCTGTATACAGCCCTTTCCATCTACCTCCTCTTCGCCATCGGCTTCAAAGGGGGAGTGGAGCTTTCCAAAACGCCCGTAGTCCTCCTCCTGCTCCCGGCTTTGGCCACCTTGTTCCTCGCCCTCCTCAGGCCCCTTTCCGGCTACCTCTTGGCCCGCCGCTTCCTAGGCGTGGGAAGGGCCGACGCCGGGGCCCTGGCCGCCCACTACGGCTCGGTTTCCGCGGTCACCTTCCTCGCCGCCCTCACCTTCGCCCAGGGGGTGGGCCACCGGCCCGAGGGGTTCCTGCCCACCCTGGTGGCCCTTCTGGAGGTGCCGGGCATCGTGTTGGCCCTGCTCCTCGCCAAAAGAGGCGGCGGAAACCTGGGGGAGGCCTTCCGGGAGGTGCTCACCGGGAAGAGCGTGGTCCTCCTCCTGGGGGGGCTTCTCATCGGCGCCCTTTCGGGGGAGGCGGGAATGGAGCGGGTGAAACCCTTTTTCGTGGACCCTTTCTATGGAGCCCTCACCCTTTTCCTCCTAGACCTCGGTATGGTGGCGGCTTCCCGCTTCGCCGCCCTGAGGCAGGTGGGCTTGCGCCTGCTCCTCTTCGGCACCCTCCTTCCCCTCCTCCACGGCGCCTTGGGGGTTTGGGTGGGGCACCTGGCAGGGCTTTCCCCGGGCGGGGCCACCGTGCTTGGGGCCATGAGCGCCAGCGCCAGCTACATCGCCGCTCCAGCGGCGGTGCGCATCGCCTTGCCCGAGGCCAACCCCAGCCTGTACCTCACCGCCAGCCTGGCGGTGACCTTTCCCTTTAACCTGGTCTTGGGCATTCCTGTGTACCACGCCATAGCCAAGTGGATTGGGGGGTAAGGATGGACCTGGTGCCTTTGAAGCTGGTCACCATCGTGGCGGAAAGCCTGCTGGAGAAAAAGCTGGTGGAGGAGATCCAGCGCCTGGGGGCCAAGGGGTACACCATCGTTCCCGCCCGGGGGGAGGGCTCGAGGGGCATGCGGAGCGTGGACTGGGAGGGGCAGAACATCCGCCTGGAAACCATCGTTCCCGAGGAGGTGGCCCTGAAGATCCTCGCCCGGCTGCAAGAGGCTTACTTTCCCCACTACGCCGTCATCGCCTACGTGGAGAACGTCTGGGTGGTCCGGGGGGAGAAGTACGTTTAGGAGGGCTGGGCTGCGGGTTTGCGCAGCGCCCACACGCTCCCCAAAAGGAGCACCCCTAGGATGAGGAGGCTGAAGGCTTCCTTGTCCAGGCCCACCGCCAGCTCGGGGCGGTGGAGGCCTTCCTTGGCCAGCTTGTCCCAGCCGCCCACCAAGAGCTTCACCCCCGCTAGGCCCACCACCCCGTAGGCCAGGTGCTTGAAGCGGGGGTACCGGTCCAGGAGGGTGACCACCAGGCTGGCCAGCATCCGGAGGGCTAGGATGCCCAGGAAGACCCCGGTGTAGATGACCCAAAGCTTGTCGGAGAGGGCCACGGCCACCAAGACGGAGTCCACGGCGAAGGCCAGGTCCATGAGCTCCACCTGGACCACCACCTTCCGGAACTGGGCGGCGCTCACCTCCAAAGGGGGAGGGGTATGGGCCGCCTCGGGCTTCAGGAAGTGCTTCAGGGCGATGTAGAGGAGGTAGGCCGCGCCCAGGACCTGCACCCACCAGAGCTTAATCACCATGGCGGCGAAAAGAAGGGCCAGGCCCCGGAGGACGTAGGCCCCCAGGATGCCGTAGAAGAGGGCTTTTCGCCTGAGGTGGTGGGGCAGCTTTTGAACGATGACCCCCAGAATGAGGGCGTTGTCCGCGGAGAGGATGACCTCGAGGGCCACCAGGATCAGGATCACCGAGAAGACACTGGCTTCCATGCGCACCTCCTCAAAGATCAAGACCACCGCCATGGCGGTGGTCTTGCCCGGGCTTTTCGCCCCCAGCCTCCCGGGGCCCGCGCCCGTCTTGACGGAAGGCCGGTCTTGGGGCTACTCCCCAACCGGGGGTCATTATACCCAAAAAGGGATAGGGTTTTGCGGGTATACTGAAAGCCATGGAGACGGAGGCGAAGGAGCTGCCTACCAAGGAACAGGTCCTCGAGGCCCTCAAGGTGGTCTACGACCCGGAGATCCCCGTGAACATCGTGGACCTGGGCCTCGTGTACGACGTGCAGGTCCAGGAAAACGGCGTGGTGGACATCACCATGACCCTAACCGCCATCGGCTGTCCGGCCCAGGACGTGGTGAAAGCCGATGCGGAGATGGCGGTCATGCGCCTGCCCGGGGTGCAGGGGGTGAACGTGGAGTTCGTCTGGACTCCTCCCTGGACCCCCGCCAAGATGACCGAGGAGGGCAAGCGCATGATGCGCATGTTTGGCTTCAACGTCTGAGAAAACCCGCCCGGCCGGGCCTGGGCTCCCGGTAGCCCGGTGCAGGGCGCGCGGCCTTCCAGGAGGCCGCAGCCCTTTTTCCTTGAAGGGACTTGGGACCTTTTTCCCCTAGCTCCAGCTCTGGTGGGGTGGGAGAATAGGGCCATGCCAGTCAGCCGCTACTACGACGTCAAGCGGGATGAACGAGGCGAAAGGTACCTGGAGCCCTACGTTTCCGGCTTCCTCCTCCTGAGGCTTCCCCTTCTCAACAAGGGCACGGCTTTCACCGAGGAGGAGCGGAGAGCCTTGGGCCTCGAGGGCCTCCTCCCCCCCCACGTGAACACCCTGGAGGAGCAAAAGGAGCGGGTTTACCGCCGCTACCGCCTGATCCAGAGCCCCTTGGAGAAGCACATTTACCTCCGCCACCTTCAGGACCGCAACGAGGTGCTCTTCTACGCCCTCTTGGTGGACCACCTGGAGGAGATGCTCCCCATCCTCTACACCCCCACGGTGGGGGAGGCGGTGCGGGAGTTCTCCCACATATACCGCTACCCCCGGGGCTTCACCGCCAGCACCAGAAACATCGGCCACATCGAGGAGGCCCTGGCCAACGTTCCCCTGGAGGAGGTCCGCCTCATCGTGGCCTCGGACTCCTCCGCCATCCTGGGCATCGGGGACCAGGGATATGGGGGCATGGCCATTTCCATCGGGAAGCTCACCATCTACACCGCCGCGGGAGGTGTAGGACCCGACAAAACCCTTCCCGTGGAGCTGGATGTGGGCACAGACCGGGAGGATCTCCTCATGGATCCCCTTTACCTGGGGGTGCGGCACAAGCGCCTGAAGGGGGAGGCCTACTACCGCTTCCTGGATCGCTTCGTGGAGGCGGTGCGCCGGCGCTACCCCAAGGCCCTCATCCAGTGGGAGGACTTCTCCAAGGAGGCGGCATTTACCGTCTTGGAGCGCTACCGCAAGGTGGTGCCCTCCTTCAACGACGATATCCAGGGTACGGGGGCGGTGGCCCTGGCGGGGGTGCTCTCCGCCTGCCGCCTCAAGGGGGAGAGGCTTTCCGACCAGGTGGTCGTGGTGTACGGCGCCGGGGCGGGGGGCATTGGCGTGGCCTGGGCCCTGAGGGAGGGGATGAAGCGGGAGGGCCTCTCCGAGGAGGAGGCCCGGGCCCGGGTGCTGGTGCTGGACTCCAAGGGGCTTTTGGTGGAGGGGCGGAGCATGGAGGACTACAAGCGTCCTTACGCCCAGCGGCCCGAGCGCCTTGCGGGCTGGGAGTTCTCCGGTCCCTACCCTGGCCTTCTGGACACCATCCGCAACGCCAAGGCCACCGTCCTCCTGGGCCTTTCCGGCCAGGGAGGGAGCTTCACCGAGCCCGTGGCCAAGGCCATGCTGGCAAACACCCCGCGGCCCGTGATCTTTCCCCTCTCCAACCCCACCTCGGCCTCCGAGGCCCTGCCCGACGACCTCATCTATTGGACGGAGGGCCGGGCTTTGGTGGCGGCGGGGAGCCCCTTCCCCCCGGTGGGGTACATGGGGCGCACCATCCCCATCGGCCAGGGGAACAACGCCTTTATCTTCCCCGGCCTGGGCTTGGGGGCGGTGCTTTCCCGGGCCCGGGAGGTCACGGACGGCATGGTCCTGGAGGCGGCCTACGCCCTTTACGACTACACCAAGGCCCACTTCCCAGACCTCCTTTACCCGCCGGTGGCTCGCCTGCGGGAGGTTTCCCCCTACGTGGCGGCCCGGGTGATGCAGCGGGCCCTCGAGGACGGCGTGGCCGAGGAGGAGCGGGTAAAGGGGCTTTCCTTCAAGGGGCTCATGGAGTTCGTGCGCTCCCGCTTCTGGGAGCCCAAGTACCTGCCCTACCGCCCGGCCCCGGTAATCTAGGGGCATGGCCTGGCGGCTTTACGCCCTGGACCTCCCCTGGCAGGAGGCCGAAGAGGCCCTTCTCCGGGGGAGCGAGCCCGAGGCCTTCCACCTCCTGGAGGAGCCCTGGGAGGCCAGGACCGCTCCTCCCCAATCCTGGCCCGAACCCCTTTACTTCCTGGACGGGCGGGAGCGGGCTGAGGCCCTGATCTCCGACGGGGAGCGGCTTGCCCTCCTGGGGTGCGTGGCCGCAGGGACGGTGGTGTGGGAGGGGGGAAGGATGCGGCTTCTTCCCCCCGTGGTGCGCCGGGTTGGGGTTGGCTTGGAGAAGCCCCTGGCTGTGGGGGAGCTGGCCTACGAACCCGTGCCCGCGGTGGGGGAGGGCCTCGAGGGTCTGCAGGAGGGCTTGCGCCAGGCCCGGGCTGGCCTGGAGCGGGCACTGGCCAAGGAGCTAGTGGAGGGGCTCTTGGTGGTGGACGGGCCGGTGCGCGCGGTGCGGGAAGGCCCGGTGCTGGGCTACATAAAGACCCACTGGGCCCGGTACCTGCCCAAGGAGGAGGAGGCCCTCCTCCGCGCCCTGGCCCCAGGGGAGCGCACCCCGGCCTTTCGGGTGCGCAGGAAGGGGATGGAGCTCGCCAGCTGGTACCTGCGCCTGCCCCTGTCCCCGGAGGGGGTGCGCCCCCCGGAGAGCGGGCTCTTGCGGGTGGAAACCCTTCTTTCGGGGGATTTCTTGGGCCTGGCGGACCTCTCCTTGGGCCTCTTTCCCGCTTTGGCCTCCCACCCGGTGAAAGACCCCCGGGCTCCGCAGAACCTCCTGCCCGTGGGGGGGCTGGAGCGGGAACTGGCCCGAAGGATGGGAAGCCGCGAGGTGGTGGCCCGCATGCTGGCCAGGCACCTTGGGAGGTGAAAGGTGGAGCGGATCGGCGTGGTGCTGGGAAGCCGGGAGGCCACCCCCCTGGAGTTCTGGGTGGGGGTGGAGGGGGAGGGGCTTTTGCGCCTGGACGACCTGGTGGTGGTGGAGGGATACCACCCCAAGGTGGGCCAGGTGCGCTACTTCGGCATGGTGGACCACGTGGCCAAGGCCCACGAGGGGCAGAACTTTGACACGGACACCTTTTTGGCGGTGGAGGGCAAGATCCCCGTTTCCCTGGCCTACGTGGCCCACGTGAGCGTGACCCGCATCCTGCCCGAGGAGTTTTTCCCCCCAGACCCTGGCTCCCCCGTCTACCTGGCGCAAGGGGGGGACTTGGAGCTTGCCCTCTACTACGAGGCCATGAGGAACCAGAGGGGGAGCACCAAGCTCCCGGCAGGGCTTCTCAAGAACGGGGAGGTGGCCTACCTCAACCTGGAGTTCCTGAACGGGGTCAAAGGGGGCCACGTCAACATCTCCGGCATCAGCGGGGTGGCGGCCAAGACCAGCTACGCCACCTTTCTCCTCAAGAGCCTCCTGGAAAGCGGCGTGCTGGAGGATGCCCACCAGGCCAAGGTGCTCCTCTTCAACGTGAAGGGGGAAGACCTCTTCTTCCTGGACAAGACCAACGCCCGCCTCACGGAGGAGGCCCGGAAGGAGTACGCCCGGCTGGGCCTGCCCGCCACCCCCTTCGGGAGCGTGGCCTTCCTGGCCCCGCCCAAGAAGGAGGGGTACCTGCCGGACGTGGACACCCGGCTGGAGGGGGTGCGGGCCTACCACTGGGACCTGGTGCAGTTCGCCCAAAGGGGCCTCCTCCCCTTTCTCTTCGCCGACAAGGGGGCGCTTACCAACCTGGGCTTCTTGGTGGTCCACGTGGCGGAGAAGCTCAGGCGGCTGGCGGAGAGGCAGAAGGGCCCGGCCCTTTTGGTGGAGGACTGGCCCGGGGAAGACCTGCCGGATGGGATCACCTTCGACGGCCTGGGCCGGGTGCGCCTCCAGAGCTTTGCCGAGCTGGTGCGCTACCTGGAGTTCAAGCTCCTGGGCCCGGAAAGCGGGGAAGGGGAGGGGGACCGGGGCTGGACCGCTCGGCAGGCCCGAGGGACCCTCGAGGCCTTCGTGCGGCGCCTGCGCGCCAGCGTGGAAAACGTGGGCCACCTCCTCCGGGGCGACCGCCCCGGCAACCCCCCGGACCCCCTAAAAGGGGAGCAGGTGCACGTGGTGGACTTGGCCAAGCTCCACCCCCAGGCGCAGATGTTCGTGGTGGGCGCTTTGCTCAAGGACCTCTTTGAGCGCAAGGAGCGGGGCCAGTACCGGGGCCGGGTCTTCATCGTGTTGGACGAGCTCAACAAGTACGCCCCCCGGGACGAGGAGAGCCCCATCAAGGACGTCCTCCTGGACATCGCCGAGCGCGGCCGCTCCTTGGGGGTGATCCTCATCGGGGCGCAGCAGACGGCCAGCGAGGTGGAGCGCAGGGTGGTGGGCAACGCCGCCATCCGGGTGGTGGGCCGCCTGGACGCCGCCGAGGCGGAGCGGCCCGAGTACCGCCACCTGCCCGCTTCCTTCCGCCAGCGGGCCCTTATCCTGCCCCAAGGCTCGGTGATCCTCTCCCAGCCCGAGATCCCCGTGCCCCTCCTGGTGCGCTTTCCCTTCCCCGCCTGGGCCACCAAGCGGGAGGAGGTCCTGGAGGACAACTCCGCGGAGGCCCTGAGGCGGGAGCTTTTCTGAAGTTGAGCGGCTAGGGACGGGTGGGCCTGGGGGGAAGCGCAGGGAACCCCGTGCGGAGGCTTTTTGTCCCCAGCGCATCCCCTGTGTTGGGGGTAAGATGGCCTTGCCATGAAGAAGACCCCACTCTATGAAGCCCACTTGCGCCACGGGGGGCGCATGGTGGAGTTCGCGGGCTACGCGCTGCCGGTGCAGTACACCTCCATCCGCGAGGAGCACCTTTCGGTGCGCCGGGGTGCAGGGCTATTTGACGTGAGCCACATGGGGGAGTTCCTCATCCGGGGCCCCGAGGCCCTGGCCTTCCTCCAGTGGGCCACGGCCAACGATGCTGCCAAGCTAAAAGTGGGCCGGGCCCAGTACTCCATGCTCCCCAACGCCCGAGGGGGCGTGGTGGACGACATCTACCTGTACCGGCTCGCCGAGGAGGAGTACCTCATGGTGGTGAACGCCGCCAACATCGCCAAGGACTTGGCGCACCTCCAAGGGCTTGCCCGGGGCTTCCAGGTGGAGCTTGCGGACGTTTCCGAGGCGACGGCGCTTTTGGCCCTGCAGGGGCCCAAGGCGGCGGAGCTTTTGCAGGGCCTCACGGATACCGATCTGGCAACGAAGAGGAAGAACGACGTCTGGCAGGCCAAGGTGGTGGGCAAGCCCGCTCGGCTGGCCCGCACCGGCTACACGGGGGAGGACGGGTTTGAGCTCTTCCTGGCCCCGGAGGACGCCGAGGCGGTGTTTGCGGCCTTGGTGGAGGCGGGGGCTACCCCTTGTGGCCTTGGGGCCCGGGACACCCTGAGGCTCGAGGCGGGCTTTCCCCTTTACGGCCACGAGCTCACCGACGCCACCAACCCCCTCTGCACCCCCTGGGCCTGGGTGGTGAAGCGGGAGAAGCCCTTCTTTGGAAAGGAGGCCATGCTGGCCTCCACCTGCCGGGAAAGGCTCATCGGGCTGGTGCTGGAGGCAGGCATCCCCCGGGAGGGCTACCCCGTGCGTTCCGGGGAGGAGCGGGTGGGCCGGGTGACCAGCGGGGGCTACTCGCCCCTTTTGGAGAAGGGCATTGCCCTGGCGTACGTAGAGGAGGGGGCAAGCGAGCCCTTTTATGTGGAGGTGCGGGGCAAACCCGTAGGGGCTTCCCTTAGCCCGTTGCCCTTTGTGCCGCTAAAATAGCGGGGGTTAGGAGGCGCTATGGACATACCCAAGGACCGCTTTTACACCAAGACCCACGAGTGGGCCCTGCCCGAGGGGGACACGGTATTGGTAGGCATCACCGACTACGCCCAGGACGCTTTGGGGGACGTGGTCTACGTGGAGCTCCCCGAGGTGGGGCGGAAGGTGGAGAAAGGGGAGGCGGTGGCGGTGGTGGAGAGCGTGAAGACCGCCTCCGACATCTACGCCCCCGTGGCCGGGGAGGTGGTGGAGGTGAATGCCGCCTTGGAGAAGACCCCGGAGCTCATCAACCAGGACCCCTACGGGGAGGGCTGGATCTTCCGCATCCGCCCCGCGCAGATGGGCGACCTGGACGACCTGCTGGACGCGGCGGGTTACCAGGAGGTTCTGGAGAGCGAGGCTTGAGGGCGGTATGGACGGGAGGGGCCTTGCCCAAGCCTGGGGTCTAACCGGGCGGCAGGGTCCTTCTGTGGCCCCGGGTCAAATGGCCCGGGGGATTTGCTTAAGGATGGTCCTATGGACTACACGCCCCACACCGAAGAGGAGATCCGGGCCATGCTGGAGAGGGTGGGGGCCCGGAGCCTGGAAGACCTTTACCGGCACCTGCCCGAGGAGGTCCGAAACCCCCCCATCGCCCTGCCGGAGCCCATGCCCGAGTGGGCGGTGCTGGACGAGCTTAGGCGGCTGGCCCAGAAGAACCGGCCTGCCTTCAAGGCCTTCCTGGCAGGGGGGGTGCGCAGCCACCACACCCCGCCTGTGGTGCAGGCCCTGGCGGGCCGGGGGGAGTTCCTGACCGCCTACACCCCCTACCAGCCGGAGGTGAGCCAGGGGGTTTTGCAGGCCACCTTTGAGTACCAGACCATGATCGCCGAGCTCACGGGCCTCGAGGTGGCCAACGCCTCCATGTACGACGGGGCCACGGCCCTGGCCGAGGGGGTGCTCTTGGCCCTTAGGGAAACGGGGCGGATGGAGGTCTGGGTGTCCCAAGGGGTCCACCCGGAGTACCGGCAGGTGCTCCTCACCTACCTGGAAGCGGTGGGGGCTTCCCTCCGCACCCTGCCCCTGGAGGGCGGGCGGACCCCGGTGGTGGAGGTGCCCGAGGGGGTAGGGGCGGTGGTGGCCCAGAACCCCAACTTCCTGGGGGCCTTAGAGGACCTTGCCCCCCTGGCGGAAGCCGCCCACCGGGCGGGAGCCCTCTTGGTGGCGGTGGCCGACCCCCTCTCCTTAGGGGTGCTGAAGCCTCCGGGGGCCTACGGAGCGGACATCGCGGTGGGAGACGGGCAGACCCTGGGCCTGCCCATGGGCTTTGGCGGTCCTCACTTCGGCTACCTGGCCACCAAGAAAGCCTTTGTGCGGCAAATGCCGGGGCGGCTGGTCTCGGAGACGGTGGATGCCGAGGGCAAGCGGGGCTTCATCCTCACCCTCCAGGCCCGGGAGCAGTACATCCGCCGGGCCAAGGCTAAGAGCAACATCACCACCAACGCCCAGCTCACCGCCCTCATGGGGGCCATGTACCTGGCGGCCTTGGGGCCCGAAGGGCTCAAGGAGGTGGCCCTAAGCGGGGTGGCCATGGCCCACCGCCTCTGGGAGCTTCTTTTGGAGATCCCGGGGGTGGAGTCTTTCACCCCAGAGCCCTTCTTCAACGAGTTTGTTCTCAGGCTTCCCAAGGAACCCCAGACGGTGCGGGAAGCCCTGGCGGCAAGGGGCTTCCATGCCGCCACCCCGGTGCCGAAGGAGTACGGGGAGAACCTCGCCCTCTTCGCCGCCACGGAGCTCCACCGGGAGGAGGACCTTTTGGCCCTACAAGCGGCCATGCGGGAGGTGTTGGCATGAGCTACCCCTTGATCTTTGAACGAAGCCGCCCGGGAAGGCGGGGCCTGAGGCTAGTGAAGGAGACGCCTGAGGCCACCCGCTACATCCCGGAGAAGTTCTTGCGCAAGGACCCACCCCGGCTTCCCGAAGTGGATGAGCTCACCCTGGTGCGCCATTACACGGGGCTTTCCCGCCGCCAGGTGGGGGTGGACACCACCTTCTACCCCTTGGGGAGCTGCACCATGAAGTACAACCCCAAGCTCCACGAGGAGGCCGCGAGGCTTTTCGCCGACCTCCACCCCTACCAGGACCCCAGCACGGCCCAAGGGGCCCTGGAGCTCATGTGGGAGCTTGGGGAGTACCTGAAGGCCCTTACCGGCATGGACGCCATCACCCTGGAGCCCGCGGCCGGGGCCCACGGGGAGCTTACCGGGATCCTCATCATCCGCGCCTACCACCAGGACCGGGGGGAGGGCAAAACCCGCAGGCTCGTCCTGGTGCCCGACTCCGCCCACGGCTCCAACCCCGCCACCGCCAGCATGGCGGGCTATGAGGTGAAGGAGGTGCCCTCCGGGCCCGACGGGGAGGTGGACCTCGAGGCCCTAAAAAGGGAGCTTGGCCCCCACGTGGCCGCCATCATGCTCACCAACCCCAACACCCTGGGCCTCTTTGAAAGGCGCATCCTGGAGATCTCCCGCCTGGCCAAGGAGGCGGGGGTGCAGCTCTACTACGACGGGGCCAACCTGAACGCCGTCATGGGCTGGGCCCGCCCCGGGGACATGGGCTTTGACGTGGTGCACCTGAACCTCCACAAGACCTTCACCGTGCCCCACGGGGGCGGGGGGCCGGGCTCGGGTCCCGTGGGGGTGAAGGCCCACCTGGCCCCCTACCTGCCCGTGCCCACGGTGGAACGGGGCGAGGAGGGCTTCTACCTGAACTTTGACCTGCCCAAGAGCATCGGCCGGGTGCGGAGCTTCCACGGCAACTTCCTGGCCCTGGTGCGGGCCTGGGCCTACATCCGCACCCTGGGGCTTCCTGGCCTCAAGAAGGCCGCGGCCCTTTCCGTCCTCAACGCCCGTTACCTGAAGGAGCTCCTGAAGACAAAGGGCTACCGGGTGCCCTACGACGGGCCTTGCATGCACGAGTTCGTGGCCCAGCCCCCCCAGGGCTTCCGCGCCTTGGACCTGGCCAAAGGGCTTTTGGAGCTTGGCTTCCACCCGCCCACGGTCTACTTCCCCCTGATCGTCAAGGAGGCCCTCATGGTGGAGCCCACGGAGACCGAGAGCAAGGAAACCCTGGAGGCCTTCGCCGAGGCCCTGGGAGAGCTCCTGCAAAAGCCTAAAGAGTGGCTGGAGCACGCGCCCTACTCTACCCCTGTGCGCCGCCTGGACGAACTCCGGGCCAACAAGCACCCCAGGCTCACCTACTTTGATGAAGGTTAGGGGGTAAAGGGTTCAGGGCGGGGCCTTAAGGCCCCGCCCTTGGCTTCAAGCCCTACTTCTCCACGGGCAGGTTAGCCCCGGTCCAGGCCTTGTACCCGCCCAGGATGCTCTTCACGTTGTAGCCCTGGCCCTTCAGGAAGACCAAGGCCATGGCCCCGCGGTGCCCGATGCCGCAGTAGATGATGATGGGCTTACCCTTGGGGATTTCGCTAAGGCGCTTGGGCAGGTCGCGGATGGGGATGTTCACCGCCCCCGGGATGCGGCCATCCTTGTACTCCGAGGGCTCCCGCACGTCCAAGACGAAGACGTCCAGGGTGTCCATCATCTGCTTGGCCGCGGCGGGCTGGATGCCGTAGAAGTCCGCGGGCAGGGTGGTGAGGAAGTTGCCCAGCTCCCGTACCGTGAGGGCGGAGAAGGTGGTCGTGGTGGCCTGGGCCAAAACCGGAAGGACCAGCAAGAGACCTAGCCAAGCGAGCTTCTTCATGCCTTTCATCGCACACCTCCTTTGGATTCCCTAGGGGCACCAGCCCCTAAAGGCCAAAACCTTGCCACTGCCCCACCGCCACCAGCAGGGCCCTGAGCCCTGCCGCCGCCAAAAGCCCTGCCCAGGGGGCCAGGCGTTCCCGCCAAAAGACCCCTAGGCCCAGGAGGAGGAAGAGGCCGTAGAGGAGGCCGCCTTCCTCCCAAAGGTGCTCCCGGGCCTCCGGAGAGAGGGTGAGGGGGTAGAGGAGGGCCATAAGGAGGGAGGCTCCCGCCAGGAGGCGTAAGGGGTAGAAGGCCCATCCGCTTCGGAGAAGGCCCGCCACCCCCAGGGCCAAGACCAGGGCGGTGAGGGGGAAGAGCCCAGCCAAGAGGGCGTTCCAGAGAGGACGGTTTTCGTTCACCGCTAAGGCCATTCCCGGATAGGAAAGGGCCACCAGGCTGAACAGCAGGAGGATCCACGCCAGAAGCTTCCTGGGCCCTTTCTCCAGGTAGAGGAGCCCGGAGAAGAGGAAGGCCAGGGCCAGCCCCCAAGCGCCCCACCAGATGGGGCTTGGTGGGCGGAAGGAGAGGAAGAGCCAGATGTGGGTGAAGCGGAAGCGGGCAGGAGACTCGGCCCAGAGGACGAAGAGGTCCAAGGTGATGAAGAGCAGGGCCAAGAGGGTGTAGCGCCGGGCTTCCTCGTGCCCCCTAAGCTGGAGGAGGGCCGCAAGGAGGGCTATGCCTCCCGCCAACCCCACCAACACGAAGTGCAGGGCGTTGGTCCAGTGCCAGAACTCTCCGGCGTTGGGCAGGCCGTAGAACTCAGTCATGGCGCACCTTGCTTTCCCGGGTGAGGCCCCGTTTGGAGGGGGCGTTCAGGTAGAAGAGCTTGGGCCTGGTGCCCTGCTCGGGCCGGAGCACGTCCACCCGGTCTGCCGCCTTCAAGGCCTGGGACACCGGGCTTTCCGGATCGTCCAGGTCCCCAAAGGCCCGGCACCCCGTGGGGCAGGTTTCCACGCAGGCGGGAAGCCGCCCCTTTTCCAGCCGGTGGGCGCAGAAGGTGCACTTGCTCACGTAGCCCGCAGGGTGAAGGTAGCGGGCGTCGTAAGGGCAGGCGGCGATGCAGGCTCCGCAGGCGATGCACTTCTTCGGGTCCACCAGGACCAGGCCATCTGCTGTCTGGTAGCTGGCGTCCGTGGGACAGACGGGAACGCAAGGGGGGTTGGCGCAGTGCAGGCACTGCTCGGGGCGGAACTCCACCACAGGGTTCGGGTAGGAGCCCACCTCCCGCTCCCGGATCCAGAGGTTGAAGACCCCTGGGGGCACCTGGTTTTCCATCTTGCAGGCCACGGCGCAGGCGGCGCAGCCCACGCAGAGGCTAAGGTCTATGGCCATGGCGTACCGGGGCATCACATCCTCCTTTCGTCAAAGGGCCGTTTGGCCAGCGAGGTCAGGGCGGGCAGCTTCGGCTTCTCGGCCTTTTCCAGCTTGACGAAGTTCACCCTCAGGCCCGCTCCGCCCGAGATGGGGTCCAGCTTGTAGCGGGTCTGCAGGTAGCTGTCGGAGGCCCCCCGCCCGTGGGCAACCTTCATGAGGGGGGCTTTGTGGCCGAAGCCGTGGACGATGTAGACGCAGTCCTTGCGGATCCGCTCCGTGGCCTTCACCCGCACCGGGCCTTCCTTGACCCCGTCCTGGTTCACCAGCATCACATAGTCCCCGTTCTTCAGGCCCAGCTTCTTGGCCTCCTCGCGGTGGATCCAGACCTCGTTTTCCGGGTCCATCTCCATGAGGACCCAGTTGTTCTGGGTGCGGGCGAAGGTGTGCACGGGGCTGCGGCCGTAGAGGAGGCGGTAGTGGCCTTCTGGAGGCTCCTCGGGAGGGGTGAAGACGGGGAGGGGCTGGTGGCCAGCCTCCTTGAACTTTTCGCAGTAGAGCTCGATCTTTCCCGAGGCGGTGCCGAAGGGCAGGCGGCCTTCTTTCTCCCAGTCTTCCAGCCAGGGCTTGCCCTTTTGCACCAGGGTGCCCATGCCCTTCAGGGTTTCCAGGTCAAAGCCGATGCTCTGCAGGCGGGTGTTCAGATACTCCTCGATGTCCTTCCAGGGGAAGAAGGCCTCCAGGCCCAGCCTTAGGCCCAGCTCCCGCGCGATCCACCAGCCAGGCTTGGTGTCGAAGAGGGGTTCGTGGGCGGGGGTGCGCAGCTCCAGGAAGGGGGTCTTGTGGGCCACGGCCACCAGGTCGTCGTAGCGCTCCAGATAGGTGGCCTCGGGCAGGATCACGTCCGCCCACATCACGTGCTCCTGGGGCAGGACGTCGATGGCCACGTAGAGGTCTAAGCCCTTCAGGGCCTCCTTGGTGCGGGGGACGTTGGGGATGGAGTGGAACAGGTTGATGCCGTAGGCGATGAGCCCCCGGATGGGGTAGGGCTTCCCCGTGATCATGGGCTCGATGAGCTCCTGGATGGCGGTGGTTTTGGCGAAGAACTTGCCTTTATCCGCCCGGGGCTTGTAGCCCTCGGGCTCATGGTCGCCGCCGGAAGGCCCCGAGCACCCGCCCGCCGCGGGCTCCAGGGGAAGGGGTGGGGTGGGGTACTTCTCCAGGTAGGGGCTCTGGGCGATGTAGAACCCGCCCGGCCGCCCATAGTTCCCCAGGAGGACGTTGACGTAGTAGAGGGCCATCATCCGGTAGGTGTCGTCTCCGTACCAGACGGTGTGGCGGGAAGGGGGGAGGACCGCCTGGGGCTTGTGGGCGGCCATCTCCCGGGCCACCTGGCGGATGGTTTCCGCGGGGATCTCCGTGTGCTTTTCCGCCCACTCGGGGGTGAAGTCCTTCACGTGGGCCTTGAGCTCCTCGAAGCCTGTGGTGTACTTCCCCACATAGTCTTTGTCGTAAAGGTTCTCGTAGATAAGCACGTGGATCCAGGCGAGGAGCAAGGCGGTGTCGGTGCCGGGCTTGATGGGGAGCCAGAGGTGGGCCTTGGCGGCGGCGGTGGAGAAGCGGGGGTCCACCACCACCACCTTGGCGCCCCGCTTCAGGGCCAAGGCGAAGTCTTGGAGCTGGGTGTTGTGGGTGTCCTCGCCGATGTGGTGGCCGATGAGGACGATGTAGCGGGAGTTTTCCCAGTCCACGGGCTCGTGGCCGCCGATGGGCCTTCCGAAGACCCACTGGGAGGCCACCTCCCGGGGGGCGGTGCAGATGGCCACGGAGGGTTTGGCGGCGTTGGGGCTGCCCCAGGCGGCGGGGAGGAAGTCCACGAACCAGGTGTCCCCGGTGCCGTGACCGAAGAAGGCGATGGCCTCGGGGCCATACTTTTCCCGGATCTCCAGCATCTTTTTGGCCACATGGTCCAACGCCTCCTCCCAGGTGGCCACCCGGTACTTGCCCTCACCCCGCTCGGTGCCCTCCACCCGGATGAGGGGCCGCTTCAGGCGGTCGGGGTCGTAGGTGGTCTGGGGCATGCCTTGGCCCCGGGGGCAGAGGCGGCCCCGGCTCTTGGGGTTGGCCTCGTACCCCTCCACCTTGTAGACCCGGTTGCCCACTACGTGGGCCACGATGCCGCAGCGCCAGAAACAGCCCTCGCAGATCTGGTAGACGCTCCGCACTTCTTTGGCGTGCCAGGGGGTGCCAAGGGCCTTGGCAGGCCCGCTGCCTTTTAGGGCTAGGGCTCCTGCGCTGAGGGCGCTAAGCTTCAGAAACTCTCGTCTTTGCATGGATGGCCTCCTCCAGCAGGTCCACCAGTGCGGCGTAGAACCCGGTGGGGTCGTGGGTCTTCACCGCTTGCCCGAACCGCTTGAGCCAGGGGGAGAGGAACTCCTGCACCAGCCGCTTGGCCAGGTCGGGGCGCTTGGTGCTCAGGAAGGCGATGGCTTCCCCCACCGCCGCCAGGTGGTCGGGGAGGTCGCGCCAGGACTCCTGCACCTCGAGGCCCCCTTCCCGGTAAAGCTCCAGGAGGCGGTGGTACGAGGGCCCGAAAAGCTCCCCGTCCAGGGCATACCCCACGTAGGGCGGGGCGGGGAGGCCCTCAGGGTGGGTGACGAAGAGGGCGGTATAGGCGGCCTGGAGCTCGCCCTGAGGCACTCGGGGAAGGGCCACGGGGCGGCCGGCGAGCTCCTCTAGGGCCTCCTCGAGGGTGCCCGCGGCCAGCTCCCGGAAGAGGGCTTCGCCCGGCGGGGCGAAGAGGCTTGCCGTAACCCAGCCCAGGAGTTCCATCCTCCACCTCCTGGCCTCAGGGTAGGGTTTGCACCTTCCTTCACAAGACGGAGGGCTTTACCCTTTGCTGTCGGAGGCCTTCCTAAGGCAAATGTCCTTGGGAAAGATGTCCCAAACTTGGTCCTTGGCCCAGGCCTCTGCTTCCTCCTCGTAAACCTCGCAGGGCGGGGCTTGGCCCGAGCCCCACCGCGGCCAAACCCGGTGGGTTGGCCTTACGCCAGCCCGTGCTCCCGGGCCCAGTGCACCAGGTCGGGGGTGTCCATAAGGCCCAGCTTGTTCAGGGCCCGCTGCTTGTAGGTGGAGGCCGTCTTCACGGAAACCCCCAGGCGCTCCGCCGCTTGGGAGAGGGAGTAGCCTTGGGCCAGAAGGGCCACCACAGCCTTTTCCCTTTCGGAAAGAACCTCGGGTCCAGGGGTAGCCTGGCCCTCCAAGAGGGCCTCGGTGAGGCTCGGGTGCAGGTAGCGGAGGCCCTTAGCCAGGCGATCCAGGGCTTCCAGGAGCTCCTGGTCTAGGGCGTGCTTGGGCAGGTACCCCTTGGCCCCCAGCTGGAAAGCCCGGGCCACATAGGCGGGCTCGTCGTGCATGGAAACCACCAGCACCCTGGCCCGCCGGGCGAGGTTGGGAAGGGCCTTTAGGCCCCCCATCCCCGGGAGGTTCAGATCTAGGAGCACCAGGTCCGCCTCCCAGGGGGCGGCCAGGGCCTCCTCGGCGGTGGCGAACTCCGCCACCACCTGGTGGCCTCCTTCCTCCAGGAGAAGCCTTAGGCCCTTGCGCACCAGGTGGTGGTCCTCCACCAGCACCACCCTCATAGGGGCACCCCGAACTCCACCCGTGTCCCCTGCCCCGGAGCGGCGTGGACCAGGAAGCTTCCTCCCAGGCTTTGAATGCGCTCTTGCATGCCCAAAAGTCCCACGGAGGCTGGGGTCTTCTCCGGGTCAAAGCCCACCCCGTCGTCCTTCACCACTCCGAAAAGCCGATCCCCTTCCCGCCAAAGGCGCACCCGCACCTTCTGGGCCTTGGCGTGGCGCAGGACGTTGGTGAGGGCTTCCTGCACCACCCGGAAGAGGGCCACCTCTTTCTCCTTGGGCAGCGGGGGCACCTCCAGGTGGGCTTCCACGTGCAGGCCGCTCTTGGCGTAGGTTTCCAGGTAGCGGGCCAGGGCTTCCTTCAAGCCCAGGTCGTCCAGGAGGGGCATGCGCAGCTCCCGGGAAAGCCTGCGTACCTCCTCCAGGGCCTCCGCTACCCGCTTCCTGGCCTCAAGGAGCTTCTCGGGGCGCTTCTCCGCCACCTTCAGGGTGAGGAGGGCGGCGGTGAGGAGGCTTCCCACCCCGTCGTGGAGCTCCCGGCCCACCCGGCGCCTCTCCTCCTCCTGGGCGGTGAGGAGCCTGCCCGCCAGCTCCATCCCCGGGCGCTTCAGGGCCAGGAGGAGGAGGGCGGGGAGGGCCTCGGGAGGCTTCTGCCCCTCTTCCAGGCTCAGGACCACCACCGCCAGGGTCTTCGCTCCCTGGTGCACGGGTAAGGCCACGAAAGGCCCTTCCTCTACCTTTTCCCCCCGCCTCAGGGCCTCCTCCGCCAGGGCGCGGGAGCGGGCCACCAGGGGGCAGGTGGTGCGGCAGGCCTGCATCTGGAAGAGGCTTAAGCCTTCGCCCACCCAGTAGGCCTCGCCGCAGCGTATGACCCCGGCCTCCTCCAGAGCGGCCAGGGCCCGGCGGAAGACCTCCTGCCGCCCCCTGGCCTCCAAGAGCGCCTCGGCCAGGCGCAGGCAGTCCATGCCTTCAGCTTATGCGCCCAAGCGGGGGAGGGGTGTCCCTAGAGCCCGAAGTAGGCCCGGGCGGCCGCTACGTCCTCGGCGATCTGGGCCTTCAGCGCCTCCAGGCTTGGGAAGCGCCTTTCCTCCCGGAGGCGCTTCAGGAAGGTAAGGTGCACCTCCTCCCCGTAGAGCTCCCCGGCGAAGCCCAGGAGGTGGACCTCGAGGCGCCGCTCGCTCCCCCCGAGGGTGGGCCTGGTGCCCACGTTGGCCACGCCCTTGTAGCGCCCGAAGGCGCCGCTAGCCTCTACCGCGAACACCCCCGGAGGGAGCACCTTCTGGGGGTGAACGGCCAGGTTAGCGGTGGGGAAGGAGAGCTTGCGTCCCACCTTTTCCCCACCCACCACCACCCCGTAGGCCCCATAGGGCTGGCCCAGGAGGTGGCGGGCCTCCTCCACCTTGCCCTCAAGGAGAAGGGCGCGGATGCGGCTGGACTTCACCGGTTCTCCCCCCAGGCTGAGGAGGGGCACCACCCGTACCGGGGCCACCTGGGCCAGGTCCTCGGGGCTTCCCCCCCGGCCCTGGCCGAAGCGGAAGTCTTCCCCCACGTAGATGCGGCTGGCCTGCAAAGCCCTTAGGTCCTCCAGGAACTCCCCCGCCCCCCTGCGGGCGAAGGTTTCGTTGAAGGGCACCGCCAGGATGAGCTCCACCCCCAGGGCCTTCAGGGCCTCCACCTTTTCCGTGAGGTCCATGAGGAACCCCTCCCCCCGGGTGAAGACCTTGGTGGGAGGGTCAAAGGTGTAGACCAAGAGGGGCACCCGCAAGGCCTTGGCCTCGGCCAGGGCCTGCCTTAGGAGGTGCTGGTGGCCCAGGTGTACCCCGTCAAAGGAGCCCACGGCCACCACCTTGGGCCCCTTAGGGACGTCAGCGACCTCGGAGAAAAGCATGGTAGTAGAGGATGCCCACGATCCCGGTGGCGGAGAACTCGGCTTCGCCTTTCCGGTGAAGCTCCAGGGCCTTTTCCGGCTCCAGCCATACCACCTCGATGGCCTCGTCCTCGTCCGGGTCGGCGGGAGCCTCCTTGAGGTTTTCTGCCAAATAGACGTAGGTCTTCTCGTCGGTGAAGCCGGGGGAGACGTAGTAGCTGAAGAGGGGAGTGAGGTCCCCGGAAAGGCCCGTTTCCTCGGCTAGCTCCCGCCTAGCGGCCTCCAGGGGATCTTCCCCGGGTTCAATAAGCCCTGCGGGGATCTCCAAGGGGGTGAGCCCCACCGCTGGGCGGTGCTGGCGCACAAAGAGCATCTTCCCGTCCTGGACGGCGATGACAGCCACCGCAGGCTTGTGCTCCACGATCTCGTAACGGCCTTCCAGGGCCAGGTTGAGGATGCGGCCCCGGTACAAGTAGGTGCGGCTCACGTTCCCATGTTACGGGAAAGCCCCGGGGGTTGGCTCCCCCGGGGCCTGGCCGGTCATCCCCTTATTGCAGGGCGTTCAGCGTGGCCAGAAGCACCGCCCGGGTGTAGGTGGGGTTGTGCACACCCTTGGAGCCGTCGTTTTCGATCAACAGATAGTTCCAGCTGGCCCGCACGATGGGATCCTTGGTGGCGAAGACGGGTTGCCCCTTATCGTCCTTAATATCGCCCAGCTGGCTGTAGAGCACCGTGCCGTCGGTGAGGGTCATCTTGAAGGCGATCTGCCCGGCGATGGAGAGGATGTCCACCCGGTAGACGGGAGACGTCACCGGGGTGTTGGGGGTGAACTGGCCGTTTTCGGGGTTGTAGGCCCGCACGGTCTTGATGCGGTCCCGCACCGCCAGCACCCGGGCGTTCACCTTGCTGCGCAGGAGGGAGAGCAGGTGCTCGGTGTTCTCCTGGACCATCTCCTGGGTGTACTTGGCCCCGTGGCAGGAGGCGCAGAGGTTTTCCGGGGCTTTGAAGGTGTGGCTGGAGTAGTCCCCGGTTCCTGCCAAGCTCATGTGGCAGGTGGAGCAGGCGTTGCCGGTGAAGAAAGCGTGGGGGTTGGGCCACTCCTTGGTGTCGTCCACGAAGAAGGCGTTCTTACCCAAGATCACGTCCCCCTGGCTCGAGGCGTGGGGGTAGGTGTAGCGGCCTGGGTCCTCGGCGTTCCAGGTGATGCGGCCATTGCGGGAGTTGTGGCAGGTGATGCACAAGGCGGCGTTCCCCACGGCGGTGGCCTTGAAGCCCGAGGGGAGCATGGGGGTGTCGTGGACCAGGCGCAGATCGCCATCCTCGTCGTGGCAGGTCTGGCAGGTGATGGGCTTGACCTGGTCCTTGGTGAGGCCGAGGCCCTTCAGGTACTCCACGGTGGCGGGCTTGCCGTCCGGGCCCACCAGGTTGCCGGGGTTGCCCTTCTTGAGCTGGTCCAGCCAGGCCACAAAGCCCTGCTCGCTGTGGCAGCGGGCGCAGTGGGCCGCGCTCTCGGCCCGGGCCTCCACCGTGGCCGCACTTAGGGTTTTGGCCCCCATGACCCCGTTGTTGTGGGCGCTTTGCTCCCATTCCTTCTGGATGGCCTCTTTACTGGAGAAGGCCACCATAAGGCCGAGGGCCAAAAGGGCCAGTAGGACTTTCTTCATAAAGCCACCTCCCTACCGATTCTAGCTCACACCCCTGATACGGAGATAGTCAAGGGTAATATGTCCCTGTAGGCTGGAACCATGTGGCTCACCGATGGCCAAAGGAGCTTCCTGGTGGAGGGGGAGCGGATTGCCCAGGTGGAGGATGGGGCCAAGAGCCTGCGCTTTGAGGGCCTCACCCCCGGCCTCCAGGACGCCCACGCCCACCCTCTTTACTGGGGGATGGCCCTCCGGGGTCTGGACCTTTCGGGGCTCACGGAACCGGAAAGGGTGGCGGCCAGGGTGGCGGAGGCGGCGCGGGGCCTGCCTCCCGGGGCCTGGGTGGAGGGGGCCGGGTTTCTCTTTCCCAAGGCCCCACCCCCGGGGCTTCTGGACCGGGCGGCCCCGCAGAACCCCGTCTTCCTCCGCAGCCGGGACCACCACTCCGCCTGGGTCAACCGCAAGGCGGCGGAGGTGGCAGGTCTGGGCCCGGGCACGGAAGCCCCCCAGGGGGGCGGCTTCCTTCGGGACAGCGAGGGGGTGCCTTACTACCTCCTGGAGCGGGCCCAGGAGCTCCTCGTCCCTCATCTGCCCCCGCCCTCGCCCCAGGACCTGGCCCGGGGCCTTCAGGACTTTGCCCGCCGGGGGTACACCGCGGTGCACGCCCTGGGGTATGAGCCGCCGGAAGCCCTGGACTGGGCCCTGGCCATGGAGCTTCCCGTGCGCCTCTGGTGGGCCCTGCCCCGGGGGGCCTGGCGGGGACGCACGCCCGGCTGGTATGGGGACCTCCACCTGGCTGGGGTGAAGTTCTTTGCTGATGGGGCCCTGGGGAGCCGCACCGCCTGGATGCACCACCCCTATCCGGAGGGCTCCTTTGGCATGCCCCTGGACCGGGAGGGGGAGATCTTGGAGGAAGGGGAGGAGGCCTTAAGGGCAGGCTTTACCCTGGCGGTGCACGCCATCGGTACCCGGGCGGTGGAGGCGGTGCTGGGGGTGTTTCACAAGCTTGCCTCCTTGGCCTGGCGGAAGGGCCTTACCTTGAGGATGGAGCATGTGCAGCACGTGCGCGACGGGGCTCTTTCCCTCTTTTCCGGCCTCCCCCTGGCCCTCTCCATGCAGCCCCTGCACCTCCTGGAGGACGCTGCCCTGGCGCGGGCTTATGGGTTTCCCCCAGGGGAAGCCTTCCGCTTTCGGAGCCTCTGGGCCACGGGGTTGCCCTTGGCCTTCGGCTCCGATGCCCCCGTGGCCAAGCCGGATTACGGCCGGAACCTCCTCGCGGCCACCCGCCATCCCCTTGCCCCGGAGGAGAGCCTGACCCCCGAGGAGGTGCTTTGGGCCCATACGGAAGGGGCCTCGAGGGCAGCGGGCTGGGGAGACTACGGCCGCCTGGAGCCGGGGATGCGGGCCGACCTCACCTTGTGGGAGGGTGGAAGGCCCGTGGGCCGGGTGTATCGGGGAAGGTTGGAGCTCTTTTCTTGAACCCCGGTATACTGGCGGCGTGTATGGGGTGTTGGTGTGGCCCCCGGAAGACATGAGGCGTTTCCTGGAGGAGCTTCAGGCTCTTCACGGGATCAGGGGCTTCGGCCCTCCGCACCTTAACCTGCGCCAGCCCTTTGACTGGCCCTATGAGGAGGAGGCCTTGAGGATTGCCCTTGCGGGCATTCTTCGGGGGCACGCACCCTTTCGCTTGCGCCTCGGGGGGTGGGGGTATTTTCCCCAGGGGGTGGTCTACCTGAGGGCCTACGGGGGCACCCCCTTCCGGCGCCTCTACCACGCCCTGGAACCCTTGGCCCCGCCCCTGAAGGAGATCGAAGGGCCCAGCTACCTGCCCCACATCACCCTGGCCCTGGGGCTATCTGAGGAGGAGGCAAGGAGGTTGGCGCAGGAGCTTCCCGCGCCCCCAAGGCGCTCCTTCTTGGTGAAGGAAGTGGCCTTGGTGCGGGATGAAGAGGAGGGCCACCTCCAGGAGGTGGCCCGCTTTCCCTTGGGAATAAGCTAAAACTAGTCCAGGAAGTCCCTGAGCTTGCGGGTGCGGGACTCGTGGTACTTGAGCTTCCTTAAGGCCTTGTTCTCAATCTGGCGAATGCGCTCCCGGGTCACGCCGAAGTAGGCCCCCACCTCCTCGAGGGTGTGCTCCCGTCCATCGATGAGCCCCTTGCGGAGCTTCAGCACCATGGCCTCGCGCTCGGAGAGCTTGGAGAGGGCCTTTTCCAGCTCTTCGGAGAGGAGGCTCTGGGCGGCGGCGTCCACGGGGGAGGGGAGGTTCTCGTCGGGGATGAAGTCGCCGTAGAAGCTGTCCTTCTCGTCCCCGATGGGGGTTTCCAGGGAGACGGGCTCCTGGGCGATCTTCAGGGTTTCCTCCACCCGCTTGGCGTCCCAGCCCGGGCCCATGGCCTCGGCGATCTCCTCGTAGGTGGGCTCGCGGCCCAGCTCCTGCTGGAGCTGGCGAGCGGTGCGGGAGAGCTTATTGATGGTTTCCACCATGTGTACCGGGATGCGGATGGTGCGCGCCTGGTCGGCGATGGCCCGGTTGATGGCCTGGCGGATCCACCAGGTGGCGTAGGTGGAGAACTTGAAGCGGCGCTTGTACTCAAACTTTTCCACCGCCCGGATGAGGCCTTGGTTACCTTCCTGGATAAGGTCCAGGAAGGATAGGCCCCGGCCCGTGTACTTCTTGGCGATGGAGACCACCAGGCGCAGGTTGGCCTCGATGAGGTGCTGCCTTGCGGCCTCCCCCTCGCGGGCGATGTGCAGGTAGCGCTTGAGCTCCTTGGGGAGGGCCTTCAGCTTGGCGTCCACCTCCTCGATGGTCTTGGGGTCCAGCTTCTCCCTGAGGCCAGGGATCTGGGCGATGCGGGCCGAACCCAGGATCCTGGCCCGCACCACCTCGCGGATCAGGTCCTGGTCCAGCCCCGTGGCCTCGGAGAGCTTCTTGATGGCCTCCATCCCCTCTTCCACCTTCCGGGCCAGCTCGATCTCCTCCTCCAGGGTGAGGAGGGGCACCTGGCCGATCTCGTGCAGGTACTGGCGCACGGGGTCGGAGGTGGAAACCTTGGGGAGGGCCAGCTCCTCTTCTTCCTCCAGGAGCTCCTCCCCCTCGGCCTCGGGAAGGAGGAGGTCCTCGGCCTCGAGGTCCAAGGGTTCGTCCAGCACACCCAGCTCAGGATCGGACTCCAAGAGCTCGGGATCCGGCTCAGGGAGGTCCTGAAGCTCGCCTTCCGCCTCCATCCCCTGGGCGGGGGCTAAGCCCTCCTCCACCAGGGGATCGTCCAGCCCAACCTCCCGGTATGGGGCCTGCACCGCCGGGGACTCGCCGACCTCCGCCACGGTCTTGTTCTTCTTGGTCTTGGCCTTCTTCAACGCCGACCTCCCTCACGCTGGCTGGTCTTTCCCTTTTCCGCGAAGAGCACCTTGTACTCCCTCACCAAAAGGGTCCTGAAAGCGCCGAAGCGCTCCTCCAGAAGGGTTTCGTACTTGAGAAAGGGGTTTGCCACCAGCAAAAACCCACCGCCCGGCTTCAGCCGGGCCGCCGCCGCTTCCACGAAGGCCTGGGCCACATCCAGGATGACCGCACCCCCCACGTGAAAAGGGGGGTTCGTAACTATCATGTCAAACCGCTCTTCCTCCGTCAAGGCCTCGTCCACGTCGGAGTGAAGCACCCTGGCGGCGAGGCCGTTGGCCTCCAGGCTCCTCTGGAGGGAAAGCACCGAGACCAGGTCGTCCTCCACCGCGGTCACCTCGGCGCCCAGGCGGGCCAGGGGCAGGGTGAGGGCCCCGTAGCCCGCCCCCAGGTCCAAGATGGCCTTGCCCCGCACCCCCTCCTTGCCCATCTCCCCCAGGAGGGCCTCCAGGAGGAGGAGGGAGGCCTTGTCCACCTTGCCCGCGGAGAAGACCCCGGGGAGGTGGAAGAAGGCGTATTCCTCCCCCAGGAGGCGGGCGCGGAAGCCCTGCCAGAGGGGGGGAAGGGGCGGGGCCTCCTTTTCCTTTTCCAGAAGGGCCACCCGCACCGGGCCCTCCCGCCGCAATACCTCCCCGTAGCCCAGGAGGTCCTTGGCCTCCTTGAAGTAGCGCTCAAAGCCCTTGTTCTTGTCCCCCGCCAGGTAGACCCGGCCGCCCATCCTTAGGGCCCGGGCGGCGGCCACCAAGGCGGCCTCTACGTAGGCGGTGCCCCGGCCCGCGGGGAGGGCCAGGACCACGAGGTCGTAGGCGCCCTCCTCCGCGTCCCAGGGAGGGGCCAGGTGGGCGCTTAGGCCGCTAGCCGAAAGGCAGCGGAAGGCAGCCCTCGAGGTTTCCAGCCGCTCCACGTTCATCCTCCCCTCCAAGGGGAGGCTTGCCCACCCCACCCCTGGGTTCAGGTCCAAGGCCCTTTCCCCGAAGGGGGCCACGGTCTTCTGCAGGAGGTCGTAGATGGGGTCCCGGTACCCCCGGGCCCCCGGCTTCACGTAAAGGACCCCCCCGGGCCGGGGCAGGGGGGTGAGGCGGTGGTACTCCGCTAGGGTCAAGGCCACAACGCTCCAGGATACGGGGCTTGGGGAAAGAGGGCAAATGTGATAATATTCCTCTTCAAACCGCCCCTGGGGCGGAAAGGAGGCGAGCGTGGCCCTGGTGGTACAGAAGTATGGCGGCACCTCGGTGGGCGATCTGGAGCGCATCCACAAGGTGGCCCAGCGCATCGCCCACTACCGGGAGAAGGGGCATAAACTTGCGGTGGTGGTGTCGGCCATGGGCCACACCACGGACGAGCTCATCGCCCTGGCCAAGCGGGTGAACCCGAGACCCCCTTTTCGCGAGCTGGACCTTCTCACCACCACGGGGGAGCAGGTTTCCGTGGCCCTCCTTTCCATGCAGCTTTGGGCCATGGGCATCCCTGCCCGGGGCTTTGTGCAGCACCAGATCGGCATCCGGACCGACGGGCGCTATGGGGACGCCCGCATCCTCGAGGTGGACCCCAGCCGTATCCAACAGGCCTTGGAAGAGGGGTATGTGGCGGTGATCGCCGGGTTCATGGGCACCACGGCGGAGGGGGAGATCACCACCCTGGGCCGGGGAGGATCGGACACCACCGCCGTGGCCATCGCCGCCGCCCTGGGGGCTAAGGAGTGCGAGATCTACACGGACACGGAGGGGGTCTACACCACCGACCCCCACCTGATCCCTGAGGCCCGGAAGCTTGAGGTGATTGGCTACGACCAGATGCTGGAGATGGCCGCTTTGGGGGCCAGGGTCCTCCACCCCCGGGCGGTGTACTACGCCAAGCGCTACGGGGTGGTGCTCCACGTGCGCTCCAGCTTTTCCTACAACCCCGGTACCCTGGTGAAGGAGGTCAGCATGGAAATGGGCAAGGTGGTGACGGGCGCGGCCCTGGACCTGGACCACGCCCAGATCGGGCTCATCGGCATTCCCGACCAGCCTGGGATTGCGGCCAAGGTCTTCCAGGCCCTGGCCCAAAGGGGCATCGCCGTGGACATGATCATCCAGGGGGTCCCCGGCCACGACCCCTCGCGGCAGCAAATGGCCTTCACGGTGAAGAAGGACTTTGCCCAGGAGGCCCTCGAGGCCTTGGAGCCGGTGCTCGCTGAGATCGGGGGTGAAGCGGTCCTCCGCCCGGACATCGCCAAGGTGTCCATCGTGGGGGTGGGGCTGGCCTCGGCCCCGGAGATCCCCGCCAAGATGTTCCAAGCGGTGGCCTCCACTGGGGCCAACATCGAGATGATCGCCACCAGCGAGGTGCGCATCTCGGTGATCATCCCTGCCCAGTACGCGGAGGCGGCGCTTAGGGCTGTCCACCAGGCCTTTGAGCTCGACAAGCCCTGATGGAGCGCCACCGCGTTTCCTGGGAAGAGCTCCTTGGCCTGGTGCGGCGGCTAGCGGAGGGGCTTAGGGAGGAGGAGGTGAACCTCCTCCTGGGCATTGCCCGGGGCGGTCTCATCCCCACGGCCCTTTTGGCCCAGGCCCTGGGGATGGCGGGACCTCCTCACCGCGGCGGTGATGTTCTACGAGGGGGAAGGAACCCTTCCCGAGCCTGTTTTCCTCCAGTTTCCCCCAGATCCCCTGCTCTTCGGGAAGCGGGTTTTGGTGGTGGACGACGTTTGGGACTCGGGGCGTACGGCCTTCGCGGTGAAGGCCCGGGTGCGCCAGGCGGGGGGCTTTCCTCTGGTGGCTACCCTGCACTTCAAGCCGGGGAGGAACCAGGTACCCGACCGGCCCGACTTCTACGCCGAGGCCACGGAGGCTTGGGTGGTCTNCTCTGCCCTGGCGCAAGCGGGGCCAGAGCCCAAGGGCCCTTAGATGAGGCCCAAGGCCTTTACCTGCTCCATCTCGTCCAGGAGCTCCTTTGCGGTGATCTCCATCCGCTTCCTGGCGAACTCGTTGATCTCCAGGCCCTGGACGATCTGGTAGCGTCCGTCCTTGGCAGTCACGGGGAAGGAGTAGACGATGCCCTCGGGGACGCCGTAGGAGCCGTCCGAGGGGATGGCCATGGAAACCCAGTCCCCCTCCGGGGTGCCCAGGGCCCAGTCGCGGATGTGCTCGATGGCGGCGTTGGCGGCGCTGGCGGCGCTGGAGGCGCCCCGGGCTTGGATGATGGCCGCTCCCCTTTGGGCCACGGTGGGGATGAACGCCTTCTCGTACCAGTCCATGTCCACCAGCTCCAAGGCGGGCTTTCCGTCCACCTCCGCGTGGAAGAGGTCGGGGAACATGGTGGAAGAGTGGTTGCCCCAGACGGCGATGCGGCGGATCTTCTCCACGCCCACCCCGACCTTCTTGGCCAGCTGGGCCTTGGCCCGGTTGTGGTCCAACCGGGTCATGGCGGTGAAATTTTTGGGGTCAAGGCCTTCTGCGTTCTTGTAGGCGATGAGGGCGTTGGTGTTGGCGGGGTTGCCCACCACCAGGACCTTGACGTCCCGCTTGGCCACCTCCGCCAGGGCCCGGCCCTGCTCGGTGAAGATCTTGCCGTTCATCTCCAGGAGGTCGCGGCGCTCCATGCCCGCCTTCCTGGGGGCGGCCCCCACCAAAAGGGCGTAGTCGGCGTCCTTAAAGGCCACCTTGGGGTCGTCGGTGGTGACGATGCCCGCCAATAGGGGGAAGGCGCAGTCTTCCAGCTCCATCACCACCCCCTCCAGGGCTCTCAGGGCCTGGGGGATCTCCAGGAGCTGGAGGATCACGGGCTGATCCTTGCCCAGCATCTCTCCCGCGGCGATGCGGAAGAGGAGGCTGTAGCCGATCTGGCCTGCGGCGCCGGTTACCGCCACGCGAACAGGGCTTTTCATGGTTCTACCTCCCTTGGGCTTCCGCCCAGGGGCATTCTACCCCTAGAGCCTGCGGTAGATGCGCCGCTCCGCCTCGATGGCCTGGTCCAGCTCCTGGATTTCCCGCAGGATCTCCAGGCTGGGGTTCTGGTTTAGGGCTTCCTTGAGCTTGGCCCGCCGTTCCAGGTAGTAGGCTTCCCGCAGGCGGGCCAGGGTTTTTTCCATCACCTCCGGGAGTCTGGGCTCCTCCACGCTAGGGGCCATCATCAGGCGTTCAAAGAGGATGCCCCCCGCTTCCTTGCGCCCGAAGACCTGGCGCAGGTAGTCCCGGCGGGGTTCCTTCCGGGCTAGGTCCAGGAACTCCGCCAGCACCGAGCCCTCCGGAGGCCAAACGTGGTCAGCCACGTAAAGGATCCATTCGGGGAAGCGGGCCTCGTCCACGGAGAGGAGGAGGGCGATCACGTCCAGCTCCAGGAGGAGGGTGCGGTTTTTGGGCTCGGCCTTGGCGGGCGGGGGGGGTGGGGGCTTCCCCCGCTTGCGGCTTTGCAGGTACTCCTCCAGCTGGCGGGGGGTGAGGCCCAGGCGCTCCACCACCAGGGCCTTTAGGCGCTCGGCTACTGGGTCAAAGGGCTCAGGGGAGAGCATCCTGGGGGTGAGGGCTTCCAGGACTTTCCGCTTGTGCTCCGGGCGGGAGAGGTCTAGGGCCTTGGCGGCCTCCTGGAAGCGGAAGGCCACCTCGGGGAGGGCTTCCTCCAGGGCCTTCTGGAAGAGGGCAGGGCCCTCCGGGGAGAGGAGGAGCTCCCCCGGGTCCTTGGCGGGGAGGCGGACGGCGTAGAAGAGGAACTGCCGGGCCAAGGCGAGGTCCAGGCTCTGGAGGGCAGCCTTCTGCCCCGCTTCGTCCGCGTCGAAGGCCAGGTAGACCTCCCGCACCTCCTGGCCCTTGAGGAGGCGGGCCTGTTCCTCGGAAAGCCCCGAGCCCAGGACGGCCACCGCCTCTTGAAAGCCCATCTGGTGCAGGGCAATGGCGTCAAAAAGCCCCTCCACCACGATGGCCCGCCCCTCCCGGAGCTTGGGCTTGGCCTCGGGGAAGGCGAAGAGCACCTCCCGCTTGCGGAAGAGGGGGGTTTCCGGGGAGTTCAGGTACTTGGGGGTTTCGTCCCCCAGGGCCCGTCCCGTGAAGGCCACGATCCGCCCCAGATGGTCCTTGATGGGGAAGGTGATGCGGTGGCGGAAGCGGTCGTAGAAGCGCCCGTCCCGCTCCGCCAGGACGCCTGCTCTTAGCCCTTCCTCGGGGCTCACCCCGTGGCGGCTCAGGTAGAGGAGAAGGCCTTCGGCCTTGGGGGGAGCGTAGCCTAGCCCGAAGCGGGCGATGCTCTCCGGGGAAAGCCCCCGCTTCTTGAGGTACTCCTGGGCCTCGAGGGAGGCGGATAGCCCTTCCAGGAAGTAGGCCTGGGCCAGCTTGAGGACGTCCAAGAGCTCCCGGCGGTTTTGGGGGGCTCCCCGGTGGGTGATCTCCACCCCGGCTTCCTCCGCCAAGCGCTCTAAAGCCCCCATGAAGTCCAGACCCTCGATCCTCTCCACGAAGGCGAAGAGGTCGCCCCCCGCCTTACAGCCGAAGCAGTGGAAGAGGCCCTTTTCCTCGTCCACGTAGAAGGAGGGGGTCTTCTCCTGGTGGAAGGGGCAAAGACCCTTCCAGCGGCCCCGGCCTGCGGGCTTCAGGGCCACGTAGCGGGACACCACCTCTTTCAAGGAGAGGCGGCTTTTGATGACCTCTACCGCTTGCGCCGCATCCATTGGCTCTCCCGCTTGCGCCAGAGTCCCCTAACCCACCTTCCCAGGATACCGTACCCCCGCAACTTCTCCCCCGGCTCCTCCCCCGCCAAAACCGCCTGCCAGGCCCGGGTGAGGGGCACGGACGGGGTGAAACCCAGGAGGTGCTCCACCTTTTCCCCCTCCTCCAGGAGGAGCTGGGCCCTTAGGAGCCTTGCCACCTCCAGGTGGACGGCAAAGCCCGTGCGGTGGGTCTGGTAGAGGAGGTGCTGGGAAAGGGCCTTGGCCTTTCTGGGGGCTTGGGGCCAGAGGTAGAGGGCCAAGGAGGTGAGGGCCAAGTGGTGGACGTAGGGATTGCTGAGGCGGCGGGCCTCGCGGAGGGCCTCTTTCAGCAGGGGGATGGGGTTAGCGTCCTTCTGCCAGCGGTGGTGGGCCAGGGCCAGGAGGGCCAGGCCCCGACCGTCCGGGTGCTGCCTGGCCCGCTCGAAGAGGTCCTCCCGGAAGTGCCCTTCCAGAGTCCAGGCGCTGAGGAGGGCGGCGGCCAGCCAGGGGTGGGGGGCTTGGCCGAAGGCCTGTTCTCCCTCGGCCAAGGCTTGCTTTAGCCGCCCTGTTTCCATGAGGAGGCGGAGGCGGGTGCTGCGGAAGCGCACCTGGGCTTCCAGGTCTTCGCCCTCGGCCTCCTGCAGGAGAGCTTCCGCTTCGGGGTAGTGCCCCAGGTCCATGAGGAGGCCCGCCTTCAGGCTGCGGAGGTGGGTTTTGAGGGCGGGGGGCACCAGGGGGTGGGGCTCGGTGAGGACCTCGAGGGCCAGACGGGGTTGGAAGGCCCGCCACAAAGCCCCCGCCGCCTGCAGGCGGGCCTGGGCTTCCTCCAGGGGATACGGCTTGAGGGCGGGGAGGAAGGGCAGGAGGTCGAGGGGATTTCGGGCCTGCCGGAACGCCTGCAGGGCCCGGTCCTGGGACCGGGGGCCTGAGGGAGCCTCCTGGGCCAGCCCCAGGGAGGCCATGGCGTCTTGGAGTTCCTCTCTGAGGGCTTCTTGCCAGCCCTTGGGGGTGGACCGCAAGGCTTCCTGGTAGAGGGGGATGGCGGCTTCCGGCCTTCCCTCCCGCCAGGTCTTCTGGGCGAGGATCCGCAAGGCCGCGACGGCCTCCTTCTCCCGGCCTGCCCCCTTCAAGTGGCGGGCCATGGGCACCACCTCTCCCCGCTCCCGGTAAAAGTGGGCGGCCTCCAGGTGCCAGGCCCGGGCCCGGTCCTCCGGCACCAGGGCCTGGGCGGCCTGCGCCACCTCGGGTAGGGGCTTTTCCCCCTCCACCAGCCCCTCTTGGTGCAGGCGCTCCCAGGAGAAGGTGCCCACCAGCCGCGCCAAGAGCTCCTGGGGCGCTTCCCCTAAAACCCCCAGGGCGAGAAGGGCCTGCCGCTCCGCCATGGGCAGGGCGTCCAGGGCGGGCTGGAGGCGGAGCAGGGGGGGCAGGTCCGCAGGGGGTACCGCCAGCACCTTCAGGGCCGAGGGGAAAAGGGGGCGGCGGCTTTCCGCCAGGAGGAGGAGGTTGGGGAAGGGGTGCTGGATCAGCCGGGCCAGGGTGGGATCGGGGGCGTGCAGGTCCTTCAGGACCACCAGGAGGGGACGGGACAAAGCGCTGAGCACCCGCCGCCAAGCCTCCAGCATGGCTTCCTCCAGGACCTCCCGCGGCCAGGGGGGGCGGGCCTCGAGGCCCAGGCTGTAGCGCCAAGCGCGCTCTAGCCTCTCCGGCAGTCCCCCAGGGGGCAGAAGGGCTTCCGGGTGGCCAAAGGCCCGCTCCACCGCCTGGAGGAGCGTGGAGCGCAGGGGGGTTTCCGGGCCCATGCGTTCCAGGAGAAGCACAGGTTGTGGGGGGTCTTGCAGGAGCCGCTCCAGGAGCAGGCTTTTCCCGCTCCCCGGTGGCCCCACCAGGTTCAGCTGGGCGGGGGGCTGGGCCAGGGCCCGGCGCAGGGTGGGCAGAAGGGCCTCGGCTTCCGGCCTTAGGGCCAAGGCCACGGCCTCCACCAGGTGCCCCTCCACCGGGCCCAGCCCCTTGGCCTCCAGGGTCCCTATACCCCGGGTGCGCACCCCTGAGGCCAGGGCCAGGGTGCGGGGTTCGCTCAGCACCGCCCCAGGGGGTGCCAGCTTGGAAAGCCGCTCCGCCAAGACCACGGCTGGCCCCACCGCGGTGGGCTCACCCGCCTGGCCGTCCCCCAGGGGGGCCCAGACCACCTCGCCGCTGGCCACCCCTGCCCGGGCGGGCAGGGGGGAGGTCTGCACCATGGTCAAAGCGGCCTCGAGGGCGCGCCAAGGCTCCTTGCCCCGGGCCCTGGGGGCCCCGAAGAGGGCCAGGATGCCGTCCCCCAGGAAGCGGTGGACGAAGCCCCCCTGGGCCCTCACCACCCGGGCGGCCTCCTCCAGGGCCTCTTGCAGGCGGTGGTAGGCGGTGTGGAGCCCGTGGGCGAAGCCTTGGGTGGAGTTCACCAGGTCAAAGAAGACCACGCTCACGAAGCGCCGCTCCTCGGGCAAAAGGGCCCCCAGGGCCCGGCCGCAGGCCATGCAGAACCGGGCCTCGGGGGGGTTCTTCTGCCCGCACTCGCAGCGCATGCCTACTCCCGGAAGAGCATCAAGGGAGGCCAGAGGAGGACCTCAGCCCGCTCAGGAAGGGGTTGGTCGGCGTGGACCACCACCGGCACCGGGCTTTCCAGCAGGTAAAACCCCTCCCCCAAGGGGCGGAAGGGGCCTCCCAACCGGTACGCGGATCCCTGCCGTTCCACGAAGGGCTCCCGCTCCAGGGGCTTCACCTCCCGGGCCACCCCGTGGAGGAGGATGCGCACCGGGCCGGTGGGCGCAGGGGGGGCTCCCCGGTCAAAGGCGTACAGGACGTGGCCCTGGACCAGCACCTCCAGCACCGGGCTCCCCCAGGGTTCGGGAAAGAGGTAAGCGTGGAGGGCATGAGCCTGGAAGCGGGCGTAAAAGGCTTCCGGGTTTTCCTCCAGGGGGATGGGCTTGGGGCTCATGAGAGGAGTCTAATGCAGGGCCCTTCGGGGGAGGGAGAGGGTGAGGTTGGCGGCCAGGAGGAGAGCCGCCTTCTTGTCCAGGTACTGGTTGCCGTTGCCGCACTTGGGCGACAGGACGCAGCGGGGACAGCCCTCCTCACAAGGGCAGCGCTTCAGGAGCTCCAAGGTGGCCCGCATCCACTCGGGGAAGCGCCGGGCCGCCGCGCGGGCGTAGCCCACCCCCCCCGGGTACCCGTCGTAGATGAAGATGACGGCTCCTTGGCCTGAGGGGAGGGGCCTGGGGTAGAAGGGGTAGGAAAGCCCCCCGATGTCCTGGCGCTCCGCCAGGACGAAGAGGGGCAGGAGGCCGATGAGGGCGTGCTCCAGGGCGTGGATCCCCCCGGGGATCTGGTGGGGGGGAACCACCTCGGGGGGGTGGAACCAAAGGGCCTCGGTGGGGAAGGTGATCTCGGGCAGGAAAAGGGGCACCTCTTCCAGAACGCTTCCGGTGAAGAAGCGCTTCTTCACGTAAGCCACCACCCGCTCCCGGAGCACCACCTTGCCCACCCAGACCCCGTGGCCCACGGGTTCGCCCTGGACCACCTCCAGGTCGGTCTCCGCCCTGGGCTCGGTGTAGTAGTCCTCCAGGGCGGGGAGGAGCCAGACCTCCCGCCGTTGTGGGTCGATGTTGCGCACCAGGTAGCTCTCCCCCCCGTGCAGGTAGACCGCCCCCGGGTGGGCCTCCCAGTAGGCCTGGCGCTCGTCCAGGTACCCCAGGACCTCCCCTTCCGGCCCCCGCAGGGTGAAGGTGGTGCCGAGCCCCCGCAAGGAGAGGTCCCGATGGGGGCGGCGCTTGGGGGTAAAGTAGAGCCCGTCCTTTTCCCTAAGCTCCCCGAGGGCCTCGAGGCAGAGCACCTCCTCCTTGGCCAGGGGCTTCTCCCAGGCGGCGGCGTGCAGGTGGAGGGGACAGAGGACGGGGTTTTGGGGGTCGGCCACCGCCATTTCCGGAGGGCTTTGCAGGAGGAGCTCGGGGCGGTGGAGGAAGTACTCGTCCAGGGGGTCTTCCCGGGGGATGAAGACCACCAGGGCCCGCCGCTCCCCCCGGCCCGCCCTTCCCGCCCGCTGCCAGAAGGCGGAGACCGAGCCCGGGTAGCCCACCAGGACCACCGCGTCCAGTTCCCCGATGTCCACCCCCAGCTCCAGGGCGCTGGTGGAGACCAGGACCCGCACCTCCCCCCGCTTGAGGGCCTCCTCCAGGCGGCGCCTCTCCCGGGCGGTGTAGCCCGCCCGGTAGGGGCGCACCCCGGGGTGGGCGGCGTAGCGGGCGATGAGCTCCGCGCTCCGCCTGGCCCCGGCGAAGACGATGGCCCTGAGGCCCCCTTCCGCCAGGCTCCGGGCCAAGTAGGCGGCCTCGAGGAGGGGGCTCCTGCGCCTTTCCCCCTTCCGGTCCAGGGGCTTGGGGAGGAGGACGAGGAGCTCCCGCTCCGAGCGGGCCACCTCCTCCTGGAGGGCCACGAAGGGGAGGCCGGTAAGGTTTTCCGCGTGCTCCTTGGCGTTCCCGATGGTGGCGCTGGCGGCGATCACCTGAGGACTGGCCCCGTAGTGCCGGGCCAGGCGCAAGAGGCGGAAGAGGACCAAGGCCACGTGGGTGCCGAACACCCCCCGGTAGGCGTGCACCTCGTCCAGAACCAGGTAGCGCAGGCGGGAGAGGAAGGAAGCCCATGCCCCGTGGCGGGGCAGGAGGCCAAAGTGGAGCATGTCGGGGTTGGAGAGGAGGACCAGCCCCTCCTCCCGGGCCTTCCGCCGGAGGTGGCTGCCCGTGTCCCCGTCGTAGGGGTAGACCCCCTTCACCCCCAGGGCCTCGGCCATGGCCTTTAGGCGCCTCAGCTGGTCGTGGGCCAGGGCCTTGGTGGGGAAGAGGAGGAGGCTTGTTTCCCCCTCCATGGCCGCCTGGAGCACCGGCACCTGGAAGACCAGGCTCTTGCCGGCGGCGGTGGAGTAGGCCATGACCACGTTCTTCCCCGCCTCCACCTGGAGGAGGGCCTCCTTTTGGTGGGCGAAGGGGATAAGGCCCAGGGCCTGGAGTACCCCGGCGAAGGTCCCTTGGTAGGGGACGCTCCGTGGGGGTCTTTGGGGAAGGGTGCGGGCGAAGACGATGCGACCCCGGAACTCCGGGTCGGCCTCCAGCCACTCCCGGTAGCTTTCCCATCCCTTCAGGGCCTCGGGCAGCACCCTTCCATTATGGCCTCAGAGCTCCTTCACCCAGACCTCGTGGATGACGGGGTGGCCGTGGTAGGGGGCCCAGAAGGGGCTGGCCTTCTTGGCGTGGAGGCGGAAGCCCAGGGCCTGGTAGAGCCTGCGGGCGGCGGCGTTGGCCCGGGTGGTGGAGAGCTGCACCCCCTTCACCCCCTTGCTCTGTAGGCAGTTCAGGAAAGCCGCAAGGAGGGCCTTGCCCAGGCCCTTTCCCTGGGCTTCGGGGCTTACCGCAATGTGCAGGTGGGCGGGGTAGCGCCGCCTGGAGGCCTTGGGGCCGGGGTAGAGGAGCAGGCGAAGGAGGTAGCGCACGTGAGGCCAAACCGGTCCGTACCTTCCGAGAAGGAGCCGGAAGAAGAGCCTAGGCAGGCGGGGCAAAAGGTAGCAGGCCAGGGCCAGGTCGCCGCAGGCACCCAGGATGTACCCCAGGACGGCTCCTTCCTCCTCGGCCACCAGGTTGCAGCAGCCCCGCCGCAGGTAGGGGGCCACGAAGAGCTCGCCCCAAAGCTCCCGGCTGGGGAAGACCCGCTCCCCCGCCCGGCCCAAGAGAAGGGTGTCGTGGGAGAGCTTGGCGATGGCGGGCAAGTCTTCCTCCCGGGCCGGGCGCAGGCGGGGCACGCTTTCAGTCTACGGGCCCCGCCGGCGCCGCGATGGGGGCCCCAAAGAGGCCCTAAGCGCGCCGCTTTGGCTGATGGGGCAACCTTTGCGTGCGGGTCCTGGGTAAAATGCCCTTCGTGCGCCGCCTGGCCCCATGGCAGTGGCTTGTCCTCCTGCTTCTCCTCTACCTGGCCTTGGCCGAAGCCCTCCGCCTTTGGGTGGGGCTCCTCTGGGCGGAAAGGCTGGGCCTGGTGCTGGCCGCCCTGGGGGTCTGGGCCTTCATCAACGGGCGCTTTCTCTTCGCCTACTACCACGCCTTCGCCACCTCGGTGCGGGTGCGGGGGCTTCCCCTTGCCCGGGAGCCGGGGGCAGAGGAGCACCTCCTCGTGCTGGCTCCCCATCCGGACGACGAGGTGCTGGCGGCAGCAGGGCTTATGCGCCGCACCCTGGTGCGGGGTGGGCGGGTGAGCGTGGTCTACCTCACCTCGGGGGATGCCTTTGATTGGGCCGCGGGAAGCCCCCTACCCTCCCAGGAGGCCATGCGCCGCCTGGCCCTGAGGCGGATGGTGGAGGCTTGGCGGGGCCTCGAGGCCTTGGGCCTTCCCCGGGAGAGCGCCTACTTCCTGGGCTTCCCCGACCAGGGACTTTTCCAGCTCTTCACCACCCATTACTACCTGGCCTATGAGAGCCCCTACACGGGGCTTAAGGCGGTGGCTTACCGTGGGTCTTACCGCCTGGGGCTTCCCTATACGGGGAAGGCTTTGGAGGCCACCCTGGTGGAGCTTCTCTCCTCCCTCAAACCCACCCGAATCCTCCTGCCAAGCCCCCTGGATGCCCACCGGGACCACCAGGCCACGGCCTACTTCGGCATGCAGGCGGCGGCGGCCTTGGGGATGGAGGGGCGGCTGGAGTACTACCTGGTCCACGGGGGGTACCAGTACCCCCTGCCCAAGGGCCTCCACCCGCGCCTTCCCCTCTACCCCCCGCCCCGGGGTAGGGGCCTGCCCTGGCACCGCTTTCCCTTGAGCGAGGAGGAGGTTCGCCTCAAGGAGCGGGCCATCCGGGCCCATAGGAGCCAGATGCGCCTCCTGGGGCGCTTTCTCCTGGCCTTCGTGCGCCAGAACGAGCTCTTTAGCCCCCTGCCCATCCCGGCCCGGGAGGCCCTAGCCCCGGAGGAGGAGGGGTGGGCCGTCCTCGAGGGGCGGGAGGTCGTCTAGGCTCTCCAGGCCGAAGACCTCCAGGAAGCGCTCTGTGGTGCCGTAGAGCTTGGGTCTGCCCGGGGCCACCTTTTCCCCCACCACCCGGACGAGGCCTCTCTCCAAAAGGCTTTCCAAGACACCCTCCACGCTTTTCCCCCGCATGGCCTCCAGCTCCGCCTGGGCCACGGGCTGGTGGTAGGCCACGAGGGCCAGGACCTCCAGGGCCGCCTTGGAGAGGCGGGGTGGGGAGGGCTTCAGCACCCGCTCCACCGCCGGGAGGGCCTTTTGGTGCACCACGAGCCGCCACCCCCCCGCCACCCGCTCCAGGGCCACCCCCAGGTGGCCGGCCTCGAGGTCCCGCTCCAAGGCCGCCAGGGCCCGGAGGAGAGCCTCTTCCGGGTAGCCCAGCGCCTTCAACTCCTTGAGGCCCACGGGCCTTCCTGCGGCGAAGAGGACTGCGAGAAGCTCTCCCTTGAGGTCAGGCATCCTGGAGGTAGGGCAGAAGGGCTTCCTTAGGGATGGCCCCCTCCCGAAGGACCTTTCCCGTGCGCAGGTCCACCACGCTGGAGGCCAGCCCCCCCGCTTCCCCGGGAAAGACGTAGTCCAGGGGGAAGCCCCGGGCCTCCGCTTCCGTGCGCACCGGGGGCTCGCCGGTTCGGTTCAGGCTGGTGGCCGCCGCGTACCCCCCCACCCGGCGGAGGAGGGCCCGCAGGAGGTCGTGGGCGGGCATCCTCAGGCCCACAGAGCCATCTTGGCTGATCCAGGGGGGGATGCCCTTCCCCGGCACCACCAGGGTGAGCCCCCCGGGCCAGAAGGCCTCAGCCAGGCGCAAAAACCTAGCTTCCAGGGGTCCCAGATCCGCAAGCTTCAGGGCGCTTTCCAGGTCAGCCACCAGCACCTGGAGGGGCTTGGTCTCCTCCCGTCCCTTGAGGGCGTAGATCCTGCGGCAGGCGGCCTCGTCCTCGAGGCGGGCCAGGACTCCCCAGACGGTGTCGGTGGGAAACGCCACAATGCCCCCCTTCCTTAGGGCTTCCGCCGCTTCATTTAGCTCCTTCGGGTATACTTCGAGCATGCCAGTCTACCAGTATAAGGCCCGGGATCGGCAGGGCCGCCTGGTGGAGGCCACCATCGAGGCCGAGGACCTGCGCACCGCGGCCAGGCTCCTCCGGGACCGCGGCCTCTTCGTGGCGGAGATCAAGGAGCCGGGAAAAGGCCTCAAGGCTGAGGTGCGCTTGCCCGCCCTGGAGCGGGGCCCCGGCTTAAAGGACCTCGCCATCTTCTCCCGCCAGCTGGCCACCATGCTGGGGGCGGGGCTCACCCTCCTCCAGTCCTTAGCCATCCTGGAGCGCCAGACGGAAAACAAGAAGTTCCGGGAGATCCTCAAGCAGGTGCGCACCGACATCGAGGGCGGCCAGGCCTTGTCCGAGGCCCTCAGCAAGCACAAGTTCTTCTCCCGCCTCTACGTGAACCTGGTGCGGGCCGGGGAGACCTCCGGGGGACTGGACGTGATCCTGGACCGGCTGGCCACCTTCCTGGAGAAGGACCTGGAGCTCCGGGGCAAGATCCGTAGCGCCATGACCTACCCCACCATCGTCTTCGTCTTCGCCGTGGGCGTGGCCTACTTCCTCCTCACGGGCATCGTGCCCCAGTTCGCCCAGATCCTCACCGACCTGGGCTCGGAGCTCCCCCTCCTCACCCGCTTCCTCATCGCCGTTTCCAACTTCCTGCGGGCGGCCACCCTACCTTTGGTGCTCTTGGCGGTGGTCCTCGTCTTCGCCTACCGCTGGTACTACGGCACCCCCCAGGGGCGGAAGGTCATCGACCGCGTCAAGCTCCGCATGCCTGTTTTCGGCAACCTGAACCGCAAGACCGCCGTGGCCCGCTTCTCCCGCACCTTGGCCCTTCTCCTCTCTAGCGGGGTGAACATCGTGGAGTCCTTGGACATCACCAAGGGCACCGCCGGCAACAACGTGGTGGAGGAGATCGTGGAGGCGGCTAAGCTCCGCATCCAGCAGGGCGATCCCTTGAACCTCACCCTGGCCCAGCACCCCCTGGTCTTCCCCCCCATGGTGAGCTCCATGGTGGCCATCGGGGAGGAAACGGGGGCCTTGGATACCCTGCTTTCCAAGATCGCCGACTTCTACGAGCGGGAGGTGGACGAGGCGGTGGCCAGCCTCACCGCGGCCATTGAGCCCCTCATGATCATCTTCCTGGGGGTGATCGTGGGCATGATCGTGGCGGGGATGTTCCTGCCCCTCTTCAAGATCATCGGCACCCTTTCCGCGCAATAAGCCTTTCGGCCACCTCCGGGGGAACCGGCATCACGGAAAGCCGGTTCCCCCTCCTCACTAGGGGGTGGTCTTTGGGGAAGCAGGCCCTGAGCTCCTCCAAGGTCACCAAAGGCCAGGCCTCGAGGAACTCCACCTCCACCGTGTACCAGCGGGGCTTCTCCGGGGTGGCCTTGGGGTCGAAGTAGGGGCTTTCTGGGTCAAACTGGGTGGGGTCGGGGAGGAGGGTGCGCGCCACCCGGCAAAGCCCGGCGATGCCCGGGGGGGTTGTGCTGGAGTGGTAGAAGAAGCAAAGGTCCCCCTCCCGCATCCGCATGAGGTAGTTCCGGGCCTGGTAGTTGCGCACCCCATCCCAGACCGCCCTTCCTTCCCGCTTCAGGTCCAGGATGCTGTAGACCTCGGGTTCGGACTTGAGGAGCCAGTAGGCCATGGCCTAGAGTCTAAGGCCATCCCCCCTTGGCTTCGCTGAGGTAGGGGACCGAGGGAGGGGTAGGCAGCCCCCGGGTTGGGGGGAGGTTCCGGGAAAGGGGATGTGGCGGGCCAAGTACCCGCACGCAGAGGTTGCCCCATCGGCCAAAGCTAAACGGCGTACTCATAGCCTCTTTGGGGCCCCCGTCGTGGCGCAAGCCGCGACGGGGTACTTAGGGCAGAAGGAGCGCGCCGCTTCTGGCCTTTGGTAGCCTGGGAACATGGGGGTTTCTGAGGCGATGCTTGGGGAGCTGAAGGCCCTTTTGGGCCCCAGAGTCCTGTCGGGGCCGGAAAAGAGGGTTTACCGCTATGACGCCATCCTGGTGGGCCCCGAGCCCCTGGCGGTGGTCCTGCCCGAGAGCCGGGAGGAGGTGCAGGCCCTGGTGCGCCTTGCCCGGCGCTTCGGCCTTCCCTTGGTGCCTCGAGGGGCGGGAAGCGGCCTCTCGGGAGGGGCGGTGCCGGAGGAGGGGGCTTTGGTGGTGGCCTTCACCCGCATGACCCGCCTGGAGCTGGACCCCCAGGGACGCACCGCTTGGGCCGAGCCTGGGGTGACCACGGCCAGGATCTCCGAGGAGGCCAGGCCCTTCGGGCTCTTCTACCCCCCAGACCCCGCCTCCTGGCGCACCAGCACCTTAGGGGGGAACCTGGGGGAAAACGCCGGGGGGCCCCTTTGCTTCAAGTACGGGGTCACGGGGGATTACGTCCTGGAGCTGGAGTTTGTGGACGCCTTTGGGGAGGTGCACCGCCTAGGTCGCCAGGCTTACGACCTGCCCGGCCTCCTTATCGGTTCGGAGGGCACCTTGGGGCTCATCACGGGGGTGCGGGTGCGCCTCCTGCCCCTGCCCCGGTACCGGGCTACCCTGATGGCCGCCTTCCCCGAGGTGGGCGCCTTGGCGGCGGCGGTGTCCCAGGCCATCGCCGAAGGGGCGGTGCCCGCCAGGCTAGAGTTCCTGGACCCCACCTGCGTGGGGGCGGTGGAGGACTACCTGGGCATGGGCCTGCCCCGGGGGGATGCCCTTCTCCTGGCGGAAACCGATGGGGACGACCTCGAGGTGGTCCAGGAGGAGCTTTCCCTGGTGGAGGAAACCGCGGCCAGCTTTGGAGCTAGGGTGCAAAAGGCCCGGGACGAGAAGGAGGCCGAGGCCCTCTGGCGGGCCCGCCGGGCGGTGAGCCCTGCCCTGGGCCGCATCCGCCCCAAGCGGGTGAACGAGGACATCGCCGTGCCCCGCTCCGCCTTGCCCCAGGTGGTGCGGGAGATCCAGGCCTTGGGGAAGGCTTACGGCCTCATCGTGGCCCAGTTCGGCCACATCGGGGATGGCAACCTGCACCCCAACATCCTCTTTGACCCTGGGCGCGAGCCTGAGGAGAAGGTTTGGGAGCTGGCCCACGAGATCGCTCGGGTGGCCCTGCGCCACGGGGGGGTGCTTTCCGGGGAGCACGGCATTGGCCTCATGAAAAAGGCCTTCTTGGCAGAGGCCATGGACCCCGATACCCTCGAGGCCCTCTGGGCGGTGAAGGGGGCTCTGGACCCTGGGGGGGTGTTCAATCCCGGAAAGCTTCTTCCGTAAAGGAACCCTTCACACAATCTTCACAGCCCGCGGATAAAACCCGGGTGTGGACCGGTTGGCGTGGGTGCTCTATGGGGTGGCCTGGGTGGGCCTCCCCCTGGGCATCGCCGTCCAGCTTTGGATCTTCCCCCCGGGCCCTTGGGCATGGGTCTACGGGGTCTTTGCCCTGGTGTTTCTGGTGGCCCTGTTGAAGGGGCCCAGGGAGGCGCCCCGCTACCTGACCCACGCGGTGGGGGCCTACTTGCTTTTTGAGCTTTGGCACTCGGAGGCCGATTGGGTAGGGGTGGGGTTTTTTGTGCCCGCCGTTTACCTGCTGGCCGCCTTCGCTTACCGCTTCCCCTGGGCCCTGGCCTTTGGCTTCCTGTGGGGAGCGGCCCTGGTGGCCGCGCCTTGGGCGCTGGGTCGGGAAACCGGTCTGGAGTGGGCCCACTTTGTTCTGGCCCAGCCGGTGCTCCTGGCCCTCACCCTTCTCCTGGCCCGCTTCCGGGAGCTCTACGGCCAGGCCCGCTTCTGGCGGGAGCAGGCCCTCACCGACCCCCTCACGGGCCTTCCCAACCGCCGGGCCCTGGAAATGGCCCTAGAGAAGGAGGCCGCCCGGGTGGAGCGGGGGGAGAAGCCCTTCAGCCTGATCCTCCTGGACCTGGACGATTTCAAGCGGGTGAACGACGAGAAAGGCCACCCCGAGGGGGACCGCCTCCTGCAGGAGGCGGCCCGGCACCTGGTGGCACACGTGCGCCGGGGCGACCTGGTGGCCCGGTTTGGCGGTGAGGAGTTCGCCATTCTCCTGCCCGCTACCGACTGCCTGAGGGCCGAGCGGCTTGCGGAAAGGCTCAAGGAAGGGCTGGCGGCCATGGGCGTCACCGCCAGCTTTGGGGTGGCCCTCTACCAGGGAAGCCTCGAGGCCCTCCTCCAAAAGGCCGACCAAGCTCTTTACCGGGCCAAGGGGCTGGGCAAGAACCGGGTGGTGCGGGACACCGAAGGGTGCGGCCTTCAGGGTACCCGGTAGCCTGCCCTTTCCAGGACCTGCCGGGCCGTGGCCCGCTCCTCCCGGGTGGCGAAGGAAAGGCGCAGGGCCCCAGCGGCCTCGCGGATGGTGAGGACCTCGATGTCCTTGATGTTCACCCCCGCCTCCCCCAAGGCGGTGGCGATGCGGGCGATCTCCCCGGAGCGGTCCGGCACCTGGACCACCAGGTCGTGCATCTCAGGAAGGAGGCTCCGCCGCACGATGGGCAGGGCGTCGCGGGTGCGCTTGGCCGCCTCGGCCGCTTCCAAAAAGCCTTCGGGCCGCTCCAGAAGCCCCTCCAGCTCCAGGAGCACCGCCCGAAGCTCCTCTATGGCCTCCTTCAGGGCCTCCTTGTTCTCCACCACCATGTCCCGGCTCATCCGGGGGCTTCCCGAGGCCACCCGGGTGAGGTCGCGGAAGCCGCCCGCGGCCAGGAACATGAGGAGTTCCCGGTGGGGGCTTTGCGCCACCATGCGGTTGAGGGCCACGGCCAGCAGGTAGGGCAGGTGGGAGATGCGGGCCACCAGCTGGTCGTGGAGAAGGGGAGGCATCTCCAGGGGGTAGGCCCCCAGGGCCTCCACCAGGCGGCGCACCCCTTCCTTGGCCTCTGGGCTCGTCTTCTCCGTGGGGGTTAGGACCCAGATCGCGTTTTGCAGGAGCCCGGCGTGGGCGTTTTCCACCCCGGAGCGCTCGCTTCCCGCCATGGGGTGGCCCCCCAGGAAGCGGGGGAGGAGGTTTTCCAAAGCGGCCACCACCTGGCCCTTCACGCTGCCCACGTCCGTCCACAGGCTTTCCGGGTGGGCCAGGGGGGAGAGGGCCTGACCCAGGGGGAGGAGGGCCCGCACCGGGGCCGCAAGGATGCCCAAGGAGAGCTCCCCCACCCAGGGGCCGAGCTCCGTGTGGACCCGGTCCGCCACCCCCAGGAAGAGGGCTTTTTCCAGGGCCTCCGGGTCTTGGTCGTAGGCGTGGACCTCTTCGGCCAGAAAGCGTTCCTTGAGGCCCAGGGCCACGCTTCCCCCCAAAAGGCCCACCCCGAAGACGCCCACCTTGGCGAAGAGGGGTTTCATCCCAGGACCGGGCGGGAGAGGGTCTTGCCCAGGGCCTCTGCCAGGCGCCGGGCCTTGGCCATCAGCTCGGCGAACTCGTGCTCGTGGAGCTGTTGGGCGGCGTCGGAGAGGGCCTTTTCCGGCTCGGGGTGGGTTTCCACGATGAGCCCGTCCGCCCCTGCCGCCAGCCCCGCCAGGGCCAGGGGGATGACCCATTCCCGGCGCCCTGCGGGGTGGGAGGGGTCCACCCAGACCGGGAGGTGGGTCCAGCTTTTGAGCACGGGCACGGCGGAGACATCCAGGGTGAAGCGGGTGGCCTTTTCAAAGGTGCGGATACCCCGCTCCACCAGGATCACCCGCATGTTGCCCCGGGAGAGGATGTACTCGGCGCTCATGAGGAACTCCTCCAGGGTCATGCTCATGCCCCGCTTGAGGAGGACGGGCTTTCCCGCCTCGCCCACCGCCTGAAGGAGGGGGAAGTTCTGGGCGTTGCGGGCCCCGATCTGGAAGGCGTCGGCGTACTCGGCCACCAGCTCCACCTGCTCGGGGGAAAGGACCTCGGTGACCACGGGGAGGCCCGTTTCCCGCCGGGCCTCGGCCAGGATCTTGAGGCCCTCCACCCCCAGGCCCTGAAAGGCGTAGGGGCTGGTGCGGGGCTTGAAGGCCCCGCCCCGGAGCATCCCCGCCCCGTGGGCCTTCACGTAGCGGGCCGCTTTGAGGGTCTGCTCCCGGGACTCCACCCCGCAAGGGCCTGCCGCCACCAGGACGTGGCCGTCCCCCGTCCTACCCGTGGGGAACTGGATGACGGTGGGGAAGGGCTGGACCTCGAGGCTCGCTAGCTTCCAAGGCTTGGAGATGGGGATGACCTCCGCCACCCCGGAAAGGGCTCGGAAGTGCTCCATGAGCTCGGGGGTAGGCCCCTTGCCGATGGCCCCCACCAGGGTGGTCTCCACCCCCCGGGAGAGGTGGGGGCGGTAGCCCACCCGCTCCACTTCCCTGATGACCTCTTCCAGTTCCGCCTCGGTGTGCCCGCGCCGCATCACGATCAGCATGGTTCCCTCCTAAAGGCCTAGGGCGCCCCCGTTTGGGGGCGCCCTCTTGCGGCCAAAGCCTATGCGAACCGCAGGGCGCCCCCGGCGGGATAGTAAAAGCCGAAGAAGCGCCCAAAGGTCCGCATATTGCCCCTAAGCTTAGTGGGGGTGAAAACCCCTGTCAAGGGGCTATCACCGCGCCACGGCCTCTTCTGCCTTGACCGCCTGCGTGTCCACGCTGAAGCGCACCTCGTCGCCCACCAGCACCCCACCCATCTCTAGGGCCACGTTCCAGGTGAGGCCGAAGTCCTTGCGGTTCAGCTTGCCCTCAAAGTGGGCGGCCACGCGCTGGTTGCCCCAGGGGTCCTTAGCGGGGCCATGGGTTTCCACCTCAAAGGCAAGGGGCTGGGTGACCCCGCGGAGGGTCACCTCCCCCTCCACCCGGTACCGACCCTCCCCCAGGGGGGCGATCCGCTCGCTCCTAAACAGGATTTCCGGGAAGTTCTCCACGTCCAGGAAGTCCGGTGAGCGCAGGTGGTTGTCTCGGTCCGGCACCCCGGTGTGGATGCTCCGGGCCTCCAGGCGCGCCTCCACCTTCAGGGGCCTTCCCGCCTCATCGGTTTCCACATAGCCCTCCTTGAGGTTCAAGGTGCCCTTCACCTGGGCGATCATCATGTGGCGCACGGCGAACTCAATGCTGGTGTGGGTAGGGTCTAGGTTCCAACGCATCTTGGCCTCCCTTGGGCCTTGGGCCCAAGGGTATCCTAAGCAAAGTGCTATGAAAAGTCAAGCGCTATTGAGGATAATACCTGGGAGCGAAGGGCAGGCCTAGGGTCTCGGCGAAGGCGGCTAGGCCCAAGCGGTCCGGCTCCTCCAGGTGGTAGCGGAAGTTCCAGAGGTAGTGTTCCATGAGGGCGGGGTGGACCCCAAGCCGCCGGGCCTCGCCCTCGGCCACCTCTCCCAGCCGGGCGAGCCCCTGGCGCCTGGCTCTCCTCAGGGCCTGCACCAGCCCTAAGGGGGGAGGGTTTTCCTTGCGGTAGGCCCAGACGGCGAAGACGAAGGGAAGCCTTGTGCGGGCAAACCAGAGCATGGAGAGGTCCACCACCTCCACCTCCCCAAAGCGGGTGGGGAGGGCGTGGGGGGTTTCCGGCAGGGAGGGGAGCAGCTGGGCGTAGGCCTGGATGGCCCGGTCCCCGATGAGGAGGACGCCATCGTAGGTTTCCAGAAGCTCCAAAGCGCCCTCCGCCCGCTGGTAGCTAGGGGCGATACCCTTTTCCCGCAGGAGGAGCTGGAGCAGGGCCACGCTGGTGGCGCTTTCCGTGGTGAGGGCCACCCGCTGGAGGTCGGCCAGGTTTCCCTTATGGAAGAGGTTGACGGAATAGACCCGGCCCAGGACGGCCACGGAAAAATCGGGAAGGAGTCCCAGCTCCTCCTGGTGTTCCAGGTAGAAATAGCTGGAGACCAAGGAAAGGCCCACCTCCCCGGAGAGGACCAGGCGGTTGAGCTCGGCGGGCACCCCTTGGCGCAGGGACCAGCCGCCCTCCAAAAAGCGGTACAGGGGGGCCACGTTGGCGTAGGGGGGCACCCCCAGAACGTAGCTCATCCTGCGGCGACCTTGTCCCAGACCCGCACCTCCCGGTAGAGGGCATCCCGCTCCACGGGGATCCGCCCCGCAGCCAGGATGATGCGGGCCAGGGCCTCCTTGGAAAGCCCCTCGGGGGTGGGGCTTCCCGCCATGTGCACGATGCGCTCCTCGATGAGGGTGCCGTCGATGTCCGTCACCCCCCAGTCCAGGGCGACCTGGGCGAGTTCCGGGGTCAGGGTGGCCCAGTAGCCCTTGATGTGGGGGATATTGTCCAGGTAGAGCCGGGCCACCGCCAGGTTACGGAGGTCGTCCAGGCCCGTGGTGAACTCCCGCTTGCCGAGCTCCCGGGCCAGCTGGTTCCCGTCCGGCTGGAAGGCCAGGGGGATGAAGCTCATAAAGCCGCCGGTTTCGTCCTGGAGCTGGCGGAGGCGGTCCATGTGGTCCAGGCGCTCCTCGAGGGTCTCGATGTGGCCGTAGAGCATGGTGGCGTTGGTGGGGAGCCCGAGCTCGTGGGCGGTGCGGTGGATTTCCAGCCAGCCCTCCGCGGAAACCTTGGCCCGGGCGATCTGCCGCCGCACCCTTTCGGCGAAGATCTCCGCCCCGCCCCCCGGCATGGCGTCCAGCCCCGCCTCCTTGAGGGCCTGGAGCACCTCCTTGTAGGGCAGGCGGGCGATCTTGGAGAAGTGGTGGATCTCCGCCGCGGTCCAGGCCTTGACCTGCACCCCGGGGAAGCTCGCTTTTAGGGCCCGCACCAGGTCCAGGTAGTAGGAAAAGGGCCTTTTGGGGTGGTGGCCCGCGGTCATGTGGATCTCCGTGAGGCCGGGCTGGTAGCGCTCCCGCACCCAGGCCACCACCTCCTCCACCTCCCAGTCCCAGGCCCCTTCCTCGCCGAACTTCCGTTGGAAGGCGCAGAAGGTGCAACCCACGTAGCAGATGTTGGTCTGGGAAACGCGGATGGAGTGGACGAAGTAGGTCTTGTGCCCGTGCTTCCTTTCCCGCACCCGGTTGGCCAGGCGCATGAGGGTGGGGAGGTCCTGGGTCTCGTAGAGGACGAGCCCCTCCGCAAAGGAAAGCCGCTCTCCGGCCAGCACCTTCTCGGCGATGGGGAAGAGCCTGGGGTCCTTGATCCCCTTCACGGCAAGGAGTCTACTCCCTGGGCGAAGCGGCTGACCAGGGCCTGCACCTCTTTCCGCCTTCCCCCCACGCTCCTTTCTGGCAGGAGGTTCCGCAGGTAGCGGTCCGTGAGGAGGAGGTCGGCATAAGGGTAGACCGTGGCGGCCATCACCGCATCCAGGAGGTCGGAGGGCCGGGGCTTGCGGTTGCTATCCGCGGCCATGCACGCCAGGAGATTTGCTAGGAGGCGCACGAAGGGAACCTCCTTTAGGCCCGTGCGGCTTTGGATTTCCCGCAGGGCACCCTCGAGGGCCTCGCGGTAGGGTAGGCCCCGCAGGGCCTCGAGGAGGCCCAGAAAGGGGGAGAGGTCGGCGGGGGTTTCCCAGTTCCCTCCCGTCCAAAGGAGGTCTTCCCGGAAGAGGCCCCGGACCTGCCGCTGGGCCACCTCCTGCCAGGGCCGCACCCAGAAGCCCTGGGAAAGCGCCGCGAAGACCTCCTTAAGGGCCGGGAGGAGGTAGCCCGCCTTCTCCTCGGGACCTCGGATGGGGTGGAGGGTTTCCAGCACGTGGAAGGGGCTGGGTGGGGCCAGGACTTGGCCCTTCAGGACGTGGAAGAGCTGGCCAAACACCTCGTGCCCCCGCTGGCCCAAGAGGTGCTTGGCCATGCGGCTGGCGTAGTTTTGGTCCAGGTAGACCAGCAAGGGCTATTCTTTGGCCTTGGCCAGCCACAAGGAGGCGGCCAGAAGGGCGACGCCCCCAGCGAAGAGGAGGAAGTCCAGGGCAGAGTTCGGCTTGAAAGCCGAGGCCTTCTCAAAGAACTTGACCACCAGGATCATGATGATGACTTGGCCCAGCTTGGCCTTAAGGTCTGCCAGGCTGTCCACAGCCAAAACGTTTTCCAGGGGAAGGTCCAGCTTGCGGATGAAAAGCTCAAAGAGCCCCAGGCTGAAGATGAGGAAGACCGCTGCCAAAAGGGCCAGGTCCACCGCCCCCACCAAAGCGGGCAACGCCGTCTCCAGGGGCTGGCGGAGGGCAACCAGGGTTTCGCCCAGGGCGTGCCAGGCGAAGTAAAAAGCCCCCAGGAGGAGACCCACCACGGGCATGAGCATCAGCCAGCGCACCAGGTTGGCCAGAAGTTCCAGGCGCATCCTCTAGAGTTTAGGGCACATAGGGAGCCGCTGGGGGGGTTCCTGTGGAGGCCCGTTCCAAGAGCACCGGCTCGAAGCGCACCTCCCGCGGCGCTCCCGCATAACCCTGCATCCTCTCCAATAGGAGCTGAGCGGCCTTGGCGCCCATGGCCTCCACGGGCTGGGCGATGGTGGAAAGCCCCACCTCCTCGGTGAAAGGGTGGCCGTCAAAACCCAAAACCCGCACCTCCCGACCCACGGTGAGGCCCAGGCGCTCTGCCTCCTCCAAGACCCCTAGGGCCACTTGGTCCGCACCGGCGAATACGTTGATGGGCGGAGAGCTCTTCTCCAGGAAGTGGCGCAGGGCCAGCCGACCCCCATCCTGGGAGAGGCGGGTGGTGTAGAGGTGCTCAGGGATAAAGGGGCGGCCCGCCCGCCTCAGGGCCTCCTGGAAGCCCGCCATGCGCTGGGCGAACACCGTGTGGCGGAAGGCCTGGTCGGGCTCCTCTTCCACCTTCACCGCGAACACCGCCCCCGGGAAGCGGGCCAAGTACTCGCCCGCCAGATACCCGCCCTGGAAGTTATCCAGGTAGACGGAGTCGTAGCGGGGATTTTGAGCGTCCACCAACACCACAGGCCGGTCCGTGGGCAGGCGGCCTTCCTCGAAGTGCTCCGTGAGGTCGTAGGAGGCCAGGATGAGGCCGTCGGTGAGGTAGGCCAGGGTGGTGTTCTCCAGGTAGCGCCGGAGCCGGGCCTGGGAGAGGATGGGGAAGAGGGCCAGGTCGTAGCGCTTCTCCAAAAGCACCCCTTCGATGCCCTCAATCAGCCTGCGGTAGAACTCCGTAGCCACAAAGGGCAAGAGGACGCTTACCGTGTAGCTTCGTCCCCCGGCGATGCGCCGGGCGTGGGGGTTGGGGGTGTAGCCCAGCTCCTCCATGGCCCGGAGGACCCGGGCCCGGGTTTCGGGCCGCACCGCCGGGTGGTTGTTGAGCACCCGGCTCACCGTGCCCAAGCCGACCCCGGCCCGGGCGGCCACCTCGAGGATGGTGGGTTTCTTCTTGCTCATAGCCTGGTTCCCTGTTCCCGGTGGAAGCGCTTCATGGAAACTTCCATAACCAGGATAGGGCAAGGAGGAGGTTTTTGCAAGAATGTGGGCATGGCCTACCTGCTTCTGGCGTACTTCCTGGGTTCCCTGGTGGGGGGGCTCCTCTTCTTTCCCGAGGTGCGGGCCAGGGACCTCCCGGGGGGCTCGGGGGTTTTCCGTCAGAAGGGTCCCTGGGCCGCCCTCGGGGTGGTGCTGTGGGACCTGGGCAAGGGAGCCTTGACCCTTCTCCTTGTTCCCCCGGAGTGGCGGGTGTGGGCCGCGGGGGCGGTGGTGGCGGGGCACAACTGGCCCCTTTTCTTTCGCTTCCGGGGTGGGGGTGGGATTGCCCCCTCCCTGGGCTACTTCCTGGCCTGGCTTCCCGGGGAAACCCTGGGGGCGGCTTTTTTGGGCCTGGGGGTGGCGGGGGTCTACCACCTCCTTTACTGGAGGGGGCGGCGTAAGGGTATTTATCCCATACCCTTCGGGGCCATCTTCGGCTACCTGGCGCTTTTGCTCCTGGCCCCTGCGGAGGGGCGGCTCGCGGCCTTGCTGGTGGCCTTGGTGGTGGCCCTAAGGGGTCTGCAAATCCTTTCGGGAAGATGGTAGCGTTAGGGCATGAAGCTCTTACGTTTTAACGAAGGCCGTTGGGGGATACTGGAAGGGGAGCTGGTTCTGGAAACGGATGGTCCAGGGGGAAACCCCACGGGGAGGCGCTACGACCTGGCCTCGGTGCGCCTTCTGGCCCCGGCCGCGCCCAGCAAGATCGTGTGCGTGGGAAGAAACTACCGGGAACACATCCGGGAGATGGGGCACGATTTCGGCCAGGACCTGCCCAAGGAGCCGGGCCTGTTCCTGAAGGCCCCCAACACCCTGGCCCACCCCGGAAACCCGCGGGATCCCTGGAACACGGGGGATGCGGTGCCCTACCCCTTCTTCACCCAGGAGCTTCACTATGAGGGGGAGCTGGCGGTGGTCATCGGCGACCGCATGCGGAATGTATCCCCGGAAAAAGCCCTGGACCACGTGCTGGGGTACACCATCGCCGTGGACATCACCGCCCGGGATGCGCAGAGGCAGGACCTCCAGTGGGTGCGGGCCAAGAGCGCGGACAAGTTCTTGCCCTTAGGCCCCTGGATTGAAACCGATCTGGACCCGCAAAACACCTGGGTGCGCACCTACGTGAACGACCAGCTCCGCCAGGAGGGGCACACCTCCGCCATGATCTTCAGCGTGGCCGAGATCCTCTCCTACATCTCCAGCTTCATGACCCTCGAGCCCCTGGATGTGGTCCTCACCGGCACCCCCGAGGGGGTGGGGGCCCTAAGCCCGGGGGACCGGATCGAGGTGGCGGTGGAGGGCATCGGCACCCTGCACACCCGCATCGGCCCTAAGGAGGAGCGCCCATGGTGAGGGTCTTGGACCTCCGCTTCCAGGGAGTGGAAAGGGTGATTGCCAGCTTCCTCCTGGACTCCAGGGAGGGGCCGGTGTTGATCGAAACCGGGCCCGAGAGCACTTATCCCCGCCTCGAGGCGGCCTTAAAGCAGGAGGGAGTGGACCCGAAGGAGGTCCGCCATGTCTTCGTGACCCACATCCACCTGGACCACGCCGGGGCCGCTTGGCGGTTGGCCGAGCTTGGGGCCACGGTGTACGTGCATCCCCGGGGGGCCCCGCACCTGGTGGACCCCTCGAGGCTTCTGACCTCCGCGGAGCGCATCTACGGGGCGATGCTGAAACCCCTCTGGGGGGAGCTCAAGGGGATCCCCCAGGAGCGGGTGCGGGTCCTGGAGGACGGGGAGGTGGTGGACCTCGGGGGGCTTAGGGTCCAGGCCCTGGAAACCCTGGGCCACGCCTCCCACCACCACGCCTACCTGGTGGAGGGGGCGCTTTTCGCTGGGGACATCGCCGGGGTGCGCATCGCCCCCGGGCCGGTCCTCCCTCCCACCCCACCCCCCGACATCCACCTGGAAAGTTGGTCCGCTTCCCTGGATCGCATCCTGACCCTAAGGCCCGAGGTCCTCTACCTCACCCACTTCGGCCCGTACCGGGATGTGGAGGCCCACCTCCTGGCCCTGCGGGGAGTCCTGGAGGAGTGGGCGGGCTGGGTCCTGCACCGGCTCAAGGAGGGGCTTCCCCTGGAGGAGATGACCAAGCGCTTTGAGGCCTACTGGCGGGAGGGCCTGAGGCGAGCCGGGGTGGAGGAGGAGGGAATGCGCCTCTACGAGCTCGCCGATCCCCCCTACATGAACCTGCAGGGCCTTTTGCGCTACTGGCAGAAGCACCACCCGGAGGTTCTGGGATAGGCTTATGCTGAGCCCGTTTCCCTTGGGCCGCCCCGCGCGGATGGCGGTGATGGCCTCGGGCCGGGGCACCAATCTAGAAGCCCTCCTGGAGGCTTTTCCCCCCCAAAACCCCTGGGGGGAGGTGGTGTTGGTCCTCTCCGACAACCCGGAGGCCTACGCTTTGAAGCGGGCCTCGAGGCGGGGGGTGGAGGCGTTGGCCATCCCCTGGCGGGGGAGGAAGGCGTTTGAAAGGGAGGCCCTGGACCTGTTGCGGGCCAGGAATGTGGACCTGGTGCTCCTGGCTGGCTTCATGCGTCTCCTCTCTCCGGGTTTTGTGGAACCCTGGTACGGGCGTCTTTTGAACATCCACCCCTCCCTCCTCCCGGACTACCCGGGGCTCCACGTGCACCGGAGGGTCTTGGAGGCGGGGGAAAGGGAAACGGGCTCCACGGTGCACTTCGTGGACCAGGGCATGGACACGGGGCCCATCGTCCTCCAGGGGCGGGTGCCCGTCCTGCCTGGGGATACCCCGGAAACCCTGGAAAGGCGGGTGCTTTTCCTGGAGCACCGCCTTTATCCCAAGGCGGTGCGCCTGGTCCTTTCCGGGCTCGCCTTCCCCCCAGGGGATGGCCTCAAGGCCCTTCTTGGGGAGGCCTGGCCCCGCTTCCAGGGGCTTTCCCCCCGGGAAAAGCCCCTCTATCTCCGGGTTGCGGCCCTGCTTTCCGCCTGGGGCCTGGGGGGCCTGGTCCCGGCCGCCCTTATGGGCCAAGGGGGGGACTGGGGCCGGGGGGCCTTCCTCGCCGCCCACCTCCTGGTGGAGGACCATCCCGCCCTGCGCCGGGAGCTTGCGGAACTCCCTGAAGAGGTCCGCCTCAGGGCCGAGGAGGCCTTAAGGCGGGTAGAATCTCCCTCATGAAGGTGCTGGTGGTGGGTTCCGGGGGGCGGGAGCACGCCCTCTTGTGGAAGGCGGCGCAAAGCCCTTTGGTGGACAGGCTCTACGCTGCCCCTGGCAACGCCGGGATGGCCGCCTTGGTGGAGCTCGTGCCCTGGAATGGGGACGTGGAGGCCCTGGCCGAGTGGGCCCTGGCGGAGGGCATCGACCTTACCCTGGTGGGGCCGGAGGCCCCCCTGGTGGAAGGCATTGCCGACGCCTTTTTGGAGAGGGGTCTACGCATCTTCGGCCCCACGCAGAAGGCGGCCATGATCGAGGGTTCCAAGGCTTTCGCCAAGGGCCTTATGGAGCGCTACGGCATCCCCACCGCCCGCTACCGGGTCTTCCAGGATCCCATCCTGGCCTTGGAGTACCTGGAAGAGGTGGGGGTGCCCATCGTCATCAAGGAGTCGGGGCTGGCGGCGGGCAAGGGAGTGACGGTGGCCTTGGACCTCCACACCGCCAAGCAGGCGGTGATGAACCTGCTTTCCGGTCCCGAGGGGGGGGAGGTGGTGGTGGAGGAGTTCCTGGAGGGGGAGGAGGCCACGGTCCTGGCCCTGACCGATGGGGAAACCGTCTTGCCCCTCCTCCCTTCCCAGGACCACAAGCGACTTTTGGACGGGGATAGGGGCCCCATGACCGGCGGCATGGGGGCGGTGGCCCCGTATCCCATGGACGGGGCCACCTTGCGGCGGGTAGAAGAGGAGATCCTTAGGCCCCTCATCCGGGGCTTGCGGGCGGAGGGGGTGGTCTACCGGGGGGTGATCTATGCCGGGCTCATGCTCACCCGGGAGGGCCCCAAGGTGCTGGAGTTCAATGCCCGCTTCGGCGACCCGGAGGCCCAGGCCCTCCTGCCCCTTTTGCACAATGACCTGGTGGAGCTGGCCCTAAGGGTGGCGGAGGGGCGGTTAAGGGGAACGGAGCTGGCCTGGCGGGAGGGAGCCTCCGCCTGTGTGGTTCTGGCGGCCCCCGGCTACCCGGAAAGCCCCAGGAGGGGCATCCCCCTCCACGTCCCCGAGCCCCCGGAGGCGGTCTTGGTGTTCCATGCGGGCACCCGGCGGGAAGGTGGGGCTTTGGTAAGCGCAGGGGGGCGGGTGCTGAACGTGGTGGGGCTCGGGCGGGACCTGAAGGAGGCCCTGGACCGGGCCTATGCCTACGTGGGCCAGGTGGGCTTCCCCGGGGCCCTCTACCGTCGGGACATCGGGCAGAAGGCCTTGCGTCGGGCTTGAGCGGCCAAGGGGCCCCTCGCGGCTTGCGTCCCGACGGGGGCTCCGGAAAGGCTGTGCGCCAGCCGCTCTGGCTCAGCCCATGAGGCGACCACCGCTTAAGTACCCCGTCGTGGCTTGCGCCAAGACGGGGGCCCCAAAGAGGCGATAAGCAAGCCGCTTTGGCTTTAGCCGATGGGGCAGCCTTTGTGCGCAGATACTTAGTACTTGAGCCGGGCCAGGGGGAGGCGGGCGCAGGCCTGGAGCACTTCGCCCAGGGTGCGGTATCCCCTTTCTTTCAGGAGAGGCACCATGCGGGCGAAGACCTCCGCGGTCATCAGGGCGTCCCCCAAAGCGGTGTGGCGGCCCAGGACCGGCACCCCGAAGCGCTCGGCCAGGGTTTCCAGGCGGTGGTCCTCGAGGTCGGGGAAGAGGAGGTGCGAAAGGAGGAGGGTGTCCACCAGGGGGGGCTGGTGGATGCCCACCCGTTTGAGAAAGGCCATATCGAAGGCTCCGTTGTGGGCCAGGAGCACGGTGTCCTCCAAAAAGGCTCGGAACCCCGGCAGAACCTCCGCCAGCCTGGGCTTCCCCTTGAGCATTTCCCAGGTGAGGCCGTGGATCTCGGTGGAGGCCTTGGGGATGGGACGCCCCGGGTCCACCAGGGCCTCGTAGACCTCGTGGTGGAGCACCCTTCGCCCCAGCACGTGCACCGCTCCCAGGGCAAGGATGGCGTCCTTTTCCGGGTCCAGCCCGGTGGTTTCCAGGTCGAAGGCGGTGTAGAGCAGCCCCTCCAAGGGGGCCTCCTCCAGCTCCTCGGGGGTGTGGAGGAGGGATAGGTCAAAAACCTCCGCCCGGGGTGGGGGTCCTTCCTTCTTGGGAAGGCGGGGGGCTTCCCGGGCGGGGAGGAGGAGGTGGAGGGCGGTTCCTTCCCGCCAAAGGCTTCCCCCCACTCCTTCCACCGCCTGGCGGAGCAGGGGGTGGGGTTCGGGGGCAGGGTGGGGGAAGTGGAAGGTGAGGTGTAGCAGGCTCTCCTGGCGCGCGCCCTTCAGGAAGACCTCCTCCTCTTCCCGCAGGGTGGCCGCTAGCCCCTGGGTCAGGGCGTAGGTGTTGGCCTGAACCAACAGCCCCCTTGCCTCCTCCTCCAAGGACATCCCTGGGGAAACCCCCACCTCCCGTTCCAGGGCCTGGGAGAGGAGGGGCCAGAGGTCCTCCGCCAGCACCTCCGCCGCCTGGGGCGGGGGACTTAGGGAGGCCACCAGGGCTGCCAGCTCGTCCGCCGTGGTCTGGGCCGCCTGCAGAAGGGGCTGGAGGTGGGGGGTAGCCTCTTCCCTTAAGGCTTCCACCAGGGCCTTGATTCCCGCGAGCTTGTCTTTCAAGCGGTGCAGGGTGTTCCCCTCGAGGCCCCCCTCTTCCTTGCCCTCCTCCAGGAGCACCAAGAACCCCCCTTCCCCTTCCAGGGGCACCACCTGCAAGCGGAGGGGGCCCTTGGGTCCTTGCGTGAGAAAGCGCTCCTCCGGGAGGGCTAGGGCGTGGGCCAAGAGGCCCCGGTCCAGAAGGCCGAAGAGGCTTTTGCCCACCCCCAGGCCCTCGCCCAAGAGCCGCCGGGCGGTGGAGTTGTAGAGGAGCACCTGGCCTCGAGGGTTAGCGAGCACCACCCCTTGGGGGAGGTGGCCGATGAGGGCAGCTAGGGTCTCGCGCTCCTGCTCCGAGATGACCTTGGCCTCGGCGATCTTGGCGGCCACCTCCTGTTCCAAGGCCTCCTTCTCCGCGGCCAGGCGGTTGATGAGGCTTGCCAGGGCCTGGAGTTCAAAGGGCCCCCTGAGGCGCAGGCGGTGGCCGGGATTGGCCAGGACAACCTCTGCCTCCTGGCCCAAGGCCCGGCTAGCGGCCAGGTAGCCCAGGAAGAGGGGGTGGAGGAGGGCGGCCAGGACCAGGGTGAAGAGGAGGACCACGAAGCCCAGAAGGGGAAGCTTGGCCTTGGCTACCCGCAAGAGCTCCTGCCTCAGGCCCTCTTCCCCCTGCAGGAGCAGAAAGAGGCCCAAGGCCACCGCGCCCCCCACCAGGAGGAGGCCCAGGAGGAGGGCGCCCAGGAAGCGCAGGCTTTCTCTCATCCTTCCTCCCCAAGACTTTGCACCTGAGCCAAAAGCTCCTGGATGCTAAAGGGTTTTGGTAAAAATGCCTCCGCTCCCAAGGCCAGGGCCTTAGCCCGGTCCGCCTGTTGCCCCCGTGCGGTGAGCACCAGGACCTTAGGCCGGGTGGGAAGCCCCCGCAGGTGCTCCAGAACCGCGAAGCCGTCCAACCCGGGCAGCATCAGGTCCAGCACCACCAGGTCAAAGCTCCCCGTCCCCAGATGGGCCAGGGCTTCCTCCCCCGTCCGGGCCAAGGTCACCTCATGCCCCGCCTTCTTCAGGAGGAACTCCAGGGGCACCAGGATGCTCTCCTCGTCGTCCACCACCAGGATCCTCATGGCTCACCTCCAGGGGTAGGGTGAAGGCAAAGGTGGTTCCGTTGCCGTTCTCCAGCCAGATTCTCCCTCCCAACCCCTCCACCAGCCGCCGGGCCAGGAATAGGCCCAGCCCGGTTCCGCCGGAGAAGCTTTGGAAGGGTTCAAACACCCGTGGCCTCGCCTCCTCGGGCACCCCAGGGCCATCGTCCACCACGCGAAAGAGGGCCTCCCCGTTCCTCCGGTGAAGCTCCAGGCGCACCCGCCTTCGCGCGTGGCGCAGGGCGTTGTGCAGCAGGTTCAAGAGGATCTGGAGTACGCGGTCCCGGTCGGTTGGGGCGTGGACTGCTTCCAAAGCCTCCTCCATGTTAACGCCCCTTTCCAGGCTGAGGGGCTTGACCAAAGCCAAGGCCTCCTCCGCCAGGCCCTTGAGGTCTGTGGGGGCTAAAGCGGGGGGCAGGCCCGCCTGCAAGCGGGTGTAGGCCAGAACCTGGTCCACCAGGCGGGAGAGCCGGGCGGCCTCCTTGGCCAGGAGAGCGATGAAGCGGCGGCGCTCCTCCTCGGGCAGGTCGGGGTGGGCCTCGAGGATCTCCGCCAGGGCCCGCACCGAGGTCAGGGGGGTCTTGAGCTCGTGGGAAACCGCCGCCAGAAGCTCATCCTTGGCCTGGTCCAGGGCCTTCAACCGCTCGTAGGCTTCGGAAAGCTCCTTTCTTGCCGCCTCCAGGGCCTCGGCGTAGGTCCTGAGGGCCCTGGACTCCCGGGCGGCTGCCTCCACCTCCTCCCGCAGGGCCTGGGGTGGGGCCTCCCGGGTAGCGGAGAGAAGGAGAAGCCGGGCGGTGGCGGGTCCCACTGACCCCGCCAGCCAGGCCTCCGCCAAGGCCGCGGCCTCCGGCCCTCGTAGCCCCGTGGCCTGCTCCAGGAAGGCTTCGCCAGCTTCCGGGCCAAGGACGCGCCGCAAAAGGGCGGCCAACTCCTCCACCTCCCCCGTGCGGTCCCTCGAGGGCGCTTCCTGCCGGGTGAAGAGGGATACCCCCAGGGTGAGGGCCAGGTTGAGGGTGAGGCTCGCTAGGAAACCGTGGGTGACGGGGTCCAGGCCGGAGAGGCCCAAAAGCCCCTCGGGCCTGAGGAGGGGGTGGGGGCCCTCCAGGAAGCCCTTGGGGAGCCAGCCCGAGCGGGCTAGAGCGGGGAGGAAAAGGGTGTAGGCCCAAAGGGCCGTGCCCCCAAGGAGGCCCGCCAGGGCCCCTTGCGGGGTGGTTCCTTTCCAGAAGAGGCCAAGAAGGCTGGCCGGGGCCAGCTGGGCCACGGCCACAAAGGAGATGAGGCCCATGCCCACCAGGGCGTAGGCCTCCCCCGCCAGGCGGAAGTAAAGGTAGGCCAGGAGCATCACCAGCAAGATGGCCAGCCGCCGCCACAGGAGGAGGCTGCCCAGGGCGCGGTAGCGGAGGAGAAGGGGGGAGAGAAGGTGGTTGGAAATCAGGATGGAGAGGGCCAGGCTTTCCACCACCACCATGGCTGTGGCCGCGGAAACCCCCCCTAGGAAGGCCAGGAGGGCCAGGAGAGGGCTTATCTCCAGGGGGAGGGCCAGGACGTAGAGGTCGGGGTTTTCTCCAGGCAGGTGGAGCCGGCCCAGAAGGGCCAGGGGCAGCACCGGCAGGTTGATGAGGAGGAGGTAAAGGGGGAAGGCCCAGGCCGCCAGGGGGAGGTGCTTGGGGTCCACGTTTTCCACCACGCTCACGTGGAACTGCCGGGGCAGGAAGAGGAAGGCCAGGCCGGAGAGGAGAATCAGGCTCACCCACGCCAGGTATCCCGCAAGCCCCTCGGGAGGGAGAAGCAGGGGTGCCAGCTCAGGGCGACTCTGGGCCTGAGGGAAGGGGTTCCCCAGGCTCCAGAGCATCGTTACCCCCACCAGGAGGAAGGCCAGGAGCTTTACCAGGGACTCGAAGGCCACCGCCAACACCAGGCCCTGATGCCGCTCCGAGGGGTCCAGGCGGCGGGTGCCGAAGAGGATGGCGAAGAGGGCGAGGAAGAGGGCCGTGGGGAAAGCCACATCGGCCAAGGGCTCCTTCTCCCCGCTGAGGAAGAGGAAGGCCTGGGCGATGGCCTTGAGCTGTAGGGCAAGGTAGGGGAGGAGGCCCACCACCAGGAAGGCTGCAGCCAGGGGGCCCAGAAGGGGATGGCGGTAGCGTAGGAAGAGGAAGTCCGCCCAGGAAGTGAGGCGGTGGGCGCGGGCCAGCTGGAGTAGCCGCCCGTGAAGGAGGGGCCAAAAGAGAAGGACCAGGGTGGGCCCTAGGTAGATGGGCAAGAAGGTGGCTCCTTCCGTGGCCGCCCGGCCCACGCTTCCCATGAAGGTCCAGGCAGTGGCGTAGACCGCTAGGGAAAGGGCGTAAGCCCACGGGCCCTGGGCCAGGGCCTTGCCCCGGCCTTCGCCCAGGAGGGCCACCAGGAAGAGGAGGCCCAGGTAGAGGGCGAGGCTGGTGAGGAGAAGGGAGGGGCTCATGGCTTGCGAAAGAAGCGGTAGGCCAGGAGGACCACGAAGCCCCAGGCTCCGTAGAGGTAAAGGTAAAGGGGCGGAAGCCCCCAGGGGCCCTCGGTTTGGCGGAAGAGGAGGTCTAGAGGCAGCAGGAAGAGGAGGATGGCCAGGAAAAAGAGGGCTAGGGCCTTTTCCTTCATCGCAACTGGAAGCGGCTTGCCGTGCTCTCCTGCACCTCGGCGATGATCCGGAAGCCCTCGAGGGCCTCCCGCCTCTCCCCAGGGGAGAGGGAGGACCAGAGCACCCGGTTGCTCACTGCCTTCCCCTCCTTTAGGGCCCGGAGCTGGTGGGCCAGGCGCAAGGCGAAGAAGAAGCGGAAGGCCTCGGCCAGGCGTTCCGCCCCCTCCCGGCTCAGGGTACCCCCGGCTGCGGCGGCCTCCAGGCGCTCTGGGGTGCCCTTAGCCAGGCTTCCGGCCATCAGGGCGTAGAGCCGGGCCAGGGAGACGATGGGGGCCAGGGCGTGACGCTTGAGGTCCACGAACCCCTCCTCGGTGCGCACCCGGCCGAACAGGCCCAGGGGCGGGCGGAAGGCCAGGCTGGCCTGGGCCAAGTGGTAGAGGAAGACGCCTTTGCGGCTTTCCTCCAGGAAGGTTTCCTCCAGGGGCCTCAGGGAGAGGCTGCCCGCCGCTTGGCGCAGGTCGAAGAAGATCTGGGTTTCCAGGAGGGCCTGGGGCTCAGGGGCCTCCATCCACTTGCGGAAGGTGGCCGTCCATTCGGAAAGGGGCATCCGCCAGCGGGTGGCCATGTACCCGCCCTTACACTCGGGGATACCGGCGCGGATCAGCCCTCCCACCACGTGCTCTGCCAGGGCCTGGAAGTAGCCTTCGTGCCCCGCTTCCGCCAGGACCAGGGCGTTGTCCTGGTCGGTGAGCAGGGCTTGCTCTCTTCTTCCTTCCGAGCCGAAGACCATGAAGGCGTAGGCGGTGGGGGGAGGGCCCAAGGCGGCCTCCGCCTCCTTCACCAGGCGGCGGACGAGGGCGTCGTTCAAGGAGGCCACCACCCGGCCGATCTCCACCCCGCCCAGGCCCTTTTGGAAGAGGGCCTCCACCAGGGAGGCCACCTCGAGGCTGTACCGCTCCAGCTCCAGCCGCTCAATGCGCCGCAGGAGGAGAAGGGGGCTTTGCGCCTGGCTCAGCACCAGATCGGTGTGGGTCACCACCCCCACCACCCGTTCCCCCTCCAGGAGGGGGAGGTGGTGGATGCCCCTTTCCACCATGGCCGCCACCGCCTCGTAAAGGGGGGTCTCCGCCGGCAGGGCGAAGAGGGGGGCGCTCATGACCTCCCGCACCGGGGTGCTGGAGGGGCGGCCTTCCGCCAGCACCCGGTTGCGCAGGTCCCGGTCGGTGAGGATGCCGGGGGGCTCCCCGGCCACCAGCAGGCTGGAGATCCCCTCCCGCCGCATGACCTGGGCCGCCTCCGCCACCGTAGCCGAGGGGGAGATAAAGATGGGCGCTTTGCGCACGAGCCGCCCCACGGGGGCGAAGAGGGAGAGGTCCGGGGCGGCTTTGAGCCGGACCCGCTCCCAGAGCCCGTGCTCGAAGAAGCGGCCCGCCTCAGGGTGGGTGAGGAGCCTGCGGAAGGCCTCTTCCGGAAACGTTAGGACCCTCACTGGTCCCCGGGCCTCCACACCGAAGGCGGGGGGTTCCCCGGAGAGGAGGGAGGGGAAGCCGAAGAACTCCCCAGGCCCCAAGGTGCCCACCGGTTCCTCGCCGTCCAGGAGGACGACCTCCCCCTCGAGGACCAGGTAGAGCCCCCGGGCGGGTGCCCCCCCCTGCTCCAAAAAGCGGTGGCCTGGCGGGTAGACCCCTTCCTGGGCCTCCGCCAGCAGGGCCTCCCGCTCAGCCTCGGGAAGGGCGCTCAGGGGTGGAAGCGTTCTTGGGTCCATAGTCCGGGGTTAGCCAGGCCAGGAGGGGCACCAGGAGGTGCAACGCCACCTGGGCCTGGAGCAGCACAAGAAGCCCAATCCCCAGCATGAAGGCCGGGGGCAGGAGAACGAAGAGCCGCACCACCCGGGCAAGCCCCGGCGGGGGCAGGGGCCAGAGCCGGTGGTAGAGCACCCCCAGGCCCATCCCCACCAGGGTCCCCAAGGCCAGGTGGAACAGGGTGGCCGGGGTGGGGAAGGGGAGAGCCAGGAGGTAGTGGCCGGAGAGGTAGAAGCCAAAAAGCGCCACCAGGCTTCCCAGGTAAAACCGCAGGTAAAGGAGGAGCATAGGGGCATTTTAGGGGGGCCTGCGCCCCCCTTTCACCTCAGTGTTCCGCCGCCTGGCCTGCCCCCCTCGGGACGCGGATCTCCTCCACCAGGTGCTGGATGTGCTCCGGAGGCGGAGGCGTGGCCCGGGAGACCACGTAGGCCACGATGAAGTTCAGGATCATGCCGATAACGCCTACCCCTTCGGCGCTGATGCCGAAAAGGTTGGGGATCACCGGGGCCGGGGCCCCGAAGATCTGCGGCGCCCGCATCATCCCGATCATGACCGCGGTGAAGATGAGGCCCACCAGGATGCCGGCGATGGCCCCCTCCCGGTTCATGCGCTTGTCAAAGATGCCCAAGAGGATGGCGGGGAAGAGGCTGGCCGCCGCCAGGCCGAAGGCGAAGGCCACCACCTGGGCCACGAAGCCGGGGGGGTTCACCCCGAAGTAGCCGGCCAGGATCACCGCCAGGAGGATCACGATGCGCCCCGCCAAAAGGCGCTGGGCCTCGGTGGCGTTGGGGCGGAAGATGCGGTAGTAGATGTCGTGGGAGATGGCGCTGGACATGGCCAGAAGGAGCCCTGCCGCCGTGGAGAGGGCCGCGGCCAGACCGCCCGCCGCCACCAAGGCGATCACGAAGGGGGCGAGGCGGGCCACCTCCGGGGTGGAGAGGACGATGATGTCGTTGTCCAAGTGGACCTCGTTTTTGCTCTTCTCGTCCGGGGTGTTGAAGTCCGGCCTGCCTCCTTTGAGGGTGAAGGCCCGCCCCGGGGCGATGGTGACCTTGCCGTCCCCGTCCTTGTCCACGAAGGCCAGGAGCTTGGTCTTTTCCCACTTGGCCACCCATTCGATCTGGCGCACCTCCTCCAGGGTCTTGCCGTTCAGGGTGGAGATGAGGTTGTAGCGGGCGAAAGCGGCAAGCGCCGGGGCCGTGGTGTAGAGGAGGGCGATGAAGAGGAGGGCCCAGCCGGCAGAGTAGCGGGCCGAGCGCACGTCAGGCACGGTGTAGAAGCGGATGATCACGTGGGGAAGCCCGGCGGTGCCCACCATCAGGGCCAGGGTGATGGCCAGGATGTCGATCATGGGCTTGCCCTGGAAGGGCTTGGTGTACTCGGTGAAGCCCAGGTCCACCTGGATTTGGTTGAGGCGGCTCACCAGGTCGCTGAAGGTGAAGGCCAGCTGAGGGATGGGGTTGCCGGTGAGCACGTTGGCGATGGCGATGGCCGGGATCAGGTAGGCGATGATGAGCACCGAATACTGGGCCACCTGGGTCCAGGTGATGCCCTTCATGCCGCCCAGCACGGCGAAGAAGGCCACTACCGCTACCCCGATGATCACCCCGGTGGCGATGTCTACCTGGAGGAAGCGGCTGAAGACGATGCCCACACCCCGCATCTGCCCGGCCACGTAGGTGAGGGAGATGAAGATGGTGGCGATGGCCGCCACCGCCCGGGCGGTGTGGGAGTAGTAGCGGTCGCCGATGAAGTCGGGCACGGTGTACTTGCCGTACTTGCGCAGGTAGGGGGCCAGGAGGAGGGCCAGGAGCACGTAGCCCCCGGTCCAGCCCATGAGGTACACCGCCCCGTCGTAGCCCATGGAGGAGATGAGGCCCGCCATGGAGATGAAGCTGGCGGCGGACATCCAGTCGGCGGCGGTGGCCGCCCCGTTGGCGATGGCGGGCACCCCGCGCCCTGCCACGTAGAACCCCGCGGTCTCCCGCACCCTCGAGGCGTAGCCGATGTAGATGTAGGCGGCGAAGGTGATGCCCACAATGAGGTAGGTCCAGGTCTCAACGCTCATGCTCCACCCCTACTCGTGCACCCCGTAGTGCCGGTCCAGCTGGTCCATCCTCCAGGCGTAGTAGAAGATGAGGACCACGAAGACGTAGATGCTCCCTTGCTGGGCGAACCAGAAGCCCAGGGGAACCCCTCCCAGGCGGATGCCGTTTAAGGGCTCCACCAGGAGGATGCCGAAGACGTACGAAACCAAAGCCCAGATGAGGAGCAGGTTTCGTATGAGCGAGGTGTTGGCCTTCCAGTACTCCGTCGCCTTCTCCATAACTCCCTCCCCCGCTTGGGAAGCGCCTTTTGCGCCTCCTACTTTTGGCTTCCCTCGCGGTTGGCGGCCATCTTAGGGAAGGATGAGGGGGGTGTCAAGAAACCTTGGCTTTGCGGGCATGCGAAAAAGGCGGGGTTTCCCAAGAAAAGGGGGTGGGGAAACCCCGCCCCCCAGGAGAGAGGGGGCTACTCCTCGAGGGTGGAGAGGTCCCCGGGGTCTTTCCCCAGCTCCTGGGCCTTAAGGAGCCGCCTCAAAATCTTTCCTGACCGGGTCTTGGGGAGCTTGTCCAGGAAGACCACCTCCGAGGGGGTGGCGATGGGGCCCAGCTCCCGGCGCACGTGGGCGATGAGGCCTTCCTTGAGCTCTTCGGAAGGGCTCTCCCCCAGCCTAAGGACCACGAAGGCCTTGATGGCTTCCCCCTTGAGGGGGTCGGGCACCCCGATGACGGCGGCTTCAGCCACGGCGGGGTGGGAGACCAGGGCGCTTTCCACGTCCGCGGTGCCGATGCGGTGCCCCGCCACGTTCAGGACGTCGTCCGCCCGCCCGAGAACGCTAAAGTAGCCCTCCTCGTCCCGGCTGGCCACGTCCCCGGCGGCGTACACGCCCCCCGGCACCTCCCGCCAGTACTGCAGGTACCGCTCGTGGTTGCCCCAGACGGTGCGCATCATGTGGGGGAAGGGGCGCTTGAGCACCAAAAGCCCGCCCTGGCCCGGGGGTACCGGCTTCCCGTCCTCGTCCACCACCGCCGCCTCCACCCCGGGAAGGGCCACCCCGGCGAAGCCCGGCTTGGCGGGGAGGGTGAGAGGCGTGCCCAGGGTGGGCCCCCCCAGTTCCGTTTGCCACCAGTTGTCGGCCACAAAGCCCCTTTGGCCCTCTTCCATCAGGTGCGTGTAAGCCCAGCGCAGGGCCTCGGGGTTCAAGGGCTCCCCGGCCACGGCCACGAGGCGCAAGGAGGAGAGGTCGTACCTCTTGGGCCACTCGGGGCCGAACTTCATGAAGAGGCGCACCGCCGTGGGGGCCGTGAACATCACGTTTACCCGGTGGCGCTCCACCGCCTGCCAGAAGGCCCCAGGGTCGGGGTAGTCGGGGGCGCCCTCCCTGAGGACGCTGGTCACCCCCTCCAGAAGGGGGGCGTAGACGATGTAGGAGTGGCCCACAATCCAGCCGATGTCGCTGGTGGCCCAGTAGACGTCGTCGTCTTTCACGTCAAAGAAGGTGCGCAGGTGGTAGGTGGTGCCCACCATGTACCCCCCGTGCACGTGCACCACGCCCTTGGGCTTGCCCGTGGAGCCCGAGGTGTAGAGGATGAAGAGGGGGTGCTCCGCGTCCACCATCTCCGCCCGGGCCTCGGGGGCGCTTCCCCAAAGGATCTCCTGGAAGTCGTAATGCCCTTCGGGAAGCTCGGTCCGGAAGGCCCGCTGGAACCAGACCACCTTTAGGGGCAGGTCCCGAATGGCCTCCTCCACGATGGAGCGGAGGTCCACCCCCTTGCCTCTCCGGTAGCTCACGTCTCCGGCGATGAGGAGCTTGGCCCCCGCGTCCAGGATGCGCTCCCTAAGGGCGGCCACCCCGAGCCCCGCGTAGACCACGCTGTGGATGGCCCCCAGGTAGGCGGTGGCCAGCATGGAGAGGACGCCCTCGAGGGTCAGGGGCATGTAGATGACCACCCGGTCCCCCTTCTCTACCCCCAGGCGCCTAAGCCCCGTGGCCAAGCGGCGCACCCGGTCCAGAAGCTCCCCGTAGGTGAGCTTCTCCTCCCGGCCGTCCTCCGCGAGGTAAATGAGGGCCACCTTGTTGCGCAGGCCCCTTTCCACGTTCCGCTCCAGGGCGTTGTAGACCGCGTTGGTGGTGCCTCCAAGGAACCAGCGGTGCTCGGGAAGGTTCCACTCCAGCACCCGTTCAAAGGGTTTCTCCCAGTAAAACCTCCTGGCCCACTCCCCCCAGAAGCCCTCTGGGTCTTCCAGGCTCCTGCGGTACTCCCCGGCGAAGTCCTGCAGGTTGGCCTGTCGCCTGAGGCCTTCCGGAGCCCAAAGCCGCTCCTCCTCCTTAAGAAGCTTTTCCAGTGCCATATCCCTCCTCCAGGCCCGAGGTGTCCCCCGGGTCCATGCCCAAAAGCTCTGCTTTCAGAAGCCTCCGCAGGATCTTGCCGCTGCGGGTTCGGGGAAGGCTTTCCGTGAAGTAGATCCGGGGTGGGGGCACCGGGCCCAGGTGGCGCAGGAGGTGCCCCTTGAGCTTTTCCGCCAGGAGGGGCTTGAGCTCCTCGGGCACCTCCTTCTTGGGCACCACGAAGACCGCCATCTCCTCCCCCTCCTCCCCAGGAAGGCCGATGGCCGCGGCCTCCGCCACCTGGGGGTGGGTGAGGGCGATGGCCTCCACCTCGGCGGTGCCGAGCCGGGCCTCCCCCACCTTGATGACCTCGTCTGTGCGCCCCAGGATGCGGAAGTAGCCTTCCTCGTCCCAGGTGGCTAGGTCCCCTGTCCAGTAGAGGCCCCCGCGCCAGGGGCTTTCCCCCCCCAGGAGGTCCACCATGTGGGCGGGGCCCGTTCGCAGGAGGACCAGGTGGCCCTTGGCCCCCGGGGGCAGGACCCGGCCTTCGGCGTCCACCACCCGGGCCTCCACCCCCGGCAGGGGCACCCCCACGAACCCCGGCTTGGCGGGAAGGGCAAGGGGGGTAGCCAGGGCCGGGGCCCCGAGCTCCGTCTGCCACCAGTTGTCCAGGGGCCAGGCCAGGTTTTCCTGGGCCCAGCGCCAGACCTCGGGGGCCAGGGCCTCCCCCACGCTGCCCACCAGGCGCAAGGCGGTGGGCCGGGCCTCCCCGTGGCGCCGGAGGAGCCGGAGGACCGTGGGGGAGGTGAGGAGGACGTCCACGCCCAGGCGCCCAAGCCTCTCGTAGAAGGCGGCGGGGCTGGGGTGGTCGGGCCGGTCCTCCACCAGGAGGCTGGTTCCCCCCAGGAGGAGGGGAGCGTAGAGGCCGAAGGAGTGGCCCACCACCCAAAAGAGGTCGGCGGTGGTGTGGAAGACCTCCCCCGGCTTCAGGTCAAAGAGGTACCGCAGGGCCCAGGCCACCCCCACCATGTACCCGCCGTGGCCGTGGACCACCCCCTTGGGCTTTCCTGTGGAGCCCGAGGTGTAGAGGAGGAAGAGGGGGTGATGGGCCTCCACGGGCACCGCCTCCACCGACCTTCCTTCCGACGCCCGTTCCAGGAACTCGGTGGTGCCCCGGGGGTGCCACAGGATGGGGAGGTCCAGCCCGTGGACCGCCGCCTCCACCACGGGGCGCAAGGGGATAGCCTGTCCCCGGCGGAAGTAGCTATCCGCGGCGATGAGGAGCCGGGCTTTGCTCTGTACCAGCCTTTCCCGCAGGGCCTCGGGGCCGAGGCCCACCGGCAGGGCCACGTGCACTGCGCCCAGGCGGGCCAGGGCCAGGAGGCTCAAAGCGGCTTCCACCCCCGTGGGCAGGTACAGGGCCACCCGGTCCCCCGCCTGCACCCCCAGGGCCTGGAGGACTCCCGCCAGGCGGCGGGAGAGGTCATGGAGCTCGCGGTAGGTCCACTTCTCCAGGCGGCCTTCCCCGTCCAGGGTGAGGAGGGCCACCTGCTGGGCCCTTTGCGGCAGGTGGCGGTCCAGGGCGTTTAGGGCGGCGTTGGTGCGCCCGCCCGCGAACCAGCGGCGGTTTTCCGGGTCGTAGACCTCTTTCCAAGGGCTTTCCCATAAGAACTCCCGGGCGAAGGGGCCGAAGAAGGCCTCGGGGTCCTCGAGGCTCGCCCGGTAGGCCTCGGCGTAGTCCTGTAGGTTGGCCTCCTCCCGGAGGGTGCGGGGGGGTTCGACGGCCTCCACCCGCAGGCTGGGTTCTGGGGGTGGGGCCAAACTGGGGGGCTCGGGGGGGCTTAGATGGGGGGAAACCTGGGCTACCTCCGAGAGGGCCCGGGCCAGGCGGCTAAAGGCGAAGGGGAACCGCCTGGCGGGCACCACCACCCCCAGGGCTCCCAGAAGCTCCCCCCGGGGCCCGAAGAGGGGAGCGGCCAGGGCGGAAAGCCCGGGGGCGTACTCCTCCATCTCCGCCGCCAGCCCTGACTCCCGCACCCGTTTGAGCTCCTCCTCGAGGGCCAGGGGATCGGTGAGGGTGTAGGGGGTGCGGGGGCGCAAGGGGGGAAGGGGCAGGGCTCCGAAGGCCAGGAGCACCTTGCCCAGGGCCAGGGCGTGGACCTCCTCGGGAAGGGTGTCCCCCAAGGGGTGGGGCTGGCCCTGCCGCCCCCGGGTCTTGAGACGCACCCCTTCGGGGGTGAGGAGGGCCAAGTAGCACCTCTCCCGGGTGCGCAGGTAAAGCTCCTCCAGGGCCTCGCCCAGGTAGGGACCCCTGGGGCTTTCCACGGGCACCGGCTTGGTGGTGCCGAGGCGGTAGCCCCGCTCCGTCTTCACAGCAAATCCCTCCTCCGCCAGGCTGTTCAAGAGGGCGTAGGCGGTGGAGAGGCTTTTGCCCAGGAGGCGGGCCACCTCCTTCACCTCCACCCCCTCGGGGTGCTCAGCCAGGTAGGCCAGGATGCGCAAGGCTGCCTGGACGGTGGAGAGGCTTCTTTTCCTGGCCATGGTGGGCTCATCTTCCGCAGGGTAGCCGCCCCTTGTCAAGAAAGACACCCTTTGGCAAATGGTGAAAAACCCTCTTTTTCTTGACCCCGCACCGGGAGCGGCCTATCCTCGGGGCCAAAGGAGGGGGAGATGGACCGGATTGAAGGCGTGCTCAAGGAGGAGCGGGTATTCTACCCCAGCGAAGCTTTCCGCCAGCAGGCCCACATCAAGAGCGAGGAGGAGTATCAGCGCCTCTACGAGGAAAGCCTCAAAGACCCCGAGGGCTTCTGGGGGCGGGTGGCCTCGGAGCTCCACTGGTTTGAGCCCTGGCAGAAGGTGCTGGAGGGGGATCTGCCCCACCCCAAGTGGTTCGTGGGGGGCAAGACCAACCTCTCCTACAACGCCCTGGACCGCCATGTGGCCACCTGGCGCAAGAACAAGGCCGCCCTCATCTGGGAGGGGGAGCCGGGGGAGGAAAGGGTCCTCACCTACCACGACCTCTGGCGGGAGGTGCAGCGGTTCGCCAACGTCCTGAAGCGCCTGGGGGTGAAGAAGGGGGATAGGGTCACCATCTATTTGCCCATGATCCCCGAGGCGGCCATCGCCATGTTGGCCGCCACCCGCATCGGGGCGGTGCACTCCGTGGTCTTTGGGGGTTTTTCCAGCGGGGCCCTGGCCGACCGCATCAAGGACGCCGAGGCCAAGGTGCTTATCACCGCCGACGGGGGTTACCGCCGGGGCCAGGTGGTACCCCTAAAGCAGAACGCCGACGAGGCCCTCAAGGAGGCCCCCAGCGTGGAGCACGTGGTGGTGGTCCGCCGCACCGGGGAGGAGGTGCCCTGGACCCCAGGCCGGGACCACTGGTGGCACGAGCTCATGGAGGCGGCTTCAGACCGCTGCGAGGCGGAGCCCATGGAGGCGGAGGAGCCCCTCTTCATCCTCTACACCTCGGGCTCCACGGGGAAGCCCAAGGGCGTTCTCCACACCCTGGGCGGCTACATGACCTACGTCTACCTCACCACCAAGCTGGTCTTTGACCTGAAGGACGAGGATGTGTACTGGTGCACCGCGGACGTGGGCTGGATCACCGGGCACTCCTACGTGGTCTACGGCCCCCTCCTGAACGGGGCCACCACCGTGATGTACGAGGGGGCTCCCAACTGGCCCGAGCCCGACCGCTTCTGGCAGATCACCGATAAGTACGGGGTGAGCATCCTCTACACCGCCCCCACCGCCATCCGCGCCTTCATGAAGTGGGGGGAAGGCTGGCCCCTGAAGCACCGCCTGGACTCCTTGCGCCTTCTGGGCACCGTGGGGGAGCCCATCAACCCCGAGGCTTGGCTTTGGTACTACAACGTCATCGGCAAGGGGCGGTGCCCCATCGTGGACACCTGGTGGCAGACGGAAACCGGGGGCATCATGATCACCACCCTGCCCGGGGCCCACGCCATGAAGCCTGGGCATGCGGGGAAGCCCTTCTTCGGGGTGAAGCCCGAGATCCTGGATTCTGAGCACAAGCCCGTAGAGAACCCCGACGAGGGTGGGCACCTCTGCATCACCCGCCCCTGGCCCAGCATGCTCCGCACGGTGTGGGGTGACCCCGAGCGCTTCCTCCAGCAGTACTTCAGCCAGCACCCCGGGGTCTACTTCACCGGGGACGGGGCCCGGCGGGACCAGGACGGCTACCACATGATTCTGGGCCGGGTGGACGACGTCTTGAACGTGGCGGGGCACCGCCTGGGCACCATGGAGATCGAGTCGGCCCTGGTGGCCCACCCGGCGGTGGCCGAAGCGGCGGTGGTGGGCCGCCCTGACCCCCTGAAGGGGGAAGCCATCGTGGCCTTCGTGACCCTGAAGGAGGGGCATGCGCCCTCGGAGGCCTTGCGGGACGAGCTCAAGGCCCACGTGGCCAAGGTGATCGGGGCCATCGCCCGGCCCGATGAGGTGCGCTTCACCGAGGCCTTGCCCAAAACCCGCTCCGGCAAGATCATGCGCCGCCTCCTGCGGCAGATCGCCGCCGGGGAGAAGGAGATCAAGGGGGACACCTCCACCCTCGAGGACCGCTCGGTGGTGGAACGTCTGAAAGAGGGGGCCTAGGGTACCCCGTTGGGGCGCAAGCCCCAACGGGGGTCCCAAAGAAGCCACGGGCAAGCCACCAGCTTTGGTGCATGGGCGCGTGGCCTTCTTTCAGGCCCAGGGCCGGGGGTACCCCCGGCCCCTTCTTGACCCAGTTCGGCTTGGGAGGCTACTGGGCTGGGCTCTTGTGCACGTGCACCACCTTCCACCCCTCGGGGAAGCGCACCGCCACCCGGCTCTCGTTCACTGCCCGGTGGGTTAGCCCCCTTTCCTCCTCCACCGTGAGGAGGAGGGTGTAGCTTAAGATGGCTACGTCCCCGTAGCGCTGGAGGCGTTTTTCCAAGAGATCCAAGCGGTAGGGCCTGCCCCCTGTGGCAAAGCGGCGCTCCGTCATGTAGAGGTGGAAGGGCAGGCCGTCCAAGCGGTGGGGGGTCACGAACCACTCGTAGAGGGAGAGCTCCTCGTGGGTGGTGGCCCGGTAGTCCTCGGGGTCCCCCTCGTAGATGCTCCGTAGATGCCTTTCCAAAAAGCTCCAGAGTTCGGCCTCGCCTTCCATCCCTACCTCCTTCGTACCCCTCTTTCGCAGGTTTGGGAAGGTCCCCTGCGGAGGTTCTCGCCCTGACGGAGCCCAGGCAGGGCCTTCTTACCTCCCTGGCTGGTACTCCCCCCACTCTTCCCGCAGGACCCCGCAGACCTCCCCCAAGGTGGCCCGGCGGCGGAAGGCTTCCAGCACGTAGGGGAAGAGGTTCTCGCTCCCCCTGGCGGCCTGGCGCAGGTTCTCCAAGCCCACCCGCACGCTTTCCCCATCCCGCTTGGCCTTGAACTCGGCCAGCTCCCGCTTGCGCCTTTCGTGGAGCTCGGGGTCGATGCGCTGCACCGGGGTGGGCTCGTTGAGGGGGCTGTTGGGGTCAGCGAAGCGGTTCACCCCCACGATGACCCGCCGTCCCTCCTCCACCTCCTTCTGGAACTGCCAGGCCGACTCCTCGATGGCCCGCTGGAAGTATCCTGCCTCCACCGCGGCCACTGCGCCTCCTAGGGCATCGATCTCCTGGATAAGCCTTTCCGCTTCCTTCTCCAGCTGGTCCGTGAGGTGCTCCACGTAGAAGCTTCCCCCTAAGGGGTCCACGGCCCGGGTGACCCCGCTTTCAAAGGCCAGGATCTGCTGGGTGCGCAGGGCGAGAAGGGCGCTTTTCTCCGTGGGCAGGCCCAAGGCCTCGTCGTAGGCGTTGGTGTGGAGGCTCTGGGTGCCCCCCAGCACCGCCGCCAGGGCCTGGTAGGCGGTGCGCACCACGTTGTTGAGGGGCTCTTGGGCGGTGAGGGTGGAGCCTCCGGTCTGGGTGTGGAAGCGGAGCATCCAGCTCTTGGGGTCCTTGGCCCCGAACTCCTCCCGCATAATGCGGGCCCAAAGCCTTCTGGCGGCGCGGAACTTGGCGGCCTCCTCGAGGATGTCCCCGTGGGCGGCGAAGAAGAAGGAGAGCCGGGGGGCGAAGGCGTCCACCTCCAGGCCCCGCTCCAAAGCGGCCCGCACGTACGCCTTGCCGTCCGCCAGGGTGAAGGCGATCTCCTGGGCCGCCGTGGCCCCCGCCTCGCGGATGTGGTAGCCGGAGATGGAGATGGTGTTCCACTTGGGCACCCGCTGGGCGCAAAACTCGAAGATGTCCGTCACCAGGCGCATGGAGGGCCCGGGAGGGTAGATGTAGGTGCCCCGGGCGAAGTACTCCTTGAGGATGTCGTTCTGCACGGTCCCGGAAACCTTGTCCCAGGAAACTCCCTGTTCCTCGGCCACCAGGAGGTAGAGGGCCAGGAGCATCATGGCGGGGGCGTTGATGGTCATGCTGGTGGAAACCCGGTCCAGGGGGATGCCGCTAAAGAGCTTGCGCATGTCCTCGAGGGTGGCGATGGACACCCCCACCCGGCCCACCTCCCCCACGCTCATGGGGTGGTCGGGGTCCAGGCCCAGCTGGGTGGGGAGGTCAAAGGCCACGCTGAGCCCGGTCTGCCCTTGGGCCAGGAGGTATCGGTAGCGGGCGTTGGACTCCTCCGCGGTAGAAAACCCCGCATACTGCCGCATGGTCCAGAGCCTGTCCAGGTACATCCGGGGGTAGATGCCCCGGGTAAAGGGGTACTCCCCCGGGCGGCCCAGCCGTTCCCGGTAGCCTTCCGGTAAGGACTCAAAGAGGCCTTCCATGCTTTAGTTTTACAGGAAAATCCGCACCAGGAGTAGGAAGAGGAAGAGCACCCCCAAAACCAGGAAAATGGGGGGTAAAAGGAGGCTGTAGGCCGCCAGCACCAGGGCCAGGTAGTCCTTCCAGTCGGGCCGGACCTCCTTCATGCCCCCTCAGGATAGCGGCCTTGGGGGTTTGGGACAAGGCGCGGGGCGCTTTTGCTTTTGGGCGACATAGCTACGCCCGCTTTTGATAGCATTAGGCCATGGCCCTCTCCAAGAACGCCCGCAAGGTGCTTAAGGTCCTGGCCCGGCGCGGGGCTCCGGAGGTCCTCTTTGCCTTGAGCCGGGGTTCCTCCCGTTTCTCCGACCTGGAAAGCCTATTGGTGCTCTCCCCCCGCACCCTGGCAGAGCGGCTAAGGGAGTTTCACCTCCTGGGGTTCGTGGAGCGGCGGGCCTACCCCGAGGTGCCGCCCCGGGTAGAATACACCCTGACCCCGCGGGGTAAGCGGGTTTTGGAGTTTTTACGCGAATTGGAGCAGGTATTGGAGGTGGCGCAGGAGGGCGTGCGGTGAAAGCGAAAGCCATAGTGGTGACGTCGGGTAAGGGCGGGGTGGGGAAGACCACCACCACCGCCAACCTGGGTGCGGCTCTGGCCAAGCTGGGGGAGAAGGTGGCGGTCATCGACGTGGACGTGGGCCTCCGCAACCTGGATGTGGTGATGGGCCTCGAGGGCCGGGTGGTCTTCGATCTCATCGACGTCCTGGAGGGGCGGGCCAAGGTGCGCCAAGCCCTCATCCGCGACAAGCGGGTGGAGAACCTCTTCCTGCTCCCCGCCTCCCAGACCAAGGACAAGGAGGCCCTGGACGCCGCCCGGTTCCGGGAGCTGGTGCAGCGCCTCCTCACGGAGGAGGGCTTCGATCGGGTTCTCATCGATTCCCCTGCCGGCATCGAGAAGGGCTTCCAGACCGCCGCCGCCCCGGCGGAAGGGGCCTTGGTGGTGGTGAACCCCGAGGTCTCTAGCGTCCGGGACGCCGACCGCATCATCGGCCTCCTCGAGGCCCGGGAGATTCGGGAAAACTTCCTCATCATCAACCGCCTAAGGCCCAAGATGGTGGCCCGGGGGGATATGCTCTCGGTGGAGGACGTGGTGGAGATCTTAGGCCTCAAGCCCATCGGCATCATCCCCGAGGACGAGCAGGTCCTCATCTCCACCAACCAGGGGGAGCCTTTGGTCCTGAAGGGCACCAGCCCGGCGGCGGTGGCCTATCTGGAAACCGCCCGCAGGATCCGGGGGGAAGAGGTGCCCTTCCGCAACCTGGAGGAGGCCCAGGGCCTTCTGGCGGTGATCCGCAAGCTCTTCGGGGGTCGCTGATGTGGTGGCGCAGAAAGAGCAAGGATAAGGCCAAGGAAAGGCTCAAGCTGGTGCTGGCCTACGACCGGGCCAAACTCTCCCCGGGTTTGGTGGAGAGCCTGAAGCGGGACCTCCTGGAGGTCCTCCGCCGCTACTTCCCCGCTCAAGAAGAAGGGCTTTCCGTGGCCCTGGAGGAGCGGGGGGAGAAGATGGTTCTGGTGGCGGACATCCCCTTGCGCTAGCCCCATGGTCTTGAGGCGGCCCAATCTCCTGGCCTACGACTGGGGCTTCGTCCTCCTCGCCCTGACCATCCTGGTCCTAGGGTTTTTCAACCTGAAAAGTGCGGCGCCCGACCCCAGCCTCCTGCCGCGCCAGATCACGGCCTTTGCCTTGGGCCTTCTGCTGGCGGTGGGGGTGCAGTTCCTCTCCCGGCGTGCGGTGTTCGCCCTGGCCTACCCCCTTTACGCCCTCTCCTTGGTGCTACTCTTGGCGGTCTTAGCCGTGGGCAAGGAGATCAACGGGGCTAAGGCCTGGTTCGTCTTGGGGCCCTTGCAGTTCCAGCCCCTGGAGCTGGCCAAGCTGGGGTTGGTGTTGGCCCTGGCCCGCTTCTTGGAAGGCCGTTCGGTGGTCCGGGTCTGGGACTACCTCTTCCCTGGGCTCTTCGTGGCCCCGGTGGCGGCGCTTCTTCTGCTCCAGCCCGATCTGGGAGGCACGCTGGTGGTGCTCTTCGGGACCTTGGCCGTCCTTTTTGTGCGGGGCCTGCCCTGGAAGCACCTCCTGGTGGGGGTGCTGGCCCTGGCCCTTTTGGTGCCCACGGTGGTCTGGCCGAACCTGAAGCCCTACCAGCGGGAGCGGGTGCTCATCGTCTTGGACCCCTACCGCGACCCCTTGGGCCAGGGGTTCCAGGTGATACAGTCCACCATCGCCATCGGCTCGGGAGGGCTTTTCGGCAAGGGGTACGGCCAGGGCACCCAGACCCAGCTGGGCTTTGTCCCCTTCCGCCACACGGACTTCGTCTTCGCCGTCTGGGCAGAGGAGTGGGGCTTCGTGGGCACCCTGGCCCTCTTAGCCCTCTACGCTCTTTGGCTCACCCGCCTTTTGGGCCTGGCCCTGGAGTGCCCCCGGCTTGCGGACCGCCTCTTCATCGCCGGGGTGGGGGGTATGCTGGGCTTCCAGGTGCTGGTGAACCTGGGGGTGGCCCTGGGGGTAATGCCCGTCACCGGCCTCACCCTGCCCCTTTTCTCCTACGGGGGGTCTAGCCTCATGGCCACCCTTTTGTCGTTAGGGCTGGTGTTGTTGGTGCACCGAGACCGTGCGGCTCCATAGGAGGGGTTTATGAGGGCATGGTTCACTGCGCTTCTTGTGGCGTTGCTGGGTTGCAGTGGGCAAGTGCCGGACCTGGACCTCGAGGTCACGCCTCCAGTTTTGCGCCTTTCGCCAGGGGAAACGGGGCAACTTCTCGTGATCCTGCGTCCACAAGGGGGATTTTCCGGGGAGGTGTACCTGGGCTTGGCGGGAAAGGAAGCGGATACTCCTCCCCCATGGGTTTCTGGAGGGGGTGTGGTGGTCAGGGTGCGCGCGCCCTACACCACCGCTGACTTTTTTGTGAGGGTGGAAACGGTGGCGCCTCCAGGAACCCATACGTTGCGTGTGCTGGCCAGAAGGGGAAATCTTATCAGGTATGCTTCCTTTGATTTGGACGTGAGTCACCCTTGAGGGTACTCTTGTTGCAGAGGCCATCCCTGCTAAACTAGGCCCCGTGGCCGCGGACGTGCTCGTGCGCCTTTCCGGGGTGAGGAAGAGCTTTGGGGGCGTGGTGGCCTTGGACGGGGTGGACCTCGAGGTCAGGCGGGGCGAGTTCTTCAGCCTGCTGGGGCCCTCGGGTTGCGGGAAGACCACGCTCCTTAGGCTCCTGGCGGGGTTTGACACCCCGGATGCCGGGCGCATCGAGATCGCCGGAAAGGACATGGCGGGGGTGCCCCCCTACGACCGCCCGGTGAACACCGTCTTCCAGAACTACGCCCTCTTCCCCCACATGACCGTGGAGGCCAACGTGGCCTTTGGCCTGCGCATGAAGGGCCTGCCCCAGGCGGAAGTGCAGAGGAAGGTGGCCTGGGCGCTGGAGCTCGTGGACCTCCTGGGGCTGGAGAGGCGCTACCCTAGGGAGCTTTCCGGCGGGCAGCGGCAGCGGGTGGCCCTGGCCCGGGCCTTGGTGCTGGAGCCCGAGGTGCTCCTTTTGGACGAGCCCCTTTCCGCTTTGGACCTTAAGCTCCGCCAGGAACTCCGGGTGGAGCTCATGCAGCTCCAGAGGCGCCTGGGCAAGACCTTCATCTTCGTGACCCACGACCAGGAGGAGGCTTTGGTCATGTCCGACCGCATTGCGGTCATGCGGGCTGGGCGCATCGAGCAGCTGGGCCTCCCCGACGAGGTCTACGAGCGGCCCAAAAACCGCTTCGTGGCTGACTTCTTGGGGCGCTCCAACCTCCTTCCCGCCAGGCCTCACCCCCAAGGGGCGGAAACCCCCCTGGGGCCACTACGCTTGCGCGAGCCCCTTTCCCGGGAGGCCCTCCTGGTGATCCGGCCGGAGAAGATCCGCCTCTACCCCTTGGGGAACGGGGTGCCTGCCCGGGAGAACCTGGTGCGGGCTAGGGTGGAGGAGATCGTCTACACGGGGGCGGAGAACCAGTACTACCTGCGGGCAGGAGAGGTAAGGCTTCTGGCCTACACCCTGAACCAGGACCTGCAGGAGCCGGGGGCCGAGGAGTTCGCCTACGGGGAGGAGGTGCTCTGCTACCTTCCCCCAGAGAACCTGGTGGTGGTCCATGAATGAGGCCGCCACCCCCTTCCAGCGCTTCTTCCGGGTTTTGGTCACCGTAGGGCCTGGGGGGCTTTGGCTTCTCCTTTTCGTCCTCCTGCCCACCCTTTTGGTCCTCGTGGCCTCCTTCCTCACCCGGGGGCCCTATGGGGAGCTCTCGGGGCCCTTGGGCCTCCACAACTACGCCCGGGTGCTGGAGCCCCTCTACCTCGAGGCCTTCGCCCAAAGCCTCCTGGTGGGGGCCCTGTCCACCCTCCTCTCCGCCCTCCTGGGCTACCCTCTGGCCTTCTACATCGCCCGCCACCCCAAGCGGGACCTCCTCCTCTTCCTTCTCCTCCTGCCCTTCCTCACCAACTTCCTCATCCGGGTGTACGCCTGGCTGGTCCTCCTGCAGCGGGAGGGGCTCTTGAACGCCTTCCTAGGGGCTTTCGGCCTCGGGCCTTACGCCTTCTATCCCTCCTTCTTTGCGGTGCTCTTGACCACCGTTTACACCTTCTTGCCCTTCTTCGTGTTTCCGGTCTACGCCAGCGTGGAAAGGCTGGACTGGCAGCTTCTGGAGGCCGCCTACGACCTGGGGGCGAGGCCCGTTAGGGCCTTCTTGCATGCGGTCTTGCCTCAGACCTACCCCGGGCTTTTTGCGGGAAGCGTCCTGGTCTTCATCCCCGCCATGGGCACCTTTGTGGTGGCGGACCTCCTGGGGGCGGGGCGGGTGGTCCTCATCGGCAACCTCATCCAGCAGCAGTTCGGCGTGACGCGGGACTGGGCTTTTGGGGCGGCCTTAGGCGTCTTCCTCATGGGCTTTGTCCTCCTTTCCCTTTACCTCTACGCCCGCATCCAGGGGGAAAGGGGGCTGGAGGAGCTGGTATGAGGCGCCTCCTTTCCTTCCACGCCCTCCTGGTCTACGCCTTCTTGTACCTCCCCATCCTGGTCATCGTGGCCCTTTCCTTCAACGAGAGCCGCCGGGGGGTGCGCTTCACCGGCTTCACCTTGGACTGGTACCGGGCCCTCTTCCAGGATCCCAGGGTGCTGGAGTACTTCCTGAACACCCTCACCGTGGCCTTCGTCTCCACCTTGGTGTCCACGGTCCTGGGCACCCTCCTGGCCTTGGGCCTGGTGCGCTACCGCTTTCCCGGGAAGGGCTTCCTGCGCTACCTCCTCTACATCCCGGTGGTGGTGCCGGACGTGGTCATGGGGGTTTCCCTCCTCCTCCTCTTTGCTTTTGCCCGGGAGGCCTTGGGCTTTCCCAAGCTCTCCCTCCTCACGGTGATCCTGGGGCACATCACCTTCCAGGTGGCCTTCGTGACCCTGGTGGTCCGCTCCAGGCTCCTCCTCCTGGACCCGGCCCTCGAGGAGGCCGCCCGTGACCTGGGGGCCAGGGGCTTCCAGACCTTTTGGTACGTGACCCTGCCCTTGGCCTGGCCGGGGGTGGCGGCGGGGGCCCTCCTTGCCCTCACCCTTTCCCTGGACGACTTCGTGGTCACCTTCTTCACCGCGGGGCCCGGGGCCACCACGTTGCCCCTTTACATCTACTCCAGCGTGAAGCTGGGGGTGAGCCCCAAGGTCCACGCCCTCTCCACCCTTATCGTGGGTCTCAGCGCCTTCTTCCTGGCCCTCGGGTATGCTCTTAGCCGGAGGCGGGTATGAAGCGAGCGGGCATCCTGGTCGTGCTGCTTTTGCTGGTGGTCGTGGGCTTCCTCGTCCTGCGCCCCAAAGAGGCTAAGGCGGGAGCTACCCTCTACTTCCTGAACTGGGCGGACTACATCCCAGAGGAGCTCCTGAAGAAGTTCGAGGCGGAAACCGGGGCCAAGGTGGTCCTGGACACCTTTGAGTCCCCCGAGGCCATGCTGGCCAAGCTGAAGGCGGGGGCGGACCAGGAGTTCTCCCTGGTGGTGGCTCCGGACTACTACGTGCTGCAGATGGCCCGGGAGGGGCTCATCGTGCCCCTGGACAAGGCGAGGCTCCCTGGCCTTAAAAACCTAGATCCCTTCTTCCAGGATCCCCCTTACGACCCCGGCCTCACCTACTCCGTTCCCTACCTCTGGGGCACCACCGGCCTGGCCTACCGGGAGGACCTGGTGAAGGGGAGCGTGGACTCCTACGCCGTGCTCTTTGACCCGGCCCAGCAGGTGGGCCCCTTCCTCCTCCTGGACGAGATGCGGGAGACCATCGGGGCCGCTTTGAAGTACCTGGGCTATTCGGTGAACACCACCGACCCCCAGGCCCTGGAGAAGGCCAAGGCGCTCCTCATAGAGGCCAAGCGGCGCTCCGTGGGCTTCGCCGGGGGTGTGGAGGCCCTGAACCGCATCCTGGCGGGGGATGCCGCCCTTGCCCTGGCCTACTCGGGGGACGTGCTCCAGGCCCGGCAGGAGGACGAGCGCCTCCGCTACGCCCTCCCCAAGGAGGGCGGCACCCTGTGGACCGACGCCCTGGTGGTCCTGAAGCGAGGCCCGGCCCAGGAGCTGGCCTACCGCTTCGTGGACTTCCTTCTCCAGCCGGAAAACGCCGCCGCCCTTTCCCGGTACACCCAGTACGCCACCCCGGTGGCGGCGGCGGTGCCCCTCCTGCCCGAGGAGATGCGCCAAGACCCCACGGTCTTCCCCCCACAGGAGGCGCGGGCCAAGATGGAGTACCTGAAGGATTTGGGCCCAGACATCGCCCTCTTTGACCGGGTCTGGACCGAGGTGAAGGCCCGCTAAAGGCAGGGGGCTAGGACAGGGGCTATACTGGGCCCATGAAAAGGCTTCTTCCCCTCGTCTTCTTCCTGGCCTTGGGGCTTTCCGCGGCCTCGGCCCAGGGGGTGGAGGGGCTGTGGAGCCGGACCTGTGCCGTCTGCCACGGGGAGAAGGCCCAGGGGGTGCGGCCCTACCCGTCCCTCCAGGGGGTAGCCGCCCTCCTCGCCACCCCCGAGGGGCGGCGTTACCTGGTCTTGGTGGTCCTTTACGGCAAGAAGGGCGAGGCGGGGCTGATGCCTGGCTTCGCCCAGCTCAAGAACGAGGAGCTCGCCGCTCTCCTGAACCACCTTAAGGCCGTCCTCGGGGCTAAAGGGGAGCCTTTCACCCCGGAAGAGGTGCAAAAGGGCCGGGGACTGAATCTCACCCCCGAGCAAGTAAAGCGGCCGTAGAGCCCTTGCTGGGGCCCCCGCCTTGGCTTGGGCCAAGGCGGGGTGGTATTAGAGGGGGTCTTCCAGGACCGCTCCCTCGTCCGCCTGGCGCACCAGGGCAGCGTAGCGAGCGAAAAGGCCCTTGGTGAAGGCAGGGGAGCGGGGCTGCCAGCGGGCCCGCCTTCTTTCCAGCTCCTCCTCGGGCAGGAGGACCTCCAGGCGGCGCCCTTCCACGTCGATGCGCACCCGGTCCCCCTCCTCCAGGAGGGCGATGGGCCCGCCCACGAAGGCCTCGGGGGCGATGTGGCCGATCATGAGGCCCCGGGTGCCCCCGGAGAAGCGGCCGTCGGTGAGGAGGGCCACCTCCGGGCCCAGGCCTTCCCCCACCAGGGCGCTGGTGACGGAGAGCATCTCCGGCATGCCCGGCGCCCCCTTGGGTCCCACGTAGCGGATGACCAGCACGTCCCCGGGGCGGATATCCCCCTTAAGCACCTTCTCCATGGCGGCTTCCTCGGAGTCGAAGACCCGGGCCGGGCCCTCAAAGAAGGTGCGCTCGGTGCCGGCCAGTTTCAAGACCGCTCCCCTGGGGGCCAGGTTGCCCCTGAGGACCACCAGCCCCCCCTGAGGTTTTAAGGCGCGCCCCACGGGGAAGACCACCTGCTGCCCCTCCGTTTCCCGGTAGGCCCGTTCCACCTCCTCGGCCAGGGTCCTGCCGGTGAGGGTCCTTTCCTCCCCGTAAAGAAGCCCTGCTTCCAGGAGGTTTCGGAAGACCAAGGCGGTGCCCCCTGCCTCGTAGAGCTCCCAGGCGGTGTAGGTGCCCCAAGGGCGGAGGTCGGCGATGACCGGGGTGTTGCGGGACACCCGGTCAAAGTCGTCCAAGGAGAGCTCCACCCCCGCCTCCTTGGCCAGGGCCAGGAGGTGGAGCACGGCGTTGGTGCTCCCGCCGGTGGCGGCCACGGCGGCGATGCCGTTGAGGAAGCTCCTCCGCGTGAGGAAGTCTTTGGGCTTCCAGTCCCGTTCAATGGCCTCGGCCAGGATGCGCCCCGCTTCCCGGGTGGCCTTGGCCTTTTCCGGGTGCACGGCGGGGATGGCGTTGTAGCCCACGGGGGAGAGGCCCAGGGCCTCGAGGGCCATGGCCATGGTGTTGGCGGTATACTGGCCGCCGCAGGCCCCCGGGCCGGGGATGGCGTGCTTTTCGATGGCCAGAAGCTCCTCGTCGGTGATCTTCCCTGCGGCCCGTTGCCCCACCGCCTCGAACACGGAAACGATGGTGAGCTTCCTTCCTCCCCACTCCCCGGGGGCGATGGTCCCCCCGTAGAGGACCATGCCCGGCACCCCGCTGCGGATCACCCCCATGGCCCCGCCGGGGATGGTTTTGTCGCAGGCGGAGAGGACCGCCATGCCGTCGTAGAGGTAGCCTTGGGCCACAAGCTCCACGCTGTCGGCGATGACCTCGCGGCTCACCAGGCTCGCCCGCATGCCGGGGGTGCCCATGCTGATGCCGTCGGAGATGGCCGGGGCCCCGAACTCAAAGGGGAAGACCCCAGCTTCCCTAAGACCCGCCTTCACGTCCAGGGCTAAAGTCCGCAGGTGGTAGTTGCAGGGCATGCCGTCGGTGAAGGTGTTCACCACCCCCACGAAGGGCCTAGCGAAGTCCTCGTCCCCTACCCCCACCGCCCGAAGCATGGAGCGGGCGGGGGCTTGCTGCAGTCCCTTCTTGATGCGGTCGGATCTCATGCGTCCCTCCAGGATGCCGTCTTCCCGTGGAACTGGCGCGCCCGCGGCAAAAGGCGCACCAGCGCCTGGGCGGCCTGTTCCGGGGTGAGGAGGTAGCCCTCCTCCTTGTACCCTCTGAAAACCCGGTGGAGCACGGGGGCGGCGCTCCCCTGGGCCTCCCGGGCCTGGCGTTGCATCTCGGTCTCCACCACCCCAGGGCGGTAGACGAAACAGCTCACTTCCGGCACCTCGGCGGCAAGCTGTTTGGCCAAGTGCTCCTCCGCCGCCTTGGCCACCGCGTAGGCCCCGATGCCGGGGAGGTTAGACTCTGCCGCCCCGGAGCCCACATAGACCGCCAGACCTTCCCCCTGGGGCCGCAGGAGGGGGTAGGCGAAGCGAGCCAGCTGGTAGCCTGCCAGGAGGTTGGCCTCCAGCACTTCCAGGAAGAGGGGCTCGGCGATCTCGTAGACCAAGGGCCCCGGGTGCAGGACCCCGGCATTGTGGATGTACCCGTAAAAGCCCCCCAGGGCTTCCGCTTTCTTGACCAGGGCCTCCGCCACCTCGGCCTTCCCCGCGCTTCCCGCCACCGCCTCGGCCCTTACCCCTAAAGCCCGCACCGCCTCCAGAACCTCCAGCAAGGGCTTCTCCGAGCGGGCGTTCAGCACCAGGTGGTAGCCCGCCTTGGCCAGCTCCAGGGCCAGGGCCTTTCCAATCCCGCGGCTTGCCCCGGTGAGGATCAGGGTCTTTCTCATAGCAGGACCTCCACGGGGATCCCCACCCCCATAAAGCTCAGGGACTCGCCCGGCCCTAGGGCCCTCACCTCCTTGTAGCCTCCCTCCTTGGGCTCCCTATGCACCAGAACCCGCCTGCCTTCCAGGTCCACCACCCAGACCTCGGGCACGCCTCCCTTGGCGTAGAGGGGCACCTTCACCCCCAGGTCGTGGCGGAGGGAGGTGTCGGAGACCTCCACCACCAAAAGGGCGTCTTTCCCTTCCGGTAGCCTTTCCTCGTAGAAGTCGGGCCGGGGTGGCAGGAGGGCGAGGTCGGGGTAGAGCTCCGACTCCCCCACCACCAAGGGGCTTTGCACAAAGAGAATGGCCTTTTCTGGGACCAGGGGGGCGAGGAGGGCGGTGAGCCGGGCCACTTTGGCCGCATGGCGCTTGCCGATGGGGCTCATCTCCATAAGTTCTCCTTCCACCAGCTCCAGCCTCAAGCCCTCGGGGAAGACCCCGGCCTCCACCATGCGGTGGAACTCCTCCAGGGAGATCTTGTGGCGGGTCACGGCAGGACCTCCTTCACCGGGACCTTGAGCCCCAGCACCTCCAGCTCGCCCTCCTCGAGGGCCTCCCGCTCCCCATAGCCCTCCCCGGCGGGCCTGCGGAAGACGTGCACCCGGTCCCGGGCCAGGTCCACCACCCAGACCTCCGGCACCCCAGCCTGGGCGTAGAGGGGCACCTTGACGTTCAGGTCGTAGTCCAAGGAGGTGTCCGCCACCTCCACCACCAGGAGGGCATCCCGGGCCTCAGGCACCTTGTCGCGGTAGAAGTCTTCCCGGTAGGCGAGGAGGGCGAGGTCGGGCTGGGGCTCGTTTTCCGGGGAAAGCCTCAGAGGATCTTGCACCTGCAGAAGGGCTTTCCTCGCCTGCTGCAGGGGAAAAAGGAGATCCATAAGCCGTTTGACTGCCGCCATGTGGCGCTTGCCCACCGGACTCATGATGAAGATCTCCCCCCTCACCAGTTCCACCCGGGCGTCCTCGGGGAGGATGCCGGCCTCGTGCATGCGGTGGAAGTCCTCGGCGGTGAAGCGGTGGCGGAGCATTTTCCCTATTTTAGATGGCGGAGGACCTCCCTTGTGAAGGCTTCCGTGCCCGCGCTGCCCCCCAGGTCCGGCGGGGGGGCCTCCAGGAGGGCCTGGGCCACGGCGTCCTCCACCCTCCTTGCCAGCTCCACCAGGCCGAAGGCGTGCTCCAGCATCATGGCCGCGGAGAGGATGGCGGCGGTGGGGTTGGCGATGCCTTTCCCGGCGATATCCGGGGCGGAGCCGTGCACCGGTTCAAAAACCGGGGTGCCCCGCCCCAAGGAGGCGGAGGGGAGAAGCCCCAAGGAGCCGGGAAGCACCGAGGCCAGATCGGAGAGGATGTCCCCGAAGAGGTTCCCCGTGACCACCACGTCGAAGCGCCCCGGGTTCTTCACCAGGTGCATGGCCATGGCGTCCACGTACTGGTGCTCCAGGGCCACCTCGGGGTAGCCTTGGTGGACCTCCTCCACCGTCTTGCGCCAGAACTCCCCCACCTCCAAGACGTTGGCCTTGTCCACGCTCACCACGTGCTTCCTACGCTTCCTGGCCGCTTCAAAGGCTACCTTAGCCACCCGCTCCACCTCAGGGCGGGAGTAGCGTTCGGTGTTCCAGGCCTCGGCCTCCGACATCCCCCGGGGCTCCCCGAAATAGATGCCCCCGGTGAGCTCCCGCACGATGAGCAAGTCCACCCCCCGGGCCACTTCCTCCTTCAAAGGGGAAAGCCTTTCCAGGCCGGGGAAGACCTTGGCGGGGCGCAGGTTGGCGAAGAGGTCCTGGCTTTTCCTTAAAGCGAGAAGCCCGGTTTCCGGGCGGATCTTGCGGGGAAGGTTGTCCCACTTGGGCCCCCCCACGCTCCCCAGGAGCACCGCCTCCGCCCCTTCCACCCCCTTGCGGGTAACCTCGGGGAAGGGCTCGCCGAACTGGTCGATGGCCGCCCCGCCGAAGGGGTAGACCTCGTAGACGAGGCCCAGGCCGTGGCCCTCGTCCAGGGCCCGGAGCACCTTTAGGGCGGCTTCGGTCACCTCGGGGCCGATGCCGTCTCCCGGCAGGACCGCCAGCTTCATTCCGCCCTCCTGGGGTAGGGGAGCCTGCGGTCAAACTCGTCCAGAAGCTCCCCGGCTTCCAAAAGCTCCCCGATGGGGTCCCAAAGCCCTTCCACCAGGGCTTCCCGGGCGGCCTCGGGAATGGAGAGGGGGGCGGTGCGGTCCCCAAAGCGCACCTCCTTGGCCAGGAGGTCCACCTCCACCTCGAGGGCCGGGTCCTTCTCCACCGCCTGGAAGAGCACCTCCAGGTCCTCCGGAGCCAGGGTCACGCAGGGGAGGCCGATGGCGGTGGCGTTGCCGAAGAAGATCTCCGCGAAGCTTTCCCCGATGAGGGCTTTGAACCCGGCCCGCTTGATGGCCTGGGGGGCGTGTTCCCGGCTGGAGCCGGAGCCGAACCCCGCCTCCACCAGGAGGATGGTGGCCCCTCGGTACCGGGGGTCGTTCAGGGGGTGGGGCTTGGGGTTGCCCCCTTCGTCAAAGCGCTCGTCGTAGAAGAGATACTGGCCCAAGCCCTCAAAGGTGAGGGCCTTCATGAAGCGGGCGGGGATGATGCGGTCGGTGTCGATGTCCTCGCCCCTAAGGGGCACCGCCTTACCGCGGATGGTGGTGAACTTTTCCAGCATGGCTTACCTCCCAATCCCAAACACCTCGCGGGCGTCCGCGATCTCGCCCGTCACCGCCGCCGCTGCCACCATCAGGGGGCTCATGAGGACCGTGCGCCCCCTGGGGCTTCCCATGCGCCCCTTGTAGTTGCGGTTGGAGGAGCTGGCGGCCAGTTCGTCCCCTTGCAGGCGGTCCGGGTTCATGGCCAGGCACATGGAGCACCCCGGGTTCCGCCACTCAAACCCCGCCTCGCGGAAGACCTCGGCGATGCCCTCCTCCTCGGCCTTCTGGGCCACCCACTCCGAGCCCGGCACCACCAGGGCCCTAACCCCCTTCTTGACCTTGTGGCCCTTCAGGAAGCGGGCCACCTCCCGGAGGTCCGAAAGCCTAGCGTTGGTGCAGCTCCCAATGAAGGCCACCTGGATGGGCACCCCCTTGATGGGCTGGCCGGGCTTCAGGCCCATGTAGGCCAAGGCCTCTTCCGCCACGGGGCGCTCTTCCTCGGGAAGCTCCTCCAGGAGGGGGATCCTACCGTCAATGGGCACCGCCTGCCCGGGGTTGATGCCCCAGGTGACCGTGGGGGGGATCTCCTCGGCCCGGAAGGTGACCACGTCGTCATAATGGGCGTCGGGATCGGAGGCGAAACTTTTCCAACGCTTTTTGGCCTCCTCCCACTCCGCCCCCTTGGGGCTATAGGGGCGGCCTTCCAGGTAGGCGAAGGTGGTCTCGTCGGGGTTCACGTAGCCGATGCGGGCCCCGCCCTCGATGGACATGTTGCAAAGGGTCATGCGGCTTTCCATGTCCATGGCCTCCACGGTGCTTCCCCCGTACTCATAGGCGTAGCCCAACCCCCCCTTCACCCCCAGGTGGCGGATGATGTGCAGGATCACGTCCTTGGCGTAGACCCCGGGGGCGAGCCTCCCCTCCACGTTGATGCGCCGCACCTTGAGCCGGCTGGCGGCCAGGGTCTGGGTGGCGAGTACGTCCCGCACCTGGCTGGTGCCGATGCCGAAGGCCACCGCCCCGAAGGCCCCGTGGGTGGAGGTGTGGGAATCCCCGCAGGCGATGGTCATGCCGGGCTGGGTCAGGCCCAGCTGGGGGCCGATCACGTGCACGATCCCCTGGTTCCCGCTTCCCAGGTCAAAGAAGGTGATCCCGTGCTCCTTGGTGTTCTGCCGGAGGGCCTCCAACATGCTCTGGGCCAGAGGATCCTGGAAGGGCTCGGTGCGGTCGTGGGTGGGGACGATGTGGTCCACGGTGGCGAAGGTGCGGTGGGGGTAGCGCACCTTGAGCCCCAGGTCCTTCAGCATCCCGAAAGCCTGGGGGCTCGTTACCTCGTGGAGGAGGTGCAGGTCGATGAAAAGCTGGCTTTGCCCGCTTCGGAGCTTCCTGACCTCGTGCGCTTCCCAGACTTTTTCGTAAAGCGTTTTTCCCATGCTCCCTCCCTTGCAAAAATCCCCCGGGTTTTGGGCCCGGGGGAAGGCAACAGGGCTTCCCTAAGCCGGGCCTGCCCGGCCTAGGTCTAGCAGAAAGCCCCGCTGCATTGTCCTATAGCCTACGCTTCCTTTGCCCCGGGGTCAAGTGCTGTGCTAGCCTGGGGGTAGATGACCACGGAGGAGCGCCTCTACAAGTTGGAAGGAATTGTGGAAGGGGTGATGGCCACCCTCCCTGAACGGGTTACCGCTTTGGAAACCCGCATGGATCTTTTGCGCCAGGAGATCAAGGCGGAACTTGTGGCCCTACGCCAGGAGTTCAAGGATGACATGGCGGTTTTACGCCAAGACCTCAAGGGGGACATGGCGGCCCTCGAGGGGCGCTTTAAGGAGGAGATGGCCACCCTTCGCCAGGAGCTCAAGGGGGAAATGGCTTCTTTACGCCAGGAGTTCAAAGGGGACATGGCTTCTTTACGCCAGGAGTTCAAAGGGGACATGGCTTCCTTACGCCAGGAGCTCAAGGCGGTGATGGGGGCTTTGGAGGGGCGTCTTGGGGAGCAGATGGCGTCCTTGCGGCAAGAGCTCAAGGGGGATGTGGCTTCCCTGCGCCAGGAGCTAGAGGGGGATATGGCTTCCCTGCGCCAGGAGCTAAAGGGGGATATCAACACCGCCCTAAACCGCCTCATGCTCTACTTCAGTGCCCTGGCGGTGATCCTGGCCCTCCTCACCCTTTGGCGCTAGGGCTTGACGGGGATAAGGGCCTTCCGTACAATGACCCTTGCGTCTGCCGGGGTGGCGGAATTGGTAGACGCGCACGATTCAGGGTCGTGTGCCCGCGAGGGCGTGCGGGTTCAAGTCCCGCCCCCGGCACCAGGAAGGCCCCCGCAAGGGGGCCTCGCCCTTTTGCTACACTTAAGCCCATGACGCGGGTTCTCTCCGGCATCCAGCCCTCGGGGGAGATCCACATCGGCAACTACCTGGGGGCCATCAAGCAGTGGGTGGAGCTGGGGGAGAGGTTGGGGCGGGAGGCTTTCTTCTGCATCGTGGACTACCACGCCCTCACCAACCCCCTGGCCTACGACCCCGCCACCCTGGCCCGGCGCACCTTTGAGGCGGCCCTGGTGAACATGGCCGCTGGCCTCAACCCGGAAAAGGTGACCCTCTTCGTCCAGTCCCACGTGCCCGAGCACACCGAGCTCTCCTGGGTCTTCACCACCCTCACCCCCCTGGGGGACCTCACCCGCATGACCCAGTTCAAGGACAAGGCCGCCAAGCAGGAGGCGGTCTGGTCAGGCCTCCTCATGTACCCCGTGCTCCAGGCGGCGGACATCCTCATCTACAAGGCGGACACCGTCCCCGTGGGGGAGGACCAGGTGCAGCACATCGAGCTCACCCGGGAAATCGCCCGGCGCTTCAACGCCCTCTTCGGGGAGACTTTCCCCGAGCCAAAGGCCCTTCTGAACCCCGAGGCCCCCAGGGTGCCAGGCATAGACGGCAAGGCCAAGATGAGCAAGTCCCTAGGGAACACCATCGGCCTTTTGGAGGACGAAAGGAGCATCTGGGAAAAGATCCGCCACCTTCCCGACGACCCCCAGAGGATCCGCCTTTCCGACCCCGGGGACCCGGAGCGCACCATCGTCTTCACCTACCTCTCCTACTTCGCCCCCAAGGAGCTGGTGGCGGCCCTGAGGGAGGAGTACCGCAAGGCGGGCATTGGCACCCTGGTGGTGAAGCGGATCCTCTTTGAGGAACTGATGAAGACCCTGCGCCCCATCCGCGAGCGGGCAGAGGCCCTTAAAAAGGACCCCGACTACGTGATGGACGCCCTCCTGGAAGGGGCCAAGCGCGCTCGGGCGGTGGCGGCGGCCACCATGGAGGAGGTGCGGGAGAAGGTGGGGCTCCTTCTCCCCACGAAGCGCCCGGTATTCCGGTGATCCGGCTGGAGTTTCCCGGGTTTGCCGGCACCCCGGTGGAGCTCCGGGAGGCCCTAAGGCGGGGAAGGCTTTCCCCCAAGGGGCTTCCCGTCCTCCTGGTGGTGGAGCAAGCCCTGGCCCAGGTGCCGGAGGACCTCCGGGCCCGGGCAGAGCTTCTTCCCCTCCTGGCCGAGCTTTTGGTGTTGAAGCTTTCCCCGGAACGGGCCCTCACCCCCAAGGAGGAGGGGGAGGAGGCCCCCATCGTGCGGGTGCTGGTGGACCTTTCCGAGACCGTGGCCTTTTTGGAGGAGCGCCTCAAGCGGCGGGCCCGGCTCCTTCCCGTGGCCCCGCCCCCGGTGCCCCGGCCCGCCCTACGCCTTTCCCCCAAGGCGCTCAAGGAGGCTGCCCGGCCCTTCCGCAAGGCGGTGCTGGCCCTGCCCCGGGAGGGCTTTGGCCTAAAGGAGGCCTGGGAGCGGTTGAAGGGCTTCCTGAGGGGGCGGGTGGCCTTCCACCGCCTGCCCTTGCGGGGCTGGGGGGAGCGGGTGGTGGGCTTCGCGGCGCTTTTGGAGGCACACCGGTTGGGCCTGGTGCGGCTAGACCAGGAAGAGCCCTTCGGCCCCCTTTGGGTGGAGGCGGAAGGGGCTTTGGAGGAGCGGCTGGCGTAGGGGGCTTGGGCGTTGGGAGGCGCTCCTGGGGTCTTGGCGCTTTGTAGAATGAGGGCGATGCGCCTCGAGGAGGTCCAAAGCAGGCTGGCCCCACACCTGGAGGAGTTGCGGCAGCGCTTTGGGGTGGAAGCCCTTTATCTTTTCGGTTCCACCGCCCGCGGGGAAGCCGGGCCGGGAAGCGATGTGGACTTCCTGGTGCGCTTCGCACGCCGCCCAGGTTTTCTGGGGTATATGGGCCTTAAGCTTTTTTTGGAGGAGGTGTTGGGCACACGGGTGGACCTGGTCACCGAGGGGTCTTTGCGGCCCGAGCTGCGGGGGCGGGTGGAGCGGGAGGCGCTAAGGGTTGCGTGACTGGCGGCTTTACGAGCGATGGCCTGTCTAGCGTAGCAGGGTGAGCAGGGCCAAGGCGGCGGCCAGGGCGGTGAAGTAGAGCATCAGCCGGTTGAGGGCGGCGTTGATGTCCCCCTTGACCTCCTGGCGCAGGGCCTGGATTTCTCCCATAACCTCCTGGTGCAACGCGTGAACATCCCCCTTGAGCTCCTGGCGCAGGGCCTGGATTTCCCCCCTGACCTCCAGCCGCAGGGCTTGGATTTCCTCCCTGACCTCCTGCCGCAGGGCCTGCAGCTCCCCCTTGAGCTCCTGCCGCAGGAGGTCCATGCGGTTTTCCACCCCCGCCACCCGGGAGGGGAGGGTGGCCATGACCCCTTCCACGATCCCCTCCAGCTTGTAGAGGCGTTCCTCGGTGGTCATGCCTGCCCTTAGGGTAGCATGTCGCGGGCGGGGTTAGAATGGGGCCCGTGGGAGAGGCCGCCAAGCTTCTCCGCCCCATGGGGGCCGAAGAGTACCTGGCCTGGGAGGCCTCCCAGGAGGAGCGGCACGAGCTCCTGGAGGGTGTACCCTACGCCATGGCCGGGGCTAGCGAGGCCCACAACCTTTTGGTGGGGAACCTCTATTTCCTCCTGCGCCCTGCGGCCCAGGCGCGGGGGTGCCGGGTCTTCTTCTCCGACATGCGCCTGCGGGTTTCCGAACGCACCTTTTACTACCCAGACCTGATGGTGGTCTGCGGCGAGGACCCCCACCCCCTCTACAAGGAACGCCCCTGCCTGGTGGTGGAGGTGCTCTCCGAGGGCACGGAGGCCACGGACCGCCGGGAGAAGCTCTGGCGCTACCGGGAGATTCCCTCCCTCCAGGGCTACCTCCTGGTGGACAGCCGCACCCGGCGGGTGGAGGGGTACTTCCGGGGCGCGGAGGGGTGGCTTTACCGGGTCTTTGAGGGGGGAGAGGTGGAGGTGCCCTGCCTGGGGGTGGGGATTGCCTTGGAGGAAATCTACAGAGAAGTGCTCCAGTAGGGCCCTCATTCCGCACCCTCTTCTTCCATGCCCCAGGTAGCCCGTCACCTGACCTTGAGGGAACTGGAGCGCAGGTACAAAAAGGCCAAGGACCCGGTGGAAAAGACCCGCTTCCAAGCCGTCTACCACGCGGCCAAGGGCCTCTCCGCCAGGGAGATCGCCCGCATCACCCTGCAGACCCCCCGCTGGGTGCACGCCACCGTGCGCCGGTACAACCTCCTGGGCCCCGAGGCCCTGCGGGATGGGCGGCACTCCAACCCCGGAGCCCAGCCCAAGCTCACCCCGGAGGAGACCCTAAAGGTGCTGGAGGCCCTGGAGGGTCCCCCTCCCGACGGGGGCTTGTGGACGGGGCCCAAGCTGCAGCGGTGGGTGGCGGAACATTTGGGGAAGCGGCTTTCCCTCGTCACGAGCGGAGCTCGTATCTTGACCCCCATCTACCGCCTACTCCAAGAGGCGGGGTTTGCCCTGCGGGTACCGCGCCCGGTGCACCGGAAGGCGGAGAGGGAGGCGCAGGAGGCGTTCAAAAAAAACTCCGCCAAGAGGTGGAGGCGGCCCGGGCAGCGGGGCGAAGGGTGAGGGTATTTGCCTACGATGAGCACCGGTTGGGGCTGAAGCCGGTGTACCGGCGGGTGTGGGCCCGGCGGGGGGAGAGGCCCAAGGCGGTGGTGGCGCACCGGTACCGGTGGTTCTACCTGTGCACCTTCGTGGAGCCGGAGACGGGGGAGAGCCTGAGCCTTCTGGTGGATGGGATAGACACCGAGGTGATGAGCTGGGCCTTGCGGGAGTTTCGCGGGTGGCTTGGGGAGGAGGAGGGGGAGGTGTGGGTGGTTTTGGACCGGGCGGGGTGGCACGTGTCCCCGAGGGTGGAGGTGCCCGAGGGCATCCGGCTGGTGTTTTTGCCTCCCTACTCCCCGGAGCTGCAGCCGGTGGAGCGGGTGTGGCCTTTGGTGAACGAGGCGGTGGCGAACCGGTACTTTGCGGACCTGGAGGCCTTGATGGAGGCGGTGGAGAGGCGGTGGTTGGCCCTGCAGCGGGACCGGGAGCTCCTCAGGAGGCACACCCTCTTCCACTGGTGGCCCGGGGCGAAGGGTTCTGCGTGAAAGGGTATGAGACAAAGGGGCCAGAAAGGAAACCCCGCCTCGGCGCAAGGCCAAGGCGGGGGGTAGTTACCAGAGTCAATACGTGGCCGTGAATGTGTTACCCGCCTGGGATTCGACCGTTACGGTCCACTTCCCCTGACCGTCATAGGCCACGCTGCAATCAGCTACCCCGTTAGGCAACTTATTCGGGGCTCCTTCGGCTTGGAGCTTGGCATCAGTACAAGAAGTTACGTCAGTGACATCTATGCCCGCTGTGTCGGCGGCGGCAATCCAGGTAACCACCTGCCGGGCGAAGGCTTGGGCGGCGCTGTCCGTGGCCCGCTTACGGGCGTTCAGCACGTTGGGGATCAAAACCGCAGCCAGGATGGCGATGATGGCAATGACGATCAGGAGCTCAATCAGGGTAAAGCCTTTTGCGTTCCGCATACCTCTATCTCCTTAAGGTTTTCCCGCGCCTTCATGTATTGCGCGGCCATGAGTGCCTTTTGCCTATTGCCGACCTGCCTTCACCGCTTTACCTTCTATCTCTAACCCTGCTCTCACCTCCTCTCGCCCGCCATTCTCGGGGGCTTCTCCTGCCCTTGTCAACCCCCCCGTTTGGGGGGTCAGTCTCAGGATGGCAGGGGGGTGTGAAAGGGGTGTGAAAACTTAGGGAGCGTTCCTGGGGTAGATGCGCACCTGGTAGGCCTGGTTGTTCCCCGGCACGTACACGATGCGGGTTCTCTCGCGGGCTTTCAATCGGATGTTGAGGGTGATCCGGGTGGGGTTCGTGTCTACCTGGAAAAAGCTCAGGTTGGAGTCGTTGTCCACCAGGTCCAGGACCACGTAGGGTTGGGCGTTGGTGAAGGAGGTGGCGGTACAGGATTGGCCGCCCAGGCGGTACTCCCGGAGCATGCGGGTATTGGCGTCCGCCCAAGGGTCAGGGGCCTTGTAGTCGTCGCCCACGGCGCTTCGGTTTTCCAGGCGGTAGGCCCGGAGGGCGCAGCTGGTCGCGCTCTCGGGCACCAGCACCGCAAGGCAGGAAGGGGGGGCGCAGGTTTGGCCGTTCACCTGGGCGGAAGTGAGGACCGCTTTGGCCTCCTGGAGGGTATCGGCGAGGTAGCCTGAGGCGTCTTTGAGCTCCTCCAGAAGCTGGGCCTGGACCCGCGCGGTTCGGTTGGCGGCCAGCGTGCTTTGCATGAAGGAAAGCAGAGCGGCGGTGAAGATGCCCAAAACGGCGATGGCCACCAGGATTTCCAACAGGGTGAAGCCTTTCCTCATGGCGCCCACTCCCGGTAAAAGGTGAAGGTCCTGCCCCTGTCCTTGAGTTGGACCTCGAGGGCCACCAGACGGCAGGCCACGGGGGTGTTGTTTTGGTTGCAGGTCACGGTGCAGGTGTACGTTGACCCTGCGTCTGTGCAGGAGGAGAACGTTAGGGCGGCGCTGGTGTCCATGCGCCCGGCCGCCTTCAGGCTCACGCTGAAGCCCTGGGTTTGCGCCGGCTTGGGAACGTTGAGTACGTAGCTGGTCCCCGAGGCCGTGTAGCTGGACTCCTTCACCGCCCGTTCCAGGAAGTCCTTGGCCACCACCACGGCGCGGGCCTCGAGGCCTGCGCTTTGGTTCACGCGAAACAGACCCAAAAGCGAAGAGAGGACTATGCCGCTGAGGAGGCCGAAGATGGCCAGAGCCACGAGGATTTCTACTAGAGAAAAACCCTTTTTCATCGCACGATCACCTTTCCGATGACGCCGACCACGTGAACGGAGCGCTGCAGCTGGGCGCGCTGGTGGGTGAGGGTGAATTTCTTCAGGGGAGCGTCGGTGGTGCCGTAGGGAGGGTGGAACACCACCGAGAGGGGAGGTGTGTTGGCATAGTTGGTGCTGATGGTGATTTCCTTGAGGGTCGTGCTTGGTTGGTTCAGGTTGTCGCAGTTGGTGCCGGAGGCCCAGCCATTTTGGAAAACCTTAACGCAGCGAGAGCTGTTGCTCCGCTTGGCCTCTGCCCGGGCCTGTTGCAGGGTCCAGGCCAGGGAGCGGGCGGCCTCATCCAGCTGGGCTTGGGCCCGCCAGCGAAGGTAGTTGGGTGCCACCAGGGCCAGGAGCACACCTATGATCCCCAGAACGATCAGGACCTCTAAGAGGGAAAAACCTCGCCTCACCGCCGCCTCCACGTTCCGGCAATGGGGGTTACGTTGACCGTGCCAGCGGAAGCCATGCGGAGCCGGTGTAGGACCAGGGCGCTGTATTCAATCTTACCCTCCTGGTTTTTCGCCTGGGTACCCGCAATTTTCGTTTCGCAGTCTTCGCTGCTGCACCCGATATCGGCTTTGCCTTCCACCACCACGGCCCCAGTGATGGAGGCATTCCCCTGCTGATCGTAATCCCCGGCCACGTAGATGAGCCCCTGGAAACCGCTTCCGCACGAGCCGTTTACGGTGAGTTCCCCAAAAACCACCAGGATACCTTGGCCACAGATGGAGCTGTTTCCGGTGAGGTTTAAGGGGCCGTTCACCACCTTGAGCTCCCAGTTGCTGAGGTTGCCGTTGAACGAGCTGGAAGGCGGGTAAAGGCGGAGAAATTCCTGTTTGCTCATGCCAAAAACCCTTTGGAAGAGCTGGTCGCGGTCAGCGGGGACAAGGGGGGAGTTGGGGAGTTGTCCGTTTTGGATGTTGGCCCCGCCATCGGTGTCGATTCCCAGATGGCTGGCCACACCCACCACTTGGGGAATGAAGGGAGTTCCCTCCCCTATTTGGCTCGGCGAGGGCTCGGAAGTGGTCCACGAAACGGTGATGCGTTTGGCCTCGAGGTTGATCCCTTGGATGGTTCCCTCGTACCCGCCCACCTTGAACTTCTGCCCTACCACCAGACCGCGCACCTCGCTTAGGGTAAAGGTCTTGGTGGCCGCGTCGTAGTCCTTCACCCCATACTCCACCAGGCCCACGGGAGCCAGGGGCAGGATGACATCGGTTGCGCTAGGGGAAAATAAGGGCAAAAGGGTGAGGGTATTCCCGGACTTGGCTTCCACTCGGTAGGTCTTGGCTGTGCCTCCCGTGGGAATTTGAATATAGCCACCCACGGGAATAAGGCTGGCATCCGCCACGCTCAGGGTAAAGGTTTGCCGCTTCCCATTCTGTTCAGGGGGTACAAGCAACTGCGTGTTACTCCCTATGACGACCTGAGTCAGGCCAGAAGCGGGAAATGTCCGGGGCAACACGCCAGTGCTAGTGGCAAAGTTCTCCCCTATCACTTTGGCATTACCCCGGACTTCCACCCTAGGACGCGAGGTGAGGGCGGCGGGTATAGCTCCCAGGATACCGCATCCCACCTGGAAGCTCTTTTCCAGCCTGGCCTTCGCCCCGCCGTATTCGGCTACCGCTTCCACCGTGATGGTGCCACCGGTTTGGGGGAGCTTGGGAATGCCGTTCTCCTGGAGGGTTCCCGCTTTGTACACGTAGGTGGCTTGGGCCGCGGGGCCACCCTGAGCTGGAAGGGTGTAGTCGGTTGGGGCATTGCCCCCACACCCTGCCTTTCGCAAGAGTACCGGTAGGGCGTCCAGGGCACTTTCGGAGATGAGGAAAGCCTGGTAGACCGCCCGTTCGGTGGCCGTTCCCTTTAGGGCGCCCAGGGCCATGTAGCTGGTGGCTGCCAGCAGGCTCACGAACACCACCAGGAGTACGATCAGGGTAATTGGCGTGGCTATACCTTTCCGCATGGCATCTTCAGGATGCTCCTTACTGAGGCGGCGCGCATCCCCCATATGGGGGGGTATGATGGGCCTATGGGCGAGGTCTACATCGTTTCCGCGGCGCGCACCCCCATCGGCCGGTTCGGGGGGGCGCTGAAGGATGTGAGCCCGGTGGAGCTTGGAGCCCACGCCATGCGGGCCGCTTTGGCCTGGGCGGGGGTGGAGGGGAAGGATTTGGACCTCTACGTGTTCGGGAACGTGCTAAGGGCTGGGCACGGGCAGCTCCTTCCCCGGCAGGCGGCCCTCAAGGCGGGCATCCCCAAGGAGGTGGACGGGTACCAGGTGGACATGGTCTGCGCCTCGGGGATGATGGCCGTTATGAATGCCGTGCAGTTCCTGCGCACGGGGGAGGCGCACCTGGTGCTGGCCGGGGGGATGGAGTCCATGAGCCAGGCGGGCTTCTACCTCTCCCACCGGGCAAGGTGGGGGTACAAGTTCCTCATGGGGGCGCCGGAAAACCTCCAGGACATCCTCCTAAGGGACGGGCTTTCCGACCCCTTTTCGGGCGAGGCCATGGGGGAGCAGGCGGAAAGGCTCGCCCAGGACTATGGGGTGGGCCGGGAGGAGGTGGACGAGGCCGCCTTCCTCTCCCATAAGAGGGCGGCGGAGGCCACGGAGAAGGGGTTCTTCGCCCAGGAGATCGCCCCCATGGAGCTTCCCGGGAAGAAGGGGCCGGTGGTGGTGGACCGGGACGAGGGGATAAGGCCCGAGACCACCTTGGAGTCCCTGGCCGCCCTTAGGCCCGCCTTCCGGAAGGACGGCATCCTCACCGCGGGGAACGCCAGCCAGATCTCCGACGGGGCGGCGGCCCTTCTTTTGGCCTCGGAGGAGGCGGTGAAGGCCCACGGCCTGAAGCCCCTGGCCCGGGTGCTGGGCGGGGCCTGGGCGGCGGGGGAGCCCTGGCGCTTCCCCGAGGCCCCCATCCCCGCGGTGAAGCGTCTGCTGGACCGGCTTGGCATGCAGATTGAAGACTTCGGCCTTTTTGAGAACAACGAGGCCTTCGCCCTCAACAACGTCCTCTTCCGCCGCCTTCTGGGGGTGCCCTACGAGCGCCTCAACGTCTTCGGGGGGGCGGTGGCCCTGGGCCACCCCATCGGGGCCAGTGGGGCCAGGATCCTGGTCACCCTCCTGAACGCCCTAAGGCAGAAGGGGGAAGAAAGGGGCCTGGCGGCCATCTGCCACGGCACCGGGGGGTCCACGGCCTTTGGGGTGGAACTGGTTTAGGCGCCCAGCTCCTCTAGAATCTGCTCCAAGCGGGTGAGGAGGTGGGGGAGGTCCTGCTCCACGATGGCTCCCACCACCTCCATGTCCACGTCGAAGTACTCGTGGATTAAGCGGTTCCGGGTGTCGGCGATCTCCCGCCAGGGAACCTCGGGGTAGCGTTCTTTGAGCTCTTGGGACAGGCCCCTGGCGGCCTCCCCTAGGATTTCCAGGAGGCGCACCACGGCCAAGGCGGTGGTGTCCTCTGGGGGGAGGGAGGCCAGGTTCTTCCCTTGCCCCAGCTCCAGGGCCCTTTGCGCCGCGTCCCGCATGTGCAGGAGCCGGACCCTATCCGAAACCCTAGGCGGCCTCATAAAGGGGATGGGCCTCCCTTAGGGCCTCCTCGCGGAAGTAGCGGCTGAGGCTCTTCGCGGTGTGGAGGTCCACCTGCCTCCCGAACAGGCGGGAGAGCTCCTCTTGCAGGCGCACGAAGCCCAGGCCCGGGACTTGGCCGGGGAAGAACTCCACCAACAGGTCCAGGTCGCTTGCCTCCGAAGCCTCTCCCCGGGCGAAGGAGCCGAAGAGAAGGAGCCGGCGCACGCCGTAGCGCTGACAAAGCTCCTGGAGGCGCTCTCGATCGGTGGTGGGTAGAAGGCTAAGGTTCACCCCTTCCATCTTACCCCGCTAGCTTCCGGGGGCGTGTCCCTAGACCAGGCCATCCAGCTCGAAGGCCTCGAGGCGGAACTCCTCCAGGGCCACCCTAAAATCCCCCTGCAGGGCCAGGAAGCGGGCGGCCTCGCGCAAGGTGGCCTCCACCCAGGCGGGGTCGTTGCCCAAGACGCTCAGGCCCACCACCTCAAAGCCCCAGGCGTCCAGGCCGTGGAGCCGGGCGGCGGAGACGGGGAAGCGGGCTTTTACCCTTTCCAGGGCGGGCTTGATGAGGGCCCGCTTTTCCTTGAGGCTCCGGGCCGGGGTTTCCAGCCTGGCGGTGTAGAGGCCCAGGTAGGCTTTCATGGCAGAAACGCCGGGCGGCGTCAAGAACAGTTTGCGTTAGCCCGCGCCTTGGCGCAACCAAGGGTCCATGCGTGGGGGTTGCCGAATGGGCAGAGAAAGGACCGATGCCCAAAGCCCTTTCTGGGGCCCCCGTGGGGGCGCAAGCCCCCACGGGGTGCTTAGAACATGGGGCCGATGCGGAAGTGGAGCCGGCCTGTGGGGCTTTCCGGGCTGAAGGCGTAGTCCAGGCGTAAGGAGGGGAGGAGGGCCCCGAAGACGTCCAGGTCCAGCTGGAAGCCAATGCCCGCGCCCCACTTCACGCCGCCGGTGTTGTCGGCGATGCCCAGGTCGGCGAAGAGGATGCCGTAGAGGTTGGTGCCACCTTGGGGGGAGAGGTTGAAGTTGTAGCGGTATTCCAGGCTTCCGGTGGCGAAGGAAAGCCCCCCATATTTGCGATCCTCGTAGCCCCTGAGGAGGAAGGCCTCGGCCCCGCCCCCGGAGAGGAAGAAGCGCTCGCTTTCCGGGGGGAAGCCGAGGAGGGTGCCTGCGGACACCCTGAAGGCCAGGGCCTGCCGCCTTTCCTCGTCCAGGCCGAAATAGGTCTTGCCCGTGGCCACCAGCGGCACGAAGAAGCTGCGGCCTCCCGTGTCCGGGAGGGAGAGGCCGAGGCCGGTGGAGAGGCCCGCCTCGTAGCCCTGGGTGCGGAAGCGGGGGTCGTCCACCTCCAGGTAGCTTACCCCGGTGTCCAGCCGGAGGGTCCAGCCGGGGGTGGGGAGGAGGCTTTGGGCCAGGGAGGGGTCCTTGTAGCCGTTGCCGTCGCAGTACTTGGGGTCGGCGGGGTTCGTGACCGCGGGGTCGCAGGGGGCGTTGGGGTCATAGACCTCGAGGGCATACGTGGACCGCCGGGCGGAAAGCCCCAGGGAGAGGCGCAGGTTCTCCAGGTCCTTGGCGAGGGGGCGGGAGAGGCTTAAGGTGCCCCCGGTACGCCTTTCCGTGTACTCCCAGCCGGTGTCCGCGCTGCCTTGGAGGAGCTTGTTGTTGCCGATGGGGGTGGAAAAGAGGCCGGTGGAAACGCTGGTGCGCACCTCCTTGAGGTCCCAGTAGTCCAGGTAGAGCCAGGGGACGGTGTAGGAGAGGGAGAGGGAGAGGTTGTCCTTGGCCTCGTTTTGCAGGAAGGACAGGTCCAGGCTCACCTGGTGGGCCAGGCCAAAGAGGTTGGTTTCCTTAAAGCTCAGGCTCCCCGACCAGCCCTCCAGGGAGCTCCAGCCGATGGCGGGTTGGAAGAGGCCGGTGCGGGCTTCCTTCAGGGAAAGGACCACCACCACCTGGTCCTCCTTCTCCCCGGGGGCTAGGCGCACCCCGGGGGGCTCGGCCAGGAGCCCGGTGGCCATGAGCCGGGCGATCCCCTGGCGAAGGGCCTGGACGCTGAAGAGGCTACACGGCTTGGGAAGCTCCCGCAGGATGACCTCCTCCTGGGTGCGGTGCTGCCCCTGCCACTCCAGGCGGTAGCCCCCGATCTTGAGCTCCAGGACCTGGAGGCGGAAGGTCCCGTCCTGGAAGCCGAAGCGCACGTCGGCCACCTCGAGGCCCTTCTCCTGGTAGAAGCTGGCGATGCGCCTCGCGTCCTCCTGGGCCAGGGCTGGGGTGTAGACCTCGCCCGGCTTAAGCCGCAAAAGCGCCTGCAGGGCTTCGGTGGTAAAGGCCGTGTTCCCCGTGATCTCCACCCGCTCGATCCTGCCCCCTTCCAGGCCCAGCTCCAGGCGCACCACCACCCCTTCCCCTTCCGGGGCCAGGGTGAAGTTCACCACCCGGGAAAGCCCTTTGGAAAGGGCCTGCACCCCTTCCAGCAGGCGGTCGTAGCGCAGATAATCCCCCGGCTTTAAGGGGAAGAGGGAGAGGTCCAGGCCCTCCCCCTCCACCCGCACCACCTTGAGCTCCCGCACCCGCACGGTGAGAACCCCTTCCTGGAGGGTGCTCCCCTCGAGGTCAGGGCCACTAAAGCGGTAGCCCGCCCCCTCGTAGCGGAGGGCGATGCCCTTTAGGGCCTCCTGGTATTTGCCGAAGTCGAAAGGGCCTTTCAGGGGCTCCAGGAGCCGCAAGAGCTCCCCTTCCGGAAGCAGGGTTGCCCCCGCAAGGCGCACCTCCTTGACCTCGGGGGCTTCGTCCACCCGGAAGGTGAGGACCATCCTTCCCCCTTGCTCCTTGGCCTCCACCGACACCTTGGGCAGGAAGGGGAAGCCGTTTTGCCGGTACGCCTGGGCCAGGCCCTGGGCCGCCTCCTGGGCCCTTAGGGGATTGTAGGTAGCCTCCTGGCCGATGGCGAAGTTCTGTTCCAGGAAGCGCAGGAGGACTTCCTGGGGGAAGGCCTTGGCCTCCACCTTCACCTCGGCGATGGGGGGGTAGGGGGTGAGGAGCACCCTCAGGAGGTCTCCCTCCAGGCGCACCTCCACCTGCTGGAAGTAGCCCGTGGCCAGGAGGGCCTTCCGGGCTTCTTCCAGGTTCCCGGGTTCGTCCCCCACCCCGAAGGGCAGGGCCGCCCGGGCTAAGGCCTGCAGCACGGGGTCGCCCCCTTCCACCACCACCTCGCGGAGGGGGGCGGCCAGGGCCAGAAGGCCTAGGAACACCAAGGCAAAAAGCCGCTTCATGGCGGGAAGCTTACCAGAGGCCGGTGAAGGGGGCGTGAGAGTAGAATGGCGGGCATGGAGGTCTACGAGAAGATCCAGGAGGCCGTGGCCTACATCCGCTCCAAGACCGGCTTCGTGCCCGAGGTGGGGATCGTCCTGGGCTCGGGGCTTGGCCCCTTGGCTGAGGAGGTGGCCCTGGAGGTGGAGATCCCCTACGGGGAGATCCCCCACTTCCCCCTTTCCACCGCCCCCGGGCATGTGGGGCGGCTGGTATTGGGGGAGCTTGAGGGCAGGCGGGTCTTGGTCTACCAGGGCCGGGTCCACTACTACGAGGGCTACTCCGCCGAGGAGGTGGTCTTCCCCGTGCGGGTGGGGTACTTCCTCGGGGCCAAGACCTTTATTCTTACCTCGGCGGCGGGGGGGCTCAACCCCAGGTTCCAGGCGGGGGGGATCATGCTTCACCTGGACTACCTCAACGTGGCTGGGGTCAACCCCTTGCGGGGGAAGAACGACGAGCGGCTCGGCCCCCGCTTCCCGGTGATGTTCGAGGCCTACGACCCGGAGCTCAACGAGCTGGCCCGCAAGGTGGCGCGGAAGCAGGACCTGCACCTCCTCGAGGGGGTCTACGCCTGGTTCCTGGGGCCCAGCTTCGCCAGCCGGGCGGAGCTCAGGATGCTCCGCGAGCTGGGGGCGGACGCCATCGGCATGTCCACGGTGCCTGAGGTCATTGCCTTGCGCCACCTGGGGGCCCGGGTGCTGGGGCTTTCCACCATCACCGACATGGCGGTGCCCGAGAGGGAGCACCACGCCACGGAGCAGGAGGTCTTGGCGGTGGCGGCCAAGACCGGGCCCATTTTCCGCCGCTTCGTGCGGGGCATCCTGGCCGAGCTTTAGCCCATGGGCCTGCCCCAGGTTTTGGAGGCCATGGAAGCCGCCTGCCGCCGCGCGGGGCGGCGGCTGGAGGAGGTGCGCCTGGTGGCGGTGACCAAGGGCAGGAGCGTGGAGGAGATCCAGGAGAAGGTCCTGCGCTACGGCGCCTTCCCCTTGGGGGAGAGCCGGGTGCAGGAGGCCTTGGGGAAGATGGAGCTTTTAGAGGCCGAGTGGCACCTCATCGGGCCCTTGCAGCGCAACAAGGCCAAGTTCGCCCCCCGGTTCGCCCTTATCCACTCCCTGGACTCCCTGCGCCTGGCGGAGGCCCTGGACCGGGTGGGGGAGAAGGTGGGGGTGAGGCTTAGGGTCCTGGTGGAGGTGAACCTGGGCCGGGAGCCCCAGAAGCACGGGTTTTTGGAGGAGGAACTGCCCGAGGCCCTGGCCCGGGTGCGGGAGATGCCTCACCTGGAGGTCCTGGGCCTCATGACCGTGCCCCCCATCGGGCCGGAAGGTATGGTGCGGCCCATCTTCCGGAGGCTTTCGCGGCTGGCCGACCGCTTTGGCATTCCGGAGCGCTCCATGGGCATGTCCGACGACTTCCCCATCGCCATTGAGGAGGGGGCCACCCTGGTCCGGGTGGGCCGGGCCCTTTTTGTAGACTGAGGGACACCATGGACCTTACCCCCCTAGACGTGCGCTACCAGGAGTTTCCCACGGGGCTTCGTGGCTACCAGAAGGAGGCGGTGCGGACCTATCTGGCCCAGGTGGCCGAGGTCATGGAGGGTCTCATCCGCGAGAACGAGGACCTTCGGGAGCGGGTGAAGTCCCTGGAGGAGGAAAACGCCCGCCTGAAGGAGGCGGAGGGGGAGCTGAAGCGGGCGGTGGTGGCCGCGGAGAAGATCGCCCGGGAGCTCAAGGCTCAGGCGGAGCGGGAGGCGGAGCTCATCCGTAAGGAGGCCTTGGCCGCCAAGGAGCAGGTGCTCCGCGAGGCGGCGGAGGAGCTCAGGCGTCTTAGGGGGGAGGTGGAGCGGGCCAAGCAGGAGAAGGCCCTCTTTTTGGGCCAGCTTAGGGCCTTGCTGGAGGGCTATCTGGACTCCGTGCGGCGCTTGGAGGGAGGGTCTTGAGGCCCTTCCCCCCGGGGAGGGGCTTGAGGCCCAGGTAGAGCCAAAGGCGGTAGAGCCCTTCCCGGATCCAGTACGCCCAAGGGTAGGGGCCGGGCACGGGGTGGCCCTCGGCTTCCAGGCCCAGGAGGCGCGCCAGGAAGAGGGCGCGGGGCAGGTGGGGGGCATCGGTGACCAGAAGCACCTTGCCCCGGAGGTGGGGCTTGAGGAAGAGAAGGTTCTCGTAGGTGTTTTGGCTGCGGGTCTCGCAGAGGAGAGCTTCTTTAGGCACGCCCTTGGCCTCGAGGTAGCGGCAGCCCACCTCCCCCTCGCTGAAGCGGTCCCCCGGGCTCCTACCCCCGGCCACGGCGATGCGGGGGGCCAGGCCCTGGCGGTAAAGGGCGAGGGCGGCCTCGAGGCGCCTTTCTAGGGCGGGGGAGGGCCTTCCCCCGTACTGGGCAGCCCCGAGGACCACGAGGAAGGCGTAGCCCCCTTGGGCGAAGGCGGCGGAGAGGAAGAGGGCGAGGGCGAGCCCGCGCACAGCCTCCACTCTACGCCAGGGGCTGCGCTTTGGTATACTGAGGGGGCATTGGAGAAGATCTTTGGCAGGACGGAAGGGCTCAAGAAGAGCGAGCTCAAGAAGCTTTCCAATCTGTACCGCAGGCGGGTGCCCAAGGAGAGGGTGCTCACCCCGGAGCTGGCCCAGGCCTTGGCCGGGCTTTCCCAGGAGATCGGGAGGCCCATCAGCCTCCTCCTGGACCGGGAGGGCCGGGTGGTGCGGGTGGGCGTGGGGGACGCCAAGGACCTCCCCGTTCCCGAAGGGGCCAGGGCGGAGAGGCGGCTTTCCGGCTTCCGCCTCCTCCACACCCACCTGGCCAAGGGAGGCTTATCCCGGCCGGACCTCTCCGTGCTCTTCCTGAACCGCCTGGACAACCTGGCGGCCCTCGAGGTGGAGGAAGGGCGGCCCACCACCTTGCACCTGGCCTTCCTCTCCCCGCCCAAGGCCCAGGAAGAGGACTGGCGCATCCTTCCCCCTAAGCCCTACTTCCAGTACCTCGACCTGGACCTGAGAGGGGAGGTGGCGGCTTTGGAGGAGGAGCTGGCCCGCCAGGCTCGGGTGCGGGAGCTTGTGGATGGGAGCGGGGAGCGGGCCATCCTGGTGGGGGTGGACCTAGGGGAGGGCCCTGAGGCGGAGGCCGGTCTTTCCGAGCTCGCCGAGCTCACCCGAACCGCGGGAGGGGTGCCGGTCAAGAAGGTCCTGGTCTTCCGCCCCCACCTGGACCCCCGGTATCTGGTGGGCCTGGGCAAGCTGGAGGAGCTCAAGAGCCTCGCCTACCACGAAAACGCCTCCACCCTCATCTTCGGCCTGGAGCTCACCCCCACCCAGGCCCGGGAGATCGAGCGGGCCACGGGCCTCAAGGTCCTGGACCGCACCCAGCTCATCCTGGACATCTTCGCCCTGCACGCCAAAACCCCCGAGGCCCAGGCCCAGGTGGAGCTGGCCCAGCTCCGCTACCTCCTCCCCCGCCTGGTGGGGAAGGGGAAGGAGATGAGCCGCCTGGGGGGTGGGATCGGCACCCGGGGGCCGGGGGAAACCAAGCTGGAGGTGGACCGGAGAAGGCTCCAGGAGCGCATCACCCACCTGAGCCACAAGCTGGAGGAGTTCACCCGGCGCCGGGAGGAGGCGAGGAGGCAAAGGAAGCGCCGGGGGGTGCCCCTCATCGCGGTGGTGGGCTACACCAACGCCGGCAAGACCACCCTCCTCTCCGCCCTCGCCCGGGGCGGGGAGCCGGGGGAGGACAAGCTCTTCGCCACCTTAAGGCCCCTCACCCGCCGGGGCTTCCTGCCGGGGGTGGGGGAGGTCCTCTTCACCGACACCGTGGGCTTCATCCGCCAGATGCCCGCGGAGCTCCTCACCGCCTTCCGGGCCACCCTCGAGGAGGTGCGGGAGGCCGACCTCCTGGTCCACGTGCTGGACGCCTCGGAAGAGGGGCCCTTGGAGCGCTACCGGGTGGTGGAGGACCTCCTGCGGGAGCTAGGGGTGGAGGCCCCCAGGGTCCTGGCCCTCTCCAAGGCGGACCGGGCGGCCCCTTACGACGTCTACTACCTGCGGGAGCGGCTTGGGGGGGTGCCGGTTTCCGCGGTGAAGGGCACGGGGCTGGCGGAGCTCAAGGAAACCTTGGCCCAGACCCTTCTGGCCTCCGGGGTCAGGCCCCAGGCCTGGGCTCAGTACACGTAAAACCCCCTTAGGCCGGTTTCCTCCGCCCACTGCACCTCCACGCCCTCTACCCGGGACAGGCGGGGGCCCTGCTTGAGGTGGTGGAGGAAAGCCCGCAGGTCCTCCTCGGGGCCCTCGGCCACCACCTCCACCCGGCCGTCCGGCAGGTTCTCCGCGTAGCCGGAAAGCCCCAGTTCCAAGGCCTTCCTCTGGGCGAAGGCCCGGTACCCCACTCCCNTGGGGGGGGGGGGGGGCCCCAAAGAGGCCATGAGCACGCCACGTTGGCCTTGGCCAGGGGGGCAACCTTTGCGTGCGGGCACTTAGGGGGCTTGCCACGCGCTTTTCATCTCCCTTGCCTATCCTGAGGAGGATGCGGCGGGGGCTCCTCCTTCTGGGCCTGTTCCTCCTCCTTTTGCCGCTCCTGGCCTGGCCCCCCCTCTTGCGGAAGGCGGTGGAGGGGGCCTTGGCCCTTTCGGGCTTCCAAGGGCGGGTGGGGGAGGTGCGGGGTTTCCTCCCCGTGGGCCTGCGCCTTTCCCGCGTGGCCTTGGTGGGGCCGGGCCTGGCCCTGGAGGCGGAGGAGGTGGAGCTCCATTATGACCTCCTGGGCCTTTTCCGCCGGGAGCTTCCCCTGGCCTTGCGCTTGAAGGGGGCCAGGCTCAAACCCACCTGGGAGGCCTTGATCCCCGAGAAGCCGGGGCCGCCCCCTGCCCTGCGGGTGGTTTTCCGCCAGCTGGTGCTGGAGGACGCCCAGGTGGAGCTCCCCAAGGGAAAGCGGCTTTTCCTCCCTCCCCTGCGCCTCACCCTCCAGGGGGAGAACCCCTACGCCTTCCTGGCCCGGCTTCCCGGGGGGAGCTTCCGCGGGGAGGCCCGGGCCCTGGCCCCGGACCTCGGGGCCTGGGAGGTGGCCTTCCGGGGGGAGGTGCGGGGGCTTTCCTTCTTCTACGGGGGGCTTCAGGGGGGGACGCTTTCCGGAACCTTCCGCCTGGGGCCTGGAGGGGTGGAGGGGGAGGCGCAGGTGGCGGGGGGGGTGGTGGAGCTGGTGGGCTTCACCCTCGCCCAGGTGGCGGGGCCCATCCGCCTAAAGGAGGACCGGGTGGAGGCGGAGCTCAAGGGCGTGGGCCTCGAGGGGCCCCTGGCCGCCAAGGCCGAGGTGGACCTGAAGGGGGAGCGCTACCGCTTTGCCCTCACGGGCCGCCCCCGGCTTTCCGCCTTGGCCAGGCACTTTGGCCTCTCCCTGCCCGTGGAGGGGGATGGGGACCTCTTCCTGGAGGGGGATGGCTGGGAGGCGGTGCGCATCCAGGGCCGCTTTCAGGGGGCGGGGCGGCTTCTTTCCCAACCCTTCCGCCACCGGGGGACCCTTGCCTTTGACCGGGTCTTCTCCCTGCGGGCGGAGGCGGAAGGGAGGCTTTGGGACCGCGCCTACCGGCTGGCCTTTGGCCTGGAGGGGCAGGGCTACCGGGCGAGCCTCGAGGACTCCTTGGGAAGCAGGGTCTTCCTGAAGGGGGAGGGAAGCCGCACGGAGGCCCAAGGCCGCTTGGCCTGGCCCAAGCCCCTGGAGGGATGGGCTGAGGTGGCTTTCCAAAGCCAGGGAAGCCGCTGGCAGGCCCGGGTGCGAAGCCCTGGGGTGGCCCTTCCTCCCTTCCTTCCCATGGACCTCTCCGGGGAGGTGGCGGGGGAGGGGGATAAGGTTTGGGGGCGGCTTGGACCCCTGGCCCTATCTGGCCCCTGGAATGCCCTGGTCCTCCGCCTTTCCCCCACCCCCCTGGCGGTGGGGGCGGTGGAGGGGGAAGGGCGCCTCCTGGCGGGCAGGCTCCAGGCCGATCTCCGCTACGCCTCCCCCTACGCCGCCTTTCCCCTGCGGGTCCTGCAGGAGGCCTGGGGCTTCCGCCTCCTCAGCCCCTACGGGGAGGGGGAGTACCGGGGCGGGGTTTTGGCCCTCCGCCTGCGCGACCTCCCCATCCGCGCCTTGGACGAGTTCCGCCTTTCCGGACAGGCCCTTTACCGGGAAGGGGGGCTTTCGGGAAGGCTTTTCCTAAAGGGACGTTACCTGGAGGCGGAGGCCAGGCTGCGCCGCCTGGGGGCGGAGATTGGGGGGCGGTTCCAGACCCCCCTGGGGGCGCTGCCCTTCCAAGGGGCCTATGACCCCGGGGTGGGCTTGGCCCTGAGGAGCCAGGACCTTCGCCTCACCTACCGGGAGGGCCTGCGCCTTCAGGGGCGGGTAGCCTTGGGGCCCGTGCGCCTTTCTGCCGACCTGGCCTACGGGCCGGGGTTCTCCGGCTGGGCCGAGGCCGAGGTCTACGGGGTGCGGGGCCTTGTGCGCGGGGAGGGGGGAAGGCTTTCCCTCGCCCTTTCCGGGCGGGTGGAGGGGAAGGGGGAGGTGTACCCAAAGCTCCGGCTTTCCGGCACCCTGCGGCCGCCCCTGCCGGAAGGGGTGGAGCTTCCCCCCTTGGCCTTCCGCCTGGACCGAGGGGGCCTCGAGGTCTTCGGGGTGGGGCGGGTGGCCTTCCAGGGGGGCTTCCCCTTTGCCCTTTCCCTTCCCTTCCGCTACCAGGGCTTGGAGGGAGGGCTTTGGGCAAAGGGGAACCTGGAGGGGGGCGAGGTGCGCCTTTCCACCCCTTACGGGGAGGTGGAGGGGCGGGGCCCCTGGCGGGACCTGGCCCTATCCGGGGGGCTGGAGGTGCCCACCCTGGGGCCAGGGCGGCTTTTGGGGCGCCTGGACCTCCTGGGGCTGGCCTACCGGGGGGAGGCCCACCTGGAGCGGCTGGGCCTGCGCCTGGCCTTCCAGGGGAAGGGGGCGCGGGTGCACTTTTCCGGCGGGGCGCCCGGCCTGAGGGTTCTCGGGGGGTACGAGGGGGGGCTTTCCCTTCTCCTCTCGGCGGAGGGCTACGACCTCGCCCCCCTGGGCCTGCCCGTGAGGGCGGCGGGCACCTGGGGCACCCGGGGGGGGAGGCTTAGGCTTACCTCTCCGTATGGGGAGGCTCTGCTGACGGGGGAGGAGCTTCTGGAAGCCAGGGCCAGGTTTTCCGGGCCTTACTTCCAGGGGGAAGGGCAGGCTTCCCCGAAGGGGCTTTCCCTGGCCCTCCAGGGGGCCTACGAGGCGGGCGGGGTGGCGGTGCGCCTCCTTGCGGAGGGGGGCGGGCCGTGGAACGCCTTGTCCCTGTCCCTTTTTGGGGACGCCTGGGTGCCCTATCTAGAGCCGGTGCCCTTCCGGGGCCGGGTTTGGACGGAGGGCGGGGTGCGCTACACCCTGGAGGGGCCGGTGCGCCTTGCGGGAGAGGGTCTCCGCTACCAGGGGAGCTTTGCCCTGCCCTTTGCCCTCTTGGGCAAGGCGGGGCGCCTCGAGGGGCGCTTCTCGGGGGAGGGGCTCAGGGTGGAGGCGGCGGGAGAGGGAACTTGGGAGAACCTTCCCTTTGCCTTCCGCGGCGGGTACGAAAGGGAGCCCTTCCTGCGGGTGGAGTATTCCGGGGGGGAGGCGGCCCTTCGGGGGCAGGAGGTGCGCTTGGCCCTAAAGGAGGTGGCTCCCCTGGCGGCCCCTTTGGGCCTTCCCCTTTCCGGGGAAGCCTCGGGGAGGCTCACCCTGGGGGGAGAAGGGGAGGCTTCCGCCCGGCTCCGCTACGGGGAGGAGGCGGTGGCGGTGGACTACCGGGGGGGTACCCTGAGCCTCCTCCTGCCGCAAAGGGCCTTGGGCCTGGCCTGGGCGGTGCGGGAGGGTCGGCTTTGGGGCCTGGAGGAACTCCAGGGAGAAGGCCGCCTGCGCTTGGGGCCGGGCCTGGAGGGGGAGGTGGCGGGCGCCTTCCGCTACCGGGAGGTGGAGGCCAGGCTGGAAGGCCCCTTCTCGGACCTGGCCATAGCGGTGCGGCTGGCTCGGGAGGGCTTAGGGGAGGCCCGTTGGGCCGGGCGGTTGGACCTTTGGGCCCGGAAGGGAGAGGGCCAGCTCTACCTCGCCTCCCCCTACGCTGAAGGGGAACTACACCTCTTTTGGGAGGGAGCCCGCTACCAGGGGGAAGGGTATCTGCGGGGCCTGCGGTACCTGGAGCAGGAGGGCCCCTTGCGCCTTTGGGGCGAAGGGGCCAAGGTGGAGGCGGCTTGGCAGGCCCCCCTGGCCTTCGCCGCCCGCTACGACGGGGCCTGGCGCATAGGGGTGCGGGGGGAAGGGGAGGTGGAGGGCTTCCGCGTGCGGGCCGACCTGGCCTACGGCCCCGAGGGGTACCAGGGGACCCTCGAGGGGGAGGGCCGGGGCCTCCGCCTCCTGGGGGAGGGGGCGGGTTCCTTGCGCTTTTCCCTCGTGGGGGAGGATCTCCCAGGGGAGGTGCGGGCGGAGGGCACCTTGGAGGGGCTTGGCCTTTCGGGGGAGGCCCGCTACGTCCTCCCCCTGGGCCAGGCGCGCCTCCAGGCGGCAGCCCACCTGCAAGGGGCGCTTCCCCGGCTCTTCCTGGAGGGGGAAGGGTCGGTGGCGGGGGAGGGGGAAAGCCTGCCCTTCCGCTTCGCCTACGCCTACGAAGGCGGCCCCCTGGACCTCGAGGGCCTGGTCCTCCGGGGCCAGGCCCCGGGCTTCCGCCTGGACCTGAAGGGGGGGAGGCTTTCCCTAGAGCTGGATAAGGACCTAAGCCCCTTTGGGCTTCCCCTCCGGGCCCGGGGCCAGGCGGAGGGTCCCTGGGATGGGCCCATCGGGGTGGTACTGGAGCGGGCGGAGGGCAGGCTTTCCGGCCAGGTGTGGCTTTGGCCTTTGCGAGCCGAGCTTTCCGGGGAGGTGCTGGGGGAGGAGGTGGCGGGGACCTACGGGGGGGAAGGGGCCATCGTGCGCTTTGCGGGGCCCCGCCTGCGGGGCGAGGCCCGTTACCGGGAGGGGCTTTCCGGGGCCCTAGCCTTCCGTTACCCCCTGCCCGGCGGGGGGGTGGCCGGGGAGGTGGACCTGGGGAAGGGGGCCTTCCGCCTCCTGGGGGAGGGGGCGTGGCAGGGGGAGGTGCTTGGAGCCTTCTGCCTGCCCGCGCCCTTGGGGGCTTGCCCGGGCCTACAGGCGGAGGCTTCGGGGGAGGTGGCCTACGGGGAAGCGGCCTTCCAAGGGGCGTACCGCTACCGGGCGGAGGCGGGCTACCTGGGGGCACTTTCCGGGGAGGGGCGGGTGTCCACCCCCTGGGGGCAGGTGGCCGTCAAAGGCCAGGGGCTGGGGCTGGACCTGGTGGGGGAGGGGCTTCCCCTATGGGGGCGGCTGGACCTTTCCCCCTTCCGCCTGGCCTACCGCTACGGGGGCCCTTTGCCCCGGGGCCTGGGGGAGCTTTGGGCGGAAGGAGTCTACCCCGGGGAGTGGCTTGCAGGGCGCTACCGCTACGGGGAGGTGGAGCTTGCCCTTAAGGGGCTTCCCGGCTTCCGCGTGGCGGTAAACGGCGAGGGGCTTTCCGGGGAGGTGGGCCCCGAAGGGGTTTCCTTAGGGGCCCAGGGGTTCAGCTACGGCCCCTTGCGCTTTTCCGGACAGGCGGAGGGGCCCTGGGGGGCGGTGGGGCTTTCCCTGGGCCTTCAGGCCTTCGGCGGGGGGCCCTCGGGGGGGAGGTGGCCTGGAAGGGAAGCTGGGGGGGCAGGCTGGCCTTCCGGGAAGGCGCCTTGGAGCTCTTTGGGGAGGGGGTGCCGGGCCTAGCGGGGGAGGTTTTGGGGGAAAGGGTGCGCCTCCTCTGGCCGGTGCTGGAGGTGGGGGGGGTGCGGCTGGACCTGGCCGGGCGGGTGGCCTGGGGGGGGGGGCGGCTCCTGGCGGGCCTGGTGCCTGGGGGGCTCCAGGTGGAGGGCGCGGGGGAGCAGCTCCGCCTGGCCTACCGGGTGCCGGGGATGGAGCTTCCCCTGGAGGGGACCCTGGACCTCGGGGATTTCTCCTTGGCCCTCATGAGCCCGGAAGGGGAGGGGGCCCTGCGCTACGCCGCTGGGAAGGTGGAGGGCGCCTTGAGCCTGGACCTCAGGGGCTTCGCCCTGCGCCTTGTGGGGGAGGGGGAGCGGGTGCACCTTTTAGGAGCACACCCAGCCTGGCCCTGGTGGGCGGCGGGGGCAGGAGGCTTGGAGGGGGAGGTGGACCTCCAAGGCGCCTACCGGGTCACCTACCGGGCGGGGGAGGAGGTGGTGACGCTTTCCGGGAGGCGCCTCGAGGCCCACCTGAAGGCCGCGGGCCCCTACCTCGTGGGGGAGCTGGCCTACCCACCTGCGGGAGAACTTTCCCTGGACCTGCCCCTTCCCCCCTTGGCAAGCCGCTTCCGGGGGCGGGTGTACGGCGAGGGTTATCAGGTGGAGGGCGCCTTGGAGGGAGGCGTGGGCCGGGTGGGGGTGCAGGGGCGGCTCCTTCCCCTGTCCGGATCCCTGGAGCTTAAGGAAGCGGTTTTGGAGGATTTCCTTGGGCGCTATGTGCCCTACATCAAAGGGCGGGTTTCGGGGCGGCTTCTTGTGGAGGGGCAGGCGGCCAGGGGGAGCTTGGAGGGGCGGGCCGAGGTGGCGGGCACGGCCTTACCTTTGGCCCTCTCCGGCACCTTCGCGCCCGGGCGCCTCGCCGCGGAGGGGCGGCTCGGGGAAAGCCCCTTCCGGGTGGAGCTGAAGGAGGGGCGGCTGGACCTATCCGCTTCTCCCCGGGCCTTCCCCCTCCACCTCCTCCTCATGGCGATGGCGGGGCCCCTTGAGGGGGAGGCCTACTGGACGGGAGCCGTGCGCCTAAGGCTTCCCCTGGCCGATCCCTGGAGGGGGGAGGGGGTCTTGGTGGGGGAGGCCCTGCGCTTCGTGGGGGCGGGGGACGAGCTCAAGGGGCAGGCGGCCTTCCGCTTCCAGGACGGGCGGCTTTACGTGGACCATCTGCGCCTCACCGGTCGGGGCACCTGGGAAGGCGGGGGGTACTGGAGCCGGGAGGGGAGCGACCTCTACCTGAGTCTCAAGGACACGGTCTTCACCCCGGTGCTCCAGGTGGTGCCCGCCCTCAAGCCCTACCGCCCGGAGGGCTCGGGGAGCCTCACCCTCCGCTTGCGGAGGGAAGGCTTCCAGGCGGATTTCCAGGACTTCCGCTTCCGCCTGGGTCCGGTGGAGGGGTACCTGCCCCAGGGCCTCCTTTCCCTGAACGGGGGGGCCAAGGCGGAGGGGGAGCTCCTCCTTTCCGCCCCCTTCCCGGGGCGGGCCCGGCTGGGCCTCGAGGGCCAGTTGGAGGACTTCCGGGTCACCGCCAAGGGGGAGGTTTCCCTTCCCGGCCTCAAGGAAGCCACCCCGGCGGAAGTGGCCTTCCGCTACCCGGGCTACGGGGTGGAGATCCGCCTGGGGGAGGCCCAGGCCCAGGGAACCCTCTTCCCCTTGCGTTTGGCGGGCTATGGCCGCCTTCCCCTCTCCTATCCCCAGTACTACCTGCAAGAAGGCCTCCTGGACGTGAAGAGCTTCTTCCTCTACGAGGAAAAGGGCACGTACCGCCTCACGGGCAACGCCGAGGTGCTCAAGGCCCGCCTGGCCCTGCCTGAAGCCCGGGCCAAGGAGCTCTCCCAAGAGGGGGTGGAGGTGGGGGCTGGGGCCAGGCCGAGCCCCTTTCCTCTCTTCTTTGACGGGGTGCGCCTGTACGCGGAGCGGGGCATCCTGGTGCAGGAAAGCCTGGCCCAGGGGGAGCTTAAGGGGGAGGTGTTCCTGGGAGGGAGCTACGCCGACCCCTACCTGTCCGGACAGGTGGAGGCCTTATGGGGTAACTTCCGCCTGTGGGATTCCCTCTTTGCCCTGGATCTCGCGGGGAGCTTCCTGCGTTTTTCCCCGGACCGGGGCATCCTGCCTCAGTTCCAACTCAAGGCCCAGGCGGAAACCCGGGGCCACAAGGTTTTCCTGGAGGCCACGGGGGAGTTTTTGCGGGAAAACGGGCGGGTGAAGGTGCGCCTCGATCCCCACTTCACCTCGGACCCACCCCTCACTGAACCCGAGATCTACGCCCTCCTCACCCTGGGTACCCCCGATGTCACCCGGCTAGCGGAAACCTTGCCCCAGGCGGCCCTGGGGGCCGCTTTGGAGAACCTGGTGCTGGGCCAGCTGGAAAGGGAGTTGGCCCGTTCCCTGGGTTTGGATCGGTTCCAGGTGCAGCTTCCCGTGCTCCAGGGAGGGGACCTGCAGGAAACCCGTTTTTCCGTGGGCAAGTACCTGAGCCCTGAGCTCTTCTTGGGCTATGAGCTGGACCTAAGAGGGGAGCAGACCCTCAGCGCCCAGTACCGCCGGGATGGCCTGACCTTTTCCCTGGGCTCCACCTTCCTGCCAGGGGATGGCAGGCTTGCCCGCTTCACCTTCACCCTGGGGTACGACCTCACCCCGGCTTTGGGCTTGAGCTTCAGCCTCGAGGCCGCCGACACCACCCGCTTCGGCGTGGGCGCCCTCTACCGGTGGTAGCATGGCCCAGGTATGCGCGCACTGGCCAAGCTGTCCTCGGAACCAGGCCTAACCCTGGTGGAGCGCCCCGTGCCCGAGCCGGGCCCGGGGGAGATCCTGGTGCGGGTGGAGGCGGTGAGCATCTGCGGCACCGACCTGCACATTTGGAATTGGGACACCTGGGCCCAGGGTCGGGTCCGCCCCCCCATCGTCACCGGACACGAGTTCAGCGGGGTGGTGGAGGCCGTGGGCCCTGGGGTCAAAAGGCCCCAGGTGGGGGACCACGTGAGCCTGGAGAGCCACATCGTCTGCCACACTTGCCCCGCCTGCCGCACGGGCAACTACCACGTGTGCCTGAACACCCAGATCCTGGGGGTGGACCGGGACGGGGGCTTCGCCGAGTACGTGGTGGTGCCCGCGGAGAACGCTTGGGTGAACCCGAGGGAGCTGCCCTTTGAGGTGGCGGCCATCCTGGAGCCCTTCGGCAATGCGGTGCACACGGTGTACGCGGGAAGCGGGGTCTCCGGCAAAAGCGTCCTCATCACCGGGGCGGGGCCCATCGGCCTCATGGCGGCCATGGTGGCCCGGGCCAGCGGCGCGGGCCCCATTCTCATCTCCGACCCCAATCCCTACCGCCTGGCCTTTGCCAAACCCTACGCCGACCGGCTCATCAACCCCCGGGAGGAGGACGTGCTCGCGGTGGTGCGGGAGGTCACGGGGAGCGGGGTGGAGGTGCTTTTGGAGTTTTCCGGTAACGAGGCGGCCATCCACCAGGGCCTTCAGGCCCTCATCCCCGGGGGGGAGGCGAGGATTTTGGGCATCCCCTCGGACCCCATCCGCTTTGACCTGGCGGGGGAGCTGGTCATGCGGGGGGTCACCGCCTACGGCATCGCCGGCCGGAGGCTCTGGCAGACCTGGATGCAGGGCACCGCCCTGGTCTACTCGGGCCGGGTGGACCTGAGGCCCCTCATCACCCACCGCTTCCCCATGAGCCGCTACCAGGAGGCTTTCGCCCTCCTTGCCTCCGGCCAGGGGGTGAAGGTGATCCTGGACCCCAGGGCCTAACGCCGCTTGGGCACCCTCGGGCCCCGCCAGGGGCCCGAATGTGCTTTCCATTCTGGGAAGAAGCCTGGAGCTGGGGTAGCCTGGGGGGCAAGGGGGAAAGGATGCTCACGCGGAGGCGGGTGCTGGCGGGGCTCTTGGGCCTGGGGCTTGCCCAGGGGCAGGGCCTTAGGGCGGAGGAGGTGGTGGGGGGCCTCGAGGTGCCCTGGGCCCTGGCCTTCCTGCCCGATGGCGGCTTTCTGGTTTCCGAGCGGCCTGGGCGCATCCGCCTGGTGTGGGGGGGAAGGGCTTCCCTCTACGCGGAGCTTTCCGTCTACGCCCGGGGGGAGTCGGGGCTTTTGGGGATCGCCCTCCACCCCCGCTTCCCCCAGGAGCCCTACCTCTACGCCTACCGCACCGTGGAGGAAGGAGGCCTCCGGAACCAGGTGGTGCGCCTAAGGCACCACGGGGAAAGGGGCGTCCTGGACCGGGTCATCCTGGACGGCATCCCCGCCCGCGCCCACGGCTTGCACTCCGGGGGGCGCATTGCCTTTGGCCCCGACGGCATGCTCTACGTGACCACGGGGGAGGTGTACGAGCGGGAGCTGGCCCAGGACCTCGCCTCCCTGGGGGGGAAGATCCTCCGGATCACCCCCGAAGGGGCCCCGGCACCTGGGAACCCCTTTCTGGGGCGGCCCGGCGCCCGGCCCGAGATCTACAGCTACGGCCACCGCAACCCCCAGGGCCTGGCCTGGCACCCGGAAACGGGGGAGCTTTTTTCCAGCGAGCACGGGCCGAGCGGGGAGCAGGGCTTCGGCCACGACGAGGTGAACCGCATCCTGCCTGGGGGGAACTACGGCTGGCCCAGGGTGGTGGGCCGGGGGAACGATCCCCGCTACCAAGACCCCCTCTACCTCTGGCCCCAGGGCTTCCCCCCGGGAAACCTGGCCTTTTGGCGGGGGGTGCTTTATGTGGCGGGCCTGAGGGGGGAGGCCCTCCTGCGCCTGGTCCTCGAGGGGGAAAAGGGCCACTGGCGGGTGGTGCGGGTGGAAACCGCCCTATCGGGTTATGGCCGCCTGAGGGAGGTGCAACTGGGCCCGGACGGGGCCCTTTGGGTCACCACCTCCAACCGGGACGGGCGCGGCCGGGTGCGCCCCAATGACGACAAGGTCCTCCGCCTCCGGTAAGCTTGTGGCCGTGGAGCGCGTCCTGCCCTTCCGCTTTGAGGAAAAGGAGGGAGTGTTCTGGCTCCTGGACCAAAGGAAGCTCCCTCTGGAGGAGGTCTGGGTGCCGGTGCGCACCGCAAGGGAGATGGCCGAGGCCATAAGGGCCATGGTGGTGCGGGGGGCCCCAGCCATTGGGGTTTCCGCGGGCTTCGGCATGGTCCTGGCCCACCTTAGGGGGGAAAACCCGGAGGAGGCGGACCAGCTCCTGCGGCGAAGCCGCCCCACGGCGGTGAACCTCTTCCATGCCCTGGACCGCATGCGGGCCCACTGGGGGGACCTGGAGGGGAGCCTGGAGGAGGCCTGGGCCCTTTGGCGGGAGGTGGAGGCCACGGAAAAGGCCATCAGCCTCCACGGGGCCAAGGTGCTAAGGGGCCAGGTCCTCACCCACTGCAACACCGGCCCCCTGGCCACCGGGGGGTACGGCACCGCCTTGGGGGCCATCGTGGAGGCCCACCGCCAGGGGCGGGTGGCCCACGTCTGGGTGGACGAGACCAGGCCCTACCTGCAGGGAGCCCGCCTCACCGCCTACGAGCTAAAGAAGGCGGGGGTTCCCGCCACCCTCATCACCGACAACATGGCGGGCTTCCTCATGGCCCAGGGCCGGGTGGATGCGGTCATCGTGGGGGTGGACCGCATGGCCTTAAACGGGGACTTCGCCAACAAGATCGGCACCTACGCCCTGGCCGTGCTGGCCCACCACCACGGGGTACCCTTTTACGCCGCTTTGCCCCTGGCCTCGGTGGACCCCAAGTTCTCCACGGGCGAGGGCATCCCCATTGAGGAAAGGCCCCCGGAGGAGGTGCTGGAGCTAAGGGGGGTGCGCCTGGCCCCCCCGGGTTTTCCCGCCTACCACCCGGCCTTTGACGTGACGCCCTACCGCTTCCTCACGGGGATCATCACGGAGAAGGGGGTGCTCTACCCCCCCTTTGAAGAGGCTCTTCGGGATGCCCTGGGGCTTACTTGAGGGGCTTTTAGGCCACGCTTGCCCAGGCTGCGGGGGGAGGCTGGACGCCCCCCTGCTTTGCACCCGTTGCCGGGCAGGCCTCCGGGCCTTGGCCGCTGGGGATGCCGTCTACCTGGGCCTTTACGGCCGGGTGGGGGGGGTGGCCCGGGCCCTCAAGTACCGGCGGCGCTTTGGCCTGGCCCCCCTCCTTGCGGAGCCTTTGGCCCTTGGCGTGCGGGAACGGGGCTGGAAGCTGGCTGGGGTCACGGCGGTACCCACCCTCCTGCCCCGCCTCCTTCTTCGGGGCTACAACCCCCCCGAGCTCTTGGCCAAGGAGGTGGCCCGGCTTCTGGGGCTCCCTTACCGGCGGGTCCTCCGGCGGGTACGTTACGCTCCCAGCCAGCCCACCCGGGGGCGGGGCCGCGCCTACCTGCCCCAGGACCTCTTCGCTCCCCAGGCCCAGGTGGCGGGGGCCTGGCTCCTGGTGGACGATGTCCTCACCAGCGGGGCCACCTTCTTGCGGGCCAAAGGGGCCCTCCTCGAGGCCGGGGCGAGCCGGGTGTACGGGGCCTTCCTGGCGGTGCGGGACCCTGGGGCCCTGGGTCCATACCGCTGAAGCCCACACTTCTCCCTGCCCTTGGTCCTAGACTGGGGCAAAGGGGGTGGGTATGCGTGAGGAAGCTGCGTAGGTTAGCCGACCTTCTCCCCCACCTCCGGGAAGGCCGCTACCGCCTGGGGCCCCACGTGGCCAAGCACATGCTCCAGGAGGGTTTTACCGAGCTGGATGTGCTCCGCGCTTTGGAGTGGGGGCGGGAGCTGGCCATCTACCCTGAGGACCAAAGGATGCTGGTCCTGGGGTACATGGTCTTTCCTCCGCGCTTAAGGCTTCCCCTGCACGTGGTTTTGGAGTACGCCGCCCCTCGCCATGTGGACATCGTGACCGCCTTCATCCCCAAGGAGCCCCACCGGGTCTACTCGCGGGCCCGGCTGGCCGCCATCGTGCGCTTTGACGGGGCCCTGGAGGAGGTCCGTTGGAGCCAGCCTTGGCACCTCTACCCAGCCTGGGAGTAGGCGTTCATGATGGGTTCACAGGGCGAGGCTACCCGGTTCACCGCCCTTCCCGCAGGCTGGGGTTCGGCCCTAGGGCCGGGAGGTGAGTGCAGATGCGAGGCATGCTTTGGACGTTAACTTCAGCGGCGGTGGCGGTGGTCTTGGGCGTGGGTGCGGCGCAGGTGGGTGCTTCCCCCGCCCCCACCCTGACGCCCCAAGAGCGCGAGGGGCTTTTGTGGATGCGGGAGGAGGAGAAGCTGGCGAGGGACGTGTACCTGACCTTGGGCAAGCTCTACCCCATCCCGGCCTTCCAGAACATTGCCCACAGCGAGAAGCAACACATGGCCGCGGTGGCGCGCCTGCTCGCGGCCTACGGCCTGCCCGATCCTGCCCAGGGTAAGGGCGTGGGCGAGTTCAGCAACCCCGAGCTGGCCCGGCTGTACCAGGAGCTCGTGGCCAAGGGGCAGGCTTCCCTCCAAGCCGCCTTGGCGGTGGGGGCCTACATAGAAGAGCTGGACATCCAAGACCTGCGGGTGCGTTTGGCGCAGACCCAGCGGCCCGATATCGTGGCGGTGTACCAGAACCTCATGCAAGGTTCCTGGAACCACCTGAGGGCCTTTGCGGGAAACCTTTCGGCCATCACCAAGGAGCCCTACCGGGCCCAGCTGCTCTCCCAGGCGGAGGTGGATGCGGCCTTGAAGCGTTCCCCAGGTCGCCCCTAGGCGCAGTCCGGGCAACGGCCGTAAACCGTCACCTCGTGCCCCTCGGCCAGGAAGCCGGGGGGCAGGTGGCTTTCCAGGGTCAGGTCGCAACCGGAAAGCTCAAACACCCTGCCGCAGAGGCGGCAGAGGAAGTGGTGGTGGTGCTCCCGGCCCGCGGGCTCGTAGCGCGAGGGTTCGCCGGGAAGGGCCACCGGGGTGAGAAAGCCCTCCTCCACCAGTCCCTTCAGGGTGCGGTAAACCGTGGCCAGGCCCAAAGAGGGTACCTTTTGCTTGGCCAGCTCCAGCACCTCCTGGGGGGATAGGGGACGGCCCGCCTCGAGGAAGGCCTCCCGGATGGCCCGCCGCTGCCGTGTGGAGCGCTCCATGCCCCCAGGATAGCAACTTGAGAAGAAGTTTTCATGCGGGACGGGTAGAGTGGGGGCATGCGGCTTTTCCTCCTGGCCTTCCTCTGGCTTCTGCCCGCCTGGGCTCAAGGGGGTGGGGAGTACCTGCTGGGCCGGGTGCTGCTCTTGGAAACGGAGCGGGGCCTGGCCCAGGTGGAGGTGGGGGGGAGGGTGGAGTGGGCCCAGCTCCCTGCGGACGGGGGTGGGTTTCGCCCGGGAGAGCGGGTGCTCCTCTACCGGGAGGGGGGGAGGCTTTACGTCACGGAGCCCGACCGCCTGCCCTGGATGGGCTTGCTCTTAGGGCTTTTTGTCCTTCTGGCCACCCTTTTGGGTCGGGGCAAGGGGGTGAGGGGGCTTATGGGCACCTTCCTGAGCCTCTTGGTGGTGGTCTACTGGGTGGTGCCCAGCGTGGCCGCGGGGGGCAACCCCCTCCTTTATGCCTTTCTGGGGAGCGTGGGGGTTCTCTTGTTCACCATCTACTTGGTGCACGGGGTAAACCGGAAGACCACCGCGGCCTTGCTGGGTACCCTGCTTTCCGTGGCCTTCGTGCTCTTCCTTGCCCTCCTTTTCACCCGGGCCATGGCCTTCACCGGCCTGGCCTCGGAGGAAGCCCTCCTCCTCCGGCAGTGGGGCGGGGTGGACCTCCTCTCCCTCTTTCTGGCGGGGGTGGTGGTGGGCACCCTGGGGGCCTTGACCGATGTGAGCGTGACCCAGGCGGCGGTGGTCCAGGCCCTGAGCCACGCCAATCCCCGCTTCGGCCTTGGGGAGCTTTACCGCCGGGGGATGGAGGTGGGCTACGACCACATCGGGAGCCTGGTGAACACCCTGGTCCTGGCCTACGCCGCGGGCTCCTTGCCCCTGTTCCTCCTCCTCACCAAGGACCCTACCCCCTTGCGCTTCCTCCTCAACACCGAGCCCTTCGCCGCGGAGATCGCCAGCATGGTCTTAGGCTCCTTGGGGCTTCTTTTGGCGGTGCCCCTCACCACCTTGGTGGCCGCCTGGGCCTTCCAGGGGGGGAAGGGGGGGCCGGGGGAGGGGCACGGACACGCGCACTAGGGCCTGAGGGGGCCTGGCCGTCCAGAAAAGGAGGACCAGGGTAGCATAGGGAGAGCGTATGCGCCTATTGCACACCGCCGACTGGCATTTGGGAAAGGTATTAAGGGGCGTGGACCGGACCCCCGAGATTGGACAGGCCCTCAAGCGCCTTCTGGAGATCGTGAGGGAGGAACGGGTGGAGCTGGTGGTGGTCTCGGGCGACCTCTTTGACCGCCCCCAGGTTTCCTCGGAGGCGGAGGCCCATGCGGTGGAGTTTTTCCTGCGGCTTAGGGAGCTTGGGGTGCCGGCTTTGGTCATTGCGGGGAACCACGATCCCAAGGAGCGCCTCGAGGCCCTTGCCCCCCTCTTTGCCCTGGCGGGGGCGGAGGTGCGGGGGAGGCCCCTTTTGCGGGAGGAGGGGGGCGTGGTGCCGCTAAAGGGGGGGCTGGAGGCCGCCCTCCTCCCCTTCGTTTCCGAGCGGGTCCTGGTGAAGAAGATCTTCCAGGAGGAGGGGGAGCGCCACCGCAGCTACGGGGAGGCCATGCGCCGCATCCTGGCCAACCTGCAAAGCCCCCTGATGCTGGGCCACTTCGCCGTGGAGGGGGCCAGGCCGGGGGCGGGGGAGTTCGTCTTTCACCTCACCGGGAGCTACGCGGTCCCCCACGCCGCCTTGCCCCTTGGCGCCCGCTACCTGGCCCTGGGGCACATCCACCGCCAGCAGCAGGTGGCCGAGGCCCCCCTGGCCTGGTACCCGGGGAGCCTGGTGCAGCTGGACTTCGGGGAAGGGGAGGAGGCGGAGCGGGGCGCGCTTTTGGTGGAGCTTCCCCTTTCGGGCCTTGCCCGGGTGCACCCCATCCGGGAGCGCTGGGGCAGGCCCCTCAAGACCCTTAGGCTCCGCCCCGAGGAGCTGGACGCCCGCTTGGCCGAGGTGGAGGGGTTTCCCGGCTACCTGCGCCTGGTGGTGGAGGGGCGGCTGGCCCCAGTGGTCAAAGAGCGGCTGTTCGCCTCCCTGCCCCGCCTGCTCTCGGTGGAAACCTCGGGCGTCCTGGTGGAGGAAGGCGGGGAGGGCCAAACGGAGGAAGCAGGCTTCGTGGAAGCCTACGGAAAGTATCTGGAGGAGCGGGGCCGCAAGGAGGAGGCCCTCGTGGAGCGCTTCACCCAGGTGCTGGAGGAGGTGGAGCATGAGGCCCTTGCGCTTAACCCTTGAGGGCTTCGGCCCCTACCGGGAGCGGCAGGAGGTGGACTTCTCCGATGTGGAGCTCTTCGCCATCACCGGGCCCACGGGCAGCGGAAAGAGCACCCTCCTGGACGCCCTTGCCTACGCCCTCTACGGCCGGGTGCCCCGGCTTGGGCACACCGTGGCCGAGCTCAAGCACCCGGCGGCCCTCGAGGCCCGGGTGGCCCTGGCCTTCCAGGTGGGGGGGCGGGTCTACCGGGTGGAGCGGGCCCGGGGGAAGAAGACCGAGGCCAGGCTCTTTGAGGTGCGCCCTGAGGGGGAGCGGCTCGTGCCCCTGGAGACCCTGGACCGGCTCAACGAGGCCCTCCAGGACCTCCTGGGCCTCTCCTACGAGGCCTTCACCCGGGCCATGCTCCTGCCCCAGGGGGAGTTTGACCGCTTTCTGAAGGGAGAGGCCAAGGAGCGGCGGCGGCTCCTTCTGGACCTTTTTGAGCTTTCCCGGCTGGAACGGGCCCGGGAGAAGGCGGCGCAGCGGAAGGCGGCCCTCGCAGAGGAGAAGGCCCGGCTGGAAGGGGAGCTTTTGACCCTGGAGGCGGCATCCCCGGAGGCCAAGGCGGCCCTGGAGGCAGAGCTCGCGCGGGTGGAGGGGGAGGTGGCCCGGTGGGAGGGCGAGGTTAGGCGCCTGGAACAGGCGCTTAAGGAGGCGGAAGACCAGTGGAAGACGGCCCGTCGCCGCCAGGAACTCCTGGCCCGCCTGGCCCGGCTGGAGGGGGAGGCGGAGGGCCTAAAGGAGGTGCGCCGCCGCCTGGAGCGGGCAGAAGAGGCGGAGCGGGCCTTGCCCCTCTGGCGGCAGCTGAGGGAAAGGGAGCGGGCCTTAGCTGCTACCCAGGAGGCCCTTCGGCGGGAGGAAGCCCGCAGGGAAGCCCTCCTGCGGGAGCGGCGTTCCTTGGCCTTTGACCTCGAGGCCCTGCAACGCCTGCGCACCGCCTTGCTGGAGGCCCAGGGCCTTGTGGCCCTGGAGCGCCTCTGGCGGCGGGTGGGGGTTAGGGAGCACCCCTCGCCCCGCGTGGACCCCGAGGCCCTGGAGAACCTTCTGGAGCGGGAGGTTCCCCTGCGGCTGGAGGCGGAGGCCCTTAGGGAGTGGCGGGAGGTAAGGGCACGGCTTTCCGAAAAGCAGGAGGCGTTGGCGGCCCTAAGGGCGCTTTTGGCCTCTTTGGAGGAGGAGGGAAAGGAGGCCAGGGCCCGTCTGGAGCAACAGGAAGCGGCCTTGAAGGCCGCCCAGGCCCACCGCCTGCACGAGGCCCTGACGGCCTTGGAGCGGGAGCGCCAGGAGCTTTTAGAGGAGCGCAGGAGCCTGGAAGCGGCCCTAGCGGAGCTGGTCCAGGAGGAACGGCGGCTTGGCCTCCTCGCCTACCATGACCTCCTGGAGCCAGGGAAGCCCTGTCCCCTCTGCGGGGGGGTGGTTCACGCCCTGCCTCCCAGGCCAAAGGGGAGGGACCTTTCCGGGGAGCGCCGCCAGTTGGAGGGGGCTTTGCGCCGGGTGGAGGGCCGCTTGGGGCAGATAGCGGGGGAGTGGGCGGCCAAGGCCGAGGCCCTGGCCACTTTGGGGGCGGAACCTGTCCCCGGGGATGAGGCCGCCTTGGTCAGGCTGGTGGACGAGGCCAGGGCGCGCTTGGAAGAGCTTCGCGACCGCTACCGCACCGCTTTGGGGGAGGCGAAGGCCCTGGAGCGGGAGGTGGAGCACCTGAAGGCCGAGGAGGCCCGGCGCAGGCGGGGGCCGAAGGCCCCGGAGCTGGCCGAGGTGGAGGCGGCGCTCGCCGCTTTGGAAGAGGAGAAGCGGGCCCTGGCGGCAGGGCTGTACCGCTACCTGGAGGAGCGCACCGGGGGGCGGCCCGTGGCGGACTACTTGGCAGGGCTCAAAGGGGAGCTCAGGAGCCTGGAGGCCAAGGAGGAGCGGGACCGGGCCTTGGCCGCGGAGCTGGAAGGCCTGGAGCGGACCCTTTCCGCCCTCAAGGCCCGGGAGGAGGAGCAGGCCAAGGCGGTGGCGGAGGCCCGGGAGCGGGTGGAGGGGCTGATGCCCGAGGCGGAGGCGTTGGCCCTCCACCTGTCCCCCGAGGAGCGCCAGGCCCTGGAGGCCCGCCTGAGGGCCCACGAGGAGGAGCTTCGCCAGGTGCAGGCGGAGCTCCGGGCTTTGCCTCCTCAAAGGGAAGTGCCCTTACCGCAGGCTGAGGTCCGGTGGCGGCAGGTGCAGAAGGACCTGGAAGCGGCCCAGGCCCAGGCCCTGCGCCTACGGCAGGAGGAGGCGGTGCTCCGGGAGCGGCTTGGGAAGCTGGAGGGGCTCTTGGAGCGGAAGCGGGTACTGGAGGGGCGGGTGGCCGAGGTGGTGCGGGAGGTGGCCCTCTGGGAAAAGCTTGCCCTGGATCTGCAGCAGCACAACTTCCCGGCCTACCTTCTGGGCCTCAGGCAGCGGAGCCTGGTGGAGCGTGCGGACGAGCTTCTGGCCACCCTCTCCCAGGGGCGCTACCGCCTCCTTTCCCAGGGGGACGAGTATGTGGTGCTGGACCTCTGGACCGAGGCCAAGCGCTCGGTCAAGACCCTCTCTGGGGGGGAAAGCTTTTTGGCCAGCCTCTCCCTGGCCCTGGCCCTTTCCGAGGAGCTCTCCCGGGGGCGGTTGGGGGCGCTGTTCCTGGACGAGGGTTTCGGCACCCTGGACCCGGAGGCCCTCGAGGGGGTGGCGGGGATCCTGGAAAGCCTCCCGACCCGGGGGCGGTTGGTGGGCATCGTTACCCACGTGGAGGCCTTGGCGGAGCGGCTTCCCGCAAGGCTGTTGGTGCGCAAGCATCCCTCGGGAAGCCGGGCGGAGTGGGCGTGAGGGCGGGGAAAGGGCTTATGGGATGCTTTTGTTGCATCAAAGGAAAGGGAGGTTTGTCCCTACAGCGCCCGATACCCTTCGGGGTATGTTAGATTTGCCCGGAAAGCCCAAGCTGCCTCCTCCCGGGCAAGGAGGTGTGTCGTGAAGAAGGCGAAGGACATCATGTCCACCGAGGTGGTGAAGATCCAGGGCTCGGCCACGGTGAAGGAGGCCATCAACCTCATGAAGGAAACAGGCCTCCGCGCCCTTATTGTGGAGCGCCGCAGCGAGGAGGACGCCTACGGCATCGTCACGGAAACCGATATCGTCTACAAGGTCATCGCCTACGGCAAGGACCCGGCCACGGTACAGGTCCACGAGATCATGACCAAGCCCGTAATCACCGTAAACCCCGACCTGGCGGTGGAGTACGTGGCCCGCCTCTTCGCCAACACCGGCATCCGCCGCGCCCCCGTGATCCAGGGCGAGGTCATCGGCATCGTTTCCGTCACCGACATCCTGCACAAGGCGGTCTTCTAGCTCCCTTAGGGGCCCCGGTTGCGGCGCAAGCCGCAACCGGGTACTTGTTTAGGCACCTTGTGGCCCTTTTGCTTGACCTGGTCCAAGCGCTTCTATAGACTCGGGGCGGAGGTGGAAAGTGAAGCGGCTTTTTGCCTTCTTGTTGCTGTTGGGCTTAGCTTTGGCCCAGGGCCTCGAGGCCATCTGGAAAGCGGTGGAGGTTCCTGGGGGTGTCTGCGCCGACGGGTCCCCCTACCGCTTCTACGTGAGCCCGGGAGACCCTAAGAAGGTGGTCATCGACTTCCAGGGGGGAGGGGCCTGCTGGAATGCGGCCACCTGTGGGCCGGAGAGCCAGACCTACCGCAAGCGGGTGGACGTGCAGGAGCTCCTCCTGGCCCAGGGCATCTACAACCGCTTGAGCGTGGCCAACCCCTTCCAGGGCTGGACCCACATCTTCGTGCCCTACTGCACCGGCGATCTGCACGTGGGCCGGGCCACCGTGGACTACGGGGGCTTTAAGGTGTACCACCAGGGGGCCAGGAACGCTCTGGCGGCCCTGGAATACGCCTTCCGCAACCACACTAACGCCGAGCGGGTTTTCGTGACCGGCTGCTCCGCCGGGGCCTATGGGGCGGTCTTCTGGGCGGACAAGGTGCTCGCCACCTATAAGAACGCCCAGGTGGCGGTCTGCGGGGATGCGGGGGTGGGGGTGCGCACCGAGGGCTTCCCGGGCTTTCAGGTGTGGAACCCCCGTTTGCCCGAGCTTCCCGGCCTTTCCCCAAACCCCCAGGTGGCGGAAATCTACCTGGCCCTGGCCCAGGCCTTCCCCAAGGCCCGCCTCGCCCAGTACACCACCCTCCTGGACGGCACCCAGATCTTCTTCTACGGCCTCATGAAGGGGGAGCGCGCCCCCAGCGAGGCCACCGCCCGGGAGTGGGCGGAAGGGGCTTTGCGGGCGGTTTCCGCCCCTGCCCAGGCGGAAAACTACACCTTCTACCTGGCCCCTGGGAGCCAGCACTGCATCCTGCCTCGGCCGGAGCTTTACACCTTGAAGGTGGGGGAGGTCTCCTTCCTGGAGTGGCTTAGGAACCTGGCGGAAGGGCAGACCCCGACCCGGGTGCGCCCCTGAGGCCGAAAGCGGCGAACCAATCCCGCAGCTCGGGGTAGAGGGCCAGGAGGAGGCGGTGCCCCTTCTTCCGGTCCAAGGGGGCTGCTTCCAGGAAGGCGTTGAGGAGGCGGTCCCCGTCCTCTTCCAAAAGCGCCTGGGCCTTTAGCGTGAACTGGGCCTGGAACCACAGGGCGCTTTCCAGGCTCCCCCGGCGCCTTTCGTAGCTGGAAAGGCTACGCGTGGCAGGGCTTAGGCGCGAGAGGTACGCGCTCCAGGAGAGGAGGTGCTTCGCTAACTCTGGCCTGGCCCTTTCTAGGCCCAGGAGAAAGAGGTAGTTGGCAAAGAACTCGTCCAGCCACCTGGCCCCCGTGCGCAGGCGCCAGGCCACCTGCAGGGCGTGGGCGTACTCGTGGCCCAGGTTCAGGTCCAAGAACGCGGGGATCTCCCCCGGGGGCGGCCCCAGGGAGAGGAGGACCTCCCGCAGGCGGTGGAGGAGCCTTTCGGGGTAGCGGAGGGGGGCGTAGAGGGCGAGGGTGCCCCCCTCGCTCCGCTGGAAGGGAAGGCCGTAGGGATGGGGAAGCCGGGCCCGCCAGTCCCGCTCCGAGAGCACGTAGAGGACCACCGGGGGCACGGGGGCGTAGGGGAGGTAAACCTCCCGCAGGGCGAGGAGGTACGCCCGCAAGCCCTCCGCCCGCAAGGTACCCCCTTCGGAGGCGAAGGCGGGCAGGTGGGGGTGGGGGAGGGCTTTGAGGTGGGCCATGGGATGCCTTCCTTTGGGGGCCCTGCTCTGGCCTCGCCAGGGCAGGGAGGGCCTCAAATGACTTCCCGGAAGCCGATGCGCTCCGCCTGGGCCCTGAGCTCTTCCTTTAGGGCCTGGTGCTCCGGCAAGGAGAGGTCGGGGTCCTTTTCCAGGATGCGCCGGGCCAGGGCCCGGGCCCGTTCGATTACCTCCGTGTCCTCCGCCAGGTCCCCCAGCTTGAGCTCCGGATACCCCGACTGCCTTGTGCCCCTGAGCTCCCCAGGGCCCCTTAGCTTCAGGTCCATCTCGGCGATGTAGAACCCGTCCGTGGACTCCTCCAGCACCCGCAGGCGCTTGAGGGTTTTCTGGCCCGCTTCCCCGGCCACGAGGATGGCGTAGCCCGGAAGGCCCCCCCGCCCCACCCGGCCCCTCAGCTGGTGAAGCTGGGCCAGGCCGAAGCGCTCCGCGTTTTCCACGATGATGAGGGTTGCCCGGGGGATGTCCACCCCCACCTCGATGACCGTGGTGGACACCAAAAGGTCAAAGGCCCCTTGGCGGAAGGCCTCCATCACCCCGTCCTTTTCCCGGGCGGGCATCCGGCCGTGGAGGAGGGCCATGCGCACCTCGGGGAGGAGCCCTTTAAGCTCCTCGTAAAGGGCGGTGGCCGCCTTCAGGTCCAGCTCCTCGGACTCCTCGATGGCCGGGGCCACCACGAAGACCTGGTGCCCCCTTTTGACCTCCTCCCGGGCGAAGGCGTAAGCCTGGAGGCGCAGGCGGTGGGGGAGGACCTTGGTCTTCACGGGCTTGCGCCCCGGGGGCATCTCGTCCAGGATGCTGACCTCGAGGTCCCCGTAAAGGGTCAGGGCCAGGGAGCGGGGGATGGGGGTGGCGGACATCACCAGAACATCGGGGGGAACCTTGGCCAGCTTCAGCAGGGCCCGCCGCTGGAGGACGCCGAAGCGGTGTTCCTCGTCCACCACCGCGAGGCCGAGGTCTCGGAAGCCCACCCCCTCCTGGATGAGGGCGTGGGTGCCCACCGCCACCTGGGCTTCCCCCGAAAGGAGCCTCCCCGTGGCCGCCTCCTTCTCCCTCTGGCTCATGGAGCCCAAAAGGAGCTCCACCCGCACCCCCAGGGGGAAGAGGTAGCGGGTGAGGTTTTGGTAGTGCTGCTTGGCCAGGATCTCCGTGGGGGCCATGAGGGCCCCCTGGGCCCCGTTCATGGCCGCCAGGTAGAGGGCGAAGGCCGCCACCACCGTCTTCCCCGAGCCCACATCCCCCTGGAGGAGGCGGGCCATCTGGCGGGGGCTTTGCATGTCCTTGGCGATCTCCGCCATGACCCGTTCCTGGGCCCCCGTGAGGGGGAAGGGGAGGGCCTTCTTGAAGGCTTCCACCCAAGCCTCTTCCACGCGAAAGCTGCGCCCCAGGACCATGCCCCCGGCGTCCAGCAGGGCCTTGAGCTCCAGGAGGAGGTACTCGTCGAACTTGAGGCGGAGGAGGGCCCCTTTCAGGGCCTCCTCGTCCTCGGGGAAGTGGATGGCCCTTAGGGCTTCCGTGTAGCCCAGGAGGCGGTGTTCCTCCCGGTAGGGCTCCAGGGGGTCGGGGAGGGGGAGGGCCATCTCCAGGGCCCGGTGGACGGTGCGGCGCAAAAAGGCCTGACCCACCCCTTCCTTGGCGGGGTAGATGGGGACGATGCGCCCGGTGGAGAGGGACTCCGTGCCCTCGTCCTCAAAGTGCTCTACATAAAGCTGCACCCCGCCCCGCCTTTGCACCCTTCCGGTGACGATGAGGGTGGCGCCCTCCTGGATCTGGGAGAGGACCCAGGGCTGGTTAAACCAGACCAGGGTGAGCCGCCAGCCCCAGGCGTCCTGGGCTCGCACCTGCACCACCTGCATCCCCTTCCTGGGGGTCTTGACCAGTTCCTTGGAGAGTACCTTCACGAAAAGGGTGGCCTTCTGGCCTTCCTCCAGATAGCGCACCCCGGGGAGGGCCCTTCGGTCCTCGTAGCGGCGGGGGTAGTAGTGAAGGACATCCCGCACCGTGTGCAGGGCTAGCTCGGAGAGTTTCTTGCGGCTTTGCGGGGGGGTTAGGAGGTGGGCGGGGTCCTTGGGGGAGAGCTTTCCCGAGGGGGGCCGCCCAGGGGCCGAGGGAGTGGCCTGGGGAGGGGGAGCACCGTTCGTCAGGAGGCGGAGGGCTTCCTCCAGGATGGGAAGGCGCTCCTGGGGGGTCTTCTCCCCGTAGCCTTGGAAGAGGCGCTGGAGGTGAGGAAAGGGCCGGGCCAGGTTCTGGATGAGGCCCTCGAGGCCCCCCACCACCACCTGGTCCTTGGCCCCGTCCTTGATCTCCCGCAGGATGGGCCTAAGGAGCCTTTCCCTGAGTTCCCCTTCCCTCACGCTCCCCATGATACCCTTAGCCCTGTGAGCCGCGTGGAGCGATTGCCCAATGGGCTTCTGGTGGCCCTGGAGGAGCGGGACTACCCCGGGGTGGCCTTCCAGCTTTTGGTGCCCGCCGGGGCGGTGAACGAGCCTGAGGGGCTTTTGGGGGCCAGTACCCTCATAGAGGGTTGGCTCTGGAAGGGGGCGGGGGAGCTGGACGCCCAGGGCCTGGCCCAGGCCCTAGACGCCTTAGGGGTCAGGCGGCAAAGCGGGGCGGGGCTGGAGTACACCCTTTTTACCGCCGCCTTTTTGCCGGAGGTGCTGGAGGAGGTTTTCCGCCTCTACGCCCTTCTCCTCACCCGTCCCAGCTTCCCTGAGGAGGCCCTGGAGGCGGTGAAAAGTGTGGCCTTGCAGGCCCTTCTCTCCCAGGAGGACCAGCCTGCAAGGAAGCTCTTCTCCGAGCTCCGGCGCCGGGTCTTCCGCTCCCCCCACGGGCGGGATCCAGTGGGGCGGGAGGAGGACCTCAAGGGGGCTGCGGCGGGGGAGTTGCGGGAGGACTTTGGAAGGCGCTACACCCCCAAAGGGGCCATCCTGGCGGTGGCGGGTGGGGTTTCCTGGGAAAGGCTTCAGGCCGCTTTGGAGCCTTTTTTGGCCTGGGAAGGGGAGGAGGCCTTTTACCCCTCGCCGGAGCTTTCCGAGCCCCACCGCTTCCAGGTGGAGCGACCCACCGCCCAGGTGCAGATCGGCCTGGCCTATCCCGACGTGGGCCCGGACCACCCTGGTTTCTATGCGGCCCGGTTGGCCCTCGAGGTCCTTTCTGGGGGCATGAGTAGCCGCCTTTTCACCGAGGTGCGGGAGAAGCGGGGACTGGTCTACGCGGTGAGCGCCTTTCCTGCCGGGGTGCGGGGCCAGGGTCTTCTCATGGCCTACGGGGGCACCACCAAGGAGAGGGCCGGGGAAACCCTAAGGGTCATGCTGGCGGAGATGGAGCGCCTGGCGGAAGGCGTTACGGAGGAGGAGCTTTCCCGGGCCAAGGTGGGCCTCAAGACCGCCTTGGTGATGGCGGACGAGTCGGTCCGCGCCCGCGCGGGCTCCATGGCCCGCGACCTCTTCGCCCTGGGGCGGGTGCGGCCCCTTGCGGAGATCGAGGCGGCCATAGAGGGAACCACGCTGGAGGCGGTGAACGCCTTCTTGCGATCCCATCCCTACCGGAACCCGTGGGTAGGGCTTTTGGGGGAGGTGGCGCATGTTTCGTGAGGCAAGCCTCAAAAACGGCCTCCGGGTCATCGCCGAGGTGGTGCCGGAGGCCAGGAGCGTGGCCTTGGGCTACTTCGTGAAGACCGGGGCCCGGGACGAGGCCCCCGAGGAGAGCGGGGTCAGCCATTTCCTGGAGCACATGGTCTTCAAGGGGCCCGAGGGGATGGACGCCCTTTCGGTGAACCTGGCCTTTGACCGGATGGGGGCCCAGTACAACGCCTTCACCTCCGAGGAGGCCACGGTCTTCTACGGGGCTGTGTTGCCGGAGTTCGCCTTTCCCCTTCTGGAACTCTTTTCCAGGCTCATGCGCCCCGCCTTGCGCCAGGAGGACTTTGACACCGAGAAGAAGGTGATCCTGGAGGAGATCGCCCGCTACCAGGACCGCCCCGGCTTCATGGCCTACGACTGGGCCCGGGCCCGGTTTTTCGCCGGCCACCCCTTGGGAAATAGCGTGCTGGGGACGGTGGAAAGCATCACGGCCCTCACCCGGGACCAGATGGCCCAGTACCACGCAAGGCGCTACCTTCCTGGGAACATGGTCCTGGCCGCCACGGGAAAGGTAGACTTCGAGGCCCTGGTGGCCGAGGCGGAAAGGCTTACGGAGGATTGGCCTTTAGGGGAGGCGGAGAGGGTCTACCCGACCCTAAACCCGGTCCAGGGGATGGAGGAGCATCCCTACGAGAAGGCCCGGGCCCTCTATTTGGTGGGCCTTTTCCCCGGGGTAAGCTACCAGGAGGAGGAACGCTTTGCCGCCCAGGTCCTGGCCCACCTCCTGGGGGAGGAGGGCTCGGGGCGGCTCCACTTCGCCCTGGTGGACACGGGCCTCGCGGAGACGGCCTCCTTCGGCCACGAGGAGGCGGATGGGGCGGGCTTTTTCCACGCCTACGTGCAAGCCGACCCCGCCCATAAGGAGGCGGTCCTCGAGGCCCTGCACGGGGAACTGGCGCGCCTGGAGCGGGAAGGGGTGAAAGAGGAGGAGGTGCAAAGGGCCAAGACCCCCCTGGCCACGGGCCTGGTCTTCGCCGGGGAGACCCCGATGGGGCGGCTTTTCCACCTGGGGATGGAGTACCTCTACACCGGCCGCTACCTCTCCCTGGCGGAGGTGAAGGACCGGGTGCAGAAGGTGGGGGCGAGGGAGGTGAACGCCCTCCTGGAGCGGGGTTTCCTGAAGCAAGGGCTCTACTATCTGGTGCTTCCCCATGGAGCCTAGAGCCTTAGGGGCGGCCCTTTTCACCATCCTTTTCTGGGCCAGCGCCTTCGCGGGGATCCGGGCGGGGCTCCAGGGGCTTTCCCCAGGGCACCTGGTCCTCCTCCGCTTCCTCACCGCCAGCGCCCTCCTCCTCCTCTACGCCAGGGCCACAGGCCTCCGCCCCCCCCGGAGGGAGGACCTGCCCCGGCTTTTCCTCCTGGGCGTTTTGGGCATCACCCTCTACCACACGGCTTTGGTCTACGGGGAGCTTTGGGTGAGCGCGGGGGCGGCGAGCCTCCTCATCGCCACGGGGCCGGTTTTCACCGCGCTGCTCTCCTACCTCCTCCTTGGGGAGCGGCTCAGGCCCTTGGGGGTCTTGGGGTTCGGCCTGGCCCTGCTGGGGGCCGCCCTCATCGGCTTCGGGGAGGGCGGCGGGTTCGCCTTCAGCCCAGGGGCCCTTCTCATCCTCCTCTCCGCCCTTTCCACCTCCTTCTATTTCGTGCTGCAAAAGCCCCTCTTCGCCCGCTACGACAGCCGGGAGATGACCGTTTACACCCTGGTCTTGGGCACCCTGCCCCTCCTCCTCTTCCTGCCGGGGCTTCCCGAGGCCCTCCGCACCGCTCCCCGGCCTGCCCTCCTCGCCACCTTGTACCTCGGTGCCTTTCCCGGAGCCCTGGCCTACCTCACCTGGACCTACGCCCTCTCCCGCACCCCGGCCTCCCGCCTTTCCAGCTTCCTCTACCTCTCCCCGGTCCTGGCCATCCTCATCGCCTACCTGTGGTTGGGCGAGGTGCCGAGCCCCCTCTCCCTCCTGGGAGGAGGGCTAGCTCTCCTTGGCGTTCTTCTCGTGAACTTCCGGGGCGTAAAATAGCCCGGAGAGGTGCGGTATGGAGGTTAAGAGGATTGGCGTGGTGGGCGCAGGGCAGATGGGAAGCGGGATCGCCCAGGTGGCGGCCCAGGCGGGTTTTGAGGTGGTGCTGGTGGATGTGGCGGAAAGCTTCCTGGAGCGGGGCCTCGCCGCCATCCGGCGTTCTTTGGGCAAGTTCCTGGAGAAGGGCAAGCTAACCCAGGAGGCCCACGACGAGGCCTTGGGGCGTATCCGCACCAGCCTGCGCTTGGAGGAGTTGGCGGAAGCGGACCTCATCGTGGAGGCCATCGTGGAGGACGAGGGGGAAAAGCGCCGCCTCTTTGAGCGCCTGGCGGCCATCGCTAAACCAGAGGCCATTTTGGCCAGCAACACCAGCTCCATCCCCATCACCGCCCTGGCCCGCTACTCGGGAAGGCCCGAGCGCTTCATCGGCATGCACTTCTTCAACCCCGTGCCCCTTATGGCCCTGGTGGAGGTGATCCGCGGGGAGCTCACCTCCGAGGAAACTCGGGACGTGGTGGTGGCGGTGGCCAAGCGGATGGGGAAGACCCCCCTCGAGGTCCAGGACTACCCCGGCTTCATCTCCAACCGCCTCCTCATGCCCATGATCAACGAGGCGGTGGAGGCGCTAAGGGAAGGGGTGGCCACCAAGGAGGCCATCGACGGCATCATGCGCCTGGGGATGAACCACCCCATGGGGCCCTTGGAGCTTGCCGACTTCATCGGGCTGGATACCTGCCTGGCCATCATGGAGGTGCTCCACCGGGGTTTCGGGGACGACAAGTACCGTCCTTCGCCCCTCCTCCGCCGCATGGTGCAGGCGGGGCTTTTGGGCCGCAAGACGGGCCGGGGCTTTTACGTTTACGACGAGAAGGGAAACAAAGTAGGGTAAGGTGTTGCGGAGAACTTGAAGCCTTTAAGGGAAACCTGGTAGCTTAATTTTGCTATGAAGAAGCGTCTGGCTGTGGTTTTGGGAGTGGCGGCGCTCTTGGCGGGATGTGCTCCTTCGGCGGTCTATCCTGCGCCCCAGGGGAGGCTAACGGCTCCTTTCCCAGGGACACCCCTCCATGCCCGTTCCACTAAGGATGGTTTCCACGTCACGGCTACCGCTGTGGGCTTGTCCCTGGGGGTAGCGAGGGATAGTTTTTATTTGAGCGTGGCCCCCGTGGGGTTGGGCGCTTACTTGGAGGCGGGCTACCGGGGTGAGGTGGCCTTGGGTTTGGGCCTGGGTTCCGACTATTACTCAGGGTGCGACTGGGATCCTAGCACCCAAACCTGTACGCCTTACGAGGAGCGGCGGTGGGGCTACGCTTTGGACCTGGCTTATCCTTTCCCCATTCCCACCCAGGTGGGGGAAGCGTACTTGGCTCCTAGGCTCTACGTGGGCTATGCTTACCTGAACCGCACGGGTGGGGGAGCTAAGGAGGAAGGGCGTTTCTTCGTGCACCCTGGTGTTGCCTTGGGCATTAACTTCACCCTAAGCGCCATCTCCCCCGATCTGCGTTTGGGCCTGGAAAGCGGCTTCCTCCTCAACTCGGAGACCCGGACCTTCTTNGCGGGGGGGCCCCAAAGAAGCCATGAGCAAGCTGCTTTGGCTTTAGCCGAAGAGGCAACCTTTGCGTGCGGACACTTAGGCCCTCGAGGCCGAAACGGTGCGCCTGCCCCATGGGGGTGGGCCTTTTGCCTCTGGAAGCTCTTCCAGCAGGGGAGTAGACTCGGGGCATGGAACTGCCGCGCGCCTACGGCCTGCTCCTCCACCCTACAAGCCTTCCCGGGTCCTACGGGGTGGGTGTCCTTGGGGAAGAAGCCCGGGCCTTCCTCCGCTTCCTCAAGGAGGCGGGGGGAAGGTACTGGCAGGTCCTCCCCCTGGGCCCCACAGGGTACGGAGACTCCCCTTACCAGTCCTTCAGCGCCTTCGCCGGGAACCCCTACCTCATCGACCTCCGCCCCCTGGCGGAGGCGGGGTACCTGCGCTTGCAGGATCCCGGCTTCCCCGAGGGCCGGGTGGACTACGGGGGGCTTTACGCCTGGAAGTGGCCGGCGCTTAGGGAAGCCTTCCGGGGTTTCCAGGAGCGGGCTGGCCGGGAGGAAAAGGAGGCCTTCCAGGCCTTTTGGGACCAAGAAAGGAGCTGGTTGGATGACTACGCCCTCTTCATGGCCTTGAAGGCCCACCACGGGGGCCTTCCCTGGAACCGCTGGCCCATGCCCCTACGCCTGAGGGAGGAAAGGGCTTTAAGGGAAGCGTCTTTGGCCCTCTCTCAGGAGGTGGCCTTCCACGCTTGGACCCAGTGGCTTTTCTTCCGGCAGTGGGAGGCCTTGAAAGGGGAGGCGGAGGCTTTAGGTCTAGAGATCATCGGGGACATGCCCATCTTTGTGGCCGAGGACTCGGCGGAGGTCTGGGCCCACCCCGAGTGGTTCCACCTGGACGGGGAAGGCCGCCCCACGGTGGTGGCTGGGGTGCCCCCCGACTACTTTTCGGAAACGGGGCAGCGCTGGGGGAACCCCCTCTACCGCTGGGACGTCTTGGAGGGAGAGGGGTTTTCCTTCTGGATCGAGCGCCTGGGCAAGGCCCTGGAGCTTTTCCACCTGGTGCGCATCGACCACTTCCGCGGCTTTGAGGCCTACTGGGAGATCCCCGCTTCCTGCCCCACGGCGGTGGAGGGGCGCTGGGTGAAGGCCCCGGGGGAGAGGCTTTTTGAACGCATCCAAGAGGCCTTCGGGAAGGTCCCCATCCTGGCGGAGGACCTGGGGGTCATCACCCCCGAGGTGGAGGCCCTTAGGGACCGCTTTGGCCTGCCGGGGATGAAGGTTTTGCAGTTCGCCTTTGACAACGGGATGGAAAACCCCTTCCTGCCCCACAACTACCCGGAGCACGGCCGGGTGGTGGTCTACACCGGCACCCACGACAACGACACCACCTTGGGCTGGTATCGCACGGCCACCCCCCACGAGCGGGCCTTTCTGGAGCGCTACCTGGCGGACTGGGGCATTGCCTTCCGGGGGGAGGAAGAGGTGCCCTGGGCCCTCATGCGCCTGGGGATGGCCTCGAGGGCCGCTTTGGCTGTCTACCCGGTCCAGGACGTCCTGGCTTTGGGCAGCGAGGCCCGCATGAACTACCCCGGACGCCCCTCGGGGAACTGGGCCTGGCGGCTTAGGCCGGGGGAGCTTACCCCTGGGCACGGGGAGAGGCTTTTGCGGATGGCCGAGGCCACGGGGAGGGTATAAACGCCCCGCCGTGGTGCAGGCCACGGCGGGGAAAAGGGGTGTGGTCTAACCCAAGGCCTTTTTCACCAGCTCCACGATCTCGTCGATGGTGTCGGCCACGGGGATGCCCGCCTCGGCGAAGGCCTTCAGCTTGGACTCCGGGGTGCCCACGTTCCCCATGATGATGGCCCCAGCATGGCCCATGCGCTTGCCCTTCGGGGCGCTGCGGCCGCCGATGAAGCCCACCACGGGTTTCTTCATGTGCGCTTTCACCCAGGCCGCCGCCTCCTCCTCGTCGGAGCCGCCGATCTCCCCGATGAGGACCACGGCCTCGGTCTCGGGGTCCTCGTTGAAGAGGGGAAGGAGGTCCTTGAAGGTGGTGCCGATGACGGGGTCGCCCCCGATCCCCACGGTGGTGGTGGTGCCCAGGCCCGCCTGGGAGAGGGCGGCCGCCGCCTCGTAGGTGAGGGTGCCGGAGCGGCTGATGAGCCCCACCTTGCCTCGCTTGAACACGTGGCCGGGCATGATGCCGATCTTGGCCTCCTCGGCGCTGATGATGCCGGGGCAGTTCCCGCCGATGAGGCGGCTTCCTAAGGCCTTGATCTCCTCCACCGCCCGCACCATGTCCAGGGTGGGGATGCCTTCGGTGATGAGGACGATGAGGGGAACCCCTGCGTGGGCGGCCTCCAAGGCGGCGTCCGCTGCCGCGGGGGCGGGCACGAAGATGATGGAGGCGTCGATGGCGTGGTGGGCCACCGCCTCCTTCACCGTGTCGTAGACGGGGAGGCCCAGGACCTCCGTGCCCCCTTTGCCTGGGGTCACTCCCGCCACCACCTTGGTGCCGTAAGCGAGCATCTGCTGGGTGTGGAACTGCCCTTCCCGGCCGGTGATGCCCTGGACCAGGACGCGGGTTTCGCGGTTGATCAGGATCACGCCGCACCTCCCACCATGGCCACGATGGCCTTGGCCGCCTCAATGGACGTGGGGTACATGTAGATGGGCTTGCCCTCGAGGAGCCTTTTGGCCTCCTCCTCGGCGGTGCCCGCCACCCGCATGACCACGGGCTTGGTGAGGAGGCCCTCCTCCAGGGCCCGGATCACCCCCTTGGCCACCTCGTCGGCGCGGGTGATGCCGCCGAAGATGTTGATGAACACCCCCTTCACGTCGGGGTCCTTAAGGACCACTTTGAGGGCGTTATAGACTACCTCCGCCTTAGCCCCGCCCCCGATGTCCAGGAAGTTGGCGGGTTTTCCGCCCACCCGGTTTACCAGGTCCAGGGTGTACATGACGAGGCCCGCCCCGTTGCCGATGATGCCGATGTTGCCCTGGAGCTTCACGTAGGCGAAGCCGTAGTTGCTGGCCTCCACCTCCAGGGGGTGCTCGGCCTCGATCTCCCTGAGCTCCGCCAGATCCGGGTGGCGGAAGAGGGCGTTGTCGTCCAGGACGATCTTGGCGTCGGCGGCCACCACCTGGCCGTCCGCGGTGATGACCAAGGGGTTGATCTCGGCGATGGAGGCGTCCACCCCTTCGTAGGCCCGGTAGAGGGCCACCAGCACCTGGGCCAGCTTGTTGAGGTTGCCCTCGAGGCCCGCCCGTTTCACCATCTCCCGGGCCTCAAAGGCGCGGAAGCCCTTGTGGGGGTCGATCCAGAACTTGTGGATGGCCTCGGGGCGCTCGGCGGCCACCTCCTCGATGTCCACGCCCCCCTCCTTGGAGAGCATGAGGACCACCCGCTTTTGCGCTCGGTCCAGGATGAGGCCGGCGTAGTACTCCTTGGCGATGTCCACCGCCTCGGCCACCAGGACCTTCTTCACCGTGAGGCCCTTGATGTTCATGCCCAGGATGGCCTGGGCCTTCTCGTAGGCTTCGGCCGGGGTGTCCGCCAGCTTCACGCCCCCGGCCTTGCCTCTGCCGCCCACGTGTACCTGGGCCTTGATCACCACCCGCTTGCCAAACTCCTCGGCGATCCTTTTGGCCTCGTCCGGGGTGTAGGCCACCTTGCCGGGGGGCACCGGCACCCCGTAGCGGGCCAGGATCTCCTTGGCTTGATACTCGTGCAGGTTCAAGCTCCACCTCCTTGGCCTTGGCGGGCCAAGGCCAAGGGGCATTATACCCTTCCTCCTGGCAGGCTAAGGGCCTAGGCTGGAGGGGAAAGGAGGCCGAAGGTGGCTAAGGGCGGCGGGTGGGTGCTGGGGCTGACCCTGGTTCTCCTGGGGGTGCTTCTCCTCTTGCAAAACCTGGGGTTGGCCTTGGGGCGGGTGCTGTTGGGGGTGCTCCTCCTGGGCGGCGGGGGCGGCTTCCTGGTGGCCTATGGGCAGGACCGGGGGCTCTGGTGGGCCCTCATTCCGGGCTTTGGCCTTTTGGGCCTGGGGCTTGCCCTTCTTCTGGGCGAAGGCGCGGTCAGCGGGGCCCTTTTCCTCCTTGGGCTTGGGCTGGGGTTCTGGGCGGTGTTCGCCGTCCACCGGGACCACTGGTGGGCGGTCATCCCGGGCGGGGTTCTCCTGACCCTGGCCCTGGTGGCCCTGGTGGAGGGCCTCCTGGGGGTGGAGGCGGGATGGTTCCTCTTCGTGGGCCTTGCCCTCACCTTTGGCCTTCTCTTCTTCCTGGGGCAACGCTGGGCCCTCTGGCCCGCCTTGGGGGTGCTGGTGCCCTTGGGCCTCGCCAGCGAGGGGCTAAAGGGCCTCTTGGCCTACGCCTTCCCCCTGGCCTTGGTGGGGGCCGGGGCCTATCTCCTCTGGCGGAGCGTGGGCAAGGGCTAGGTGCCCCGTCGTGGCGCTAAGCCTCGGCGGCGGGCCGGGCGAAGAAGAGGCGGCCCACCTGGGTTTGGATGGCTTGGGTGATAACCACCTCCACCTCCTGGCCCCGGTAGCGGATGCCCCCATCCACCACCACCATGGAGCCGTCCTCCAGGTAGCCCACCCCCTGGTGGGGCTCCTTGCCTTCCTTCAGGATCAAAAGCCTCAGGGTGTCCCCCACCTGGAGCTGGGGCCTTAGGGCCTGGGCCAGGGCTTGCACGGAAAGGGCCTTCACCCCGTAGATGCGGGCCATCTGCAAAAGGGCCAGGTCGTTGCTGACCAGAGCTCCTCCCAGGGAGCGGGCCAGGAAAAGGAGCTTCTCGTCCACGCTTTCCCCTTTGGGGGTTTCTTCCAGCACCTCCAGGGGGAGGAGTTCCTTTAGCCTTTCTAAGGTTTCCAGTCCCCGGCGGCCCTTGGCCCGCTTTAGGGGGTCTTGGCTATCGGCGAAGTGCTGGAGTTCCTTCAGCACGAAGTGGGGCACATAAAGGGGGCCTTCCAGGAAGCCCGTAGCTGCCACCTCTGCCAGTCGGCCGTCCACCAGGACGCTGGTGTCCAGCACCTTGCCTCCCTGGGGCCGGGGCCCTCGCTGGGGCAGGCGCAGGTAGTCTTTGTAGCCCAGGGCCAGGTAGGAGAACAGCCCCACCAGGAAAAGGGCCAGAAAGAGGCTGTGGTAGGGGGAGAAGCCAGGAACCTGGGAGAGGAGGGTGGTGAGGAGGACGGTGAAGAGGAGGCCCAAGGTGGCCCCCAGGGTGAGGGCCACGGGCACCTCTGGGGGGAGTTCCCGCAAGGCGCGGAGGCGGGGTTCCAGGAGGGCTTCCAGCCGGGGGGCCAGGAGCACCCCGGAGAGGAAGCCCGCCGCGATCAGGTAGAGCCGGTTCAGGGAGAGGAGGCCTGCGGAGCGGGGGAGGAGGCCCAGGCCCTCGAGGCCCACCGCCAGCCCGTAACCCAGGAGGGCGAAGAAGAGGTAGAAGGGGAGGCGGAGGTTCATCCCAGGTACTGCTCCACCGCTTCGCCCAAGGCCCGGGTGTTCCCCGGGTGCAGGAAGCGGGCGAAGCCCGCCCGTTCCCCTTCCCTAAGCCGCCGCTCCAGCCCTACCACGCTCCGCACCTCCCCCAAAAGCCCCACCTCGCCCACCAGGGCCAGGTCGGGGGGCAAAGGCCTGCCCACCACCGCAGAATACACCGCCAGGGCCACCGCCAGGTCCAGCCCCGGGTCCAAGACCCTAAGCCCCCCCGCCAGGTTCACGTAGACGTCCAGGTTGCCCAGGGGAAGGCCGAGCCGCCTTTCCAGCACCGCCAGGACCATGTCCACCCGCCTAGGGTCCAGCCCCTGCACCACCCGGCGGGGGGCGGGAAAGGGGGTCTTGGCGGCCAGGGCCTGGACCTCGAGGGCCAAGGCCCGCTCCCCGGCCAGGGCCAGGGCGATGGCGCTCCCCGGCACCCCCAGGGGCCTCTCCAAGAGGAAGGCCTCCGAGGGGTTTTTCACCTCCACCAAGCCTTCTTCCTCCATGCGGAAGACCCCGAGCTCCCCCACGGGCCCAAAGCGGTTCTTGGCGCTCCGCAAGACCCGGTAGACCCCGGCGGTTTCCAGGTATAAGGTGGCGTCCACCGCGTGCTCCACGCTCTTAGGCCCCGCCACCACCCCCTCCTTGGTCACGTGGCTCACCAGGACCACCGCCGTGCCGCTGGCCTTGGCGAAGCGCACGAAGGCGCCCGTGGCCTCCCGCACCGCCACCAGGCTTCCCGGGCTCCCCCCAGCCTCCAGGGTCTGCACCGAGTCCACGAAGAGCACCTCGGGCGGGGCGGCCTCCAGGAGGGCGAGGAGGGGCTCGAGGCGGGTTTCCCTGAGGAGGAGGAGGTCCTCCATCCCAAGCCTTTTGGCCCTGAGCTTGATCTGGGCCGGGGACTCCTCCCCCGCCAGGTAGTAGACCCTTTGGGGCATGCGCTTGGCCATCTCCAGGAGGAGGGTGCTCTTGCCCACCCCGGGTTCGCCCCCCAGGAGAACCACCTCCCCCGGCACGAACCCCCCGCCCAGCACCCGGTCCACCTCAGCTAGCCCCGAGGAGAAGCGCCTATCCTCGGCTTCGTCCACCTGGGAGAGGGAAAGAAGGGCGGTGGGCTCTGCCTGGGGCTTGCCCCTTGCCGCTCGGGTGGGGGAGTGGGGGAAGGGGGCCACCTCCTGGAAGCTGCCCCAGGCTCCGCAGGAGGGGCAACGCCCCAGGGGCTTGGGGGTGCGGTAGCCGCACTCCACGCAGGCGTAGTGGGTCTTGGCCATACCGGGATCAGCCTCTCCCCTGAGGCCAGGTTGCCTGGGGGAAAGGCCTTTTGCCGGGCATCTAGACGAGAAGCTCCTCCCCTTCCACCTCGTGGAAGGTGAGGTGGCCTTCCTCCACGTTCACGTAGAGGTGGCCGCTGGGCTTCTTCAGGAGGGCCAGGGAGAGGGGGTCTTCGATGCGCTCGCGGATCACGCTGCGGATGGCCCGGGCGCTTCCCGTCTTGGGGGCCTGATCCACCACGAAGCGGGCCACCTCTGGGGCGAAGCGCACGGCGATGTCCCGGCCCTGGAGCTCCTTCTGGATATCTTCCAGCATGAGCCGGGCCACCTGGACCAGCTCCTCCTCGGTGAGGGGGCGGAAGCGGATGACCTCGTCCAGCCGGTCCAGGAACTCGGGGGTGAAGAGGGCCTTGAGGGGGGACTCGGTATCCACCTCCTTGCTGGTGAAGCCGATGGCTGGGCCCACGTTGTAGCCGGTGTTGGAGGTCATGATGAGGATCACCCGGCGGAAGTCCACGGTCCGGCCCATGCCGTCGGTGAGGCGGCCCTCGTCCAAGACTTGCAAGAAGGTGTTGTACACGTCGGGGTGGGCCTTCTCGATCTCGTCCAGGAGGACCACGCTGAAGGGCTGGCGGCGCACGGCCTCCGTGAGGCGCCCGCCCTGTTCGTAGCCCACGTAGCCCGGAGGGGCCCCGATGAGCTTGGAGATGGAGTGGGGCTCTTGGAACTCCGACATGTCGAAGCGGATGAGGGCGCGCTCGGAGCCGAAAAGCACCTCGGCCAGGGCCTTGGCCAGCTGGGTCTTGCCCACCCCGCTTTGCCCCACGAAGAGGAAGCTGGCGGCCACCCGGGTCCTTCCCCCAAGGCCCACCCGGGCCCGGCGGAGGGCGCTGGCCAGGGCGCGGATGGCCTCCTCCTGGCCCACCACCCGCTTCTTGAGCTCCTCCTCCAGATGCATGAGCTTCTCGTCGTCCTTATCGTCCACGTAGACCCCACCCCAGGAGTCCACCACCGCCTCGATGTCCTCCCGGGTGACGATGGGGGTGCCGTCCTCCTCCTCGGCCACGGGCAGGCCCAAGGAGGCGTTGAGGCGCACCCGGCTCGCCGCCTCGTCGATGAGGTCGATGGCCTTGTCGGGGAAGTTGCGGCCCGGCAGAGAGCGGATGCCGATTTTCACGGAAAGCTCCAGCACCTCATCGGGGATGATGACCCCGTGGTGGGCCTCGTAGCGGGGACGGAGGCCTTTCAGGATCTCCAGGGTCTCCTCCGGGGAGGGCTCCAGGACGATCACCGGCTGGAAGCGCCTCTCCAGGGCGGCGTCCTTTTCGATGTAGCGGTGGTACTCCCCGGTGGTGGTGGCCCCGATCACCTGGATCTCCCCCCGGGCCAGGGCGGGCTTCAGGATGTTGGCGGCGTCCAGGGTGCCCTCGGCCCCCCCGGCCCCGATCAGGGTGTGGAGCTCGTCGATGAAGGCGATGACCTTGGCGTTCTTGAGCTCCTCAATGATCTGGCGCAGGCGCTCCTCAAACTCGCCCCGGTATTTAGTGCCCGCCACCACCCCGGCCAGGTCGATGGCCACCACCCGGGCTCCCCGCAGGATGGGGGGCACCCGCCCCTCCACGATGGCCTGGGCCAGCCCTTCCACGATGGCGGTCTTGCCCACCCCAGGATCCCCGATGAGCACGGGGTTGTTTTTGGTGCGCCGGGCCAGGATCTGGATGACCCGGTTGATCTCCTCCTGCCTTCCGATCACCGGGTCTAGCTTCCCTTCCCGGGCCTCCTTGGTGAGGTCGCGGCCATATTCGTCCAGGAAGGGGGTGTTCACCGGCTTTTCCCGCTCCCGGCCCTCGGCCATGGAAAGCACCCGCCAGCGGATGGCGTCCACGTCCTTGGCGAAGTGGGAGAGGATGCGGTAGGCGATCCCGTCCCCCTCGCGGATGATGCCCAGGAGGATGTGCTCGGTGCCGATCACCTGGGCCCCCATGTTGCGGGCCTCGGCGCTGGCCAGCTCCATGACCCTCCGGGCCCGTGGGGTGATGGCTGGGGGCTCCCCGGTGCGGCTTCCCTCGCCCCGGCCCACCAGCTCCTCCACCATGCGGCGCATGGCCTCGAGGCTCGCCCCGTACTCCTGGAGGATGCGGGCTGCGGTGCCCCCCTCGCGCATCAGGCCCAGGAGGAGGTGCTCCGGGCCGATCATGGAGTGGCCTAAGCGGCTTCCCTCCTCCCTCGCGTAGTGAAAGACCAGCCTGGCGCGATCGTCGTACCTGTTCATGCTCCCCTCTTCCCACATTCTAGCCTAAGCTCTCCCCCCGAGGGGGTTTGCGCCCCGGCTCACCTTGGGCCTAAGCACCCTGTCGGGGTTCGCGCGGCGACCTGGACCCGCAAAAGATCATGGGCAAGCCGCTTCGGCATATGCCCATGGGGCAGCCACCGTGTACGGGCATCTTCCTGTAAGATGCCCTGTAATCGGGGGCGCGCGCCCCTTGGTGGGAGGACGAATGCCAGCGAGCACCCTTGACGAACTGGTAGCGCTTTGCAAGCGGCGTGGGTTCATCTTTCAGGGCTCCGAGATCTACGGGGGCCTGCAGGGCACCTACGACTACGGGCCTTTGGGTGTGGAGCTCAAGAACAACCTGAAACAGGCCTGGTGGCGGCGAAATGTCTATGAGCGGGACGACATGGAGGGCCTGGACGCCAGCATCCTTACCCACCGCATGGTGCTTTACTACTCGGGCCACGAGGCCACCTTCGCCGACCCCATGGTGGACAACCGCCTCACCAAGAAGCGCTACCGCCTGGATCATCTTTTGAAGGACCAGCCTGAGGAGGTCCTGGCGCGGCTTTTCCGGGCCATGGAGGTGGAGGAGGGGAACCTGCACGCCCTGGTCCAGGCCATGATGCAGGCCCCTGAGCGGGCCGGCGGGGCCATGACCGCTGCCGGGGTCCTGGACCCCGCAAGTGGGGAACCCGGGGACTGGACCCCGCCCCGCTACTTCAACATGATGTTCAAGACCTACGTGGGTCCGGTGGAGGAGGAGGCCGCTCTCGCCTACCTGCGCCCGGAAACCGCCCAGGGCATTTTCATCAACTTCAAAAACGTCTTGGACAGCACCAGTCGCAAACTCCCCTTCGGCATCGCCCAGATCGGCAAGGCCTTCCGCAACGAGATCACCCCCAGGAACTTCATCTTTAGGGTGCGGGAGTTTGAGCAGATGGAGATCGAGTACTTCGTCCGTCCCGGCGAGGACGAGTACTGGCACCGCTACTGGGTGGAGGAAAGGCTTCGGTGGTGGCAGGAGATGGGCCTAAGCCGGGAGAACCTAGTGCCCTACGAGCAACCCAAGGAGGAGCTCGCCCACTACGCCAAGGCCACCGTGGACCTCCTCTACCGCTTCCCCCATGGGTTGGAGGAGCTGGAGGGCATCGCCAACCGCACGGACTTCGACCTGGGAAGCCACACCAAGGACCAAGAGGAGCTCGGTATCAGCGCCAAGGTGCTCAGGAATGAGCACTCCACCGCCCGCTTGGCCTACCGCGACCCCGACACCGGCAAGTGGTTCGTGCCCTACGTCATCGAGCCCTCTGCTGGGGTGGACCGGGGGGTGCTGGCCCTCTTGGCCGAGGCCTTCACCCGGGAGGAGCTTCCGAGCGGAGAAGAGCGCATCGTCCTCAAGCTCAAGCCCCAGCTCGCCCCCATCAAGGCGGCGGTCATCCCCCTGGCCAGAAACCGCCCGGAGATCACCGGCTACGCCAAGGCCCTGAAGGCCCGCCTCCAGGCCTTGGGCCTTGGGCGCATTCTCTACGAGGACACGGGCAACATCGGCAAGGCCTACCGCCGCCACGACGAGGTGGGCACCCCCTTTGCCATCACCGTGGACTACGACACCATCGGCCAGAGCAAGGACGGGACCACAAGGCTCAAGGACACGGTGACGGTGCGGGACCGGGACACCATGGAGCAGATAAGGCTCCATGTGGACGAGCTGGAGGGGTTTTTGCGGGAGAAGCTTAGGTGGTAGGGGAGGGCACTGGCAGGAATGGGCTTTCTCGTGCCCCGGTCCAAGCTGACGGAGTACCTGCTTAACCCCAGGCATCCAGAAGGGGGGAGCAAGGCGCGGTTTTTTCTGTCCAGGGGTTTTCCCGTGGATGCACCGGAGGTGTTGGAGCTCGCGCTTTTGCTGCATGCCCAGGCGGCGCAAGAAGTCCAAAGGCGCCCGGGGCTATACGGGGATGGGGAGGTCTTGATCCTAAGGGGCCCTTTGGTCTGCCCCACGGGTCCAGTTCTCCTGCAAAGCGTTTGGTATCGTGGGGAGGGAGAGGATACCTTTCGCTTGGTGACCGCCTACCCGTGGAGGGAGAAATGATCCGCGAGCACGATTTGGTGGTTCTTAAGCACGACCACAGGGAAGTGGGCCTCGAAGCGGGGGATGTGGGTACGGTGGTCCTGGTCTATCCCAAGGGTGGCTACATGGTTGAGTTTGTGGACCATGAGGGAAACACCGTGGCTTTGCTGGATCTAAAGGAGGACGAGGTCCTTCCCCTGCGGGGTCCGGCCCTTCTGCGGGCCAAGGTGCTGGGGTAGCCCTTTGGGTGAGGAAGGTCTGGGAGACGAGAGCATGGTGGCCTTCTGGATAGCCAGCAAGGAGGAGATAAGGTGAGGGTAGCCGTGGTTGGGGCCACGGGGGCCGTGGGGCGGGAGATCCTCAAGGTCCTCGAGGCCAGAAACTTTCCCCTTTCCGAGCTTAGGCTCTACGCCTCCCCCCGCTCCGCTGGGGTGCGGCTTCCCTTCCGGGGAGAGGAGCTTTCCGTGGAACCCCTGCCCGAGGGGTCCCTACCCGCCGATCTGGTCCTGGCCAGCGCCGGAGGTTCCCTTTCCAAGGCCTTGGCCCCAACCTGGGCAGAAGGCGGGGCCCTGGTGGTGGACAACTCTAGCGCCTGGCGCTACGAGCCCCACGTGCCCCTGGTGGTGCCCGAGGTGAACCGCCAGGAGATCTTCCGCCACCAGGGCATCATCGCCAACCCCAACTGCACCACCGCCATCCTGGCCATGGCCCTCTGGCCTTTGCACCAGGCTTTCCGGGCCAAAAGGGTCATCGTGGCCACGTACCAGGCGGCGAGCGGCGCCGGGGCCAAGGGGATGGAGGAGCTTCTTTCGGAAACCCACCGCTACCTGCACGGGGCGGCCCCTAAGGCGGAGGTCTTCGCCCACCCCCTGCCCTTCAACGTCATCCCCCACATCGACGCCTTCCAGGAAAACGGCTACACCCGTGAGGAGATGAAGGTGGTTTGGGAGACCCACAAGATCTTCGGGGATAGCTCCCTCCGCATCAGCGCCACCGCGGTGCGGGTGCCTACCCTAAGGGCCCACGCGGAGGCGGTGAGCGTGGAGTTCGAGCGTCCTGTTTCCCCGGAGGCGGCCCGGGAGGTCCTAGCCCAGGCCCCCGGGGTGGAGGTGGTGGACGAGCCCCTGGCCAAGCGCTACCCCATGCCCCTCACCGCCAGCGGCAAGTGGAATGTGGAGGTGGGGCGCATCCGTCAGAGCCTGGCCTTTGAAAACGGCCTAGACTTCTTCGTGGTGGGGGACCAGCTCCTGAAGGGGGCGGCCTTGAACGCGGTGCAGATCGCGGAGGAGTGGCTCAAGGGGCCCTGAGCCAAAGCCAAAATTCCCGGTTTCCCTCCTTGCCCGCCAAGGGGCTTTCGGCTTCGCCCAGCACTTGGAAGCCCAGCCCTAGGGCTTTTCCCTTGACCCGCTCCAAGGCCTCCCGCCTCAAGGCCTCCTCCCGCACCACCCCCCGGTGGGCCCCGGGCCAAAGCTCAAACTGGGGCTTCACCAGCACCAGGGCTTCTCCGCCAGGCCGGAGGAGTTCCTTCACCTTGGGGAGGAGGAGGGTGGAGGAGATGAAGGACACGTCCATGACCACCAGATCCACGGGCTCAGGGAGCTGGAGGGTGCGGGCGTCCTGTTCTTCCAGGGCCACCACCCGCGCGTCCTGGCGCAGAGAGGGGTGGAGCTGGCCGCGGCCCACGTCCACGGCGTAGACCCGCCGGGCCCCCCGTTCCAGGAGCACCTGGGTGAAGCCCCCGGTGCTGGCCCCAAGGTCGGCGGCCACCTTGTCCTGGGGGTCCACGGGGAAGGCGGCCAAGGCCCCCAGGAGCTTGTAGGCCCCCCGGCCCACGTACCGCTCCTCGGCGAGGAGCTCCACCTCTGCCCCTTCGGGTACGGCGAAGCTGGGCTTAACCACCACCTTGCCCCCTACCTGCACCCGGCCCGCCTCGATGAGCCTCTTCGCCTTCTCCCGGCTCTCCACCAGGCCCCGTTCCACCAGGTAGCGGTCCAAGCGCACAAGGGTATTATGGGCCCGTGGAGCCTGAGCTTTCGGGCACCTGGTATGTGCTGGAGGGGGAGCCGGGGGAGCACCTGGTCATGGAGGCGCTGGGGCAGCGGCTTTCCGGCATCTGGACCTCCCAGGCTCTGGCCGAGGCTTTCCTGGCCCGCCACCCGGACCTGGGTATGCGGGTGAGCTCCCTAGAAAGCCCTGCCCTGAAGGAGGCCTTCCTACGGGCTTTGGCCATGCTGAAGGTGGAGGCGGTTCTCGTGGACTACCAACCCGGGGTGCACCAGGCGAGGATGGCCCGGGTGGAGGCTCTTTTGGAGGTGATGCGCCATGCGTAGGGTGCTGGCGGTTTTGGCGGTGGTCTTGGCCTTGGCCCTGGCCCAGCGGGCGGAGGTGAGCGCGGGGAGCCCCTTCGGGGTGCAGGGGGGGTTGCGCTTCCCTCTGGTGCCCCTCCTTTTGGATGGCCGGGTCTACGGGGGAGCAGGCCTCGAGGCCCTGGGAGGCGGGGCGGACCTCCTCCTCAAGGTGCCCCTCACCGACCTCTACCTGGGTCTGGGGGCCTTTTACGGCACCGGTCCTGCCCTCACCCTGCCCCAGGAGGCTCGGGGCCAGGGGGGCGTGCGGGCGGTCTTAGGCACTTGGCTCAACCTGCCCCTGCCCTTGGTGGGGGTCTACGCCGAGCTCCACCCCGTGTACTACCTGCTTCCCGCTCCGGGCTTCGGCCTCGGGGGGGCGGTGGGCCTGAGCGTGGGGCTCTGAGAGGCTCTGTAAGGACTAATGAGGGCTGCGAGAAGGCGGTGGGGACTTTACGGTGTGTCTATATCCCGTGCTTCCCCCAGACCCTGTAGCTTGGCCTCCACCTTGACCAGGAGCTTGGGCAGGTGCCCTCGCACCACCCCGTACACCACCGCCGGGTCCACCTGGGCGTAGGCGTGAATGAGGCGGTTTCGCATGGCAATGACCTTTGGCGCTTCGGGAAAGGACTCCCGGAGGTCGGGAAAGTGCTTTAGGGCTTGGGCCAGGGCCTCGCCGATGATCTCCAGCTTCCGCTCCACCGCAGCCCTCAGGAGGGGATCCTGGGCGAAGGAAGGAAAGTCCATCTCCCCCACGAAGGTCAGAACCTCCCGCCCTGCCTGCAGGATGTCCCAAAGGTAGGTTCCCAGTTCACGCGGCATACACCTCCTGCCTGTCCTTGAGGAGGCTTGCCTGGAGGAAGGGGTTCTGTACCGCCCCTACCTCCAAGAGGTCCACCGGACACCCTAGGATGACCTCTAGGTCCAAAAGGAGCCCCAGGTAGGCCGCCGCGTGCTCTTCGGGAGGCATGGGGAAAAACTCCACCAAAAGATCCAGGTCGCTTCCTTCCCCCGCCTCCCCCCGGGCGTGGGAACCCACCAGGTGGAGGCGGCGCACCCGGTGCTGCTCCAGAAGGGAGCGCACCTCCGGGGAAGTGAGCTTGGCGAGGGCCGCTTCCCGGGTCATCTGCCCCTAGTATAGGGGGGCGGGGCGTTGCACCTTCCACGGCTAAGTGCCCGCGTGCGGAGGTTGCCTTCTCGGCAAAGGCTGAGACAGCCTTGCCTGTGGCCCTTCAGGGACTCCTTCGCACCTTGCTACGACGGAGCACTTGTGCTGCCTGGGCCCATTACGCCCGGTACCCCTCCTTGAGGGGCACGATGCGGTTCATCACCAAGGCTTCGGGCCTCGAGTCCACCGGGTCCTGCCAGAAGTAGCCGAGGCGCTCCAGCTGGTAGCGGGTGTCCTTGGGGTCCTGGAGGACGCTGGGCTCCACAAAGCCCCGCCGGACCTCGAGGGCCAGGGGGTTCAGGTTCCTTAGGAAGTCCCCGCCCTCCTCGGGGTCCTTGGTGAGGAAAAGCCGGTTGTAGAGCCGGAACTCCACGGGGAGGGCATGGTGGGCGGAAACCCAGTGGATCACACCCTTGGGTTTGGGGCCCTCCTCAGGATTGGCCCCCAGGGTGCCGGGAACGACGCGGGCTTTCAGAAGCTTTACCGCCCCGTTTTCCTCCACCACGTCCTCCAGCTCGATGACGTAGGCGTGGCGCAGGCGCACCCTTTGCCCAGGGGCCAGGCGCTTCCAGCCCTTGGGAGGGGTTAGGCTGAAGTCGGACCGCTCGATGTAGAGCTCAGAGGAGAAAGGAAGGGGCCTTGCGCCCTCCTTGGGGATGTCCCGGGGCCAGTAGGGGGCCTGGACCCACTCCTCCCCGTCGTAGTTGGTGAGGACCACCTTCAAGGGGTCTAAAACCCCCAAAACCCTGGGGGCGATGGGGTTCAGGTCGTCCCGCACCACCTCCTCCAAGAGCTCCATCTCGATGAGGGCCTCGTTCCTGGAGATTCCCGTGCGCCGCACGAACTCCCTTATGGCCTCGGGCCGCACGCCCCGCCGCCTTAGGGCCCTCAGGGTGGGCAGGCGGGGGTCATCCCAGTCCGAGACGTACCCCCCCTCCACCAGCCGGATGAGCTTGCGCTTAGAGAGCACCGTGTGGCTCAGGTCCAGGCGGGCGAACTCGTACTGGTAGGGCCTGGGGCTCTCGGGGAGGCCGCACTTCCCCTTCAGGTTCTCGATGACCCAGTCGTAGATGGCCCGGTTGTTCTCAAACTCCAGGGTGCAGAGGGAGTGGCTCACGCCTTCGATGAAGTCCTCGAGGGGGTGGGCGTAGTCATACATGGGGTAGACCACCCACCGGTCCCCGGCGTGGTAGTGGGGGGCGTGGACGATGCGGTAAAGGACCGGGTCCCGCAGCTTGAAGTTGGGGTGGGTGGGGTCGATCTTGGCCCGGAGCACCCGGCTGCCCGTGGGGAACTCCCCCTGGGCCATGCGCTGGAATAGCTCCAGATTTTCTTCCACGCTCCTGTCCCGGTAGGGGCTCGGCTTCCCCTCGGCCCGCAGGCGGCTCATCTCCTCCTCGGGGAGGTCGTCCACGTAGGCCTTGCCCTCTCGGATGAGGACCAGGGCGCACTCGTACATCTTTTCAAAATAGTCGGAGGCGTAGAGGACCCGGTCTGGGGTGAAGCCCAGCCAGCGCACGTCCTCCTCGATGGCCCGGGCGTACTCCTCCTTTTCCGTCTCCGGGTTGGTGTCGTCGTAGCGCAGGTTGCACTCCCCGCCAAAGTCCTGGGCCAGGCCGAAGTTCAGCACGATGCTCCGGGCGTGGCCGATGTGCAGGTAGCCGTTGGGCTCTGGGGGAAAGCGGGTGCGGAGCTTTTCGTACCTCCCCTCCCGCAGGTCCTTTTCCACGATCTCGGTGATGAAGCACTCGGGGACGATACCCATGGGAAGAGTTTACGGCGAAGGGAAGCCCCTGCCCAGCCTCCGGTGAGCCCTCAAAACCGGGGCGGGCGCTTTTCAAAAAAGGCCCGGATGCCCTCTTTGAGGTCCCCCGTTTCCCGCACCCAGGCGTTGGCTAAGGCCGCCAGGCGGAAGCCGTCTTCCAGGCCCATTCCCGGGAGGGCCAATAGGAGCTCCTTGCTGAGGCGCAAGGAGGTGGGGGCGTTCTTGGCCACCTCCTCCGCCAGGGCCACCGCCTCCTCGAGGGCCTTCGCCGGCGGGGCCACCCGGTTGGCCAGACCCAGGGCCTTGGCCTCTTCTGCCCCGATGAGCCTTCCCGTGAGGAGGAGGTCCTTGGCCGCCTTTTCCCCCACGGCCCGCACCAGGATCACCGAGACCAAGGCGGCCACGAAGCCGATCTTGACCTCGGTGTAGCCCAGCTTGGCCTCGGCGTCCATCACCACCAGGTCGCAGGCGGTAGCCAGGCCCGCTCCCCCTGCCACCGCCGGGCCGTTCACCGCCGCCACCGTGGGTTTAGGGAAGGTGTAGAGGCGGTGGAAAAGGCGCATGAGGGAAAGGGAGTGATGGTAGTTCTCCTCAGCCCCCAGCTCCGTTACTTTCTCCAGAAAAGCTAAATCGGCCCCGGCGCTGAAGGCTTTGCCCCTGCCGGAAAGCACCAGGGCCCGGGCCTCGGGGTCTTTCTCCGCCTCCTCCAGGGCTGCCATCAGCCCCTCCACCATCTCGGGGGAGAGGGGGTTCCGGCGCTCGGGGTCGTTGAGGAAGACCTGGTACACGCGGCCGCGCTCCACCTGGACCATGCCCCCATTGTAGGCGGGGGCGCCTTCCTGCTACACTCCCTTTAGCCCGCAAGCTTTTCTCCGAAAAGACCCGCGGGCTGGGAGGTGATGTAGATAAAGGAGTACCTGACCAACGAACGCATCCGTGCACGGCAGGTGCGGGTCATCGGTCCCGATGGCCAGCAGCTCGGCATCATGGACACCCGGGAGGCCCTGCGCCTGGCGCGGGAACAGGACCTGGACCTGGTCCTGGTGGGCCCCACCGCCGATCCTCCGGTGGCGCGCATCATGGACTACTCCAAGTGGCGCTACGAGCAGCAGGTGGCGGAGAAGGAAGCCCGGAAAAAGGCCAAGCGCACCGAGGTCAAGTCCATCAAGTTCCGGGTGAAGATTGACGACCACGACTATCAGACCAAGCTCAACCATATCAAGCGCTTCTTGGAGGAAGGTCACAAGGTCAAGGTGACCATCATGTTCCGGGGTCGGGAGATGAGCCACCCCGAGCTGGGGGAGAGGCTCTTGGAGCGGGTCTCCGAGGACCTCAAGGGGTTGGCGGTGGTGGAGATGAAGCCGGAGCTTTTGGGTCGCGACATGAACATGCTCCTGGCCCCGGCCAAGGTGTCAGCCTAGACGTTGGCGAGCCCTTTTGGTATAGTGTGAGGGCTTTGGGGAGCACCCAAGACCCCTATTGGGGGCGCTTCCCAGGGCGGAGGAGAACCATGCCGAAGATGAAGACCCATAAGGGCGCCAAGAAGCGGGTGAAGGTGACCGCTTCGGGCAAGGTGGTGGCCATGCGGACCGGCAAGCGGCATCTGAACTGGCACAAGTCGGGGAGCAAGATCCGCGAGAAGGGGCGGAAGTTCACCCTGGCCAAGGCCGAGGCGGAGCGGCTGAAGCTCCTCTTGCCCTACGTGTGAGGAGGTAGAGGATGCCGCGCGCCAAGACCGGTGTCGTTCGCCGCAGGAAGCACAAGAAGATTTTGAAGCTGGCCAAGGGCTACTGGGGCCTGCGCTCCAAGAGTGTGCGCAAGGCCCGCGAAACCCTCTTCGCCGCGGGTAACTACGCTTTCGCCCACCGCAAGCGCAAGAAGCGGGACTTCCGCAAGCTCTGGATCGTACGCATCAACGCCGCCTGCCGCCAGCACGGCATGAACTACTCCAGCTTCATTAACGGCCTCAAGAAGGCGGGGGTGGAGCTGGACCGCAAGGTGCTGGCCGACTTGGCGGTTCGGGAGCCTGAGGCCTTCGCCAAGCTGGTGGAGAAGGCTAAAGCAGCCCGGGCCTGAAGGGTGCTGACGCTTCGCCTGCCGTCTTTTGTCCGCTTGGGGCTGGAAGGGGCGGCAGGCCTTTTCCTTTATGCCGCCTGAGCTTTACGTGATGTTGGTGGCCGCCTTGCCGGTGGTGGAGCTCCGGGGAGCCATCCCTTTGGGGGTGGCCATGGGGATGCCCCTGGCCAAGGCGTTTTGGCTGAGCCTCCTCGGCAACCTCTTGGTGGCCCCCTTGGCCTTGGCCCTGCTGCCCTGGGCGGTGGGGGTCCTCACGCGGGTGCCCGTTCTGGCGCGGGCCTGGGAGGCCCTCGAGGCCCGCGTCCGCCTCCGGGGAGAGGAGCAGGTGCAGCGGCTTGGAGCTTTGGGCCTTTTCCTTTTCGTGGCCGTGCCCCTTCCCGGCACCGGAGCCTGGAGCGGAGCCATTTTGGCCGTGATCTTGGGTCTGAAACGTCGCTACGCCTTCCTGGCCATCTCCCTAGGAGTCCTGGCGGCAGGGCTCATCGTTCTCCTCCTCACGGGCGGGGCAGTGGCCGGGCTAAACTACCTGCGATGACGGCTGTATTCCTGCCTCTTGCCTATGCCGTGGGCTCCTTGCCCCTGGGGTACTGGCTGGCCCAAAGGCGCGGGGTGGACCCGCGCACGGCGAGCCCCTACACCCTGGGCCTGGAAAGCGCTTTGAAGCACCTCGGCCTGGGGCTAACCCTGCTGGCCTTCCTCCTGGACTTCCTCAAAGGTTTCCTGCCTCTCCTTCTGGGCCGGGCCCTGGGCCTTGGCCTCCCGGAGCTTTTGGCCCTGGGGGTGGCCGTTTACCTAGGCCACCTCTACCCCCTTTTCTTCCGCGACCCCTGGCCCCTAAGGGCCAAAGGGGCAGGGGTACTCCTGGGGATTTTGGCGGGCCTCCCCTTGGCGCCGGCCCTGGGCATGGTGCCCGTGGCCCTGGCCATCGCCCTTTATGCCCTCACGGGTTATGCCTCCTTGGGGGCTTTGGGGCTTCCCTTGGGCCTCTTGGGGGTCGCTTTCTTCGGGAGTTTTGGGCTTCAGGAGAAGCTTCTTTCCGGCCTCCTTTTCCTCCTTGCCCTTTGGCGCTACAAGGAGAACCTGGGGCGCATCCTGGAGGGCACCGAGCCCAAGCTGGGAAACCCCTTGCCCCTGCCTTCGGAAAAGCAGGTGGTCTGCGCTTTCCTCATCCATCCCCTGACCCTCGAGGACTTCTGGCAGAGCCCCCGCTTTCGCTGGGCGAGGCCCTTGGTGCGCCTGGGTCTTCTCCCGCAGGCGTGGGTGGAGCGTTTGGCCGAGCGCTTCCGCCCCATGAAGGTGGGGGAGGTGCGGGGGGTGAAGACCGCGGACGGCCGGGAGGTGCTCTGCCACCTCATCTCCGCCCCCCTCCTGCCCCACCAGATCAAGGGCAAGCCGGAGCTGGCGGTGAAGAGGGCCATCCAGGGGGCAAGGCTCGCCCAGGAGCTTGGGGCCACGGTGGTGGGCCTTGGGGCCTTCTGGAGTGTGGTGGGGGAGAAGGGGAAGGCGGTGCAGGAGGCGGTGCCGGGGATCGAGGTGACCAACGGCGGGGCCTACACCGCGGGCACGGTGAAAGCCGCCATCCCCGCCATCCTGGCCCACTTCGCCGGAAGCGGCAAGGACCTGAAGAAGACCACAGCGGCGGTGGTGGGGGCCAACGGGGTGGTGGCCTTCGGCATCGCCCGCCAGATCGCCCCCCTGGTGGGCCGGCTCATCCTGGTGGGCCGGGATAGGGAGCGCCTGGAACGGGCGGCGGAGAGCTTGAAGCGCAACCTGGAGCGCAAGGGCCAGGCCCCGGAGATCCTGGTGACCACGGAGGTGGCGGCCATCCGGGAAGCCGACCTGGTCTTCACCGCCACCAGCGACCCAGGGGCCGTCATCTACCCCCAGCACGTGAAGCCCGGGGCCTGGATTTACGACGAGGGGGTGCCCCCGGACGTCCACCCCTCGGTGCGGGAGGTGCCGGGGGTGCGGGTCATCCCCGGCGGCGTGGTGCGGCTTCCCGGGGCGGCCAGGGCCACCTTGGACCTCCACTTCGGCGCCCCTGACCAGGTGCCCGCCTGCCTGGCGGAGACCATGATCCTGGCGGCGGAGGAGGCCTTCGACCGCAAGAGCCTGGGGGGTGAGGTGAAGGGGGAGAACATCCAGTTCTTCGTGGAGCGGGCCGAGGCCCTGGGGTTCAAGGTGGTGGAGTAGTGTGGCTCCTCCTTTCCCCCACGGCCCTCGAGGCCCCTTTCCTCCGGGGTGAGCCCTTTACCTTTCTGGGGCGCAAAGGGCTCAGGGGTGAGGGCTTCCTCTACCTGGAAACCGGCATCGGCAAGGTGAACGCCACCCTCACCCTGGCGGCCTGGGCCGGCCAAAACCCGGTGGAGAAGGCCCTCCTCTTCGGCGTCGCCGGGGCCTACCCGGGTACGGGGCTTGCCCCCGGGGCCGTGGTCCTGGTAGGGGAGGAGGTGGAGGCGGACCTGGGGCTGAGGGCGGGCCTGGAGCCCCTAGGCTTCCCCGCTTTGCAGGTGGGGGAAAGGCGCTACTACAACCGATTTCCCCTGGACCCTGGCCTCACCCAGGAACTCGCCCAGGCCCTGGGCCTCAAGGTGGTGGTGGGCCTCACCCGGGACCTGGTCTCGGAAGGCCCGGAAGAGGCGGAGGCCCTCGCCCGGCAGTGGGGGGCTCAGGTGGAGAGCATGGAGGGGGCGGCCTTTGCCCGGGCCTGCCTGGCCCTGGGGGTGCGGGGGGTGGAGCTTAGGGCCATCTCCAACCCCGCCGGGGTGCGGGAAAAGAGAGCTTGGCGGGTGCGGGAAGCGGTGGAGGCCTTGGAGGAGGCGGTGAAGCGCATTCTAAAGAAGTAGCCCGGGGCCCAGGGCCCCGGGCCGAAGAGGTTAGGCTTAGCCCCGCTTGTAAATCTCTTCCGCCTTGTCCCAGTTGATCACGTTCCAGATGGCCTGCAGGTAGTCGGCCCGGCGGTTTTGGTACTTCAGGTAGTAGGCGTGCTCCCACACATCGATGCCCACGATGGGGGTGAAGCCTTCCATCACCGGGTTGTCCTGGTTGGCGGTGGAGAAGACGTGGAGCTTGCCGAAGGGGTCCTTGGCCAGCCAGGCCCAGCCGGAGCCGAAGCGGGTCATGGCCGCTTGGGTGAGCCGCTCCTTAAGGGCTTGGAAGCCGCCAAGCTGCTCCTCAATGGCTTTCTTCAGCTCCCCCACGGGCTCCTGGGCGCCGCCTGGGGTGAGGAGCTCCCAGAAGAGGCTGTGGTTCAGGTGGCCACCCCCGTTGTTGCGCACCGCGGTCTGGATGTCGGCGGGGAGAGCGGCCAGGTGGCGCAGGAGAACCTCCGCTTCCACCCCGTGCAGGTAGGGGTACTTCTCCAAAGCGGCGTTGAGGTTGGTCACGTAGGCCCCGTGGTGCTTCTGGTGGTGGATCTCCATGGTCTTGGCGTCGATGTGGGGCTCGAGGGCCTCGTAGGGGTAGCCCAGATCGGGAAGCTTGAACGGATACGGCATAACGCACCTCCAGCCCCTACTATAATGGGCCCACCTCCGGGCGAGGTGGGCCTTCTCACAAAGGGAGGCGCCTAGCCCTCGTGGGGCTTGGCCAGCCGCATGGGCACCACGATGCGGTCGAACTCCTCTTCCGTGAGGTAACCCAGCTCCAAAGCGGCCTGCTTCAGGGTCTTCTTCTCCTTGATGGCCTTCTTGACGATCTCCGCTGCCCTATCGTAGCCGATGGCCTTGTTGAGGGCCGTGGCCAGCATGGGGTTCTTCTGGAGATGTTCCTCGATCCGCTCCAGGTTGGGCTCCATGCCCTTGGCCAGGTGCTCGTTGAAGGACTCCATGGCATCGGCCAAAAGCTTGATGGACTCGAGGGCCGCGTCCACCATAACGGGCTTGTAGACGTTCAGCTGGAAGTTCCCCTGGCTGCCGGCGAAGGCCACCGCGTGGTCGTTGCCATAAACCCGCACCGCCACCATGGTGAGGGCCTCCACCTGGGTGGGGTTCACCTTGCCAGGCATGATGGAGCTTCCAGGTTCGTTGGCGGGGATGAAGAGCTCCCCGATGCCCCCGTAGGGCCCCGAGGCCAGCCAGCGGATGTCGTTGCCGATCTTCATGAGGGCCCCGGCCATGGTCCTGAGGGCTCCCATGACGTGCACCAGCTCGTCGTGGGCCGCCAGGGCGGCGAAGCGGTTTTCGGCTACCCGGAAGGGGAGGCCGGTCTCCTCCGCCAGGTACTGGGCCACCTTTTCTCCGAACCGGGGGTGGGCGTTCAGGCCCGTCCCCACCGCCGTGCCTCCGATGGCCAGATTGTAGAGGCCTTTTTCCGCCTCCTTCACCATGGCTAGGGTGTTCCTAAGCTGGGCCGCCCAGCTCCCTACTTCCTGGCCCAGGGTGATGGGCACCGCGTCCATGAGGTGGGTGCGCCCCACCTTCACAATGCTGTCAAAGACCTTGGCTTTCTCCTCAAAGGTGGCGATGAGGCCTTCCGCCGCCGGGTAGAGGTGCCTGTGGAGGGCAAGGGCGGTGGCCACGTACATGGCGGTGGGGAAGGTGTCGTTGGAGCTCTGCCCCCGGTTCACGTGGTCGTTGGGGTGGACGTACTTGGAGCCCAAAGGGTGCCCTAAGAGCTCTGAGGCCCGGTTGGCGATGACCTCGTTCACGTTCATGTTGGTCTGGGTGCCCGAACCGGTCTGGAAAACCACCAGGGGGAAGTGGTCGTCCAGCTTGCCCTGGATGACCTCCTCGGCCGCTTGGATGATGGCCTTGGCGATCTCTTCGGGTAGCTCCCCCAGCTCCCAGTTGGCCCGGGCGGCGGCTTTCTTCAGCATTCCGTAGGCCCTAATGACCTCTAGGGGCATGCGGAAACGGTAGGCCCCGATCTTGAAGTGCTCCAGGGAGCGCTGGGTCTGGGCTCCCCAGTAGCGATCCGCCGGCACCCTGACCTCGCCCATGGTGTCCCGCTCGATCCGGTATTCCATAAAACACCTCCGACCCCGATTTTACGCCTCCTCCTCGTAGGGCTCGTGGAGCTTCACCGGCTTTCCCCTAAGCCCAGCGCGCAGGTTGAGCCACTCCACGAAGACGGCGAAGGCCATGGCGAAGTAAATGTAGCCCTTGGGGATGTGCACCCCTGTCCCCTCGGCCACCAAGGTGAAGCCGATGAGGAGGAGAAAGGAGAGGGCCAGCATCTTCACCGTGGGGTGGCGGTTCACGAAGGCGTAGATGCCCTTGGAGGCCCAGAGCATGATGGCCACGGAGAGGAGGATGGCCGCCACCATAACGGGTACGAAGCGGGTGAGGCCCACGGCGGTGATGACGGAGTCGATGGAGAAGACGATGTCCAGGAGGAGCACCTGGCCGATCACCGCGGCGAAAGAAGGGGCTACCCTCTTCACGGCGTGGCCGGGCTCGCCTTCCAGCTTCTCGTGAATTTCCTTCACCGATTTGTAGATGAGGAAAAGCCCCCCGCTGACAAGCACCAGGTCCTTGCCCGTGATCTCGTGGCCTAAGAAGGCGAAGAGGGGTTTCTTGAGGGCCATGATCCAGGCGATGGAGAGGAGGACGAGGATGCGGGTCACCGCAGCCAGGGAGATGCCCACCACCCGGGCCCGGTCCTGCTCTTCCTTGGGAAGCTTGGAGGCCAGGATGCTGATGAAGATGACATTGTCCACCCCCAGCACCACCTCCAGGACCGTGAGGGTGACCAGGGCCAGCCAGACCTCGGGGTTGGTGAGCCACTCCATGGGAGAAAGTCTACAAGGTCCCTTAGACTCTAGGGCATGGTGGACGTGCTGGTGGTGGGGGCGGGACCGGTTGGCCTGGCGGCGGCTTTGGAGGCCAAGCGCCTGGGGCTTTCCCACCTGGTGCTGGAGCGGGGGGCGGTGGCGGAGACCATCTACCGCTTTCCCCGGCAAATGGTCTTCTTCTCCGAGTCCCGAAACATCGAGATCGGGGGCCATCCCCTGGTGTCCCAGGGGCCCAAGCCTACACGCCTCGAGGCCCTGCGCTACTACCAGCAGGTGGCGGAAAGGGAGGGGCTGCGGGTGTTGCCCTACACCGAGGCCCTGCGGGTGGAGGGGGAGGAGGGGGCCTTTCGGGTTTGGGCGCGGGACCGCAAGGGGGAAAAGGCCTTCGCCGCCCGCTACGTGGTTCTGGCCACGGGATACTTCGGCAACCCCAACCGCCTGGGGGTGCCGGGGGAGGAGCTTCCCCACGTCCTTTTCCGCTACGAGGAGGCCTTTCCCTTTTTCGGGCAAAGGGTAACGGTGGTGGGGGGGAGCAACTCCGCGGTGGAGGCGGCCTTGGACCTGTACCGGGCCGGGGCTCGGGTCACCCTGGTGCACCGGGGGAAGTGGGTCCGGCCCAGCGTGAAGTACTGGCTCCTGCCCGACTTTGAAAACCGCGTGAAGGAGGGAAGCATAGGAGCGGTGATGGAGGCCCGGGTGCGGGCCATCACCCAGGAAGGGCTCCTTCTGGACACGCCTCAGGGAGAAGCCTTTTTGGAGGCGGACTTTGTTCTGGTCCAGATCGGCTACCGGGCGGAAGACCAGCTCCTTAGGCGGGCCGGGGTGCGCTACGAGGGGGAGAAACCCTGGCTTTCCCCGGAATGGGAAACCTCCCGCAAGGGGCTTTTCGCCATCGGCTCCAGTGCCTTTGGACCGGACACCCGCACGGTGTTTATCGAAAACGGCCGGGAGCACGCAAGAGTGGCGATAGCCGCCATTGCCCGCCGCTTGGGCTCTTGACACCCTTCACAAAGAGGGCTAGGATAAAGCCCAAGATGCGCTTCGGCCTCGTCCTATCCCTAGGCCTGGTCCTAATCGTAGGGCCAGCGGGGGGTAGGGTGTAGCGTTTTAGGGCGCATCCAAAACCCCCCGGAGAACCCGGGGGGTTTTGGTTTAGGAGGGGGAGATGAAGGGATCGGAGGCACTTTTGAAGGCGCTGGAGCGGGAGGGGGTGGAGGTGATCTTCGGTCATCCGGGCGGGGCCATCATGCCCACCTACGACGCCCTCTACGACAGCAAGATCCGCCACATCCTGGTGCGGCACGAGCAGGGAGGCATTCACGCGGCCACCGCCTACGCCCGCGCCTCGGGGCGGGTGGGCGTGGTGATGGCCACCAGCGGTCCCGGGGCCTTGAACCTGGTGACCGGCCTGGCGGATGCCTTCATGGACTCCACCCCGGTGGTGGCCATCACCGGGAACGTGCCCCGGGCCCTCATCGGTACCGACGCCTTCCAGGAGGCGGACGTGACCGGGGTGACCATGCCCATCACCAAGCACAACTACCTGGTGCAGGAGGTGAACGACATCCCCCGGGTGGTGCGGGAGGCTTTCCACATCGCCTCCACGGGAAGGCCAGGGCCGGTGCTGATCGATCTGCCCAAGGATGTGCAGCTGGCGGAATTCACCGGTACCTTTGACGTGGAGCTGGACCTTCCCGGCTACAAGCCCACCACCAAGGGCCACCCCAAGCAGATCGAGCGGGCCCTGGATGCCCTGGAGAAGGCGGAAAGGCCCATCCTCATGGTGGGGGGTGGGGCCCAGCACGCCCATGGGGAGCTCCTGGCCTTTGCCGAGCGGACGGGCATCCCGGTGATCACCACCCTCATGGGCCTGGGGGCCTTCCCTGGCAATCACCCCCTTTGGCTGGGGATGCCGGGCATGCACGGCACCGTGGCCGCCAACCGGGCCATCCACCACGCGGACGTGATCCTGGCCATCGGCCTCCGCTTCGACGACCGGGTCACGGGGAAGGTCTCCCGCTTCGCCCCCCACGCCCACACCATCATCCACGTGGACATCGACCCCGCCGAGATCGGCAAGGTGGTGCGCACCCACGTGCCCATTGTGGGGGATGCCAAGCTGGTTCTCCGGGAGCTCTTGAAGGGGGCTAAGCCCCTCAAGCTGGCCGCTTGGTGGCGGGAGCTGGAAGAGTGGCGCACCCGGCACCCTTTGCGCTGGCGCCCCCGGCCCCACCTGCAGAGCCAGGAGGTGATCCGGGCCTTCCACGAGGCCACGGGGGGACAGGCCGTCGTCACCACCGGGGTGGGGCAGCACCAGATGTTTGCCGCCCAGTTCTTCCCCGTGTCCCGACCCAGGAGCTTCATCACCAGCGGGGGCCTCGGCACCATGGGGGTGGGTCTGCCCTTCGCCATCGGGGCCAAGGTGGCCCGCCCCGAGGAGTTGGTCATCGACTTCGACGGGGATGGCTCCTTCCAGATGACCCTGCAGGAGCTGGCCACCCTGGTGAAGTACCGGCTGGACGTGAAGGTGGTGATCCTGAATAACGGCTACTTGGGCATGGTGCGCCAGTGGCAGGACCTCTTCCACGCCCGGCGCTACTCCGAGGTCTACCTGGCGGACTCCAACCCCGACTTCGCCCGCCTGGCCGAGGCTTACGGCATCAAGGGGGTTAGGGTGGAGCGCAAGGAGGATCTGATGAAGGGGGTGGAGGCTGTGCTTTCCGCCGATGGCCCCGTGGTGGCGGAGTTCAAGGTCTACCACGAGGAGGGGGTGTTCCCCATGATCCCTGCGGGGGGTGCCGCGGAGGATATGATCCTGGAGCACCCTGCAGAAAGGGAGGAGGTGGAGGCGTGAGGCATGTGATCTCGGTCCTGGTCCAGGACCACCCCCGGGTGCTGAACCGCATCACCGGCCTGTTCGCCCGCCGGGGCTTCAACCTGGAGAGCCTGGCCGTGGGTACCACCCACGTGCCGGGGCTTTCCCGCATCAGCCTGGTGGTCTCCGGGGACGACCACACCCTGGAGCAGGTGGAGAAGCAGCTGAACCGCCTGATCGAGGTTTTGAAGGTGACCGACCACTCCGAGCCCCACGTGGAGCGGGAGCTGGCGCTGGTGAAGGTGCACGTGGCTGGAGTAGAGGAGAGGCTGGCGGTGAAGGACATCCAGGAGGCCTTCCGGGCCCGGGTGGTGGATGTGGCCCAGAAGAGCCTGATCCTGGAGCTCACCGGGGACTCCAAAAAGGTAGACTCCTTCATCGAGGCCCTTAGGCCTTATGGGATCCTCGAGGTCATGCGCACCGGTGCGGTGGCCATGAGCCGGGGGGAGCGCACCCTTAAGGTCAGGGAAAAACGGGAGGCGGTATGAAGATCTACTACGAGCACGACGCGGACCTAGGCTTCATCCAAGGCAAGAAGGTGGCGGTATTGGGCTTCGGCTCCCAGGGTCACGCCCACGCCTTGAACCTTAAGGAGTCGGGGGTGGACGTGAGGGTGGGGCTCAGGCCCGGCTCCAAGAGCTTCGCCAAGGCGGAGGCGGCGGGGCTTAGGGTGCTGCCCGTGGCGGAGGCCGTGCGGGAGGCGGACATCGTCATGGTCCTCCTCCCCGACGAAACCCAAGGGAAGGTCTACCGGGAGGAGATCGAGCCCAACCTAAGGGAGGGGGCGGCCTTGGCCTTCGCCCACGGCTTCAACGTCCACTTCGGCCAGATCAAACCCCGTAAGGACCTGGACGTGTGGATGGTGGCCCCCAAGGGGCCGGGCCACCTGGTGCGGAGCGAGTACGTGAAGGGAAGCGGGGTGCCCGCCCTGGTGGCGGTGCACCAGGACGCCTCGGGAGCCGCCTTCCCCACCGCCTTGGCCTACGCTAAGGCCATCGGGGCCGCCCGGGCGGGGGTGATCCCCACCACCTTCAAGGACGAGACGGAGACCGACCTCTTCGGGGAGCAGGCGGTGCTCTGCGGGGGGCTGACCCGGCTCATCCAGGCGGGGTTTGAGACCCTGGTGGAGGCGGGCTATCCCCCGGAGATGGCCTACTTCGAGACGGTGCACGAGGTGAAGCTGATCGTGGACCTCATCTACGAGGCGGGCTTCGCCGGGATGCGCTACTCCATCTCCAACACCGCCGAGTACGGGGACTACACCCGGGGGGAGGTGGCCGTGCCGGTGGAGGAGACCAAGGGGCGCATGCGGGAGATCCTCCGGCAGATCCAGGCCGGGGAGTTTGCCCGGGAGTGGATGCTGGAAAACCAGGTGGGCCAGCCCGTTTTGGAGGCGAACCGCAAGCGCTGGAAGGAGCACCCCATCGAGGAGGTGGGGGCGAGGCTTCGCGCCATGATGCCCTTCCTGCGGGCAAGGGTATTGGAGGAGGTAGGCTAGCTTGGGCAAAAAGGCCCCCCAGGTGGGGGGCCTGGTGCGTTTTTGGGGAGGGAGAAATGGAAAGGCACATCCGGATCTTTGACACCACGCTGAGGGATGGGGAGCAGAGCCCAGGGGTGGCCCTTTCCCTGGACCAGAAACTGGAGATCGCCCACGCTTTGGCCCGGCTCAACGTGGACATCATTGAGGCGGGCTTCCCCGTATCCGGGCCCTTGGAGTTTGAGGCGGTACGCCGCATCGCCGCCGAGGTAAAGGGGCCCATCATCGCCGCCTTGGCCCGCACCCACACCCTGGACATCGACCAGGCGGCCAAGGCCCTGGAGAAGGCGGAGAAGCCCAGGATCCACGTCTTCACCTCCGCCTCCAAGATCCATCTGGAATACATGCTGAAGAAGACCGAGGAGGAGGTCTTGGAGATGGCGGACCAGATGGTCCGCTACGCTAGGCGTTACGTGGACGACGTGGAGTTTTCCGCCCAGGACGTGATGCGGGCGGACTGGGACTTCGTGAAGCGCCTCTACGAGGTGGCCATCGAGGCCGGGGCCACCACCATCAACATTCCCGATACCACGGGGTACGGTACGCCCAATGAGTACGGGGCCCTCATCCGCCGCATCCGCGACGAGGTGGTGCGGGGCCGGAACGTGATCATCTCCACCCACACCCACGACGACCTGGGCCTGGCCACCGCCAACGCCCTGGCGGGCATCGAGAACGGCGCGGGCCAGGTGGAGTGCACCATTAACGGCATCGGCGAGCGGGCGGGCAACACCTCCTTGGAAGAGGTGGTCATGGCCCTTTACGTGCGCCGGGACTGGTACAAGGCCAAGACCCAGATCAACACCCGAGAGATCTACCGGGTTTCCCGGCTGGTGGAGCGCTACACCGGCATGCCCGTGCCCCCCAACAAGGCCATCGTGGGGGACAACGCCTTCGCCCACGAGTCGGGGATCCACCAGGATGGCGTCCTGAAGCACCGCTCCACCTACGAGATCATGGACGCCGAGCTCATCGGGCGGCGGCCTGCGGTTTTGGTCCTGGGCAAGCACTCGGGGCGGGCGGCCTTCAAGAAGGCCCTCGAGGACCTGGGCTACAAGGACCTCACCGAGGATCAGCTCAAGGTCCTCTTCTCCCGCTTCAAGGAGATTGCCGAGAAGAAAGGCCCCCTCTCCGCCGAGGAGCTCCAGGCCCTGGTGGAGAGCGAGCGGGAGCCCGCCTCCCAGTTCTTCGCCCTGGAGCACGTGCAGTTCTTCTCCGGCTCCGGCCTTCTGCCCACGGCCACGGTGAAGGTGAAGACCCCCGATGGGGTGCGGGTGGCCACCCACACCGGGGATGGCCCCGTGGACGCCGTGTACAAGGCCTTGGAGGAGGCCATCGGCCTCAGGCCCGAGCTGGAGCTCTACCGGGTGGAGGCCATCACCGGCTCCACCGAGGCCTTAGGCCAGGTGACGGTGCGCCTGCGCCTGGGGGAGCTCCAGGCGGTGGGGGTGGGGGTTTCCCCCGACATCATCGAGGCCAGCGCCCTGGCTTTCCTGGACGCCGCGGGCAAGCTGGCCTCAGGCCGCGCCACCCGTCACCCCCCCTCCATCGAGGAGGTCCAGCGAGGGGTTTGAGGCCACCCCACCCTGACGTCGTCGGGGTGGGGCCTTCCACCGAGGGGCGGAAGGAGGCGTTGGACGAAAGGATGAGGCCCCTGGTTGGGCGAGGGGCCTTAGGGGGAAGGAAGCGATGGTGGAAATCCTCGACACCACCCTGAGGGACGGAACCCAAGGGGAAGGCATCAGCCTTTCCGTGGACGACAAGGTGGCCATTGCCCGGCGGCTTGCCGCCTTCGGCATCCACCTCATCGAGGGGGGTTGGCCGGGGTCCAACCCCAAGGACGCCGAGTTCTTCCAGCGCATGAAGGGGGTGGACCTGGGGGAGGCCCGGCTTTGCGCCTTCGGCGCCACGCGGCGGAAGGGCCTCCTTCCCGAGGAGGATCCCTCGGTCCTGGCCCTTTTGGAGGCGGAAACCCCGGTGGTGGTCCTCTTCGGCAAGAGCTGGACCCTGCACGTGTTGGAGGCCTTGGAAACCTCCTTGGAGGAGAACCTCCGCATGATCCAGGACACGGTGGCCTTCTTTGCCCAGCGGGGCAAGCGGGTCATTTACGACGCCGAGCACTTCTTCGACGGGTACAAGGAGGACCCTGGGTACGCTTTGGAAACCCTCGAGGCCGCCCGGGAGGGGGGGGCCGACACCCTGGTCCTCTGCGACACCAACGGGGGCACCTTGCCCGAGGAGGTCTATGCCATCACCAAAGCGGTGGTGGAGCGCTTTCCTGGGGTGCGCATCGGCATCCACCCCCACAACGACGCCGAGCTGGCGGTGGCCAACGCCCTGGCGGCGGTGCGGGCCGGGGCCACCCACGCCCAGGGCACCATCAACGGGTACGGGGAGCGGTGCGGCAACCTGAACCTCACCAGCTTCCTCCCCGCCTTGGTCTTCAAGTACGGCATCCCCGCCCTCCCCCCGGAGCGGCTCAAGGGCCTGAAGGAGCTTTCCCACTTCGTGGACGAGCGGGCCAACCAGACCCCCAACCGCCGCGCCCCCTACGTGGGGGAGTCGGCTTTTGCCCACAAGGCGGGGGTGCACGTTTCCGCCGTCCTCAAGAACCCCCGCACCTACGAGCACATCCCTCCTGATTGGGTAGGGAATAGCCGCCGGTTTCTGGTTTCCGATGTGGCGGGGCGCTCCAACCTCCTGGCCAAGCTGCAGGAGCTGGGGGTGGACCTCTCCAAGGAGGAGGCCAAGCGCCTCCTGGACGAGGTGAAGGCCTTGGAGTACGAGGGCTACGCCTTTGAGGGGGCCGAGGCCAGCTTCTACCTCCTGGCCCACCGCCTCAAGGGGGGTAGCTTGCCTTTTGCCGTGGAGGGGTTTTCCGTTTTCGTGCACGGCTCGGGCCTCTCCACCGCCTGGGCCGAGGCCACGGTGCGGGTGAGGGTGGGGGAAAGCTTGCAGCACACGGCGGCGGAAAGCCCCTTCGGCCCGGTTTCCGCCCTGGATAAGGCCTTCCGCAAGGCGGTCTTGCAGTTTTACCCGGAGCTTGCCGACGTGGAGCTTGCCGACTATAAGGTGCGCATCCTTGCGGGCCAGGAGGCGGGCACCAACTCCGGGGTGCGGGTGATGGTGGAGATGAAGCGGGGAGAAGAGCGCTTCGCCACCGTGGGGGCCAGCGAGAACATCCTCGAGGCCTCCCTAAAGGCCCTCACCGACGGCTACGCCTACGCCCTCCTCTACCCGGTGCGGGAGGCTACGCCCAGGGCAGGCTGACCTCGGGGAAGGCCAAGGGGCTTACGGTCTCGGAGGGGGAAAGGAGGCGGATGGCCCGGTAGCGCCCCTCCTTGGGCTCCCGGTAGACCTCCAGGAGGTTCTCCTTGAGGTTCACCAGCCAGACCTCGGGGATGCCGGCCTCGGCGTAGAGGGGAAGCTTCACCTCCCGGTCAAACGCCAAGGAGGTGTCGGCGACCTCCACAAGGAGGAGAACATCCTCAGGGCGGGGGAGCCGGCCCTCGTAGCGTTCCAGGGGAGGTTGAAGCACCAGGAGATCGGGTTCGGACTCGGAATCCTCCGAAAGGTAAAGGGGGGACTGCACCGCCACCAAGGCCTTTCCTTGGAGGGCCTCCTTCAACCTATGGTCGAGGCGCATCACCGCAAGAAAGTGCTTGGGTCCAATGGGGCTCATCTGGTAGACCTCTCCCTTTAGGAGCTCCACCCGGGGTACATCCCGGAAGGCCCGCTCAAACTCCTCCACGCGGAAGCGGTAGCGGGTGGCCATAGGCTCATTATGCCCCCATCCCCGAGTAGCGCCTTAGGCCCAAGCGCCAGAGAAGCCGCCAGAGGAGGAGGAAGACCAGGCCCCAGAAGAGCATCACCCAGACGCCGGGAAAGAGGCCCACCTCCTGCCCCGCCAGGAGCCCTGCGGGCAGGTAGACCAGGTAGGGAAAGGGGGTGAGGAGAGCCAGGGCCCTCAGGGGCTCGGGGAAGACCTCGAGGGGGGCGATGGTCCCCGAGAGGAAGAGGTAGAGGAGGAAGAAGACCTCCTCCACCGCCGAGGCCCGCTCGCTCCAGAAGGTGAGCATGGCGGTGGTGTACTGCATCAGGTAGCGGAGGAGGAAGGCCAAAAGGGTGAAAAGAAGCCCCAGGAGGAAGGGCTTAGGGTCGGGCAGGAAGCGGGCCTCGGGGAAGAGCCAGAAGAAGAGCAGGGTGAGGAGCACGACAAAGGGAAGCCGGGCCAGGCGCTCGGCCACGTGGGCGGCCAGATGGTCAAAAAAGGGGTCTAGGGGCCTTAACAGCCGGAAGGAAAGCCGCCCTTCCACCACGTCCCGCTCGAACTCCCACACCACCCAGACCACCGTGGCCTGGCGCACCAGGAAAACCATGAGGAAGTACCGGGCGAACTCCCCGGGGCTTAAGGGGAAATCCCCGCTCCGGGCGGCTTCCGTCCAGACCCCGAGGAGGATGAGGGGCAGGGCCCCCGCCAAGGCCCAAAGGAAGAGCTCCGCCCGGTACTCCAGCATGTAGGCCAGGTACACGGAAAGGAGGGTTCTTGCCTTCCTCATGCCTCCTCCGCCGGGACTGGGCTCTGGAAGACCCGGGCGATGACCTCCTCTAGGGGGGGCTCCCGGACCTCGAGGTCCTCCACGGGAAGCCTCCTGAGGATCTCCGCCACCCTCTCCGTGAGCCTTTCCCGGGGCACCAGGAGCTTGGCCTCCCGCCCTTCTAGCTCCCGCACCTCCCCGAAGGGGGCCAGGGCCTCCTGGGGGAGGGGCGCCTTCAGGGTGAGCCCCACCTCCCGGTAAGGGGCGAAGCGGTCCAGAAGCCCCTCCAAGGCCCCGTCGTAGAGGAGCCTTCCTTGGTGGATGACCAGGACCCGCTCGGCCAGGGCGGCGATGTCCGCCATGTAGTGGCTGGTGAGGAGGACCGTGGCCCCATAGCGGCGGTTGTACTCCCGCACAAACTCCCGCACCGCCACCTGGGCGTTCACGTCCAGGCCCAGGGTGGGCTCGTCCAGGAAGAGGACCTCGGGGCGGTGGAGGAGGGCGGCCAGGAGCTCGGCCTTCATCCTCTCCCCCAGGGAGAGCTTGCGCACGGGCTGGTGGAGCTTTTCCGTAAGGGCCAGCATCTCAGCGAGTTCCAGAACCCGCTTGCGGAACTCGGCCTCGGGGATCTCGTAGATGGCGGCGTTGAGGCGGAAGGTGTCCATGGCGGGCAGGTCCCAGATGAGCTGCTGCTTGTTGCCCATCACCAAGGTGATCTTTTTCAAAAAGGCCTTCTCCCGCCGCCAGGGCACATGCCCCCCCACCAGGGCTTGGCCCCTTGTGGGGTGGACCAGGCCGGTGAGCATCTTCAAGGTGGTGGTCTTGCCGGCCCCGTTGGGGCCCAGGAAGCCCACCACCTCGCCTTTTGCGATCTGGAAGCTCACCCCCTCCACCGCCTGCACCGTGCGGTACTCGCGGAGGAAGAAGTGGCGCAGGGTGGCGAGCAGGGTTTCCTCCTTCAAGGCCACCCGGTAGTGCTTGGTTAGGTCTTGGGCGAGGATGACGGGCGGCTCACGCACCCCTTCAGTCTACCCGTGGTGTAATGGTCCTTGTGCGCTACCTGCGGGTCTTCCTGCTCTTTCTGCGCCTCAGCCTGGCCGCGGAGATGGAGTACCGCCTGAACTTCCTCCTGGGCCTTCTCTCCTCAGCCCTCACCCTGTTGGGGGCCCTCTTCGGCCTTCTCCTCCTCTACCAGGGGGGGTACCGGCCCGGGGGGTGGGCCTTTGAGGAGGCCCTTGTGGTCCTGGCGGCCTTCACCTTGCTCCAGGGCCTGGGGAGCACCCTTTTGGCCCCCAACCTCAACAAGATCGTGGAGCACGTGCAGCAGGGCACCCTGGACTTCGTGCTCCTGAAGCCCCTGGACCCCCAGTTCTGGCTTTCCCTAAGGGCCTTTTCCCCTTGGGGTCTTGGGGATGTCCTCCTGGGGTTGGGCCTTCTCCTCTATGCGGGGGTGCGCCTTGGGCTAGGGCCTTGGGACTACGGGGCCTTCGCCGGGTACTGGCTGCTGGGGGCCTTGATGCTCTATAGCCTCTGGTTTCTCCTAGCCACCACCAGCATCTGGTTCGTGAAGATCTACAACGTCACCGAGGTCCTGAGGGGGCTTTTGGAGGCGGGACGCTTCCCCGTGGGGGCGTATCCCGCCCTTTATCGGGTCTTCTTCACCTTCGTGGTGCCCGTGGCCTTTCTCACCACCGTGCCCGCGGAGATGGCCTTGGGCCGGGGAGAAGGGACCTTTCTGGCCCTGGTTTTGGCGGCGCTGCTTTTCCTCTTGGCGCGGGGCTTCTTCCGCCTGGCCCTCAGGAGCTACACCTCCGCCAGCAGTTAAAATCCCCCCTATGGCGTCCGCGGTGTTGGTCCTTGGGGTGGCGTACCTCTTTGGCTCGATCCCCGCTGGGGTTCTGGTGGCCAGGACCTACGGGGTGGACATCCGCAGGGTGGGCTCAGGCAACATCGGGGCCACCAACGTGCTCCGGGCCTTGGGGCCGGGTCCGGCCTTGGTGGTGGCCTTCTTTGACGTGTTCAAGGGGGGCATCGCCGTCCTCATCGCCCGGGCCGTGGGGATCGAGGGGGCGCTTTTAGGGGGGGTGGCCCTGGCCGCGGTCCTAGGGCACAACTACTCGGTCTTCCTGGGCTTTCGGGGGGGGAAGGGGGTGGCCACCAGCTTCGGCACCCTCTTGGTGCTGGACCCGGTCCTGGCCCTATGGACTTTCCCCATCGGGGTTTCCGTGATGCTCCTCACCCGGTATGTCTCCGCGGGGAGCATGACCGGCGGGGTGGCGGCCACGGTGCTGGCCCTGGCCCTGGGGCGGCCCCCGTGGGAGGTGCTCACCGTGGCCCTGATGGCCGCCCTCATCTTCTTTACCCACCGGGAGAACCTGAGGCGGCTTCAGGCAGGCACGGAGAGGCGGCTGGGGGAGAAGGCGGAGGTGCGGGATGCTTGACCTTTTGGTCATCGCCCCCCATCCCGACGATGGGGAGCTAGGGTGTGGGGGCACCCTGGCCCGGGCGAAGGCGGAGGGGCTTTCCACGGGGATTTTGGACCTCACCCGGGGGGAGATGGGCACCAAGGGTACCCCAGAGGAGCGGGAAAAGGAGGTGGCCGAGGCCAGCCGCATCCTGGGGCTGGACTATAGGGGCAACCTGGGCCTGCCGGACGGGGGGCTTGCCGATGTGGCGGAGCAGAGGCTTCGCCTGGCGGAGGCCCTGAGGTGGCTTCGCCCCCGGATCGTGCTGGCTCCCCTCGAGGCCGACCGTCACCCCGACCACACCGCGGCAAGCCGCCTGGCGGTGGCCGCGGTGCACCTGGCAGGCCTCAGGAAGGCCCCTTTGGAGGCTGAGCCCCACCGGGTGGAGCGGCTCTTCTTCTACCCGGGCAACCACCCCTTTACCCCGAGCTTCCTGGTGAAGATCTCCGCTTTCATCGACCAGTGGGAGGCTGCCGTTTTGGCCTACCGTAGCCAATTCGCCGGGGAGGGGGTAAGCGAAACCGTGGGGCCCAAGGGGGTGGAGGCCAGGAAGGCCCTTAGGCGCTACTTTGGCAACTACCTGGGGGTGGACTACGCCGAGCCCTTTGTGAGTCCCTTGCCCCTCCTCTATGTGCCCTGGAGCCGGGCGTGAGGCGGCCGCAGGCCTTGCATAAGTTTGCAGGCCTGGGGTATTCTATAAGCCTCATGGCGGGAGACGCCCTCACCCGGCCCAGACACCTTTTGGACTTTTCGGCTTACGACCGCAAGGGGGTGGAAGCCTTCCTAGCCTCGGCGGAGGAGCTGAAGCGCACACGCTACCGGGGGGAGGACCTGAAGGGCAAGGTCCTGGCCCTACTCTTCGAGAAGCCCTCCTTGCGCACCCGCACCACCCTCGAGGTGGCCATGCTCCACCTGGGGGGGCACGCGGTCTACCTAGACCAGAAGCAGGTGGGCATCGGCGAACGGGAGCCGGTGAAGGACGTGGCCAAGAACCTGGGGCGCTTTGTGGAAGGCCTTGCCGCCCGGGTGTACCGGCACGAGACCGTGGAGGCCCTGGCCCGCTACGCGGGAGTGCCGGTGGTGAACGCCCTCTCTGACCGGGCTCACCCCCTGCAGGCCCTGGCCGACCTCCTTACCCTGAAGGAGACCTTCGGGGGATGGGAGGGCCTCGAGGTGGCCTGGGTGGGGGATGGGAACAACGTGCTGAATTCCCTCCTGGAGGTAGCCCCCCTGGTGGGTTTGAAGCTTCGGGTGGCCACCCCTAAAGGCTACGAACCGGACCCCGACCTCCTGCGCCGGGCAGGTGCCTTTTTCACCAACGACCCCAAGGAGGCGGTTTTGGGAGCCCATGCCCTCTACACCGACGTCTGGACCAGCATGGGCCAGGAAGAGGAGCGGGAGCGGCGCCTGCGGGACTTCCAGGGCTTCCAGGTCAACGGGGAACTTCTTTCCCTGCTGCATCCCGAAGGCGTTTTCCTCCACTGCCTCCCCGCCCACTACGGGGAGGAAACCACCGAAGAGGCGGTCCATGGCCCCAGGAGCCGGGTTTTTGACCAGGCGGAAAACCGCCTTCACACCGCCAAGGCCGTTCTCCTGGCCTTGCTAGGCTAGGGGTATGGGGCACCACCGCGTAAAGGTGGGCATCCTGGGGGCCTCGGGCTACGGGGGAGGGGAACTCCTCCGGCTTCTTAAGGCCCACCCTGGGGTGGAGCTGGTGGGCTTTTCCAGCCGCAAGCACGAGGCGAAGCCCCTGTCTGCCGCCTGGCCGCAACTTTGGGACGAGCGCCCCTTTGCCTCCCAAGACGAGGTGCTGGAGGAGGCAGAGGTGCTCTTCCTGGCCTTGCCCAACGGCCTGGCCATGGGGATTGCCCCCCAGGCCCTGGCCGCAGGCAAGCGGGTCATTGACCTCTCCGGGGACTTCCGGCTTCCCCCTGAGGTCTACGAGGCCTGGTACGGCATCCCCCACCAGAGCCCGGGGTTCTACGGGCAAGCCGTGTACGGCCTACCGGAGCTCCACCGGGACGAGGTCAAGGGGGCAAGGCTTGTGGCCAACCCCGGCTGCTACGTGACCGCGGCCACCTTAGCCCTCGCTCCCTTGGCGGCGGAAGGAGCCTTGAAGGGCGCCTTCGTGGTGGGCCTGAGCGGGGTTTCCGGGGCTGGGCGGGAAGGGGAGGGCACCTTCTTTGCCGAGGTCAACGAGAACCTCAAGCCCTACAAGGTAGGGGGCACCCACCGCCACATCCCCGAGATGGAGCAAAACCTGGGCCGCCTTTTGGCCCAGGGCCGCCCGGTGCGGACCCACGGGGAAGCCCGGGAGGTCCGCCTTTCCTTTGCCCCCCACCTGGTGCCCATGACCCGGGGCATCCTGGTGACCGCGGAGGCGGAGGTGGAGGGGGATTGGCGCCAGGGCCTTTTGCAGGAGCTCTACCAGGACTTCTATGCTGAGGAGCCCTTTGTGCGGGTTTTGGACCGCCTGCCCGAGACCAAGGGCACCCTGGGTTCCAACCGGGTGGACGTAAAGCCCCTTTACGAGGAGCGAACAGGCCGCGTTCTGCTCTTCGCCGCCCTGGACAACCTGGTCAAGGGCATGGCTGGCCAGGCGGTACAGAACTTCAACCTGATGATGGGATTTCCCGAAGTGCTTGCGCTTCCCAAGGAGGGGGTATGGCCGTGAAGCTTCCAAGGGGTTTCCGCGCCGGGGCCACCCGGGCGGGCATCAAGCCTTCCGGAAAGCCGGACCTGGCCCTTTTGGTCTCGGGGCTCCCTGCCGCCTGGGCCTACGCCGCCACAAAGAATCGGGCTGCTGCCCCTTCGATCCACCGGGGGCGGGCGCTTTACGCCTCCGGGGGGGCCCTTAGAGCGGTGGTGGTGAACGCGGGGAACGCCAACTGCGCCACGGGGGAGAGGGGTTTTGCGGACGACCAGCGGATGGCCCAGGCCGCGGCTACCCGCCTCGGGCTTCCCCCGGAAGAGGTCCTCACCGCTTCCACCGGGGTCATCGGGGTGACCCTGCCGGTGGAGAAGGTGGAGCAGGGCCTGCCCCAGATTGCCCTCACCTCCGAGGTGGACGCCTTCGCCGAGGCCATCCTCACCACGGACCTGGTGCCCAAGGTGGCGGAGGCGGAGGTGGCGGGGGTCCGGATCGTGGGCGTGGCCAAGGGCAGCGGCATGATCCACCCCAACATGGCCACCATGCTGGCCTTTGTGGTAACGGACGCCCTTGTTCCCCAAGAGGCTTTGCGGGAAACCTGGCGGGGCATTGTGGACCGCACCTTCAACCAGGTGACCGTGGACGGGGACACCTCCACCAACGACCTGGCCCTCCTCATGGCCAACGGGGCCTATGGCGAGGTGCCCTTGGAGCCTTTCGTGGAGGCGGTGGAGGGGGTGGCCCGGGAACTCGCCCGCCGGATCGCGCGGGACGGGGAGGGAGCCACCAAGCTCATGACGGTGCGGGTGGTGGGAGCGGCCACGGAGGAGGAGGCCCGCCGGGCGGCCAGGGCGGTGGCTGGGAGCGCCCTCTGGAAGAGTGCCCTCTTCGGCAACGACCCCAACTGGGGAAGGATCCTGGCCGCCCTGGGCAACTCCGGGGCCCGGTTTGACCCTTTCCGGGTGCGCGTCTTTGTCCAGGGCATCCCCCTTTACGCTGGGGCAGCCCTGCCCTTTGACCGCCAGGCGGCCAGCCAGGCCATGCGGGTGGAGGAGGTGGAGGTCTTGGTGGACCTGGGGGAGGGCCAGGCGGAGGGGGTGGCCTGGGGGTGCGACCTCACCGAGGGGTACGTGCGTATCAACGCGCTTTACACCACATGAAGGTGCTTGGGCATTGGCCTCGGCGACTTGGCGGGCTGGCGGGGTGTTGCCCCTGACTTTGCGGGCAGGGCTGGCATCATCTTCCGTTGAGCTGGACTAAGATGGAGGGGATGCGTTGGCATCCCCTTCTGTTCCTTGCGCTGCTATCCTCGTGTGCACGGCCTGACACCGCCCCGCCGGAGATGGGCTTGGTGGAGCCTTTAGGAGGGGCGGTGGCCCCGGGGCGAACCCTGAGCGTGGAGGGCTATGCCTTTGACCCCTCGGGGGTGGTGGGGGTGCGGGTGGGCGGCCAGGAGGTGCTTGCGGCTGGGGAGAGCGGCAAGAGGCTGGTCCGGTTCCGCTTCCGCTTGCAGGCCCCCACCTCGGGACAGGTGGAACTCCTCCTGGAGGCGGAGGACGCCAAGGGCAACCGGGGGGAGCGCCGGGTTCCCCTGGTGCTGGATGCAGCGCCCCCTCGGATCGTGGTGGAGCGGGTGGAACGGGAGGGGGGCTTGTACCGGGTTTATGGCCGGGTGGAGGACAACGTGCGGGTGGACTGGGTAGCGGTGGAGGCGGGCGGTCGCTTCACCCCGCTTTCCCTGCCCAAAGAGGCCTCCGTGGTCTTTTTGGCGGAGGCCCCGACGGGGGCCCGGTTGGTGGCGGTGGACGCCGCAGGGAACCGGGCGGTGCGGTCTATTCCGTGAGGGGTCCTGTGTTAGACTGCCTGGCAGTATGCAGGGCCTCGGCGAAACCCTGGCGGAGCTGGCTCGGGCCTTGAGGGAAACCCCCCTCGAGGCGGGCCAGGTTCCTAGGCTTCGGGCCATCGCCAAGCTCCTGCACCGCCTACCTCCCGGAAGGGAGCGGGATGGGCTGTTGGCCGTGGCCTACCTGCGCCTGTACCAGCTTCTGGGCCAGGAGGAGGATTATCTGAGGGGTTACAGCTACGCCCGCACCGCGCGGCTGGAGCGGGTGCGGCTTTTGGGGGAGCGTCTGGGGGAGGGAAGATGAAGGAGGCTTTGGGGCTTCTGGCGGTCTGGTCCATCGTGCTATCGGGGATAGCGCTGCTGGTGGGGGTGGCGCTTATTAAGCGGGGAAACCGGGTGGCCCACCACCGGGCCATGCTTACCGCCACGGTCCTAGCTGCCCTTTTCCTGGTGTTCTACTTGGCGAAATGGGCCCTCCACGGCACCACGGCCTATGGGGGCCCGGAGGCCTGGCGGGGAGCCTACTACTTCGTCCTCCTGACCCACACCCTGCTGGCAGCCTTGAATGGCCCCTTGGCCCTCTACGTGATCTGGCGGGCCTTCCGGGGGGAGTTCTCCCTGCATAAGCGCTGGGCCAAGGTGCTGGTGCCCGTGTGGCTGTACGTGGCCCTCACAGGCTGGCTCATCTACTGGGTGTTGCAGCGCTACGGCACGGAAACCGGTACTATCGCCTTTTAAAGGGCTCCACCACGACCTGCTCGTCCTGAAGACGGGCTACTTCTGGACCCCTTCCTCCTTCGCCTTCAGGAGCCTGGGCCAGGTGGGGTCCGATGCGCACCTGCTTGGCGGCAAGCTCCAGGGCGAAGATGAAGCGCTTGGTGTCTCCCCCCGCCCCCGCGTGGGCCAGGCCGCGGAGCTTGCCCACCACGATCACGTCCCCCCCGGCCACCACCTCGGCCCCAGGGTTCACGTCCCCCAAGACGACCACGGTGCCTGGGTGCTCTATCCGTTCCCCGGAGCGCAGGGTTTTGCTGGCGACCAAGGTGCCCACCTGGGGGCGGTTTCGGGGAGGGACCAAGGTGACGGGACGGCCTAGGCTCAGGAGGGCCTCGAGGACCTCCTGGGCCACCGGGCCGGCCACCTCCACCTCCAGGGGCAGGCCTTCGGGAAGGTTCAGAGCCCGAACCTCTTCCGGGGTCTCGCCCCCGTCCAGGCGCAGGGCCAGGGCCTTAGGGGTGGCGCGGAGCCGCATGGGCCCATTCTACTGGGTTGCCCCGTCCCCCTTGCCCAGGCCCCAGTAGGCCTCCATGACCTTGCGCACCGCGGGCAGGGCCACCCGGCTTCCCTCCCCGCCGTTTTCAAAGAAGGCCACCACCACCAGGGGGGGGTAAGGGGTGCCGGGCTCGGCGGGGCCGTAGCCCATATACCAGGCATGCTCCAGCCCGGCCCGCTTCCCCGGGGTCTCCGCTGTGCCCGTCTTGCCTCCCGTGGGGACGGGGAAGCTACCCAGCACGTGGCGGGCCGTACCCTCGCGCACCGTTTTGCGGAGCCCCTCCTGCAACGTCTGCCAGAACCGTCCAGGAACCCCTTCCAGCTGGGGGTATACCTCCTTCTGGCCCAAGCGCTTGACCAGGTGAAGGTCGGGTTTCTGCCCGCCGTTGACCAAGGTGGCCAACATGCGGGCGATTTGCGCAGGGGTGGCCAGCACGGGACCTTGGCCGATGGCCAGGGAGAGGGTCTCGCCCGGGTACCAAGGTTCGCCAAGAGCCTGGCGCTTCCAGGCGCGGGTGGGGAGCAGGCCTGTACGCTCGGCGATTTCTAGGCCCGTGGCCTCCCCCAAGCCTAAAAGCCGGGCCCGCTGGGCCAGGCGATCCACCACTCCCACGGGGTCCTGGGCCACCGCCTGGTAATACCAGGTGTTGCAGCTCCAAGCGATGGCCTCCTTCACCGTCATGGGGCCCATGTCCCGGGTGGCCCAGTTGCGCCGTATCTGGCCCCCGAACACGATATAGGGGCTACAGCGGTAGGTGGTGGAGGGGTTCACGTAGCCCTCTTCCAGCAGGGCGTAGCTGGTGGCCAGCTTGAAGGTGGACCCCGGGGTGTAGGGCTGCACCGCCCGGTTGAGGAGGGGCAGGTCCTTGTCCTGGAGAAGGGCTTGGGCCTCCTGGGGCACAGGGCGGTGGGCGAAGAGGCCCGGGTCGAAGGAGGGGGCGCTGGCCATGGCCAGGACCTCCCCGGTGCGGGGGTCCAGGGCCACGATGGCCCCCTTTACCCGGGTGGCCAGGGGGAGGCCGTGGAGGCGTCGGCCCGCGTTGATGTCGGCCAGGGCTTCCTCGAGGGCCCGCTCTGCCGCCCGCTGCAGGTCCAGGTCCAAGGTGAGGACCACGTCTTGTCCGGGAAGGGGCTCTTCTAGGATGCTCTCCCGGAGCCGCTCGCCGCGGACGTTCACCTCCACCGCCCTAACCCCTCGCTTTCCCCGGAGGTAGGGCTCCAGGGCGGCCTCGAGGCCCGCCTGCCCCACCTGCTCGTCGGGGCTGTAGCCCCGCTTCACCTGCTCGGCATTGGCTTGGAGGACGTAACCCAGCACCGGGCCGGAGATGGGGTTTGGGTAGTGGCGCTCGATGCGCTCCACCAGCCTGAGGTTTTCCTGTCCTGCGGTGAGCTCGGCCAGGGTGGGGAGAAGGTGCTCCGGCACCCCGGTCTTGAGGACCACGGGTCCGTTGGCCTCAGGCAGGGCCTGCAAGCCCAGGAGGGGCAGAAGGCGCTCCTTGAAAGCCACCTCGCCCCCCAGGTACACCAGGTCCACCACCAGGCGGTCTTGGGCGATGACCCTTCCCTTGCGGTCCAGGATGCGCCCCCGGGGGGCGGGGATGCCCTCGGTTTTCAGGTAGTTGCCCTGGCTCCGCAAGGCGTACCGCTCGTGCTCCAGCACCTGGAGTTGCCAGGCCCTAAGGCCGAGAAGGCCAAAGGCCATGAGGAAAAAGAGCATGAGGGCGTAGAGCCTGCCTGTCATGGCTGGGTCCGCGGCCCTGCCAAGCGCAAGGCCCAAAGGGCAAAGGGCAGGGTGAAAAGGCCCTCCAGGATGAGGTCCAAGGGGGCCAAAGGGGGGAGGTCCAGGCGCAGCCAGTAGGCTACCAGGAAGTAGCCCAGCCACTTGGCGAAGAAGGCCCAAAGAAAGGCGAAAAGCGCCCCCAGGCTTTCTCCCGCCACCAGGCGGCGGCTGGCGGCGTAGAAGGCGTAACTGGCGCTCAGGAGCCCGATGGCGTGCACCCCCAAAAGGCCGAAGCCCAGGAGGTCCTGCAGCAAGCCCAGGAGGAAGGCGGCGGGGAGGCCCAGGTAGTAGGGCCTGGCGCGGGCGTAGCCGAGGGCCAGCACCAAAAACAGGTCTGGCTCCATCAGACCCGAGGGCCACAGGGCGCCGAGAAGTCCAGAGAAGAGGAGGGTAAGGAAAAGGGCGGCCAGGGCTTTCATAAAGGCCTCAGCACAATGACCTCTTCCAAGAGGGAAAGCTCGACCAAGGGCCTAACCCAGACCCGCTGTTTGAGACCTCCCTGCACCCGTTCTACCCGCTCCACCCGGCCTACGGGAATGCCGTCGGGAAAGAGGCCCAGGGGCGCACCGGTGAGCAGGAGATCCCCCGGGGCTACCTTGACTGTGGGGGGGAACTCCGCCACCAGGTGGCCAGGGGGGGCTCCCCGGGCCACCCCTCTGCCCAGCGACCTCTCCGGACGGACCCCCACCTGGCTTTCCGGGTCCAGGAGGGTGCGCACCAAGGCCTGCCGTTCCCCCACTTCCACGATGAGGCCCACCAGACCCTCGGGGGCGGTCACAGGCATTCCGGGGCGGAGGCCGTCCCGCTGCCCCATGTCCAGGACCAGGCGGCGGTAGAGACCCGAGAGGTCCTCCCCCACCACCCGGGCCACGGCGACCACGCCAGGAGCCTGGGCCCGGCGCACCTCCAGGGCCCGGGAAAGGCGATCCACCTCTAGCCGGAGCCTGCGGTTTTCCGCCTCGAGGCTCGCCACCTTGGTCCGTAGGGCTTGGTTCTCCCCGTAGAGGTCCTGGCGGTTGGTTAGGATGGCCAGACCCGCCCGGAGGTTCTGGCCCAAGCGGTGGCCCAAAGCGGGCAGGGGAGCGGTGAGGGGGGAGAGGACAAGGCTCACCCTGGGGGCCAAGGGCCGGGTCAGGGCGGCCAAGCCCAGGCCCAGGGCAAGGAGAATGAGGAAGAGAAGCCGCCTCAGGGCCACCTCGCTCACGGCCGGAACCCCCTTGCCCACAGCAGGGCGAAGACCCGGGCCACGGGAAGGCCCACCACCGTGTAGAAATCCCCCTCAACCCCTTCCAGAAGGGCCATCCCCAGGCCCTGGGCGCCGTAGCCTCCCGCCTTGTCCAGCCCCTCCCCGCTTCCCACGTACCAGGCGATCTCCTCCTCGGAGAGCGGGCGGAAGCGGACCTTGGCGGTGTGCACCTCCACCACCAGGTCCTTGGGGGTGCGCAGGTAGAGGGCGGTGTGTACCCGGTGCTCCCGTCCCGAGAGCCAGCGCAAGAAGGTGTAGTTTTCCTCCAGGTCCTTGGGCTTGCCCAAGGACCGGCCTTCCAGCTCCACCACCGTGTCCGCGGCCAACACCCACTCCCCTGCCACGGCTTCCCCCTTGCGCCGGGCCAAGGCCAAGGCGAGCTCCTGGGGAGGCAAAGCCAGGGGTTCCTCGACCACCCCTGGGGGCACCACCCTTAGGGGGTAGCCCAGGGCCTCGAGGAGCGCCCGCCGCCTGGGGCTTCCCGAGGCCAGGGTGAGGACTAGAGGGGCTTCCCTTCCTCCCATAGCCGCAGGACCTCCTCCCGGTAGCGCTCTGCCGAAGAGGGGCTTTTCAGAACAAGGAGGTTCTCGTTGTTCGCCTGCCAGGCCCGCGCCGAGAAGTTGTAGCTTCCCGTGACCACCCAGGTGCGGTCCACCACCATAACCTTGTGGTGCAGGGTGTAGGGGTTGCCGTCCTGGCGCACCTCAATGCCGGCCGCTTCAAGGTCGCGGTAGCGGCTGTCCTTAAGGTTTCGGGTTTCCAAAAGGACCCGGACCTTGACTCCCCTGGCCTTGGCTTGAGCAAGGGCCCTCACCACCTCCTGGTCCGTGAGGACAAAGGCCGCCACCAGCACCTCTTCCCGCGCCTCTTGCAGGCGTTCCAAAAGGGCCTTCCGGGCGGCTTCCCCGCCTTTGGGGCTGAAGTAGGCCGTGCCCTCTAGCGAAGGCTCGGCCAGGGCGAAGGTCACCGATCGCCCCAGACCCTCCTTAGTGCCGCTGAAAAGGGCGGCGAACTCCTCCCCGTAGCCCTGGGCTAGGGTGGGGGAGGGGAGGAGGAGGCTGTTTTCGTTGTTTCTAGCGAAAGCGTTCCAAGTCATGTTGGTGCTCCCCGTCCAGACGGCCTTCCCGTCCGCCACCAGGAACTTGTGGTGCATGAAGGCTTCCCGCTCGTCGTAGCAGACGGGGATCCCCGCGATCTCTTCGCAGTCTAAGGAGATGGGCCTTACCCGTGCTCTCAGCGCTTCCCGCGGCACCCTGGGGGGCTCGCTTCCCTGCCCCAAGGCTGCCCCCACCAGGTAGCGGCGGAAGTCCTCGCGGAAGTCGCTCTCCCCATAGAGGCGTACCCGTACCCCCCGGGCCTGGGCCCGGAGGAGGCCCTGGGCGATTTCCAGGTCGCGGAACTCGTAAAACGCCCCCTCCAGGCTTTGTTTGGCTCCGTCCATGAGGGCGATGAGGCGGGCCTTAGCCCTTTCCCCATCTTGGGGCATGAAGAAGGCCTCTACCCCCCCGGCTTCTGCCGGGGGTGGAGGGGGGGCGGGCCTCAACTCCTGGAGGAGCCAGAGGAGGACCAGGGCTAGGAGGACCAGGTAGCTGGGGAGCCCGGCCAGGGCAGGCTTGCGCTTTCTTTTCCTAGTACCCATGCCCTTCTCCGCCCTGCACCAGGGCCACCCCGCTGGAGGTGCCCAGCCGGGTGGCCCCCGCCTGCAGGAGTTGCAGTGCGGCCTTGCGGTCGCGGATGCCCCCCGCCGCCTTCACCTGGGCCCGCCCTCGGGCCACCCGCAGCAAAAGCTCCACGTCTTCCAGGCTGGCCCCCCGGGGGCCGAAGCCGGTGGAGGTTTTCAAGAAGTCGGCCCCGCCCCGGATGGCGGCCTCGGCCAGGTTTTCCAGGGCTTCGGGGGAGAAGTAGCCGGTTTCCAGGATGACCTTGAGCACCGCCCTCGGCACCGCCTGGCGCACAGCCCGCACCTCGGCCTCCACGTAGGCCAGGTCCCCGGCGAGGGCCCGGCCCAGGTGGATCACCATGTCCACCTCGTCCGCTCCCCGGGCGTAGGCCAAGGCGGCCTCGAGGGCCTTCGCCTCCGTCTCCTGGTACCCCAGGGGAAAGCCCACCACCGTGACCAGGCGGAAGGGGGCATGGGGGTACTTCTCCCGCACCAGGCCCACGTAGGAAGGGGGGATGCAGAGGCCAAAGAAGCCGTGCTCCAGAGCTTCTTCCGCCACCTTCAGGACTTCCTCCGGCGTGGCGGTGGGCTTCAAGAGGGTGTGGTCAATGTGGGCGGCCAGGTCCATACCCTGCCATCATACGCAACGGGCGTGATAGGATGGAGAAAGGCCCCGGCAAGGGGCTTTTTTTGAGGTCAAGATGCTGGCAGTCGGAATCGTCGGTCTACCCAACGTGGGCAAGTCCACCCTCTTCAACGCCCTCACCCGGGCGAACGCCCTGGCGGCCAACTATCCCTTCGCCACCATCGACAAGAACGTGGGGGTGGTGGCCCTGGAGGACGAGAGGCTTTACGCCTTGCAGCGGGTTTTCACCAAAGGGGAAAGGGTGCCCCCCGTGGTCCCCACCCACGTGGAGTTCGTGGACATCGCCGGGCTGGTGAAGGGGGCCCATAGGGGGGAGGGTCTCGGCAACCAGTTCCTGGCCCACATCCGCGAGGTCTCCGCCATCGCCCATGTGCTGCGTTGCTTCCCCGACCCCAACGTGGTCCACGTCATGGGCCGGGTGGACCCCCTGGAGGACGCCGAGGTGGTGGAGACCGAGCTCCTCCTGGCGGACCTCGCCACCCTGGAAAGGCGCCTGGAGCGCCTCCGGAAGGAGGCCCGGGCGAACCGGGAGATGGCCCCCCTGCTGGAGGTGGCGGAGGGGCTTCACGTCCACCTGCAAGGGGGCAGGCCCGCCCGCACCTTCCCTCCCTCGGAGGAGGTTCGCCGCTTCCTCAAGGAAACCCCCCTCCTGACCGCTAAGCCCGTGATCTACGTGGCCAACGTGGCCGAGGAGGACCTGCCGGAGGGCGAGGGCAACCCCCACGTCCAGGCGGTGCGGGAAAAGGCCCGGGCCGAGGGGGCGGAGGTGGTGGTGGTTTCCGCCAAGCTGGAAGCGGAGCTGGTGGAGCTTCCCAAGGAGGAAGCCCAAGAGCTCCTTTCCGCTTACGGGTTAAAGGAAAGCGGCCTCCAGCGCCTCGCCCAGGCGGGGTACAGGGCCCTTGGCCTCCTCACCTTCTTCACCGCGGGGGAGAAGGAGGTCCGGGCCTGGACCGTGCCTCGAGGGGCCAAGGCCCCCGAGGCTGCGGGGGAAATCCACTCCGACATGGAAAAGGGCTTCATCCGCGCAGAGGTCATCCCCTGGGAGAAGCTGGTGGAGGCCGGGGGGTGGGCCAGGGCCAAGGAGCGGGGCTGGGTGCGCCTCGAGGGCAAGGAGTACGAGGTTCAGGACGGGGATGTGCTCTACATCCTCTTCAACGTCTGAGGCCGAGGGGGTATTTGACGGCCCGGCTTTCTTGCCCTACAATCCCCTTGGACGCTGGGGCGTCGTCTAATGGCAGGACAGCGGACTTTGGATCCGCCGGTCGTGGTTCGAGTCCACGCGCCCCAGCCATTTTTTTCACAGCGCTTTCGCACGCTTTCGGTAAACTCGCCCCGTGGCGGCGGACTATCCGGGGCTACTCCTATTAAGCCGCAACGAGGCCCTGCGGGCCTACGTGGATTTGGTGCTCTCCGATCGGAACATTCCCGTCCGCCACTTTGACCTGGCCCGGGAGGGCTTGTTCTGGCTCGTGGACCACACGCCGCGGTACATCCTCTTGGACGAGGACCTGGATGTGGATCCTTTTAGCGTGGCCGCCCGCATCCGCCACGTGAAGCGCCTGAAGGAGGTGCCCCTGGCGGTCCTCATCAGCCCTTCGGAGAGGCTCCGCACCACCGCGGAGGTGGTGCGGGTTTCCTCCATTGAGAAGCCCCTTACCCGGGAGAAGCTCCTGCGCTTTCTGGGTCTCAACCCCGAGGGATCCCTTGGGTAAACTGGTGGCCGTGCGGGTCTTGCGGCTCCTCTTTCTCCTGGCGGGAGGCCTGGCGGTGGGGGTGGGGCTGGGCTTGGGCTACCTGGCCTACGCCTACACCCGCGACCTCCCCGACCTCTCCCAGTTCGACCGCCTGCGCCTCACCGCCACCTCCACCCTCTACGCCCGGGACGGCACCCCCCTGGCCCAGATCGCCAGCGTGGAGGAGGGGCGGGCCATCCACCGCAGCCTGGTGCGGCTTTCCGAGGTGTCCCCGGCGGCGGTGGCCGCCATCGTCTTCTCGGAGGACCGCCGCTTTTACCAGCACTACGGGGTGGATTTCGTGCGCCTCTTCGGGGCGCTCTATGCCGTGTTGCGGGGGGATTTGCAGGGGGGAAGCACCATCACCACCCAGGTCATCAAGAACACCCTGTTGAAGGAGCTGGCCCAGGCCCGCTCCTTGGAGCGGAAGTTTAAGGAGTGGGCCCTGGCCCTGGAGCTGGAAAGGCGCTACACCAAGGCGGAGATCCTGGAGATGTACCTGAACGTGGTGCCTTGGGGCGGGAACGCTGTGGGCATCAAAGGGGCGGCGGAAGCCTATTTCGGCAAAGACCCCGCGGCCCTCACCCTGGCGGAGGGGCTTTACCTGGCCTCCATCGTTCCCGCCCCCAACGCCCGCTACCAAGACCTGGCCGGGGTTAGGCAACGGATGCGCCTTCTGCTGGACCAGATGGTAGCCGAGGGCTGGGTGAGCCAAGAGGTAGCGGAGGCCGCCTGGCGGGAGCCTCTAGCCCCCAAGGGGTGGAAGGTGCGCTACGACGAGGAGGGAAACCTCCTGGAGGCCGAGCTGGTGGACCCGGAGGCCCGGATCCTCAGGCAGCTTTCCTTCCGCATGGCGCCCCACTTCGTCCTCGAGGTGCGCCGCTTCCTGGAAGCCCGCTTCGGCAAGGACAAGGTGTACGGCGAGGGGGGACTCAAGGTCTACACCACCTTGGACCCCGTCATGCAGCGGGCGGCGGAAGCCGCAGCCCAGGGGGCCCAGCTACCCCAGGGGGCTGAACTCGCCCTGGTGGGCCTGGACCCGGATACGGGGGAGGTCTTGGCCCTGGTGGGAGGGGTGCGGCGGGAGGAGGACGAGTACAACCGGGCCACCCGGGCCCTGCGGAACCCGGGGAGCGCGGTGAAGCCCTTCGTCTATGCCACCGCCTTTGAGGAGGGGTTTACCCAGGCTACCCTGGTCCCCGACCGCCCCCTGGAGTTCCCCGACCCCAGCCAGCCCGGAGGCATCTGGCGCCCCAAGAACTTCTCCGGCACCTTCTTGAACCGGGAGGTGAGCGTGCGCTACGCTTTGGACCTCTCCTTAAACCTCCCCGCCATCTACACCGCCCAGACTATCGGGGTGGATAAAGTGGCCAGGAAGCTCTCCGAGGCGGGCTTCACCGTGAAGTACCCCACCCTGGCCATCGCCATCGGGGGGGCCTCCATCACCCCGGTGGACCTGGCGGCGGCCTACGCCGCCTTCGTGAACGGGGGTTACCGGGTGGCCCCCCTTTTCGTGCGGCGGGTGGAGGACGCCAGGGGACAGGTGCTCTACGAGGCCGTCCCGGAGCGCCGCCGCCTCTTTGACCCCCTGGCGGCCTACCAGGGCTGGGACCTGCTCAAGGGCTACGTGTATGACCTGGGGGAAAAGGGGCTGGCCAAGGGGGCCCGCATTCCCGGGCGGGTGGTGGGGGGCAAAACGGGCACCACCAACGAGGCCCGGGACCTGTGGTTCGCCGGGGTGACCCGGGGGCTTTCCGCGGTGGTCTGGGTCGGCCGGGACGACAACCAGCCCCTCAGGATGGGGGGGAGGGAGCCCTCCAGCTCCGTGGTCAACCCCCCCATCTGGCGGGCCTTCGTGGCCGAGGCCCTGCGGGGGCGGCCAGGGGGGGATTTCCCGCCGCCACCCGGCCTGGTGAAGGCGCGTCTGGACCTCCTAAGCGGTGCCCCCAGCAGCCAAGGGCTCGAGGTCTGGCTGCCGCAGGACAAGGTGCCCCCAGCGGCCCTGCCTTCAGGGGAGGGGGCGGCATCGGGCGCCTTTGCCCCGGAAGGGGTGCCCCCGCCCCCAGAACCGGAGTCCCCCTAGAGGAGGAACCATGCTGAGCCGCGTGCGCGTCGTCTTGGTGGAACCCCAGGAGCCCATGAACGTGGGGGCGGTGGCCCGGGCCATGCGGAACTTCGGGTTTTCCCGGCTCTACCTGGTCAACCCCGCCCCCCGGGTGGGCCCTCCCTGGGCCCGGGAGGCTTACTGGCTCGCCGTTCACGCGGAAGAGGTCTTGGACCGGGCGGTGGCGGTGAGCACCTTGGAAGACGCCCTCGCGGGGGTGCACCTGGTGGTGGCCACCACCGGCAGGCCGCGGGAGCTCTACCCGGCCCCGGTGGTGCCCGTTTGGGAGGTGCCCCGCCACGTCCTGCCGGTAAGGGGGGAGGTGGCCTTGGTCTTCGGCCGGGAAACCTTCGGCCTCACCAACGAGGAGCTGGACCTAGCCCACCTCGTCGGCACCATCCCCACGGCCCCCGAGCAACCCTCCTTGAACCTGGCTCAGGCGGTGGTGGTCTTCGCCTACGAGCTCTTCAAGGCGGCCTCGGGCGGGGAGGTGGGGAAAGGGGAGGCTCTGGCGGAGGTGGGGGCCTTGGAGGGGTTCTTCCAGGACCTGGGGCGGTACATCCTGGAAACGGGCTTCACCGACCCCCACCGCCACCGCTATGCCATGCGCCGCCTGCGGCGCATCTTCCACAAAGCCCGGCTCACCCCGGGGGAGGTGCAGCTGCTGAGGGGGCTCCTCCACCAGAGCCGCTACGCCATGGAGAAGAAGGATGGCGAGCCTTAACCTGTACCGCCTGATCCGCCTGGCCCAGCGGTTGCTTCCGCCCCTCATCGCCGGGGTGGTGGTGGTCTTTGAGCTGGCCCTCCTGCCTTACCGCCATGTGGACAGCGTCCTCTGGCTCCGCCTGGGCTTTTACGGGCTGGTGGGTCCTTTGGTGACCTTTGCCGTCTTGGAGTGGATCGCCCAGGAAGTGTTGGAGAAGGTGCGGGCGGAAAGGGCCCTGGAGGAGGCCAACCGGCGCCTGCAGGCCGCGGGCCGGGTCTTTCGCGAGGCTTTGGAAAGCGAGAACCTGGAGGAAGCGGTCCACCGCATGGCCCAGGCCCTGCGGGAAAGCCTGGGGTACCCGGTGGCCCTCGAGGCGGAAGGGGTGCGCGCAGGGGAGGAGTGCGGAGGGGTGCGGGTGGAGCTGCCGGGGCTTAAGGGCTTCCTGGAGGCCTGCCCCCCCGAGCCCGAGCGGGCTTTTCTGGAGGTGCTGGCCCACGAGTTGGCCGGGGCCTTGCAGGCGGTGGTGGCCCGGAGCCGGGACCGCCTCACCCTCTTTGAGGTGGACCAGGCCCTGAAGGCCGAGGCCAATCTGGACCGCCTTTTGGAGGGCCTGCTGGAAAGGATCCGCGCCTGGGCAGAGGCGGAGGGAGCCGGGGTGCTCCTCCTGGACGAGGAGGGGTTTCTGGTGCCCCGGGTGGTGCGGGGGCTTTCCCTTCCGGGCCACCCCTTCCTGCCGGAAGGCCCGTGGAAGGGGGCTTTGGAGGGGCCCCTCTTCGTGGTCGAGGGTACCCTGGCCCTGCCCCTCAAGGCCCGGGAGCCCGTGGGGGTCTTGGTGGTGAAGGGCAAGGACCTCTCCCGGCGCATCCCCTTCCTCTCCTTTTTGGCCTCCCAGGTGGCCCTGGCGGTGCGCAACGCCCAGGCCTACCTCCGGGCCGAGGAGCTGGCCATCAACGAGGAGCGCTCCCGCATCGCCCGGGAGATCCACGACGGCATCGCCCAAAGCCTGGCCTTCATGGCCCTGAAGCTGGACTTGGTGGAGAGGCTCTTGGACAAGGACCGGGATGCGGCCCTCAAGGCTCTTTCCGAGGTGAAGGAAACCTTGCGGGGCCAGATCCGCGAGGTCCGGCGGAGCATCTTCGCCCTTCGGCCCATCGATCTGGAGCGCTATGGCTTTTTGGAGTCTGTGCGCCGCTACGCCCAGGCTTTTGCGGAGCAGGCGGGTTTTCGGGTGCAGCTCTCCTTACCCGAGCAGGTGGGGCTCTCCCAGGCCAGCGAGCTGGTCCTCTTCCGCGTTCTGCAGGAGGCCCTCACCAACGCCGCCAAGCACGGCAAGCCCACCCGGGTGGAGGTGGTCTTGGAGCCCCTGGGGGAGCGGGGGGCCAGGCTTTCCGTGCGGGACAACGGGAAGGGCTTCCAAAACCCCGAGGCCCAGGGGCTAGGCGGCTTCGGCCTGACCCAGATGCGGGAGCGGGTGGAGGCCCGTGGAGGGCGTTTCTGGGTGCGCTCCGCGCCGGGAAAGGGCACGGAGGTGGGGGCGGAGGTGCCCTACTGAGGGCCTATCATGGGAGGCATGGACCGGCCCGTACGGGTGCTCTTCGTCTGCTTGGGGAACATCTGCCGAAGCCCTTTAGCCGAAGGGGCCTTCCGCAAGCTCCTAAGGGAGCGGGGCCTCGAGGACCGCTTCCAGGTGGACTCCGCGGGCACGGGGGCCTGGCACGCCGGGGAACCCATGGACCCCCGGGCCCGGAAGGTCTTGGAGCAAGAGGGGGCCTACTTCCCCCACGTGGCCCGGCAGATGACGCGGGAGGACGCCCTCCTGTACGACCACATCCTGGTCATGGACCAGGAGAACCTGCGGGAGGTGTTGCGGCGCTTCCCCGAGGCCCGGGGCAAGGCCCAGCTCCTCATGGACTACCTGGGCGGGGGGGAGGTGGGTGACCCTTACTACGGGGATTTCCAGGACTGCTTGGAGGCCTACTGGACGGTGGAGGCGGCCTGCCGGGCGTTTTTGGACCACCTGGAGCGGGATGGATCCCCAGGCACTGCTTCGCCGGGCGGGGCTTGAGGCCCAAGGCCCCTTCCACCCCCTCCACGGGGGGGACATCTCCCGGGTGTTCCGGGCGGGCCCTTACGTGGTCAAGGTAGCGGAAGGGGCTCCTCCCGGCCTCTTCCTGGCAGAGGCCAAGGGCCTTGCCGCCTTGGCGGCGAGGGGGGTGAGGGTGCCGCGGGTGCTCTTTCTGGCGGAGGAGGGGCTGGTCCTGGAATACCTGCCGCAGGGCCCAGAGGCTTGGGAAGCCCTGGCGGAGATGCTGGCCCGGTTGCACCGTAGGCGGGAGGACCGCTACTGGGCGGAGCCGGGTTTCCTGGGCACCTTTCCCCTTCCCGGCCGGGAAGGGGGCGGCTGGACGGAGTTCTTCTTCCTACGGTGCGTGGAGCCCTTTCTGAAGGCCACCTGGGGGCGCCTCGAGGGGCTTGGCCCCAAGGTGGAGGCCCTCTACCGCAGGCCCCTCTCCACCGAGGGCCCTGCCCCCTTGCACGGGGATCTTTGGCGCGGCAACGTCCTCTTTACCCAGGAGGGGCCCGCCCTTTTGGACCCCGCCTTCTTCGTGGGGGAGAGGGGGGTGGACCTGGCCATGATGCGCCTCTTCGGGGGGTTTCCCGAGGCCTTCTGGCGGGCCTACCGGGCCCTTTACCCCATCCCGGAGGAGGTGGAGCGGGCTCTGCCCCGCTACCAGGTGTGCTACCTGCTGGCCCACGTATACTTCTTCGGTGAAGGGTATCTTGGTCCCTTATGGAAGGCGATTTCCGCCTCTTAGGCCCCATCGACCTGCTCCAGCTCCTGGCCCAAGGGGGCAGGACGGGGGTCTTTGAGGTGGAGGCGGGAGGGGAGCGGGGTGAGGTCTACCTGGAGCGGGGGAGGCCGGTCCATGCGGTCTTTCGGGGCAGGGTAGGCCGGGAGGCCCTTTTGGAGGTGCTGGGGCTCAAGGAGGGGCGGTTTCGCTTTCTGCTCTCCGTGCGCCCGCCCCTGGGTTCCTTGGAGGGTCCCCTCGAGGCCTACTTGTTGCAGGCGGTGCGCCTTTTGGACGAGGGGGTGGAGGTGGGTCCTTTCGACCTGGTGCGCCCTGACCCCCGGGCTCAGGCGGTGCAGGCCACCTTGGACCCGGTGGAGCTTTCCCTCCTCCTGGCCCTGGGTCCCGGGAAGAGCCCCTTGGACCTGGCCGCGGAGCTTTCCCTCCCCTTGGGGGAGGTGGTGAGGCGGCTTGGGCACCTGGCCCGCCTGCGCCTTCTGGAGGTCCATTCCCGCGTTCCCCGCACCGCCAGGCTCCGGGTTACCTTGGGCCGCAAGGGGGCTCAGGTGGAGGCTTTGCTCCTCGCCACCTGGCGGGCCCACTACGGGCCTTTCCGCCAAGTGCGGGTCAAGGGGGGACGGGAGGTGGTTTTGGAGGCCGAGGGAGCCGAGGGGCTTGGGGTGGAGCTGAGGCTATCCCCTGAGCTTCTCCTCTTCCACGGGTTCAAAGTGGGGGAGGAGGTGCTGGTGTGGCCGGAGGTCTGATCCCGCCCCGCGCGGAAGAAGTCCGCGCGGGGGCTCCGGCGAGCGGGTGGGGCATGGCCTTGGGTTTCGGAAGGGGAGCGAAGGGTTCAGCGGAAAAGGGCCTGAGGAGAGTCGCTTGGGGTGGTATCCTGCCCCCATGGCGGAAGCGTCGGTGGCCTTAGAGTCGGCGGTCCTCACCCACGGCCTGCCCTACCCCTTGAACCTGCGCACCGCCCTTGCCTTGGAGGAGGCGGTGCGCAGGGAGGGGGCCATCCCCAAGACCATTGCCCTGGTGGAGGGGGAGGTGCGGGTGGGGCTTTCCCCAGGGGAAATGGAGATCCTGGCCCAAGGGGGGGTGGAGAAGGCCAGCCTTTGGAACCTGGCGGCCCTGTTGGCCCAGGGGAAAAGCGCGGGCACCACGGTAGCGGCCACGGTGCACCTGGCCCACCGCCACGCGATAGAGGTCTTCGCCACCGGAGGCATCGGCGGGGTGCACCCTGAGCCCTTTGACGAGAGCGCGGACCTCATGGCCTTGGCCCGCTCCCCCCTCTTGGTGGTTGCCTCGGGACCCAAGGCCATCTTGGACCTGCGGGCTACCTTGGAGCGCCTGGAGACCTTGGGGGTTTCCGTGGTGGGCTACCGCACCGACCGCCTGCCCGCCTTTTTTTCCCCTGACTCGCCCTTCCCGGTGCCTGCCCGGGTGGAGAGCCCCCTCGAGGCCGCCCGGGTTTACCGCAAGGCCAGGGAGCTGGGTCTGGGGGCGGTTCTCCTGGTGAACCCCGTTTCCCGGGGCTTGCCCTACGAGCAGGTGGCCGCTTGGGTGGAGGAGGCCAACGGGGAAGCCGCTCGGGCTGGGGTCTTCGGCAAGGCCCTCACCCCTTACCTCCTGCGGCGCCTTTCGCAGCTTTCCGGGGGGGAGACGGACCGGGTGAACGAGCGCCTTCTCCTGGAGAATGCCCGGCTGGCGGCCCAGGTAGCCTTGGCCCTGGCCGGGCTAGAATAGCCTTGTGTGCGAGCTGGGGGAGAGGCTGCGCCGGGCCCGGGAGGAGCGGGGGCTTTCCCTGAGGGAGGCGGCGGAGCGGCTGGCCCTTAAGGTCCAGGTGTTGGAGGCCCTGGAAGGTTGCCGCTTTGCGGAGCTTCCCGAGCCCGCCCTGGCCCGGGGCTACCTGCGGCGCTACGCCCGGCTCCTGGGCCTGGACCCTGAGCCCCTCTTGGCCCTCTACCCTGGGGCCTCCCCCCAGGAGGCTACCCCCCCGCCCCGGCGCCGGGGCAAGGGGATCCTTTGGGCCTGGGCGCTGGCAGTGCTGGTGCTGGGGGCCATGGGGTACGGGGCGTACCTCTGGCTCCGCCCTGCTCCTGCCCAGGTGGTGAGCCTGCCACCCGAAGCCCCGCCCAAGTCCCCAGAGCGCTACCCGCTCCAGGTGGAGAGTGACCCTCCTGGGGCCCGGGTCTATGTGGATGGCTTCTACCTGGGCCAGACCCCCCTGCGCTCCCCGCCCCTGGAGGGGGGCAAGCGCCACCTCCGCCTGGACTTGCCGGGGTATGCTCCCGTGGAAGAGGAGGTGGTGCTGGACCGGCCCCTGGCCCTCCGCTACCGCTTGGCGCCGAGGCCCGCGGAGCCCCAGGCGGCGCCCCCGGCCCAGGCGCCCCCGGCCCAGGCGCCCCAGGCCCTCCCCCAAGGGCGGCTGGTGCTGAAGCTGGAGGGCCGGAGCTGGCTCAGGGTGATGCAGGGGGAGAAGCGCCTTTACGAGGGCATCCCTGAGGTGGGGGCCGAGCTCGCCTTTGAACCCCCGGTGGAGGTGCGGGCGGGCAACCCTGGGGCGGTGCGCGTCTTCCTGGACGGCCAGGACCAGGGGCTTTTGGGGGAGCCGGGGAAGCCCCTCACCCGGAGCTTCCCCTAGCGGGAACCTCTTGGAGAGGCTATACTCTTTCTTTGTTGGAGCGCGGGCTCCGGGAGGTCTATGGCCAAGATCGGCTTTGTAAGCCTGGGCTGCCCCAAGGCCTTGGTGGACTCGGAGCAAATCCTTTCCCGGCTCAAGGCTTTGGGCTACGAGACGAGCCCCACCTATGAGGAGGCGGAGCTGGTGGTGGTGAACACCTGCGGCTTCATCACCCCTGCGGTGGAGGAGAGCCTCGAGGCCATCGGGGAGGCCCTCAAGGAAAACGGCAAGGTGGTGGTCACGGGATGCCTGGGGGCCAAGCCCGAGGTCATCCTGGAAAGGCACCCTCAGGTGCTCTCCGTGACGGGTCCGGGGGAGGTGGAGCGGGTGCTGGAGGCGGTGCAGGCGGTGCTGCCTGCCCCCCGGGATCCCTTCTTGGACCTCGTGCCCCCCCAGGTGAAGCTCACCCCCCGGCACTACGCCTACCTGAAGCTTTCCGAAGGGTGCGACCACCGCTGCAGCTTCTGCATCATCCCCAAGCTGCGGGGCCCCTTGCGCTCCCGGGACGCGGGGGAAGTGCTGGCGGAGGCGGCGCGGCTGGTGGCCACGGGCACCCAAGAACTTCTCCTCATCGCCCAGGACCTTTCCGCCTACGGGGTGGACCTTCGCCACCGGGAAAGCCTCTGGGGGGACCGCCTGGTCAAAGCGGAGCTCAAGGACCTCCTCCGCCACATGGCGGAGCTTGGGGCTTGGATAAGGCTTCACTACGTCTACCCCTACCCCCACGTGCGGGATTTGCTCCCCCTCATGGCTGAGGGCCGGGTGCTGCCTTACCTGGATGTGCCCCTGCAGCACGCCTCGGAGCGCATCCTGCGCCTCATGCGCCGCCCCGGGGGCTACCAAAGCCACCTCAAGACCCTTAGGGCCTGGCGGGAGGTGGTGCCCGAGCTGGCCCTCCGCTCCACCTTCATCGTGGGCTTTCCGGGGGAAACCGAGGAGGACTTCCAGATCCTTCTGGACTTTTTGGAGGAGGCGGAGCTGGACCGGGTGGGGGTCTTCACCTACTCGGAGGTGGAGGGGGCCGAGGCCAACGCCCTGCCGGGCCACGTGCCCCAAGAGGTCAAGGAGGAGCGGAAGGCGCGGCTTCTGGAGCTCCAAGCCCGCGTCAGCCTGCGCAAGAACCAGCGCTTCCTGGGCAAGGTCCTCGAGGTCCTGGTGGACGAACTCCCCGAGCCGGGCTTGGCCGTGGGCCGCAGCTACCGGGACTCTCCTGGCATCGATGGGGTGGTCTACGTGGAAACGGACGGGACCGTGAGGGTGGGGGAGAGGGTACAGGTGCGGATCACCCGTGCGGACACCTACGACCTCCACGGGGTCCAGGCTTAGGATAGGTTCGGTATGTACATCGTCATCGCCGGGGGCGGGGAGGTGGGCGGGGAAGTGGCCCGCACCCTGGAAAAGGCCCACGAGGTGGTGGTCATCGACCGCAACCCGCAATCCAAGGAGCGCTTTGCCCACCTGGACGTGAAAGTGGTGGTGGGCGGGGCCACCGACCCCGACACCCTCAGGGAAGCGGGGGTGGACCGGGCCGACCTCTTCATTGCCAGCACGGATTCCGACGAGATCAACCTTTTAGCCTCCCTCCTGGCCAAGGGCCTGGGGGCCAAACAGACCCTTTGCTTCGTGGGCAAGGGGGGGTACGTGGAGGTGCTCACCGATCCCCGCACCGCGGAGATCCTGGGTACGCGCATCGACAAGGTCCTCTGGCCGCAAAGGGCCATGGCCCGGGAGATCGTGGAGGTCATCCTGGTGCCGGGGGCGGTGGACACCGAGGTGCTGGCAGGGGGCCGCCTGCGCTTCGTGGAGTACCGGGTGAAGGAAGGGGGTCCCTACGCCCACCGCCTCCTCTCCGAGCTTTCCTGGCCGGAAGGGGTGCTGGTGGTGGGGGTGGTGCGGGACGGCGCGTTTCTGAGCTTCGCCCATGCGGACTACCCCGAGCTGGTCCTAGAACCTGGGGACAAGCTTCTGTTCGTGACCACCCTGCGGGCATTCCCCGAACTGGAGGCCTATTTCGCCAGCGGCCGGGGGGTGCGTCGGGTGATGGTCATCGGTGGGGGCAACGTGGGCTTTATGGTGGCCCAAGAGCTCCTGAAGCGGCGGTTGGAGGTAGTGATCATCGAGCCCAACCGGGAGCGGTGTGAGTGGCTGGCCCAAGAGCTGCCGGGGGCCATGGTCATCCAAGGGGACGGCACCGACCTGGAACTTTTGGAGGCGGAGGGCATGCAGGAGGCGGACGCCGTGGTGGCCGTGACCGACAACGACGAGAAAAACCTCCTCGCTTCGCTTCTTGCCAAGCAGCTAGGGGTGAGCAAGGTCATCACCCGGGTTTCCCGTTCCGAGACCCGCAGGCTCTTCGAGCAGGTGGGGATCGACCTGCCCCTCACGCCCCGCCAGTCAGCGGTGCGGGCGGTCTTGGACTTTTTGGGCCCGGAGAACGTGGAGCATGTGTCCACCATGGACGAGAACATCGAGCTCTTGGAGGTAGAGCTGGTGGAGGGGTTCCAGCCCAAGCCCCTGAAGGCCCTGGCCAGTTCTGAGGTGGCCCCCGTGGCTGTGGAGCGCAACCACCGGGTGATGCTCTATCGGGAGGACCTCGAGGTCCTCCCCGGGGATCGGCTCTTCCTGGTGGCCGCCCGGGAGGTGGCGGATGAAGCCCTGGCCCGCATCGTCGGTTAAGCAGGGGCTCCGCTCCAGCCTCTACCTTTTGGGGCTCACCTACCAGGGCTTCGGCTTGATCCTGGTGGCCTTTTCCCTCCTGGCCCTGGCTTGGCAGGAGGACGTGCGGGGCTTCGCTCTGGGAGCGGTTCTAGGCCTAGGGCTGGGGAGGTTGCTCCAGGTTCTGGGCCACCCCGAGGTCCAACCCCGCCGGGCCGAGGTCTTCGCCAGCGTGGCCCTGCTCTGGGTTCTAGTCCCGGCCCTGGGGGCGGTGCCCTACTGGCTTTCCGGAGGCTTGCCCTACTTGGACGCCCTCTTTGAGGCGGTTTCCGGCTTCACCACCACTGGGGCCACCATCCTGGCGGACTTCAGCCAGTTTGGCAGGGCCCTTTTCCTCTGGCGGAGCTTCACCCAGTGGATGGGGGGCATCGGGATCGTGGTGCTCTTCCTGGTGGTCTTCCCCCAGTTGCAGGTGGCGGGGCGCCAGGCCTTTTTCGCTGAGAGCACGGGGATCGAAAAGGAGAAGCTCACCCCCCGGCTACGCCACACCGCCCAGGCCGTCTTGCAGGTATACGTGGCCCTCACGGCGCTGGGTATCTTGGCCTACTGGGGCGCTGGGGTGCCCTTTTTCGAGGCCCTGGCCAACGCCCTCACCACCACGCCCGCCGGGGGGTTTAGCCCTAACCCGCAAAGCTTCGCCCAGTACACCCCCTTGGCCCAATGGCTGGGGAGCCTCTTCATGTTTTTGGCGGGGGTGAACTTCCTCCTGCAGTACCGCCTCATCTTTGGCCGGGAGGTAAAGCCTGTGCTGCGGGACGCGGAGTTTCGGGCCTACACCTTCTTGGTGGTGCTGGCCTCGGCCCTGTTGGCCCTTTACCTCTACACCCACCATCTCTATGGGGTGGAGGCCAGCCTGCGCCACGCCTTCTTCCAGGTCATCTCCATCGTGACCACCACCGGGTTTGCCAGCGTGGACTTCGCCCAGTGGGTGGTTCCGGCCCAGGCCATCCTGGTGGCTTTGATGTTTGTGGGCGGTAGCGCCGGCTCGGGGGCTGGCGGCATCAAGGTGGTGCGCTGGCTCCTCCTCTTCGGCCTGCTACGGCGGGAGATCACCCGCACCCTGCACCCCCAGGCGGTGCTGCCCCTGCGCCTGGGACAGCGGGTGGTGTCGGAAGAAGCCCTGAGGCAGGTTTCCGTCTTCATCTTCTTGTACACGGTGCTCTTTGGGGCGGGGGTGATGGTGCTCACCCTCCTGGAGGGGGACTTTGTGGTGGCCTTTACCGCCAGCGCTCAGGCCATTGGGAACATCGGCCCCGGCCTGGGGGCGGTGGGGCCCATGGCCTCCTACGCCGACCTCCACCCCCTTTCCAAGGGGGTGCTGATCCTGCAGATGTGGGCGGGGCGCATTGAGATACTACCGGTGGTGCTCCTCTTCAGCCCGGAGCTCTGGCGGCGGCTCCGCTGAGGAGGGCCTTGGGGGTATAATCTCTTTTCGTGAGGATTCTTGGCCATATCACTGCCATGCCGCAGCTTCCCGAGCCCCTTTGGGGGCTTAAGGAGCTTGCTTACAACCTCTGGTGGAGCTGGAATCCAGAGGCGGCTGAGCTCTTCCAGGAAGTGGATCCTTTGTTGTGGAAGCGCTTCCGGGGAAACCCGGTGAAGCTTCTCCTGGAAGCCGACCCCGCCCGCCTCGAGGCCCTCACCGCCACCAGCTACCCTGCCCGGGTGCAGGCTGTGGTGGCCGCCTTGAGGGCCTACCTGAAGGCCCGGGAGGTCAAGCGGGGGCCCCTCACCGCCTACTTCTCCGCGGAGTACGGCTTCCACAGCTCCTTGCCCATTTATTCCGGCGGCCTTGGGGTGCTGGCGGGCGACCACGTGAAGGCCGCCAGCGACCTGGGCCTGAACCTGGTGGGGGTGGGGATCTTCTACCACGAGGGCTACTTCCACCAGCGCCTCTCCAAGGAAGGGGCGCAAGTGGAGGTCTACGAGACCCTCCACCCCGAGGAGCTTCCCCTCCTGCCTGTGCAGGACCGGGAAGGCCGCCCTTTGCGGGTGGGGGTGGAGTTTCCGGGGCGCACGGTCTGGCTTGCTGCTTATCGGGTCCAGGTGGGGGCCGTTCCCGTTTATCTGCTCACCGCGAACCTGCCGGAGAACGCGCCCGAGGACCAGGCCATCACCGCCAGACTCTACGCCCCCGGCTTGGAGATGCGCATCCAGCAGGAGATGGTCCTGGGGATCGGGGGGGTGCGGCTTTTGCGGGCCCTGGGCCTTGCCCCGGAGGTCTACCACATGAACGAGGGGCACTCCGCCTTTTTGGGCTTGGAGCGGGTGCGGGAACTGGTGGCTGAGGGGCACCCCTTCCCTGTGGCGTTGGAGTTGGCCCGGGCTGGGGCCCTCTTCACCACCCACACCCCGGTGCCCGCGGGGCACGACGCCTTTCCCCTGGACCTGGTGGAGCGCTACCTGGGGGGGTTCTGGGAGAGGATGGGCACCGACCGGGAGAGTTTTTTGGCCTTGGGCCTCGAGGAGAAGCCCTGGGGCAAGGTCTTCTCCATGTCCAACCTGGCCCTCAAGACCAGCGCCCAGGCGGGGGGTGTGTCCCGGCTCCACGGGCACGTGTCCCGGGAGATGTTCCATCATCTCTGGCCAGATCTCCTCCTAGAGGAGGTACCCATCGGCCACGTGACCAATGGGGTCCATACCTGGACCTTCCTCCACCCCAGGCTCCGCAAGCACTACGCGGAGGTCTTCGGTCCGGAGTGGCTCACCCGCCCGGAAGACCCGGCCACCTGGAAGGCAGAGGGGCTTGGCGAGGAGTTCTGGGGCATCCACAAGGACCTCCGGGCCGAGCTGGTGCGGGAGGTGCGTGCAAGGCTTTACGAGCAGCGCCGCCGGAACGGGGAAAGCCCAAGCCGCCTCCGCGAGGCGGAGCGCATCCTGGACCCCGAGGTGCTCACCATTGGCTTTGCCCGGCGCTTCGCCACCTACAAGCGGGGGGTGCTCCTCTTCAAGGACCCGGAGCGGCTCTTGCGCATCCTCCGCGGGCCCTACCCCGTGCAGTTCGTTTTCGCCGGCAAGGCCCACCCTAAGGACGAGCCGGGGAAAGCCTACTTGCAGGAGCTCTTCGCCAAGATCAGGGAGTATGGCCTCGAGGACCGCATGGTGGTCCTGGAGGACTACGACATGTACCTGGCTCGGGTCTTGGTCCACGGCTCGGACGTGTGGCTCAACACTCCCCGTCGTCCCATGGAGGCCTCGGGCACCAGCGGCATGAAGGCGGCCATCAACGGGGTCCTTAACCTGAGCGTTCTGGATGGCTGGTGGGCGGAGGCCTACAACGGCAAAAACGGCTTCGCCATCGGGGACGAGCGCACCTACGAGAGCGAGGAAGCCCAGGACATGGCGGACGCTCAGGCGCTTTACGACGCCCTGGAAGGGGAGGTGCTTCCCCTCTTCTACGCCAAGGGGCCGGAAGGGTACTCCTCCGGCTGGCTCTCCATGGTCCAGGAGAGCCTGCGCACCGTGGGCCCCCGCTTCAGCGCCGCCCGCATGGTGCGGGACTATGCGGAGCTTTACGAGAGGGGCGGTCGCTGGGCTCGGGAGGCCTGGGAGCAGAAGACCCTCCTAGAGGAGTTCTACCGCGCCTTGCCCGCCTTGGAGCGCCTCGCCCTGCGGGCGGAGACGCCAGGGGACCTTACCCTGAACGGGGTTCCCATGTCGGTGCGGGCCTTCGTGGAAGGGGAGATGCCCGTTGCTCTGCGGCCTTTTCTGGAGGTGCAGCTGGTGGTGCGTCGCTCCAGCGGCTCCCTGGAGCTGGTGCCCATGGAGCCCGGGGCCGAAGGGTACCAGCTTAGCTACCGCCCGGCACGCCCTGGGAGCTACGCCTACGGCATCCGCCTGGCCCTCAAGCACCCCCTCACCGGCCGGGTGCTGTGGGCTCGCTGGGCGTAAAGAGGCGTGGGCCCCGGCCGAGCCGAGGCCCACGCTCCACCAGGACTATTTGCTGGGCAAGGTCTGCAGGTAGGCCAAGAGGTCCTGCATTTGGTCCAGGCTCAGGAAGCTGAAGCCAGGCATGACGAAGTTGCCGGGCTGGCCGATGCGGATCTTGTGGAGGATCTCCTGGGGGTTGTCCTTGGCCAGCGTGCCCACGTACTCCGGGGCCTCCTCGGTGCCGAAGTTGATGTTCTTGCCATCCTCCCCGTGGCAAGAGGCGCATACGCGGTAGATGCTCCGGCCTTGGGATAGGTCGGGGTTGGCCTTAAGGGGCTTCTTCGCCTTGTAGTCCACGGCGGTCCTGGGGTCCCAGGTGCCGTACTTGAGGAAGAGGGCTAGGTCCTCGAGGTCCTCCTGGCTGAGGTAGGGGGTGAAGTCGTGCTTGGGATTTTTGGAGCCCTTTAGCAGGGCAAGGATCTCCTCAAGGCTCTTGTCCCGTACCTGGAGAACGCCCGCGAAGCCTGTGAAGTGGGAGCCCGAGCCGTAAGCCCCGTCCTTGCCCAGGTAGTCCCAGCCGTGGCACTCCTTGCACCGCCAGGTGTCCGTGCCCTTGCGGGTGTTGGTGTTCTGCAAGGCCCAAAGGGGATGGTCGCCCGCAGGGGCTTCCACGCCCTTGGCCTTGATCCAGTGATCGTAAAGCTGCCCTCCCCGTTGGATGCGCCACGGATCTGGGGCGTTTTGCCCGAGGACCCCCAGAAGCAAGCCAAAGGCCAAGACCATCAATCCACGCTTTGCCAGCATACCCTTTCCTCCTCTCTCGGGATTTTACCAGAATGATTTGGGACAAATGTACCATCCTGGGGCTTGCGCCCCTGCGCCGTGTATAATCGCCCCGTTAAAGGAGGTGGGCATGAATAGGCGCATAATCTTTACCCTGGTTGTGCTGGCCCTTGGAGCGGCCTTGGCCCAGGTGCGTACTTTCGACCAGATCAAGAGCGCTGGGGAGGTGCGTATCGGTACAGAAGGCGCTTTCCCCCCATTCAACTACTTTAACGAAAAGAACCAGCTCACCGGCTTTGAGATCGACCTGGGCAACGCCATCGCCAAAAAGCTCGCCCTGAAGCCGGTCTGGATCACCCAGGCCTTTGACAGCCTCCTCATCCAGCTGAACCAAGGTCGCTTTGACTTCGTCATCGCTTCCCACGGCATCACCGAGGAACGGGCCAAGGCCGTGGACTTCACCAACCCCCACTACTGCACGGGTGGCGTCATCGTGAGCAAGAAGGGCGGTCCCAAGACCGCCAAGGACCTGGCGGGCAAGGTGGTGGGGGTGCAGATCGGCACCACCTACATGGAGGCGGCGCAGAAAATCCCCGGGGTCAAGCAGGTGCGCACCTACCAGAAGGACCCGGACGCCCTTCAGGACCTCCTGGCGGGCCGTCTGGACGCCTGGATCACCGACCGCTTCGTGGCCAAGGAGGCTATCAAGGAAAGGAAGCTGGAGAGTACCCTGCAACTGGGGGAGCTGGTCTTCCAGGAGCGGGTGGCCATGGCGGTGGCCAAGGGGAACAAGAGCGTCTTGGACGCCCTAAACAAGGCTTTAGCGGACCTGATGAAAGACGGCACCTACGCTCAGATCTCCAAGAAGTGGTTTGGGGAGGACGTGCGCTGCAAGTAGCCTTACCGGAGCCCAGGGATCAAGCTTAACCCTGGGCCTTTTCCCTGCCTAAACCATGCCTTCCTGGTTGCGGGCATTCCTCCTCCTCGCCCTCGTGCTGGCGGGGTACTTCGGCCTGTTCGCCCTCTTGGGCCTGGCCTTGGAACGGTACTTTCTCCTGACGGGTTTCGGTCCAGAGCGGGCAGCTTCCGCTTCAGAGGCCATGGCCCTGGGGGCGGAGATCACCCTCAAGCTCACCCTGATCTCCGGCCTAGCGGGGCTTTTCATCGGGGTATTCGCGGGGATGTTCCGCCTTTCCGGCCGGGCTTGGGTGCGGCTTCCCGCCACCTTCTACATCTGGGTGACCCGGGGCACGCCCCTATTGGTGCAGATCCTCTTCGCTTACAACGCCTTGCCCCTCCTGCTTCAGCCCCTCTGGCCCGAGGCCCAGCAGGCCCTCACCCCCTACTGGGCGGCCTTTATCGCCCTTTCCTTCAACGTGGGGGCCTACAACGCCGAGGTGGTGCGGGCGGGAATCCAGGCCATCCCCAAGGGGCAGTGGGAGGCTGCCTGGTCTTTAGGCCTCTCCCCGGTGGATACCATGCGCTTTGTGGTGCTGCCCCAGGCCCTGCGCATCGTGGTGCCCCCTTTGGTCAACAACGTGGTGGCCCTCTTGAAGGACTCCTCCCTGGCCAGCGTCATCGCCCTCACCGAGCTGGCCCTTTCCGGGCAGCGCATCATTTCCGCCACCTTCCGCCCGGTGGAGGTGTACCTGGCGGTGGCCGCCATCTACCTTCTCCTCACCACGGTGCTCACCTTCTTCACCAACCTTTTGGAGCGGCGGCTCAAGGTGGCGGGGCGCTAGGGCTTGTGGCCGTCAGGGGGTATGGGTATACTCACTAAGGCGTCAAGGAGGTGCAAGGTTATGCGAGTAAAGAGCGTGTTGTTGGTGGCTATGGCCTTGCTGGGTCTGGGGATGGCCCAAGAGTTTATCACCATCGGTTCCGGCTCCACCACGGGGGTGTACTTCCCCGTGGCCACGGGGATGGCCAAGCTGGTGAACGACGCAGGGGTGGGCCTTAGGGCCAACGCCCGCTCCACCGGCGGCAGCGTGGCCAACATCAACGCCATCGCCGCCGGGGAGTTTGAGATGGCCTTGGCCCAGAACGACATCGCCTACTACGCCTACCAGGGGTGCTGCATCGCCGCCTTTGACGGCAAAGCGGTGAAGGGCATCCGCGCCTTGGCGGCCCTCTACCCTGAGGTCATCCACATCGTGTCCCGGCAGGATGCCGGGATCCGCACGGTGGCGGACCTCAAGGGCAAGCGGGTGGTGGTGGGCGATGTGGGTTCGGGTACCGAGCAAAACGCCCGGCAAATCCTCGAGGCCTACGGCCTGCGCTTTGAGGATCTGGGGCAGGCCATCCGGGTGAGCGCCACCCAGGGCATCCAGCTCATGCAGGATAAGCGGGCCGATGCCCTCTTCTACACCGTGGGCTTGGGGGCCAGTGCCATCCAGCAGCTGGCCTTGACCACGCCCATCAGCTTGGTGGCGGTGGACCTTGGGAAGGTGCAGACCATTGCCAAGAAGTACCCCTTCTACGTGGGCTTCAACATCCCCGGCGGCACCTACAAGGGGGTGGACGTGACCACGCCCACGGTGGCGGTGCAGGCGATGCTCATCGCCTCGGAGAAGCTCTCCGCCGACTCTGTATACAAGTTCATGAAGGCGGTCTTTGGCAACCAGGAGGCCTTCAAGAAGATCCACCCCAACCTGGAGCGCTTCTTCAGCCTGCAGAAGGCGGTGAAGGGCCTGCCCATCCCCCTGCACCCTGGGGCGGAGCGGTTCTACAAGGAGATCGGCGTCTTGAAGTAAGCTCAGGTGGAGCCCAGGGGGCCCCAGGCGGGGCCCCCTTTGCCTGGGAGGAGCATGAACAAGGATGTTTCCCTATTGGTGGAGGAAAGCGAGCTAGGGGGGCGGAAGCCTAGGGGGTTTGGCCGCCACCTGCTCTTCACCCTGGGAGTGGTCTGGAGCCTGTTCCAGCTCTGGGCCACGGAGATGGGAACCTTGGACCCCATGCGCCTGAGGGCGGTGCACCTGGCCTTCGCCCTGGCCCTGGCCTTCCTGGCCTACCCCGGGAGGCGAGGGCCTAGGGATCGCATCCCCTTCCTGGACTGGATTCTGGCCTTCCTGGGGGTTTTGGGGGCCCTCTACGTGGTTTTGGACTACTACGGCATCACCCAGCTCCGGGGGGGGATCCCCAGCGGGAGGGACGTCTTCTTGGGGAGCCTGACCCTTTTGGTCCTCTTCCTGGCCGCCTGGCGGGTGGTGGGGCCGGCTTTGCCCATCATCGCCTCGGTCTTCGTCCTCTACGCCCTCACCGGTCCCAAGGGGCTTTTGCCCTTCACCCTTCCCCCGTGGCTGCAGCTCCACGCGGGCAGCCAGTGGGGCCAGCTCATGGGCCAGCTCTACACCACCGCTGAGGGCATCTGGGGGGTGCCCCTGGGGGTTTCCGCCACCTTCGTCTTCCTGTTCGTCCTCTTTGGGGCCCTTTTGGAGAAGGCGGGGGCAGGGCACTTCTTCATCCAGGTGGCCTACGCCCTCCTGGGCCACTTCCGCGGGGGACCAGCCAAGGCGGCGGTGGTGGCCAGCGCCCTCACGGGGGTGGTCTCGGGGAGCTCGGTGTCCAACGTGGTTACCACCGGCACCTTCACCATTCCCCTGATGAAGCGGGTGGGCTACCCCCCGGAGAAGGCGGGGGCCGTGGAGGTGGCCAGCTCTTCCAACGGCCAGCTCATGCCCCCGGTCATGGGAGCGGCGGCCTTCATCATGGCGGAGTTTTTGGGCATCCCCTACAGCCAGCTCATCCTGATCGCCCTCATCCCTGCCCTCCTAGCCTACGCCACCCTTTTCATCACGGTGCACCTGGAGGCTCTCCAGCTGGGCCTCAAAGGGGTGCCCCGCTCGGAGCTCCCTCCTTTGGGCCCTATCCTGCGCACGGGGTTCCACTACCTGCTCCCTTTGGCCTACCTGATCTACGCCCTGGTGGCTCTCCGGCTCACCCCCGAACGGGCGGCCTTGAACACCATCTTTTTCATGCTCCTCCTCATCTTGGCCCAGGAGGTTTGGCGTTCATATAGGGGCGGTGCAGGGGTCGGCTTTGGCCTCCTTAGGGGGGGGAGGCTCATCTTGGAGGGCCTCGAGGCCGGGGCTCGGGGCATGGTGGGCATCGCCCTGGCCACCGCCAGCGCCGGGGTCATTGTGGGTATCGTCACCATGACGGGCATTGGCTTTGGCCTCACGGATATCGTGGAGCGCCTTTCCGGGGGGAACCTCATCCTGGTGCTGGTCCTGGCCCAGCTCACGAGCCTCCTCTTGGGCATGGGCCTCCCCACCACCGCCAACTACATCGTCATGGCCTCCTTGGTGGTGCCGGTGGTGCTTCAGCTTTCGGAGAAGGCGGGTTATGCGGTGCCGCCCGTGGCCGCCCACATGTTCGTCTTCTACTTCGGCATCATGGCCGACTCCACCCCTCCCGTGGCCCTGGCCGCCTATGCCGCCAGCGCCATCGCCAAGTCCGACTTCTGGAAGACGGCGGTCCAGGGCTTCGTGTATGAGCTCCGCACCGCCCTTTTGGCCTATATGTTCTTCTTCAGCCCCAAGCTCCTCCTCCTCGGGGTGGGGAGCGTCCTGGAGGGGGCCTGGATCGTCCTTTCTGCCCTTTTGGGCATGACCGCTTTCAGCGCCAGCCTGGTGGGCTTCCTGCACAAGCGCGCGCTTCTTTGGGAGCGGGCCTTGCTCATGGCCGCGGCCCTGAGTCTGGTGGTGCCCGGGCTTCTCACCGACCTGGTGGGCTTGGGTCTCTTCCTGATGGTCTACGCCTTCCAGAGGATGCGAAAATGAGGGCAGTGGACCCCATCATCCGCATCCACAACCTGCACAAGTGGTTCGGCCCCCTGCACGTGCTGAAGGGCATCCACCTGGAGGTGGCCCCTGGGGAGAAGCTGGTGATCATCGGCCCCTCGGGCTCAGGGAAAAGCACCCTGATCCGCTGCATCAACCGCCTGGAGGACTTCCAGGAGGGCGAGGTGGTGGTGGACGGGCGGAACGTCAAGGACGACCGCGCCCTCGCGGAGGTGCGGCGGGAGGTGGGGATGGTCTTCCAGCAGTTCAACCTCTTCCCCCACATGACGGTGCTGGAGAACATCACCCTGGCCCCCATGCGGGTGCGGGGCTGGCCCAAGGAGAAGGCCGAGGGGAAGGCCCTGGAGCTTTTGGAGCGGGTGGGGATCCTGGACCAGGCGCGGAAGTTCCCGGGGCAGCTTTCCGGGGGCCAGCAGCAGCGGGTGGCCATCGCCCGGGCCTTGGCCATGGAGCCCAAGGTGATGCTGTTTGACGAGCCCACCAGCGCTCTGGACCCGGAGATGGTGGGGGAGGTGCTGGACGTGATGCGGGACCTGGCCCGGGGGGGTATGACCATGCTGGTGGTGACCCACGAGATGGGGTTTGCCCGGGAGGTGGCGGACCGGGTGATCTTCATGGATGGGGGGCAGATCGTGGAGGAGGGGAGGCCGGAGGCCATCTTTACCGCCCCCAAGGAGGAGCGCACCCGAAGCTTCCTGCAGCGCGTCCTGCACCATTAGGCCATGGGTGGTCCTTTTCGGGAGAAATTCCCCTGGGGGGAGTTGCGCGCCCTTTTGGACCCCAAGGCCGCTTCCGAGAAGCGTCGGCGGGGGCTTTGGGTCTATGCGGGCTTTCTCTTCCTCCTGCAAGGGGCGGGGCTCCTGCTCCTGGCCCCGTTCCTTCCCCGGGCCTGGCATCCCCTGCTTCTTGCCCTGGCGTTCCTGGGCGCGGGGTGGCTTTTCCTCCAGGCCCTCATGGCCCTAAGGGAGGGGGGTCCCTTGGGAGCCTTGGTGGCGGTGGGTCTGGGGGCGGGGCTTTTCTTCTTTTTGGGGGTGATGGGCCTCCTCCTCCGGCCCTGGGGGCTTGGCCTCCTTCCCCTGGGGGTGATGGGCTTCCTCCACCTGGTGCGGCGGTCGGAAGGGGCCCTCAAGGGGCCAAGCGGAGCGCCCGGGCCAGGTCCTTGAGGCGTACTTGGGAGAGGGCCTGCACTTCCTTCAGGCGCTTTTGGGCCTGGGCTTTCCCCAGCTCATAGACCAGGGGGAGCTTCTCGTGGTCGAAGGTGTCGATGGGAAAGGGCGGCTCCAGGGCGATGACCAGGTCGGCCTCCCTTAGGGCCAGCTCCTTGAGGCGCCTGCGGCTGGCCTCCCCGGCCAGGAGGGCGGCCTCGAGGGCCGTCTTCGGCCCCTCTTGGGGCGGGGGGTTGGACACGTCCACGGCCACCACCTTGGGGAAGAGGGCCTTGGCCGCCCGCACCGGCACCTTCTCCGCCACGTCCCCGTCCACCAGAAGCCGCCCCTCCCACTCCACGGGGGGAAAGAGGCCGGGGATGGCCATGCTGGCCAAAACCGCCCGCCACACCGGGCCTTGGCGCAGGACCACGCTCTCCCCGCTGAGGAGGTCTGCGGCCTGGACGGCTAGGGGTAGGGGGCTTTCCTCGAGGCGGGCCTCCCCGAAAAGACGCTTTAGCCCTTCCGCCACCCGCTCCGTTTCCGCCAGGGCAGGGCGGCGGAAGGCGGAGAAGAGCCGGGCTAGGGTGCGCAGGCGTCCCGCTTGCCGCAGGCGGGCCACCTCCTCGTCGAAGATGGCCTCGTGCACCTTCCAGGGGTCTTTGTGGCCGAAGGCGTAGGCCGCCGCGGCCAAGGCCCCTGCGGAGCTGCCCGCAAGGCCCCGGAGGGGCACGCCCGCTTCTTCCAGGACAGCCAGCACCCCCAGGTGGGCGTACCCCCGCACCCCGCCGCCGCCTAAGGCGAGAGCCACACCGCGCACCCTCTCATCATAAAATGCTCCCATGAGGCCCGACCTTGCCGGGGTGCCGGGGGTTTTGGGGGAGATCGCCCGGCAAAGGGCCCTCGAGGTGGCCCCCTATCCCTTGCCCGAGCCCGAACCCGTTCCCTCCTTCCGAGAAGCCCTCCTCCTGCCCGGGCTTTCCGTCATCGCCGAGGTGAAGCGGGCAAGCCCCTCCGAAGGAGCCATCCGGGACATGGACCCTGTGGAGGCCGCCCAGGCCTACGCGCGGGGTGGGGCCAGGGCGGTGAGCGTCCTCACCGAACCCCACCGCTTCGGGGGGAGCCTGGAAGACCTAAAGCGGGTGCGCCAGGGAGTGGCCTTGCCCCTGTTGCGCAAGGACTTCGTGGTGGACCCCTTTATGCTTCAGGAGGCCCGGGCCCATGGGGCGAGCGCCGCCCTCCTCATCGTGGCCCTCTTGGGGGAGCTCACCGGGGCCTACCTGGAGGAAGCCCGGCGGCTTGGCCTCGAGGCCCTGGTGGAGGTACACACGGAAAGGGAGCTGGAGGTGGCCTTGGAGGCGGGGGCGGAGATCCTCGGCATCAACAACCGCGATCTTGCCACCTTGCGCATCGACCTCGCCACCGCCCCCCGCCTGGGCCGCCTGGCCCGGGCGCGGGGCTTCCAGGGCGTCTTGGTGGCGGAGTCGGGGTACTCCAGCCGGGAGGAGCTGAAACCCCTAGAGGGGCTTTTTGATGCGGTGCTCATCGGCACCAGCTTCATGCGAAGCCCCGATCTGGAGGAAGCCCTGAGGGCGCTGGTAGGATAGCCCCATGTTGTTGATTCCCGCCGTGGACCTGAAGGGGGGCAAGGCGGTCCGGCTCTACGAGGGGGACCCCGCTCGGGAGACCGTCTACGGGGACCCGGTGGCCCTGGCCCTAAGGTGGCAGGAGGAGGGGGCCAAGCTCCTCCACCTGGTGGACCTGGACCGGGCCCTGGGCTTGGGGGAGAACCAAGAGGCCATCCGCCGCATCGCTGAGGCCCTTCGGGTGCCCTTTCAGGTGGGGGGTGGGGTGCGCTCCCTAGAGGTGCTGAAGGAGGTGCTGGCCTTGGGAGCCAGCCGGGCGGTGGTGGGCACGGTGGCGGTGAAGGCCCCTCTCCTTTTGCAGAGAATGCTGGAGGAGGCAGGGCCTGAGCGCTTGGCCGTGGCCCTGGATGCGAAGGGCCTCGAGGTGGTGGTTTCCGGCTGGCAGGAGCAGGCTTCCCTCTCCGCCTTGGACCTCCTCCGCACCTGGGAGGCCATGGGGGTGCGCACGGTCATCTACACCGACGTGCGCCGGGATGGAACCCTAAAGGGCTTGGATCTGGAGGTGGTGGCCCGGGTGCGGGAGGCCTGGCCCCATGAGCTCATTGCGGGCGGGGGGATCGCTGGCCCGGAGGACCTTCTGGGTTTAAAGCGCCTGGGGGTGGAGGACGCCCTTTTGGGCAAGGCGCTTTACGAGGGTCGCATCCGCCTGCGGGACTTCGCCTAAAGGGATATCCTGGAGGCGTATGAAGCTCGCCCACTGGGTCTTCCTGCTTGCCTCTTTGGGCGTGGCGGGGGCTTCCCTTTACCTCTATGTTGCCCTGCCCTTCCTGGAGGTGCCCACGCCTTGGGGCCCCTGGCCCCTTTACTACCTCCTCCCCGGGGCCTACGCCCTGGGCTTCCTGGTGGGAGGGCTTTACGCCTTGGCGATGGGGTGGGGGGCCTTCGCCGAGCGGCGGGCCCTGCTCCGGGAGGTGCGGCGGCTTCAGGGGGAGGTCAACGCCCTGAAGCGGGAGCGCATTGAGGAGATCCCCAAAATCCCCGATAGGGAAGAGGCATGAAGGACCGCACCCGCTGGAAGCTCCTCCCCCTGCCGCCCCTCCCTGAGTGGCGGGCCCTCATGGAGACCTTTGGGGTGGGGCCGGAGGTGGCCCTGGCCTACTGGCACCGGGGGGTGAGGGCGCGGGAGGACCTGGACCCGCCCCTTAGGCTCCTGCCCCTGAAGGGTTTGTCCGAGGCGGTGGACCTCCTCCAGAGGGCCATTCGGGAGGGGAAGCGGATCCGCATCCACGGGGACTACGATGCGGATGGTCTCACGGGCACGGCGCTCCTCCTCAGGGGCCTTTGGGCTTTGGGGGCAGACGCTCACCCCTTCATCCCCCACCGCCTCGAGGAGGGGTACGGGGTGCACCCCCACCGGGTTCCCGAACACCTGGAGGCGGCCGAGGTCTTCCTCACCGTGGACTGCGGCATCGCCAACCACGCAGAGCTGCGGGAACTGGTGGAAAACGGGGTGGAGGTTCTGGTCACGGACCACCACACCCCCAAAGGGGGCCCGCCCCCGGGGGTGGTCCTCCACCCCGCCTACACCCCGGGCCTGGGGGAGCACCCCACGGGGGCGGGGGTGGCCTTTCTCCTCCTTTGGGCCCTTCGTGAGCGCCTCGGCCTTCCCCCGCCCCTGGAGTACGCGGACCTGGCGGCGGTGGGCACCATCGCCGACGTGGCTCCCCTTTGGGGCTGGAACCGGGCCCTGGTGCGGGAGGGCCTTTGGCGCCTTCCCACCTCTTCCACCTTGGGCCTAAGGCTTTTGGCGGAGAGCGTGGGCTATACGGGCAAGGCGGTGGAGGTGGCCTTCCGCATCGCCCCCCGCATCAACGCCGCAAGCCGCCTGGGCCAGGCGGAAAAGGCCTTGAGGCTCCTCCTCACCGAGGACGAGGAGGAGGCTAGGGGTCTGGTGGAGGAGCTCAATCGGCTGAACGCTCGCCGTCAGGTCATAGAGGAGGAGATGCTGAGGAGACTCCTTCCCCAGGCCGACCCCGAGGCCAAGGCCATCGTCCTCCACGACCCGGAGGGGCACCCGGGCGTGATGGGCATTGTGGCTAGCCGGATCCTCGAGGCCACCTTGCGCCCGGTCTTCATCGTGGCCCAGGGGAAAGGGACGGTGCGGAGCCTCCCCCCGGTGAGCGCCGTGGAGGCCCTCAAGGCCGCAGAGGACCTCCTTTTGCGCTACGGCGGCCACCGGGAAGCGGCGGGCTTCGCCCTGGACGAGGCCCGCTTCCCCGAGTTCCAAAAGCGCATCCAAGCCTTTGCCGCCCAGTTCCCCGATCCCCTGCGGGAGGTACCCCTCCTGGGGCTTCTCCCGCCTCCTTCCCTCCTCCCGGAGGTTCATGAGGGGCTAAAGGCCCTGGAGCCCTTCGGGGCGGGGAACGAGGAGCCCCTCTTCCTCCTTTTCGGGGAGGCTGAGGGCGTGCGGGCCATGGGGGAGGGGCGGCACCTGGCCTTCCGCCTGGGCGGGGTGCGGGTGGTGGCTTGGCGGATGGGGGAGCGGGCGGTGCCGGAGGCGGTGGAGGTGGCGGCGGCCCTCGTGGAAAACCGCTGGAACGGCACCGTGAGCTACGAGGCCCAGGCGGTGGACTTCCGGGAGCCGGGGCAACTCCTAGGGGGCGTGGAGCCCTTTGCCATACCCATTCCCTTCCCCGAGGCCCTGGCCCGGGCCCGGATGGGGGAGGGGGTGTACGTGCCCGAGGACAACCTCGAGGGCCTGGCCTACGCTCAAAAGGCCGGCTTCCGCCTCCTTCCTCCCGAGGAGGCTTCCCTTTGGCTTGGCCTTCCGCCTTTTCCCGTCAAGGTGGGGCGGGTGGAGGTGGCCTTGGGGGCCCTCCTGCGGGAGCGCCTGGGGAAGCCCCCCGTTCTGAACACCGGGGAGGAACGGCTGAAGCACCTCCTCCGCCGCCATTTGCTCCTGGCCTATGAACGGGGGCATGCCGGCCTTTTCAGCGAGGCCCTCCTGGCTTACTGGGAGGCCTTGACCCCCAGCAGCGCTCTGACCTGAGGGAGGGAACCCATGTACAAACAGCCGCGGGAAGCCCACGAGGCCCGGATCTACACCCAGGCGTACCGGGTGTACGGTATGGTCTACCTGGTGCCCACCACCGGCACCGCCGACCTATTGAACCACGAGAAGCCCTACCTCCCCGTGACCGGAGCCCTCATCTACACCCCGGGCTACGCCCACCCCCCCGAGACCAAGGAGCTCAAGGCCAGCACCGGTTTTCTGGCCCTGCGCAAGGAGCGCATCCAGTGGATGGTGGGAGGGAGGCCCAGCGAGCCCCGCACCAGCCCCAGCCTGTTGGAGCGCAAGCGCCTGGCCTTCCTCTTTGGGGACTACCTCTTGGCGGGGGAGCTTTTGGTGCCCCGGGGGGTGCGGCTTTCCGACCACCTTTCCCAGGCCAAGCCCTTCCAGACCCTCCTCGAGGCCAAGCTGTACACCCTCGCCCCGGATCGCCCCATTGTGGAACTCCCACCCCAGGAAACCTTCCCCTTCGTCACCGTGAACCTGCGCCTGGCTGAGGCGGTGGCCGAGGCCCCTGGCGAGGCCCACGACCCCAGGCTCACCCTATTTGGCTGAGGGCTTCCTGCAACCGGGCCGCCTGCTCCAGGTTTTCCTTGAGGCGTAGCTCCTCCGCCTCCACCACCTCCCTGGGGGCTTTTTCCCGGAAGCCGGGGGCAGAAAGCTTCTTCTGGCTCCGCTCCGCCAGGGCGAGAAGCTCCTTTAGGCGCTTCTCCTGGCGGCGCTTCCACTCTTCCACATCCAAAAGCCCCTCCAGGGGCATGCGCACCGTCACCTTGGGCATGGCCTTCACCAGGGCCTTGTCCGGCCTTTCGCCAAGGACCTCGGCCCGGGCCAGGAAGCGGAAGGCCTCCAGGTTCTCCAGGACGGCGTCCACCTCCCCCTCCAGGTACACCCGCACCTCCTGGGCCAGGGGAAGCCCGGCCTCCGCCTTCAAGGCCCGCACCGCCGAAACCGCCTGTTTCAGGGCCTCAAACCGGGCCTCGGCCTCCGGGTCCTCTTGGCCGTCTTCTGGCCAAGGCTCCAGGGCCAGCTCCTCCTTGCCCGTGAGGGCCTGGTAGAGCTCGCTGGTGAGGAAGGGCATGATGGGGTGGAGGAGCTTGAGGAGGGTGGCGAGGGTTTCCTCGAGGGTGCGTAGGGTAAAGGCATTCCCTGCCTTGAGGGCTGGCTTGCTGGCCTCCAGGTACCAGTCGCAGAACTCGCTCCAGACCAACTCGTAGATCTCCCTGGCCGCCTGGGCCAGGTCTAGGGCCTCAAAGAGGGCGGTGATTTCCCGCACCCCCCGGGCGAGGCGGCTTTGCATGAAGCGGTCCGCTAGGGTGGGGGCCTCGGTTTTGGCCTGGAAGCCTTCCCGGCTCATGAGGACGAAGCGGGCAGCGTTGTAAAGCTTGTTGGCAAAGTTCCGGGCCATTTCCAGCCAGCGGAGGTCCAGCCTTATATCCTGCCCCCCCGTGGCCAGGTAGGTGAGGGCGAAGCGGAGGGCGTCCGCCCCGTAGCGTTCCACCATCTCCAAGGGGTCGATGACGTTCCCCTTGGACTTGCTCATCTTCTGCCCCTTCTCGTCCAGGACGAGGCCGTGGAGGAGCACGGTCTTGAAGGGCCTTTCCCCTAAGAAGTGGTAGCCGGAAACCTCCATGCGGGAAACCCAGAGGAAGAGGATGTCGTAGCCCGTGACCAGGACGTCCCCGGGGTAGAAGGCCTTGAGGTCTTCCGTTGCCTCGGGCCAGCCCAGGGTGGAAAGGGGCCAAAGGGCCGAGGAGAACCAGGTGTCAAAGACGTCCTCATCCCGCTTGAGGTTCGGGCTTCCGCAGGCTTGGCAGGCCTTGGGGTCTTCCAGGTAGCGCTCAGGGGGCGGCACGTTCACCGCCCCGCAGTCTTGGCAGTACCAGGCGGGGATCTGGTGCCCCCACCAGAGCTGGCGGGAGATGTTCCAGTCCTTGACGTTCCTAAGCCAGTCAAGGTTTACTCGCTTCCAGCGCTCGGGCACGAAGGCGATCTCGTCCCGCTCCAGGCCCTGGATGACCTTTTCCGCCAGGGGCTTCATGGCAAGCCACCACTGGGGGAAGATGGCGTACTCCAGGGGCGTGCCGCAGCGGGAGCAGGTGGCCATCTGGATGGTGTAGTCCTCTTCTTTTAAGAGGTGGCCCGCCTCGCGGAAAAGCTCCACCGCCCGCTTCCGGGCCTGGAAGCGCTCCAGGCCCCTAAGGGCTTCGGGCACGCGTTCGCCCACCATTCGGCCTTCCAGGTCGATGACGGAAACCGGCTCCAGGCCGTGGCGGAGGCCGATCTCGTAGTCCGTGGGGTCGTGGGCAGGGGTGACCTTGAGGGCCCCGGTGCCGAAGTCCCGCTCCACGGCGGGGTCGGCCAGGATGGGGATCCAGATATCCGTGAGGGGGATGCGGGCCTTCTTCCCGATGAGCCCTTGGTAGCGCTCGTCCTCGGGGTGGATGGCGATAGCCTGGTCGGCGAAGACCGTTTCCGGGCGCACGGTGGCGATGGCGATGGCCTCCCCGCCCTCCACTTCGTAGCGCAGGGTGTAGAGCTTGCCCGGGGTGGGCTCGGTTTCCACCTCGAGGTCCGAAAGGGTGGTCTCGCACCGGGGGCACCAGTTCACCAGGCGGGGGGCGCGGTAGGCCAGGCCCTCGTGGTAGTAGCGGCTGAAGGCGTAGCGCACCGCCTTGGAGCGGGCCTCGTCCATGGTGAAGGCCTCCCGGCTCCAGTCGGCGCTGGCCCCGAGGCGCTTGAGCTGGCGCAGGATGGTCCCCCCAGACTCCTCCTTCCACTGCCAGACCCTTTGCAAGAAGGCCTCCCGCCCCAGGTCGTGCCGGGTTTTGCCTTCCTTGAGGAGGAGCCTCTCCACCACCACCTGGGTGGCGATGCCGGCGTGGTCGGTGCCGGGGAGCCAGACCGCTTCAAACCCCTGCATGCGCTTGAAGCGGATGAGGGCGTCCTGCAGGGAGTTGTCCAGGGCGTGGCCCATGTGGAGGGAGCCCGTGACGTTGGGGGGCGGCATGAAGATGACGAAGGGCTTCTTGCCGCTTTTGGGGTTGGCCACAAAGGGGTTTTTCGCCCACCGCTCCGCCCACTTGGGCTCCACCGCTTTGGGATCATAGGCCTTGGGCAGGTCCATGCTACCCACCACTTTACCCAAGAGGTGCTACCATGTGGGCACATGGGCGAGGCAGCCAGGACCTTACCCCTGAGCCTTGCCGCCTACCTGGAGATGGAGGCACAAAGCCCCGTGCGCCATGAGCTCCTGGAGGGCATCCCCTACGCCATGGCGGGGGCCAGCAAGGCCCACAACCTCCTGGTGCAGAACCTGGCCTTCCTCCTGCGCCCGGCGGCCCGCGCCCGGGGTTGCCGCCTTTATGTGGAGACGGTCAAGCTCCGCTTGGCCGAGCACACCGTCTACTACCCCGACCTCATGGTGGTCTGTGGGGCGGGCACCCCGCACCCCCTTTATGAGGAGAACCCCTGTTTGGTGGCCGAGGTGGTTTCCCCTAGCACGGAGCGCCTTGACCGGGGGGAGAAGCGTCACAACTACCTGCGTCTCGCTGCCTTGGAGGCTTACTTGCTGGTGAGCACCCGGGAGCCCCGGGTGGAGGTCTACCGCCGGGAAGGGGCGGGCTTCTGCCTGGAGGTTTACGCGGCGGGGCGGGTGCCTCTGCCCTGCCTGGAAGCGCTTTTGGACCTCGAGGCCCTCTACGAGGGCGTGGAGCCCGAAAGGGCGTAGAGGTAGTAGCGCCCTTCCCCCAGGGTGAAGAAGGCCTCCTCGTAGGCCAGGCCTTCCACCAGGGTTTCCGGGGGCAGGGCGAGGCGCACGGCCCCTACCGCCAGACCCTCCGGGGAGAGGGTAAGGGTGCCCTGGGCCAGCTCTTGGCTTTCCGCCTCGGGGTCGTTGAGGGGGGTGTAGAGGAGGCGCACGGGAAGGCCCTTTAGGCTATGCAGCACGTTCGTGGGGTCCTGGAAGGGGGCGCGGTGGAGGAGCCTTTCCTCCACCTCGGCCACCTCGCCCAAGAGGGCGTAGCGGTCTAAGGGGAGGAAGGCCTTTCCGCTTTCCAAGAGCACTAGGAAGCGCTCCTGGTCTTCTGGGGAAAGCCGGACGGGGGCCCGGTGGGGCCCGACCTTGGGGTCCTGGTCCAAGGCCCCTCCCTGCACCAGGGTCTTGGCCGCTTCCAGGGCTTTCTCACGGGTTTTGTAGAGGCTGTAGGGGTTTACCTTGAAAAGGAGGTCGTACCCCCTTGGCCCCTGCACCAGCCAGGCCAGGTGGAGCTCGTAGAAGCGATGTTTTTGCCACTCGGGGTACACGGGACCAGTATAGGCCCCAGGGCCTCTCATTGTGCCTTCACCTCTTGCCCAAAACTATATCCGGGTATACCCTGAGCCCGGTATGGCGCTGACCGAAGAGCGGGTCCTCGAGGCCCTGCGCACGGTGATGGACCCCGAGCTGGGCAAAGACCTGGTCTCCTTGGGCATGGTGGGCGAGGTGCGGCTGGAGGGGAACAGGGTGGACCTCCTCATCCAGCTCACCACCCCCGCCTGTCCCCTCAAAGGCCAGATTGAGGCGGATATCCGCCGGGCTCTCCAGCCCTTGGGGGTGTCTGAGGTGCGAGTGCGTTTCGGCGGCGGGGTGAAGGCCCCCGAGCAGTACCCCATCCCCGGGGTGAAGCACGTGGTGGCGGTGGGCTCCGGCAAGGGCGGGGTGGGCAAGAGCACCGTGGCCGCTAACCTGGCCTTGGCTCTCTTGCAGGAGGGGGCCAAGGTGGGGCTTTTGGACGCGGACCTCTACGGGCCCAGCCAGGCCAAGATGTTCGGGCTGGAAGGGGAGAGGCTTAAGGTGGATCAGAACCGCCGCATCCTTCCCCTGGAAGCCTACGGCCTTAAGGTCCTCTCCATCGCCAACATCGTTCCCCCGGGCCAGGCCATGATCTGGCGCGGGCCTATCCTCCACGGCACCATCAAGCAGTTTTTGGAGGACGTGAACTGGGGGGAGCTGGACTATTTGGTGGTGGACCTCCCCCCGGGCACCGGGGACGTGCAGCTTTCCCTCACCCAGCTCACCCGGGTTTCGGGCGGGGTCATCGTCACTACGCCCCAGGAGGTGGCCCTGATCGACGCCGAGAGGGCGGCGGACATGTTCAAGAAGGTGCAGGTGCCCGTCCTGGGGGTCTTGGAGAACATGTCCTCCTTCCTCTGCCCCCACTGCGGCAAGCCCACCCCCATCTTCGGGGAAGGGGGGGGAAGGCGGCTTGCGGAGAAGCTCAAGACCCGCTTCCTGGGGGAGATCCCCCTCACCCTCCCCCTTAGGGAAAGCGGCGACCGCGGGCGGCCCATCCTGGTGGAGGCCCCCGAGGGCCTCGAGGCGGAAGCCTTCCGCAAGGCGGCCCGGGAGCTGGCCGCCGCCCTCAGCGTGCAGGCCTTCATCTCCTTGCCCATGGCCTAACATGGCCCTCCTTTTGGAAGGCACCAAGGAGCGGGTTCTAGACCTCTTGCGGGCGAGGCCCCGCACCGCCAAGGAGGTGGCGGAGGCCCTGGGGGTGAGCCGGGCGGCCATCCTGAAGCACCTCCAGGACCTCGAGGCTCGGGGTCTGGTGCGCTCCGAGCTCCGCAAGTGCGGGGGCCGGGGCCGTCCCTACCGCCTTTACCAGGCGCTGGATGAGGAGTCCCCCTATGCGGCCCTTTGCGGGGATGTGCTCAAGGGGCTGGAGGCCGCCCTAGGGCGGGAGGGGGTGGTGGGACTCCTCCTGGAGCGGAACCGCGCCCTCTTCGCTCCCCTGAACCTTGGGGGCCTTCCCCTGCGGGAAAAGCTTGCCCGTTTGGCGGCCTTTTTGCGGGATCGGGGCTACGAGGCGGAGGTGGTGGAGGAGGGGGGGCACCTCTACCTCTGCCAAAGGCGCTGCCCCAAGCTGGCCCTTTCCCGGGAGCACCAGGCCCTCTGCGAGAGCGAGCTTTTGGCCTACCAGGAGCTTCTGGGGCTTCCCCTTCTGCGGGAGGAGCGCATCGCCGAGGGGGGAAGCTGCTGCCGCTACCTTGTAGAATAGCGGGGTGTGGGTTTACCGCCTAAAGGGCACCGCCTGGGAGCTGGATCCCCTCATCCCCGAGCTCTTCGCTAAGGGGGCGCGGGGCCTCGAGGAGCGGGAAGGGGAGGTCTTAGCCTACTTCCCCACCCCTCTGGACCTGCCCTTTGGCGGGCGCTGGGAGGAGCTCCCCGACGAGGATTGGATAGAAGCCTGGCGGCGGGACCTCAAGCCGGTGCGCGCCGGGCCCTTCCTGGTCCTGGCCCCCTGGCACCCAAAGGAGGAAGAGGGCATCCCCTTGGTGATAGAGCCCGGCATGGCCTTCGGCACCGGGCACCACGAGACCACCCGCCTGGCCCTCGCCGCCCTGGCCCGCCACCTGCGCCCAGGGGATAAGGTGCTGGACCTGGGGACGGGTTCCGGCATCCTGGCCATCGCCGCCGCCAAGCTGAGGGCGGAGGCGGTGGGGGTGGACGTGGACGCAAGCGTCTTGCCCCAGGCGGAGGAAAACGCCAGGAGGAACGGCGTCCAGGTGCGTTTCCTCCTGGGGAGCCTGGAGGAAGCCCTGCCCTTGGGCCCCTTCGGCCTGGTGGTGGCCAACCTCTTCGCCGAACTTCACCAGGACCTTGCTCCCCTTTACCCCCAGGCCCTGGCCCCGGGGGGCAGGCTCCTCCTCACGGGGATCCTGCGGGAGAAGGCCGAGGGGGTGCGCGGGGCTATGGGGGAGGCAGGCCTTAAGCCCCTAGAGGAGGTGGCCGAGGGGGACTGGGTCCTCCTGGCCTACCGGAGGTAAAGGTGCGCCCCCACCGCGCCTATAGCCCCGGCCTCACCGGGGTCCTCTCCTTGCGGGAAAGCCACCACCTCCTGGAGGTGCTGCGGGCCAAGGTGGGGGACCGGTTCACCGTGTTTGACGCGGAAAGGGAGGCCCTGGCGGAGGTGGTGGACCTGGGGCCGCCGGTGCGCTACCGCATCCTGGAGGAGCGGCGGCCCGAGCGGGAGGTAGGGGTGGAGGTGATCCTCTACCCCGCCCTCCTCAAGGGGGACAAACTGGCGGACGTGGTGCGCATGGCCACGGAGCTCGGGGCCACCCGCATCCAGCCCCTCATCACCCGCCACGCTGTGCCCAAGGCGATGGGGGAGGGGAAGCTGAAAAGGCTTCAGGCCATTGCGGTGGAGGCGGCCAAGCAGTCGGGGAGGCTTTTCGTGCCTGAGGTGCTTCCCCCCATTCCCCTAAGGGAGGTGCCCGAGGTGGCCCAGGGTCTGGTGGCCCACGTGGGGGCAAGAGCCTTGGTGCGGGAGGTCCTGGACCTTGGGAAGCCCTTGGCCCTGGCGGTGGGGCCCGAGGGAGGGTTCGCTGAGGAGGAGGTGGAGCTCCTCCGGGAGCGGGGCTTTACCCCGGTGACCTTGGGGCGGAGGATCCTGCGGGCGGAAACAGCGGCCCTGACCCTTCTCGCCCTCTGCACCGCGGGGGANCCCCCCCCGGGGGGGGGGGGGGGGGGGGGGGGGGCCCCGGTAGCGTGGGGAGAGGTTTGGCCATGCGGGTTTGGCCCTTGCTCCTCTTGGCCCTCCTTTCCGGGTGCCGCTACACCTTTTTGCCCTTAGACCCCGGCAGGCCCCTTCCCCCGGATCGGCCTTTTGTGGTGGCCCGGCTTCTGCCCTCTGGGGGGGAGGCGCGGGCGGAGGTGCGGGTGGAACGGCTCTCCCGCCCCGGCTATTTGCACCTCAAGTGGTTCCGGGAGGAAGGCTTGGTGGCCGAGAAGGCCCTTTTCCTCGAGGGCCCCGGGACCTACACGGCCAGCTTCCCCCTGGCCGAGGGCTACCACCGCCTGGTGGGGCTTTGGGAGGGGGCTCCCCTCTTCCAGCTGGACCTGGGCACCCCTGTTCTACCGGACCCCGACCAGGTAGAGGACCAGGGGCACCGTTAGGAAGGCCAAAAAAGTGGAAACCACCACGCTCCGGGCCACCCTCACGGCGTCCCCCCCGAACTCCTGGGTCATGAGGAAGGCGTTCACCGCCACCGGGGTGGCGGACTGGAGGACCAAAACCTGGTGCTCCAGCCGGGGAAGGCCCAGCAAGGCCCCCACCCCGTAGGCTAGGAGGGGGGCGAGGAGGAGCCTTAGGCCGCTGGCCACGCCCTCAAAGGCGCCCACCTGGAAGCGGGTCTTGGCCATCTGCATCCCCAGGGTGAGGAGGAGGACGGGGATGGCCGCCTGGCCCATGAGGCGCACGCCCTCGTCCAAGCGGAAAGGGAGGGCGATCCCTATGGCCTTGAGGAGGAGGCCCAGGAAGAGGGCGTAGAAGAGGGGGAGGCGCAGGGTGAACAGAAGGCCTTCCCTAAGGCCTCCTCCCCGGATGAAGGCCGGGCCCAAGCCGAACATGACCGCGCTGGAGAGGATGAAATAGACCACCGCCCGCCTCAGGCCCTCCTCCCCCAGGGCGAAGTAGACCAGGGAGAGGCCCATGTTGCCGGAGTTGGGGAAGAGGGCGCATACCAAAAGCCCTTTGGCCGCCTCGGGGGAGAGGCGGAGGAGGCGGCCTGCTAAGGCGATGAAGAGGTAGAGGAGCCCGTAGGTGAGGGCGAAACCCAGGGTGAGGCCCAAAAGCCCTTCCCGGGAGTACTCCGCCCGGTACATGGCGTCGAAGATGAGGGCGGGCACCAGGAGGTAGAGGGTGAGGCGGCTTAAGGTGGTGAGGTCCATGGGCACCCGCTTGCCCAAGAGGTACCCCGCCAGGACCACCAGGGCCACGGGGAGGACGGTGTTGAGGAGGGCCTGCATGTGGGGCATTCTAAGGGCATGGTTTCCTACCTTGCCTTGGCCGAGGCCATCCGGGGCGTCCTCCTCCGGGGGGCGGAGGCCCCCAGACGGCAGGTGCTTCCCATCCCCGGGGGGCAGTTTCTGGTGATGCCCGCCGCCGACCTCGAGGTGGCCCTCTGCAAATTGGTGACGGTGGAGCTGGGGAAGAACCCCAGCGTGCAGGCTGAGGTCTGGGCCAAGAGGCTGGATACCGGGGAGGTCTTCCACCTTCCCGGAGAGGAGCTCACCAAGCGGCGCACCGCCGCCCTCTCCCTCCTGGCTGCCCGGGAGCTGGCCCCCAGGCGGGAGGGGGCCCTTCTCCTCGTGGGCCCAGGGGCGCAGGGGGAGGCCCACCTCGAGGCCTTCGCCGAGGGCTTTCCCCTCACCCGGGTCCTGGTGCGGGGAAGGGGGCGGGAAAGGGTAAGGGCCCTGTTGGAGAAGGCCCGGGGGATGGGTCTTGCCGCCGAAGAGTGGGTGGAGGACGAGGTGCCCGAGGACGTGGCCTTCCTCGTGACCGCCACCCCCAGCCCCACCCCGGTCCTTCCCGAAAGGGTGCCCGAAGGGGTCTTCCTCGCTGCGGTGGGGAGTTTCCGCCCGGAGATGCAGGAGGTGCCGGAGGGGTTGGTGCAAAGGGCGGCAGTCTACTGCGACACGGAAGACGCCCTAGCCGAGGCGGGGGAGCTCCAGGGGCTAGGGAAGCCGGTGGTCACCCTGAAGGAGGCCCTTTTGGGGAGACGGGCGGAAGGGGACCCCGTCCTCTTCAAGAGCGTGGGCCATGCCCTCTTTGACCTGGCGGCGGCGCGGGCTTATCTGGGCCTGGGCTAAAGGCGGACCACGATCTTCCCCCGGTGCCCCCGGTCCAGGAGGGCTTGGAAGGCCCGTTCGGCCTCGAGGAAGGGGAAGACCGCCCCCACCACCGGCTTTAGCTCCCCGCCCAGGCGGGGGAGGAGGAAGGCCAGGGCCTCTTCCACAGGGGTTCGCTCCCGCAGGAGGGGGGCGAGCCAAAAGCCTAAGACCGCCAGGTTCTTGCGCATGAGGCGCAAGGGGTTGAGGGGGGCCACCTCCCCCTCGGCGGCCCCGATGTAGACCAGCCTCCCCCCGGGCCTGAGGAGGGAAAGGCTTTCCTCCAGGTCCTTCCCCCGCACCTCCAAGACGATGTCCACCCCGCCCAGGGCCTTGGCCTTTTTGGGGAGTTCCTCGTAGGTAACCCCCTCTTCAGCGCCCAAACCCTGGGCCAAGGCCAGGTTCTCGGGCCTCGAGGCCGCCGCCAGCACCCTTAGGCCGAGGGCCCGCGCCACCTGAACCGCCGCCGTGCCCAGGGCTCCGCCCGCCGCCTGCACCAAGACCCATTCCCCGGGCCGGGCCTCGGCCCGCCCCAGGGCCAGGTAGGCGGTGAGGAAGGAAATGGGGAAGGCGGCGGCTTCCTCCGGGGAAAGCCCCTCGGGTACGGGAAGAAGGTCCGCCTCCGGTACGGCTACCTTCTCCGCCAGGGCCCCGTGCCCCACCAAGGCGGCGTAACGCCTTCCCCACACCCGCCCCACGGCCTCCATTCCCGGCACGAAGGGCGGGTGGACCCGGGTCAGGTACCCGCCCAGGCGCAGGAGGTGGTCGGCGAAGTTCAGCCCCACCGCCTCCACCTCCAAAACCGCTTCTCCCGGCCCTGGAACCGGATCGGGGAGGTCCTTCAGGGCCATGGGGCCTCGGAGCCGCTCTTGCACCCAAGCCTTCATGGGGGGAGTTTACCCTCCTTTGACCTTCTGCTATCCTCGGGAGCATGACTGAGAAGAACCTGGCCCGGTTTTACCAGGCCGCCCAGGAGGTCTGGAGCCAGCTTCCTCCCCAGGCCCGGTTCCGCCCTTTGGAGGACGGCAAGGTCCTGGCCCGCCACGCCGCGCTGATGGAGGGCTGGACCGAGCCTTTGGTGCAGGGCTTTTACGACACCCTCTTCGCCCACCCGGCCACCGCCAGGGTTTTCCGGGAGGGGGAGCGCCCGGCGCGGGAGAAGACCCTAAGGGACTGGTACCTGCGCACCCTTAGGGGCCCCTTCAACGGCCAGTACTTCGCCTGGCAGGCCCTGGTGGGCCTGGTGCACCTTCGCCGCGGGGTAACCAACGCCATGATGGCCGCCATGTGGAACTGGGTCACGGGGGAGGTGGCCAAGAGGGCCCGGGAGAGCCTTCCGCCCGAGGAGGCCCGGGCCCTAGAGGACGCCTGGCGCCGTTTGGCGTTTACCGTCATGGCCCTCATCGCCGAGGAGTACCTGGAGGCGTACCTCGAGGCCCTGGCCCTCACCTGGGGCGAGGACCCCCGCGCCTTCGTCGCCAAGGCTCAGGAGGTTGCCGCCCAGCTTTTGGCCAAGCTTAGTCCCACCTAAGCATCCGCACGCAAAGGTTGCCCCATCGGCCAAAGCCAAAGCGGCTTGCTCATGCCCTCTTTGGGGCCCCCGTCGTGGCTTACGCCACAACGGGGTAGTTAGCCCTTCACCGACCCTGCCAGAAGCCCCCGCAGGAAGTACCGTCCCAGGAAGATGTAGACCAGAAGCGTGGGCAAGGCGGCCAGGAGGGCTCCGGCCATGGGCAGGTTCCACTTCACTGCCTCGCCCCCCGCCAGCTGGGCCAGGGCCACGGTGATGGGCTGGCTCTCGGGGCGGGTGAGGGTCACGGCGAAGAGGAACTCGTTCCAGATCTGCGTGAACTGCCAGATGGCCACCACCACGAAGGCGGGGGCGGAAAGGGGCAGGACCACGTGGCGGAAGATGCCGAAGAAGCCCGCCCCGTCGATGCGGGCGGCCTCCACCAGCTCGTCGGGGATCTCCGAGTAGTAGTTTTTGAAGATCAGGGTGACGATGGGGATCCCGTAGACCACGTGCACCAGGATGAGCCCCCAGAGGGTGCCGTAGAGCCCGATGGCCTTCACGAACTGGAAGAGGGGGATGAGGATGCTCTGGTAGGGGATGAACATCCCGAAGAGCATGAGGGCGAAGAGGAGGTTGGAGCCCCTGAAGGGCCACTTGGCCAGAACGTAGCCGTTGAGGGCCCCCACCAGCGCGGAAAGGGCCGTGGCCGAGAGGGCCAGGACCGCGCTGTTTTGGAACTTGGGCCGGAAGGCTTCCCAGGCGACTTTGAAGCTTTCCCAGTACACTGGGTCCGGCCAGCGCCATACCGTGTCCAGGGTGATCTTGGCAGGCTCCTTGAGGGCGGTGAGGAGCACCAGGTACACGGGGAGCAGGAAGAAGAGGGTGGCGAGGAGGAGAAGGCTGTAAAGGAGGATCCGCCCCATCACCGCCGCACCTCCTTTCGGAGCTGGCTCGCCAGGTAGGGGATGACCACCACCGCCACCAGGAGGAGGAGCAGGATGCCGATGGCCGCACCCTTGGCGAACTGGTTCCCCCGGAAGGCCAGGAGGTACATGTAGATGGCGGGCACATCCGTGGGGGCGTAGTCCAGCCCGGCCATGGCGAAGATGAGGTCAAAGATCTTCAAGGCGATGTGCCCCAGGACGATCATGGCCGAAAGGGTGATGGGGGCGAGGAGGGGGAAGATCACGTGGCGGTAGGTCTGCCACTCGCTGGCCCCGTCCACCTTGGCCGCCTCCAGCACCTCCACCGGGATGCCCCGTAGCCCCGCCAGGTAGAGGGCCATGGTGTAGCCCGACATCTGCCACACCGCCGCCAGGATCACCCCCACCAGGGCCAGGCTGAAGCCGTGGGGCTCGGGGTAGGGCAGAAGCTGGACGTGCCGCCCTAGCGTGAAGGCCCAAAGGAGGAGCACGCTTGCGGAGAGGAGGCTCCAGAAGCGCCGCTTCCCTTCCCCTGCCCGGTGGGCCTGCCAGCCCAGGTAAAGGAGGACCAGGCCCACCACGAAGGCGGTGTAGAGGGGAAGCTGGTTCCAGTCAAAGACCAGGACCTGCGCCCGGGTAGTGAGCCAGGGAAAGCCGAGGGGGGGTAGGCCGAAGAGGGTGGGCAGGACGTTCACGCCCCCCTGCGGCTGCAAGAGCCAGCGCCAGATGGTGCCGGTGACCACGAAGGAAAGGGCCATGGGGAAGAGAAAGACGGTGCGGAAGAAGCCTTCCCCTTTGGGCCCCCGATCTAGGGCCACCGCCAAGAGGAGGCCTAGGCCCAGGCTCCCCCCCATGAAGAAGAGGGTGAAGAAGATGAGGTTCACCACGCTCTGGCGGAAGCGGGTGTCCACGAAGCCGGTGAAGAGCTCCCGGTAGTTCTCCAGGCCCACGAAGCGGAGTTCGGGCCTTAGGGCCAGGGCCTGGGCGGGGTTTTTCCCCCAGTCGCTGAGGGAAACCCAGACGTTTTGCCCGATGAAGCCGTAGACGAAGATGCCCACCGCCACCAAGGAGGGGAGGAGGACCAAGAAGGCCGTGATGCGGTCGCGCATAAGTCCTTTGGGGAAAAGCCCGTGGGGGCTAAAGCCCCCACGGGCCAAGGGCCCCTAGCGGCCCAGACCCACCTGGTTGGCGATGGCCTGGGCGGCGTTGGCCGCCGCTTGCGGGTTCTTGCTCTGCAAGAAGATCTCCATCACCGTGCCGAACTGGCTCATGAAGCTTTCGGGTGCCACCGCCCCGTGCACCAAAGAGCCCACGATGCGGTTCGTCTTCCAGTCCTTCATGGCCGATTGGCCGTAGGCGTTGTACTTGGCGGGGTCAGAGTCCAGCCTTGCGGCGATGGAGCCCTTGAGGGGGTTAAAGGCGTCCTGCCCTTCCTTGGAGCCCACCAGCTTAAGCCAGTTGAGGGCGTTTTGCCGGTTCTTGGCCCCCTTGGGCAGGCCGAAGGAGTCGGAGAGCATCATGAAGATGCCGGAGGTGCCGGGGGAAGGGGCCCAGGCGAAGTCGGTGCCGGGCTTGAGCTTCAAGGTGGTGCTCATGTAGCCTGCGGCCCAGTCGCCCATGATGTTGAAAGCGGCTTTGCCCTGCACCACCCGGTCCACCGCCTGCTGCCAGGAGAGGCCGGCGGCGTCCTTGTTGGCGCAGTCCAACACCTTGCCGAAGGTTTCCCACACCGCCACTGCCTTGGGGTCGGTGAACTTCAGCTTGCCGCTCCAGAGGTTGGCCCAGCCGTCCGCGCCCAAGGTGGCCAGGGCCACGCTCTCCCAGAGGTGCTGCTGGGTCCAGTTCTCCCCCAGGGCCAGGGGCGCCTCGAGGCCCTTCCGCTTCAAGGTCTGGCAGGTGGCGAGGAACTCTGCCCAGGTCTTGGGCGGGGTCACGCCCCACTCCTTGAGCTTGGCGGGCATGTACCACATGACGTTGGAGCGGTGGATGTTCACCGGCACGCTCCAGATGCCGCCCTTGTAGGAGAGGAGGTCAATGAGCCCCTTGGGGAAGGCCTGGAGCCAGCCCTCCTGCTTGAAGAGGGCGGTGAGGTCCTCCATGCGGTCGGCCACCACCCAGGTGCCGATGAGCTCCTGTCCCGCGTGCACCTGGAAGGTGTCGGGCGGGTCGCCGCCCAGCATGCGGGTCTTCAGCACCGCCTTGGCGTTGACCCCGGCGCCGCCGGTCACAGTGGCGTTGATCACCTCCACCCCGGGGTACTTCTGCTTGTAGAGCCGGATAAGGGCTTCCAAAGCCGGACCCTCGTCCCCTGCCCACCAGGAAAAGATCTCCAGCTTGCCCGTTTGGGCCAGGGTGCTAAGCCCCAAGGCCACGCCGATCGCCAAAAGCCACTTCCTCATACCGACCTCCATTGCGACGTGGGCGTTCCGCCCACAGGCCGCCCAGCTCAAAAAACCTCGCCAAAAAGAGGCTGGCCCCGCCTACCGCTGGGGCCAGGTGGCCGTAGACCGAAGGGCGCACGGGGAGGTCCTGGTGGGCCTCCAAAAAGGCGTGGGCCCGAAGGGACTGACGCAGGGGGCCTTCCAGGTACGGGAAGAACTCCGCCGCCTTTCCCCCTACCACCACCAAGGCGGGGTCGTAGGCCACGGCCAGGTTGGCCAGGAAGCGGCCCAAGGCCTCCCCTAGGTGGCGGACGGCCTCGAGGGCCTTGGCCTCCCCCTCCTTGGCCTGCTGGAGGAGGGCCTCGAGGTCCTCCGCCTGGCCTCCCAGGGCCTGGTGGTGGGCCAGGAGGTTGCCCAATCCCAGCTCCGTTTCCAAGCACCCCCTGCGGCCACAAGAGCAGGTTTTTTCCCCCTGGCCCAGCCAGTGGCCCACCTCCCCTGCGGCCCCGCCTGCTCCCCGGAGGAGGCGGCCTTCGGCCACCACCCCCACCCCCAAACCGGTGCTCAGGACCAGGTAGGCCAGGTTGGCCTCCCCGTGGAAGAAGACCTCAGAAAGGGCCGAGGCCTTGGCGTCGTTCTCCGCAGCCACCGGAAGGGGAAACTCCTGGAGGAGAGGCTTGAGGTCCAGGCCACGCCAGCCCAGGTTGGGGGCCAGAAGGAGGCGGTCTTCCACCACCACCCCAGGCAGGGTGAACCCCAGGCCCAAGGGCCCAGGCACGTGGGGCCAGACCTCGGCAAGAAGCCGTTCCAGACGTTCCTTGGGACCAGCCTCCCGGGGGTGGCGCCACTCCTTGGCCCACAGGACCTCCCCCCGCCAGTCCAGGGCCAGGAGCACTGTCCCCTCCACCCCGAGCTCCGCTCCCAGGGCGAAGCGGGCCCGGGGCCTGAGGTGCAGGAGGGTTCCGGGGCGGCCCAAGGGGGGAGAGGTGGAAGCCCCTTCCGCCACCAGGCCTTCCTGCAGGAGCTCCTCCACCAGGCGGCTCACCGCGCTCTTGGCCAGGCCTGTGAGGCGGGATAGGTCGGCCCGGGTGAGGGGGCTCTTGCGCAGGTATCCCAGGATGGCCCTGCGGTTCAGCCTGCGGATCTCCTGCGTGTCGCCCTTGCGCACACACCCCCCTTTAGTTCGTTCTCGGCACTAAGTAAAGCACGGGCGTGTCCTGGCGTCAAGGCCTTGCCAGTTCCCGGCCTTAGGCCTTAGCCTTTCCCTAAGGCCCGCTAGGGCCCCAAAGCCAGGTCCCGTTGCCCTGGTGCCTGGGCGCGTAGTCCAGGCTTAAAGTGGGGAAGTCCGGTGCAAGTCCGGCGCTGTCCCGCAACGGTAACCGGCCAAGCTCCGTGGCTCGCTTCGCAGGCCGGAAGCCCGAATACCTGCCAGGGCCGCCCGTCAGACCCCAAGGCGGGCACCTCACGCGGATGGGGGAGCGATGGGGGCTTAAGAGCCTTTTGAGCCCCTGCCGCTTTCCGGCAGGGGCTTTCCCTACCTCCCCCGGGCCTGGTCCTAGCGGCCTTAGGGAGGTAGGCATGAAGAAGCTACTGCCGTTTCTGACGGTCCTTCTGGCGCTGGCCTTCGCTTTTCCCCTGACCCTCACCGACGACCTGGGGCGCACGGTCACCCTCAAGGCACCCCCCAAGCGCATCGTCACCATGCTTCCTTCGGTGACCGAGACGGTGTGCGCCCTGGGGGCCTGCGACCGCCTCGTGGCCACCGACGACTACTCCGACTGGCCCGAGCGGGTAAAGGCCCTGCCCAAGGCCGGGGGGCTCTACAACCCCAACCCCGAGCTCATCGTGGCCCTTAAGCCGGACCTGGTGCTGGTTTCCAAGTACGGCCGGCTTTACGAGACCCTGGAGCGGGCAGGTCTTACCGTGTACGCGGTGCGTACGGAGACCTACGAGGACATCTTCCGCACCACCCGCACCTTGGGGAAGCTCCTGGGCCTCGAGGGCCAGGCGGAGCGCCTGGTGGCCCAGATCCAGCGGGAGGTGTACCAGGAGGAGTCCCGTGCGGCCAAGGCCACGACCCGGCCCCGGGTTTACTACGAGATCGACCCCACCCCCTACACCGTGGGCCCGGAGAGCTTCATCGGGGTCTTGATCCAGAAGGCCCGGGGGGTGAACATCGTCCCCAAGGAGCTGGGTCTTTTCCCCAAGATCGCCCCGGAGTTCGTGGTGGAGAAGAACCCCGAGGTGATCGTGGCCACCTACCCAGGTGCCCTGGAAACCATCCGGACGAGGCCTGGATGGAGCCGGGTGCGGGCGGTCCAGACGGGGCGCATCTGCGTGTTCACTGGGGGCCAAGACAGCCTCCTGTCCCGCCCAGGCCCCCGGGTGGCCCAGGGGCTTAGGCTTCTGGTGGACTGCTTCCATGGACGCTAGGCCATGACCCAGGCCCTTCCTTTGGCCCTTAGGCGGAGCCTGGTCCTCCTGTGGCTGGTTTTCCTTCTGCTTGTGGCCCTGGTGCTGGGGGTGGCCCTAGGCACGGTTAGCCTTTCTCCCCTCGAGGTGGTTCAGGCCCTCTTGGGCCAGCGGGAAAACCCCATTGTCACCGAGATGCGCCTGCCCCGGGTCCTGGGGGGGATGCTGGTGGGGGCGGCTTTGGGGGTGGCGGGGGCGGCTTTCCAGGGGCTTTTCCGCAATCCTCTGGCCGACCCCTACCTCATGGGCTCCGCCTCGGGGGCGGCCTTCGGGGTGACCCTTTTCGCCACGCTCCTCGGGGGGCTTTCCCCCTCTTTTGCCCAGCATGCCGTATTCCAGTCCCTGCCCTTCTCGGCCACGCTCTGCGGCTTCCTGGGTGCCCTCCTCGCCACCTTGCTCACCGTGCTTCTGGCCGGGGGGGTGGCCCGTACCGGGGAGCTGGTCTTGGCCGGGGTGGTGGTGGGGAGCGTCCTTACCGGGCTTACCACGTACCTGATGCTCCAGGACGCGGACCGGGTGCGGGCGGTCTTCGCCTACACCCTGGGCAACCTGGCCTTTCTGGGCTGGCCTGCGGTGCGGCTTCTCCTTTTCTTCCTGGTCCTGGCGCTCCCCCCCCTGCTCTTTCTGGGCCGGGTGCTGAACGCCTTGCAGCTGGGGGAGGAGGTGGTGCGGAGCCTGGGGGTGCCCCTCACCGGGGTGAAGCTCCTCCTCCTCTCGGCGGTAAGCCTCCTCACCGCCGCGGCGGTGGCCCAGGCGGGCATCATCGGCTTTGTGGGCCTCATCACCCCCCATCTCCTTCGCCGCTTCCTGGGGGAGGACTACCGCCTACTTCTTCCTGCATCCGCCTTGGGGGGAGCGGCCCTTTTGGCGCTGGCCGACCTCCTGGCCCGCACCCTGACCCGGCCGGCGGAGCTCCCCGTGGGGGTGGTCACCACCCTTTTGGGAGGGCCTTTTTTCCTCTACCTGCTCTGGAGGCGGCGTGAAAGGGCTTGAGGCCAAGGGGATCCGTGGGCCGTTCGCCCTCCTGGGGGTGGACCTGGCCGTAAGGCCGGGGGAGTGGTTGGCCCTTTTGGGGCCGAACGGTTCGGGGAAGAGCACCCTCCTTAGGGTGCTAGCCGGGCTCCTCCGCCCTGGGGAGGGCAGGGTTTGGTTGGAGGGGAAGCCCCTCAGGGCCTATGGAAGCTACCCGCGGGCCCGCCTCTTGGGCTATTTGCCCCAAAACGGGCCGTATCCCGAGGGCCTCCTGGTGGAGGAGGTGGTGCGTCTTGGGAGGCTCCCCCACCAGGGGCTTTGGGGACGGGAAAGACGGGAGGACTGGGAGGCGGTGGAGTGGGCCCTCGAGGTGACCGGTACCGCTGCCCTCCGTCAGCGCTTCCTGGGCACCCTCTCCGGAGGGGAGCGACAGCGGGTTCTCCTGGCCCGGGCGCTGGCGGCCAGGCCCCGCTACCTTCTCCTGGACGAGCCCACCACCTTTTTGGACCTGGAGCACCAGGCAGAGGTCCTCGCCCTCTTGCGGGGGCTTTCCCGCATGGGGGTGGGGGTGCTTTCCGTCCTCCACGATCCCAACCAGGCGGCCTTGGCCCACCGGGTGGCGGTGCTCAAGGGAGGGAGGGTTATTGCGGAAGGGGAGCCTCAGGCAGTGCTCACCGAGCCTTTTTTGCGGTCCCTTTACGGTCCCCAGGTGCGGGTGCGCCTCATTGAGGGTAGACCCCATGTCTACTTGGACGGATAGGGCCAGGCTCACCGTGCGGGGCCGGGTCCTTCTGCTGGATCTGGGGGAGGAGGTGGGTTTCTACACCGAAAGCGGCCCTCGGAGGGCCCGCTACCTCCTGGTGGGACGGCTCTCCCCGGTGGAGGCCCTCAGGCTGGGCCTGCCCCGCCAAGGGGTTCTCCACTACCCCCTGGCCGTGGACCCCCTGGACTTTGAGTGGGAGGGGGAAACCCTGGTCCTACCGGGCCTCCGGGTGTACCTGGGGGGCGCGCCGCCCTTCGTGGAAACCCCCTACTTCGCCTGGCGGGTGTCGGCCTTGACGCCTAAGGCCCGGTAAGGGTAGGGTGGCCTTACCGACCGTTCGGTCGTGAGGAGGTGGCGCGTGCGGCTCAAGGACAAGGTGGTTCTCATCACCGGAGCAGCCCACGGCATCGGCCGGGCCACCCTGGAGCTCTTTGCCAAGGAGGGGGCCAGGCTGGTGGCCTGCGACCTGGAGGAGGGGCCGCTAAAGGAGGCGGCGGAGGCCACGGGGGCTCTGCCCGTGGTCATGGACGTGGCCGACCCGGCCTCAGTGGCGGCGGGCTTTGCCCGGGCCTTGGGGGAGCTGGGCCGCCTGGATGGGGTGGTGCATTACGCCGGTATCACCCGGGACAACTTCCACTGGAAGATGCCCCTGGAGGACTGGGAGGCGGTGATCCGGGTGAACCTCACGGGGAGCTTCCTGGTGGCCAAGGCGGCTAGCGAGGCCATGCGGGAGAAAAACCCCGGCTCCATCGTCCTCACCGCCTCCCGGGTCTACCTGGGCAACCTGGGGCAGGCCAACTACGCCGCCGCCAAGGCGGGGGTGGTGGGGCTCACCCGCACCCTGGCCCTGGAGCTTGGGCGGTACGGCATCCGGGTGAACGCCCTGGCCCCCGGGTTCATCGAGACCCGCATGACGGCCAAGGTGCCGGAGAAGGTGCGGGAGAAGGCCATTGCCGCCACCCCCTTGGGCCGGACGGGGAAGCCCCTGGAGGTGGCCTACGCCGCGCTTTTCCTGGTTTCCGAGGAGTCCAGCTTCATCACCGGCCAGGTGCTCTTCGTGGACGGGGGCAGGACCCTTGGGGCGGCGCCCGCCTGAGGGGAAGGCCTCTGGGGGGAACCGTGGACTTCTCCCGTCTGGAGGCTTACTTAAATGACCAAGTCGCCCAGGGGCTTCTTCCGGGGTACGTGGCCCTGTTGGCCCGGGATGGCGAGGTGGTCTACCAGGGTGTGGGAGGGTACCTGGACCCTGGCAAGGGCCTGCCCATGCGGGAGGACGCCCTCTTCCGCCTCTACTCCATGACCAAGCCCTGGGTCTCCTCCCTGGCCCTCAGCTTCGTGGAGGAGGGGGCGCTTTCCCTGCTGGACCCTGTGGAGCGGTACCTGCCCGAGTTTTCCCGGCTCCACGTGGGGCGGGAGGCGGGGGAGGAGGTGGTGCCCGAGCCCCTGAGAGCGCCGGTTACCGTTTATGACCTTCTGCGCCACACGGCGGGCTTCACCTACGGGGTTTTCTTCCGCTCCCCGGTGAAAAGGCTCTACCTGGAGGCGGGGGTGGACCGGTTTGACCTGACGCGGGAGGAGTTTTTGGAGCGCCTTTCCGCCCTCCCCCTCCGCTTCCAGCCGGGGGAGGCCTTTGAGTACGGGATGGCCACCGACGTGCTGGGGCACCTCCTCGAGGCCCTTGCCGGCAAGAGCCTGGCGGACCTCCTGGCGGAGCGTGTCTTCGGCCCCTTGGGGATGCGGGACTCGGGGTTTCAGGCCCAAGACCCCGCCCGCCTGGCCCAGCCCTTCCCCAAGGACCCGGAAACGGGGAGGTCCATCCGCCTCCTCCCCCTGGAAATGCCCCCACCCCGGTATGCCGGGGGGATGGGGGGCGTGGGGACGGCTTGGGACTACCTGCGCTTCCTCGAGGCCTTGCGCACCGGAAGAGGGCTCCTCCACCCCCGCTTGGCCCGCCTCATGACCCAGGACCACCTGGGCCCCCTGGCCCAGGCGGGCATGCACCGGGGCCTGGAGTATGGCCCGGGCCCCGGCTACGGCTTCGGCCTGGGGGTGGCGGTGCGCCTAGGGGAGGCGGGCCTGGCCCCTGGAAGCCCTGGGGACTGGTACTGGTGGGGGTTTGCCGGCACCTTCTTCTTCGTGGACCCCGCCTTTGGCCTCACGGCCCTCCTGCTGGCCCAAGCCCCTAGCCTCCTTTCCGTTTTGGAGCCGGAGAGGGCCCTCCACTCCCGGCTTGGGGCGAGGCTTGGCCTCGCCTTCCGCACCCTGGTCTACGCCGCCCTTTGAAGGGCGGCCTCGATGCGGGTCAGGGCCTCGGGAATGTCTTCGTCCTTTAGGTCCCGGTGGGTCACAAAGCGCACCCGTCCCCCCACCGCTCCCGCCAGGACCCCGTGGGCCTCGAGGCGCTCCAGGAAGCCTTGGGGGTCTTCCACCTGGACGTAGACCATGTTGGTCTGCACTGCTTCCAGGTCCACCCCAAGCCCCAGCCGGTGGAGGCCTTGGGCCAGGGCCCGGGCCATCTCGTGGTCCCGCTTGAGGAGCTTGGGCCCTTCGGTGAGGGCGATGAGCCCCGCCGCCGCCAGCACCCCCGCCTGCCGCCAGCCACCCCCCAGGAGCTTGCGGTAGCGCCGGGCCTCGGCTTCCAGCGCCTTGGGCAGGAGGAGGAGGCTCCCTACTGGGGCCCCCAAGCCCTTGGAAAGGGACACCATGGCCGTGGTGAAGCCCCGGGCCAGCCGGGCGGGCTCCACCCCCAGGTAAGCGGCGGCGTTGTGCAGGCGGGCCCCGTCCAGGTGGGTGGGGAGGGCGTGGGCTTGGGCCAAGGCCAGGAAGGCCTCCTGCACCTCCAGGGGCACCACGGTGCCCCCCGCCAGGTTGTGGGTGTTCTCCAGGGCCAAAAGGCCTGTGGGGGCCTGGAAAGGACCCAGGTGGATGGCGTTTTGCAAGGCCCTGAGGTCTGGCACCCCTCGTGGGGCGGGCACGGGCCGCACCAGGGCGCCGGAAAGCAGGGCGGGGGCACCCAGCTCGTACTCGTAGAGGTGGGCCCCTTCGGGAACCAGGACTTCGCTTCCCCGCCGCAGGTGCAGGAGCAGGGCCACCTGGTTGGCCATGGTGCCCGTGGGGAGGAACAGGGCCCGCTCAAAGCCCAGCACCTCTGCCGCCAACTCCTGGAGGCGGTTCACCGTGGGGTCTTCCTCGTAGACGTCGTCGCCCACCTCCGCCTCAGCCATGGCCCGGCGCATGGCCGGGGTGGGGCGGGTGAGGGTGTCGCTGCGCAGGTCTATGGGGTTCATGCTCCTAGGCTACCCCCTCCACTCCCACCGCCTGGGCCAGCTCGGTGGGTAGCAGGTAGACCTCCCCCGCCACCTCCACCCGCACCCCGCCCTCCTTTCCCAGGATGCGTAGGTGCTTCCCTGGAACCAGGCCGAGCCGCCGGAGAAGGTTCAGGGTTCCCTGGTCTTGGGCCAAGGCCCGCACCACCTTGGCCTCCCCCAAGGGGGCTTCCGGGAGGGGAAGCGCCCGCACCTCGGGCAGGGCCAGCTCCCGGGTGGGGATGGGGTCCCCGTGAGGGTCAAAGGGGGGGTGGCCAAGAAGCTCGGCGATGCGCTCCTCAAAGGCTTCGCTGATCACGTGCTCTAGGCGCTCCGCCTCCTGGTGCACCTCCTCCCAGCCGTACCCCAAAGCCCGGTGCAGGTAGGCCTCCAGGAGCCGGTGGTGCCGCAGCACCTCGAGGGCCACCCTGCGCCCTGCCTCCGTTAGATTCGCCCCTTGGTAGGGGACGTGGACCACCAGGCCCAGGGCGGCGAGCTTTTTCAGCATCTCCGTCACCGAAGGGGGCTTGACCTGCAGGCGGTGGGCCAAGGCTTGGGTGGGCACCGGGCCCTGCCGCTCTGCCTCCAGGAGGAAGAGCTGCTTCAGGTAGTCCTCCTGGGCTTCGGATAGGGGAGGGCGCGCCATTCCCCTCAAGGTAGCACGAAGACCTTATGGCAGAAGGCCCTTGGGCCACGGCGGGGGCCCTAGGCCGAGCAGGCGCTTGAGGCCCAAGGCGGCCTCCACCCCTTGGGTGCCGTAGTTGTTGTTGAAGGTGACGTAGACCCTTTCCGCTCGCTCCGCCAGGGTGAGGGTGGCCTGGGCCAGGTCCTGAAGCTCCTCCTCCGAGTAGCGCCAGTTGAAGCGCTCGTAAGGTTTGCTGTGAGGGCCTTTCCAGGCCTCGGCGTTCCGGCCGTGACACCGCAGGACGGCCACGGGGTGGGTGGGCTCCAGCACCCGGGGCGGGGCCTCGGGGTGGGGCGGGGCGTCCACGCTCACGTGGACCAGGCCCAGACGCTTCAGCTCCCGCCGCACAAAGCCCCAGGCCACGTACCATTTGGGGTTGCGGAACTCCACCGCTACCAGGTAGCCTTGGGTCCTTTCCGCCAGGTGCTCCAGGTACTGGAAGCTCCGGGGTTTGGGCTCGGTCCAAGGGGGAAGGCCGAAGTGCAGGTAGCCCAGCTTGCCTGCTTCCCGGAGGGGGGAGAGGGCGGCGAAGAAACGGTTCCAGGCTTCCTCCACCACCTCCTCCGGCACCTCCCGCTGGGCCAGGTGGCCCTCCCTGCGGGGCAGGAGGGCGCGCAGGTCCTTCGGGAGGGCTTGGGCCTCGAGGCCGTGCCCCGTGAAGGCGGAGTAGGCCTTCACGTGGAAGAGGAAGCCTTCCGGCGTCCTTTCGGCCCACTTGGCCACCACCTCGAGGCGGGGCAGGGCGTAAAAGGTGCTGTCCACCTCCACGGTGTCGAAGTGCTCCGCGTAATAGCGGAGGCGCTTTTCCGGATGGTTGCGCACCTCGGGCGGGTACCAGCCGGAGGCCAGAAGGGTTTCGTCCGTCCAGCTGGCGGTGCCCACGCGCACATTCACCTTGCCCTTAGTGTAGGCCCTAGGGGTGGCTGACCAGGAGCCTGAGCTGGACCTGCACCCGGCGGTCCCCCTGCCAGGCGCTCACCAAAAGGCTCAGGCCCCACCAGCGCTCGCTCACCGCCGCCGCCTCCGCGAGGAGCTCGGGGGTGAGGACCAGGGTGCCTTGGAAAAGGACTCCTCCGTCCTCGCCCAGCCCCTCCGCCCGCGAGAGGGGAAGGTGCCTGCCTCCCGGCAGGACCACCTCCGCCCCTTCCGCGGGGAAGCGGGCCCGCACCCCCACCAGAACCCCTTGCCCAGGGAGCGCCCTGGGAGGGTCCAGGCGGACCTCCAAGAGGGGTCTCTTCCCGTCCACGGGCAGGAGCACCTCCTTTTGCCAGCCCTCCCCCCTCAGGCGCAGGCGCAAGGGGCCTTCCGCTTCCCAGGGCACCTGGAAGGCCAAGGCCTCCTCCCCCCGGAGGGCCTTTCGCAGGAGGAGGGCCTCCCCCTCGTAGACCTCCAGGAGGCCGGGGGAAGCCCCTCCTTGCCAGCGGAGGCGGACCACCTCCCCTGGGGCCGCCACCTGGGGCTCCACCGCCACCTCCGGGGCCAGGGGAGCTTCGGGAACCTCCAGGGGCCTGGGGGCGAAGCGCACCTGCGCCTCCACCCTTTCCAGGGGGGGAAGCTCCACCTCCGCTTCCTCCCCCAGGAAGCCGGGGGCGGCTTCGGGCAGGAGGCGGTACCGCCCTGGGGGCAGGAGGGCCTGCCCCCCGCAGGGCAGGAAGGTTCCCACCCCTCCCAGGACGTGGGCTCCCCGCCCCTCCCCCTCGCAGGCGAGGGCGAGGAGGGCCCCAGGGGGCAGGGAGAGGCGCAGGGGCTCCCCTGGCAGGGCCAGGGCTTCCCCCGGCAGGGCAAGGGACTCCGGAGGCGGCTGGACCCGCACCCTGGCCCCGCCCCGCGGCAGGTAGAGGCGGAACCGCCCCTCCCCGTCGCTCACCGCCAGGCGGTACCCCCCGGTGACCCTGGCCCCTGGGAGGGGCCTCCCCAGCACCTCCACCACCCCCTCTGCGGGGAGCCACTCCCCACCCCCCAGGGCCAGGGACACCTCCTCCGGCACGGGGAGGCTTAAGGCGTAGGCCCCGGAAACCTCCAAGCGGCTTCCTGTCGGGCCCAGGGCCCCGGCAAGCCGCAAGGACCAGGGCCCTTCCCCGTAGGCGAGGCGCCCCTCCAGGGAAGCCCCGGCAGGGGAGAGCCCCGCCCCCACCTGGAAGCCGAAATCCCCCGCGCCTCCCCCCAAGGAGAGGCTCAGGCCCAAAGCGGTCCCCAGGCCCCCCCTGAGGCCCAGGGTGAGCCCCTCCAGGGGGAGGGCCACCCCGCCGGAAAGGCCGAAGCTGCCCGCGCCCAGGAGAACCTCCCCGTGGTAGGGAAGCCCCTCCAAGCGCCCGTAGGCCAGGGCCCGCAGGCGCCACTCCGGGTAGAGGAAGGCCTCCAAGGAGAGGCCGGGGAGGCCCGCCCCCAGGACCAGCCCTCCCTCCCAGGCCAGGCGGTAGAGGGCATCCCCTTCCAGGTACTCCAGGCGGAAGGAAGGGCTTCCGGCGAAGGCCCCTTGGAGGGAGAGCCCTGGGCGGGCGTAGGCCCCCTTCAGGGCCACTGGGGAGGCCTCGAGGCGCACCACCTCCCCCCCTTGGCGCCACTCCCCCTCCAGGGCCCAGGGGTAGGCCAGGCCCAGGGAGAAGGGGCCTTCCCGGTAGCGGAGGGCCAAGGCGGGCAGGGTGCTGGCCTCGAGGGCGTAGGGCCCCAGGGCCAGGCCCACCCTGGCGGAAAGCGCGCTTTCCGCCTCCACCCGCAGGGCGAGGGAAGCCTCCCGCGCCAGGGCCCCTTGCAGGGAGAAGGCCCCCCAGGGCCCAGGGAAGCCCCCCTCCAGGAGCCCCGCCAGGCGGTAGGGGGGTGGCCCGCCCTCCCCCTCCACCCGCACCAGGTACCGCCGCTCCTCCCGCCCGTCCGAGAGGAGGAGAAGGAGTTCCCCCGGCTCCAGGCCGGAGAAGAAGGCCACCTGCTTCTCCCCTGGGGCCAGGGCCACCTCCTGGGGCGGGAGGAAGATCGCACTCTCCCTGGCGGAGGCCAGGCGTACCCGTAGGGGCACGTTGCCCCGGTTTTCTAAGGCCACGGCCAGGCTCCCTTGGGCCTTGGCGGGCACCTCCGCCAAAAGCCTCCGCACCTCCGGCACCCGCACCTCCTGGCACCGCTCCACCTCCCCCTGGCGGAGGCAGACGGGGTAGGCCCCAGGGGGCACCTCCAGGGGCACCTCCAGGACCGCCACCGCCAAGCCCTCGGCCCTTTCCGGGAGGAGGAGGGGGCGGAAGAGCTCCACCTGCCAGGACAGCGGGCCTTCCCCCAGGCCAGGGAAGACCAGGGTCAGGGCCTTGCCCGGCTCGGCGGGGAGGCCTTCTCCCAGGGCGAGGCCCAGGGCCAGGAGGAGGGGGAGGAGGAAGCGCATCTCAGTCCCCTTCCAGGACGTAGGTCAGGCTTAGGCTGCCGCCCGTGGGGAGGGTGGGGAAGGCGTCGCCAGGGTCCAGGCGCAGGTAAAGCCAGAGGGCAAGGGAAACGGTGCTGTTGGGCCCCACGCTGGCCAGGCCCCCGTTGTCGGGCAAGTTGCCGATGGGCGTGGGGGTTGGGGCGTGGTTGACGGCCAGGGTGCCGCTTACCACCTGGACCTGCACCAGAAGCCGATCGGGGGCAGTGAGGGGAAGGGGCAGGCTCCCCGACACCCCGGAGAGGCGCAGGCAGTAGGTGTTTCCCGCCCCGCAGACCGTCCCTCTCTTGCCCTTGTTCCGGGTGCGCACCTGGCAGGAAACCGCCTGTCCCCTTTCCCCCACCACCTGTGTGGGAAGGAAGCTGAGGGCGCTTCCCAGGTCTAGGAGGTGGAGGTAGCCCGCCAGGCTGGCCACGGGGTAGCCGTTGAGGAAGGTGAGGGGGCCTGGGTCGGAAAAGTCAAAACGCACCTCCGTGGCGTCGCAGGTGACGGAGGTCTGGGCCAGGGCGGGGAGGAGGAAGAGGAGAAGGGCTAAGGCACGACCCATACTCCCTCCGCAGCGTAGCGCCCGTGGGCGCTTTCCAGTACCAGGACCACCCGGTAGCGCCCTGGGGATAGGGGCTTGTCCGGTTCCAGCGTGAGCTTCCTCCTCCCCCCAGGCCACACGGGCACCTCCTCCAGGCGCAGGCGGGCCGCCTCCTTTCCCTCCCCGTCCAGGACCAGGGCCTCCCCGCTCACCCGCTGGAGGACGTTGCCGGGGTTTTCCAGGACCACGGGCAGGCTCCCCCCTTCGCCTCCGACCCCCACCCGCAGGGCGGGCTTCTCCGTGCCCCGCAGGGTCACGTACACCGCCAGGCCGATCTCCGGGCGCAGGGCCACCTGGACCCCGCCCTGGCGGCTCAGGCGGGGCTGGGCGGTGAAAACCACCAGGCAGGCCAGGGTTCCCTGGCCCTCAGGGGCCTTCCCCTCCACCAGCATCTCGGCCCGGCCTTGAGGGGGCACGGTGAAGGCGGTGGGGCGCACCTGGAGGGCCCGGCACAGCTCGCCTCCCGCAGGAAGCTCCTCCACGCCCCCGTCCTCCCGCACCCGGAAGGGGGAGAGGCGCACCGTCAAGGGCTCCTCCCGGGGGAGGCCGTTTTGCACCTGCACGGGGAAGGAGAAGGCTTCGCCGGGGGCCAGGGAAAGCTCCACCCTGGCGGGGGAGAGGGTCAGGCTTACCTGGGCGAGGGCGGTGGTGAGAAGGAAGGCGAACACGAAGGCTTTCCGCATGGCTCCCTCCATCCTACGGCAAGCGCCCCCAGGGCCAGGGGGCGTCTGGGGGCGCGCTCATGCCTGAGGTCCGCTTAGGGGCTGGTGAGGGTGTAGTTGATGGTGATCTGGGAATTGTAGCCCGTGAGGGGGATGTCGTCGTTGATGTCCATCTGGAGCAGGTAGTAGATCTTGTAAACCGACCTGCCCTGGCCGCCGGCGTCAGCTTTGAAGAGAGTCAGGGGAGCGCTCAGCGTGGTGAGCGCAGAAGTCTGGGAAGTTCCCTTGCCGCTATCCTTCTCTGCGAACACGCTCACCCGGCTGTTGCTGAGGGGGCCTGCCAGGGAGCCGCCGATGCTGGAGATGCTCACCGTCCACTGCGCCCGGTTGGTGCGCACGGTGGCGGTGGCGTAGTCGTTGCTCCCCGCCCCCGTCACGCTGGTGGGGGCGAAGGTCTGGGTGCCTGTGGCGGTGTCGATGAAGGCGTTGTAGGCGGCAAAGGAGGCTTTGGTGTAGTCGTTACCGTTTACCGTCACCTTTTCGTTCCCGGTCAGGCTGCCGTTGCTGAAGTCGAAGATGAAGTCGCTGGCGTCGATCTCCAGGCTGAGGATGGAGGGAATGGTGACCGACACCGTGTGGCTGTCCGTGGTCTGGGCCAGGGCCAGACCTGCCAAGAGGGCCATGAGTGCAACCAGCTTGCGCATGCTCCACCTCCAAAAAGGTTCGGGGCCGGTTGCGCCACTGGCTCCCCCTCGTCCCTTGGCGCCCATGTTGGGATGCGAGGGATCCACACCTCCCCTACAGGTTTCATGTTAGCAAGTCATGTGAAAGCCGTGTGAAGGTTCAGCCCTTTGGACGCAACACGAGGCGGACCTCCGCCCCCGGGGGCACGGTGACGGCAACCTCGAGGCGGCCCCGGCCCTCGAGGGTCTGGGCTAGATGGGGGGGCCCCTCCAGCGTCAAAGTCCAGGCGGTGTTGGCCACTACCCTCACGGTGTAGTGGCCTTCGCCGAGGATCAGGGGTGGATGGGGTGCCAGGGCGTCCACCCGCAGACCCAATTCCTTCACCTCGAGGTGAAGGATGGGGGGGATGCGGATCGAAAGGGTATGGCCATCCCCCTGGGATCCCCAGCTTCCACAGGCCACCAGCACCAGAAGCACCGTTAGGAGCCTAAGCACGCCCACCACCTCCCACAAACACGCCGCTGGACGCGGCTCCTTGGGGGAGGTGGCGCAAGGGTCGGCGCGGTGAACATATCCCAGCGTCCGGCCGGTTGCGCCACTGGCTCCCCGTGTCCCTTGGCGCCCATCTTGGGTTCCACGGTTCTTCGCCTCCGAACGCCCTAAAAAGCCTTAGGGCCAGGCTGGGCGCCTGGCCAGCTGAGGTCAAAGCCCAAGGGGAAGAGAGGAAATCTAGCTTTACCTCGGCCGGTTGCGCCACTAGCTCTGCCTGTCCCAGGCGCCCACATACAGGACAGGCTTCAACGCCTCCGAGGTCTTTAGGGGGCTACCGCCCCTTGCTTTCAGTATACATGGATGTTATGAAGACCCGCAAATCCACGGGATGCTGGTCAGCCTAGACCGCTTTGGTCGATACCTTGGCGGCATGGTGGGCCAGATTGAGGAGCTCATGCCCGAGAGCCTCGAGGGCGCCAGGGCGCAGGCGGAAGTAGGTCCAGCGCCCCACCCGAACTCCTTCCACAAGGCCCGCTTCCCGTAGGAGCTTCAGGTGGTGGCTCACCGTGGGGCCCGAGAGGCCAGTCTTCTCCTTCAGATGGCAAAAGCAGACCCCATAGGCAGTGCCACAGCGAGGGTCGTAGGCGGTGTGTTCGTCGGGGAGTTCCGCCAAGAGGCGGACGATGGCCATCCGGGCGGGGTGGGCCAGGGCCTCGAGGCGGCGCAGGGTGAGGTCCACGGTTGCCAGTATAGCCGGCAAGGAACGTAGGAGCAGGGGCAAAGCCCGGGGAGCGTCGCCGCCTCATACCTTACAGGGGTAATGTAGAAGGATTGCGATAGGAGTTGACAAGTGTCCCTTCTGTTTGATATAGTTCAAATCGAACCACCCAAAGGGGGTGAAAGCATATGACGCAAACGTTGACCCGCAGGCGCTTCGTGAAGGTGACCGTTGCCGCCACCGCGGTCTTTACCGCGGGAGGCCGGGCCCAACTGTGGTATGCTCCGAGTCTCACTTATCCGGCGGTCAAGGTGGCCAACCTTGGGCAGATCCGCACGGGTCAGCCCATCGGCTTCAGCTACCCTGATGCCTCTACCCCGGCCATCTTGGTCAAGCTGGGCAGGCCGGCCATCGGGGGGGTAGGGCCTGGGCGGGACATCGTGGCCTTCTCAGCCCTTTGCACCCATATGGGCTGCCCTGTGCAGTACGAGAATGGCCGCTTTCTCTGTCGTTGCCACTACTCCATGTTCGACCCCGCCAAGGCCGGGCAGACCTACCAGGGCTTGGCCAGCTCCTGGCTTCCCCAGATTCCTTTGCGCATAGACGGCAAGGGTGATATTTACGCGGTGGCTGTGGCCGGTCTCATCTGGGGCCGGGTCAAGAACGTGTAGGAGGTGTAGGGTATGGCGCTTATTCCTCGAAGGGACCAGCTTCCCATTCCTCCCAAGAACGCTCGGGTGCACAACACGGTGTGCCAGTACTGCAACGTGGGTTGCGGCTACAAGGTGTACGTTTGGCCCGTGGGCGAGCAGGGCGGCTTGAAGCCCAACCAGAACGCCTTTGGCCTGGACCTCTCCCAGGCCCAGCCGCCCTTGGCCGGCCAGAGCTACACGGAGACCATGCACGCCATCACCGTGGGTAAGGACGGCCGCCAGTACAACGTGGTGATTGTTCCCGCCAAGGACAGCCCCATCAACCGGGGTAACTACTCCATCCGGGGCGGCACCAACGCCCTCACAGTCTGGAGCCTGGACCGGGGCACTCAGGACCGGCTTGAGTATCCCCTTCTCCGAGTAGGAGATCAGTTCCAGGCCATCACCTGGCAGGACGCCCTCACCCTAATGGCCGGGGTCATCAAGGGCATCCGCGACCGTGACGGCAACGACGACAACATCGCCGTGAAGTGTTACGACCACGGGGGCTCGGGCCAAGGGTTTGAGGACAACTACGGGGCGGGTAAGCTCTTCTTCAGCGCCCTTTCGGTGAAGCACATCGCCATCCATAACCGGCCTGCCTATAACTCCGAGGTGTGGGGCAGCCGCGAGCGGGGGGTGCACGAGCTCAACTACACCTATGAGGACGCCCGGCTGGCCGACACCATTGTTCTCTGGGGGGCTAACACTTATGAAACCGCTACGGTGTTCTACGCCGAGCACATGCTCCCCAACATCCAGGGGAACACGGTAGCGGAGAAGCAGGAAGCCTTCGACCGGGGTGAGCCGGCAGAGCCAGGCTACCTGATCGTGATCGACCCGCGGAAGACCTCTTCCTACACCATCGCCGAAACCGTAGCCAAGGACCGGGTCCTTCTCCTTCAGCCCAACCTGGGCACGGACTACATCCTGGCCAACGCCATCGCCCGCGTGGTCTGGGAGCGGGGCTATTACGACATGGCCTACCTAGAGGCCCGCACCGACATGAAGCTTTTTGAGGAGTACAAGCAGAAGAGCCTCAAGCTTCAGGTGCCCTATGCCGAGTTCATGGCCCAGGTGGAGCGGATTACCGGGGTGCCCCGGGCCCAGATTGAGAAGGCTGCGGACTGGATCGCCAAGCCCAAGGCGGGCCGCTTCAAGCGCCGCACCCTCACCATCTACGAGAAGGGCATCATCTGGAACATGAAGAACTACGACCAGGTGGCGGCCATCGTGCAGCTGGCGGTCCTCACCCACAATATCGGCCGCCCGGGCACGGGCTGTGGCCGTCAGGGCGGGCACCAGGAGGGGTACGTGCGGCCTCCTGCCCCCACCCCGGGCTCCATCTACCGGGGTGGCCCCCCTGTCAACGTGGATAAGTTCCTCACGGATGGCAAGGGCAAGTTCTACTGGGTGATCGCCAACGACCCTTATTTGTCCACGCCAAACGCCCAGGTCTTCCGCAAGCGCATCCACGAGCGCACGGAGAAGCTCACCAAGGCCCTGGGTGCGGGTGGGGAGCCTGGAACCATCCAGGAACGGGTGAAGAAAATCCTGGACGTGCTCTACTCCGACCCCGATGCCCTTTTCATGGTGGTCCAGGATATCTACATGACGGAAACCGCCCGCGACGCCCACCTGATCCTGCCCGCGGCCGCCTGGGGCGAAGCCAACGACACCTCCATCAACTGCAACAGCCGCCTCCTGCGCCTCTACGAAAAGTTTATGGACCCGCCCGGCGAGGCCAAGCCCGACTGGGAGATCTTCAAGTGGGTGGGCTTGCGAATCGCCGAGCTCTACCGGGCCGAGGGCAAGACCCAGGAGGCGGCCAAGTTCGAGTTCGGCAAAAACTGGAAAACCGATGAGGATGTTTTCCTGGCCGGGGCGGAGGAGTTCGGCGACAACCGGGTGGGCGAGGAGGACGAGGCCAAGCTGGAGCCGGAGAACTACAAAGGGGTCACCTACAAGTTCCTGAAGGAGGTGGGCCAGCAGGGCATCCAAACCCCTGTTCGCCGGGATCCCAAGACCGGGAAGCTGGTGGGCACCGTGCGCCGTTACACCCACAAGTTCGGCACCCCCGACGGCAAGTTCAAGTGGTACGGCACCGATGACTGGGAGGGCTATCCCGTTGAGGTTGCCAAATACCTGGAAGGGGAGAAGACCAACCAGTATCCCTTCTGGGTCACCACGGGGCGGGCCCAAACCATCTGGCAGACTGCTTACCACGACCGCCGTCTGCCCGAGAAGTCCAGGGCTCTCCCCTTGCCGTATGTGGAGGTCAACCCGCAGGATGCCAAGCGGCTCGGCCTCCAGTCCGGGGACCTGGTGGAGGTTTACAACGAAGAAGGCAACGGCACCTTCATGGTTTACGTGACCGATGCGGTGAAGCCGGGAATGCTCTTCCTGGTCATGTACCACTGGCGGGGTACCTCCAACTCCCTGGTCTCGGGCTACACCGATCCCAAGACCACCATTCCTTGGTACAAGGGCACCCGGGCCAACCTCCGCAAGGTGGCAGGGGCCATTCCTTCGGTGCTGCAGACGGCTAGCCTCCTGCAACAGAACAAGTTTGACTAAGCCCTAACGCTCGCCTATCCCCGCCCCACAGGGGGCGGGGGCCTCCTTTTCCTCCGGACCCGACCTGGGGGTGTCAGGACTCGGTCATGTGGCGGCCCGGGTTTTGGCGGATCGCTGCAGGCTGCTTTCCGGATGGATCCAGGTTGATCGTGCGGGGGAGCNGCCCGGGGGGGGGGCCCCGAAGAGGCGATAAGCAAGCCGCTTTGGCTAATGGGGCAACCTTTGCGTGCGGGTGCTTCGTTTCAAGAGGGGGTTTTGAAATGGCGAGGGCTACGTTTCCCCCTTGGGTTCCGTAAGACAATGGAAACATGGAAGCCTTTTGGCCCCGGCCGAAGGTGGTGGTGAGCGCCTGCTTGGGCTTTGCCGCCGTGCGCTACTCGGGGGAACTGATACCAGATCGGATTGTGGCTGCCTTGCGGGAGCATGTGGACTTCATCCCCGTGTGCCCGGAAGTGGAGATCGGCCTGGGGGTGCCGAGGCCCACGGTGCGCCTGGTACGGGCGGGGGAAGGGGTGCGCATGCTTCAGCCCCAAACCGGGGAGGACCTGACGGAGAGGATGGAGCGCTTCAGCCAGGGGTTCCTCGCCTCCCTGGGGCGGGTGGAGGGGTTCATCCTGAAAAACCGCTCTCCCTCCTGTGCCCTCAAAGACGCCAAGGTCTACGCCTCTGCCGAGGGCGGTGGGGTGGTGGGCAAGGGGGCTGGCCTCTTTGCCCAAGCGGCGGAAAAGGCCTTTCCCCTCCTTCCCAAGGAGGATGAGGGGAGGCTCACCAACGCCCGCATCCGGGCTCACTTTCTCACCCGCATCTTCGCCCTGGCGCGGCTTAGGGCGGTGGAGGACCTCCCCGGCCTCATGGCCTTCCACGCCCGCTACAAGCTCCTCCTCCACGCCCACCACCAGGAGGCTACCAAGGCTTTGGGAAGGCTTCTGGCAGAGGCCAGGGGAGAGCCGTTTGACCAAGTACGCCAGGCTTATGAGGAGGGTTTCTTGCAAGCTACCCGGCTTCTCTTCCGCCTGCCGGCCATGGCCGATGCCCTGCTCCATGCCTTTGGGTACTTCAAAAAGGCCCTTTCCCCCAAGGAGAAGGCCCATTTCCTGGACCTCTTAGCGGACTTTCGGGAGGAGCGGGTGCCCCTCGAGGCCCTCCTGGTCCTTCTCCAGTCCTGGGCCCTGCGCTTTGGGGAGGACTACCTCCAGGCCCAGGCCCTCTTCGANCGGGGGCCCCAAAGAGGCCATAAGCACGCCACTTTGGCTTTGGTCGGTGGGGCAGCCTTTGCGTGCGGCTACTTAGGCGGCCAGGGCTCAATCCGCCCCCGGGCCTCCTTGGGGGTCCTGGCCCCGATGGCGAAGAGGGCGGTGCGCATCTCCCCCAGGTAGTCGGCGAGAAAGGCGGCCACCGCCTCAGGGCCCTCGAGGGCGGGCCTGAGGAGGGGCCTGGCCGCCGCCACCAGGTCGGCCCCTAAGGCCAGGGCCTTCACCGCATCGGTTCCCGTGTACACCCCCCCGGAGGCGATGAGGGGGATATGGGGCAGGACCTCCCGCACCTCCTGGATGGCTTGGGCGGTGGGGATGCCGATTTCGCAGAGCTCCGGATGGCGCACCTCCCCAAAGCGCACCCACTCCTCCACCCGGGCCCAGCTGGTCCCCCCGGCCCCGGCCACGTCCACCGCCGCCAGGGGAAGCCCCCTTAGGGCCAGGGCGGCTTCCCGGGAAAGCCCGTGCCCTACCTCCTTCACCAGGACGGGGAAGGGGAGGGGAAGGAGGGCTTCCAGGCGCTCCAGGAGTCCCCGGAAGTCCGTGTCCCCCCGCTGCACCGCCTCCTGTAAGGGGTTCACGTGGAGGGCCAGGGCGTCCGCCTCCAGCATCTCCACCAGGCGGAGGAGGTCCTCCCGTCCGTAGCGCCTAAGCTGGGCTAGGCCCAGGTTGGCGATGAGGAGAACCTTGGGGGCCACTTTCCGCACCCTAAAGCTCCGGAGGGCCTCGGGCCTTTCCAGGACGATGCGCCCCGAGCCCAGCATCATCCCCACCCCCAGGGCCTCCGCCGCCTCCGCCAGGGCCAGGTTGATCCGCTCCCCGTTTTCCTCCCCCCCGGTCATGGCCCCGATGAGGAAGGGGGCCTTCAGGACCTTGCCCAGGAAGGGGGTGGTGAGGTCCACCTCCTCTAGGGCCAAGCCCGCCAGGGCGTGGTAGCGGAGGCGGAAGCCCTCCAGGCCGGTGGTGGTCCTCTGGTAGGCCACCTCCCCGTGGAGGCAGGCCTCCAGGTGCTTCCGCTTCCTCTCTAGCGTGCTCAAGCCCTAGCCTCCAGGAGGGCCCTGGGGGCCCGCTCCAGGCCCAGGTCTTGGGCGATGAGCCTGGCGGTCATCTTGGCCGACATCATCACGCTGGGCAGGCCCGCCCCCGGCTGGTAGCTCTGGCCCACCAGGTAGAGGCCCCGGACGTCCTCAGAGCGGTTGTGGGGGCGGAAGCTGGCCGTCTGCCAAAGGACGGGCTCGGGGCCGAAGGCGTTCCCCAGGTGGCTATTGAGGGTCCACTGGAAGTAGTCTGGGGTGACGAAGTGGGTGTAGACCAGCCGGTCCATAAGCCCGGGCAGGTAGCCGGCCTCGTCCAGGTAGCGGAGGGCCTTTTCCAGGTACCGGGGCCCGATCTCCCGCCAGTCCAGGCCGCTCCCGTTGTGGGGCACGGGCACCAGGGTGTAGGCGGCGTGGTGCCCCGGGGGGGCCAGGGAGGGGTCGGTGAGGGTGGGGAGGTGGAGGTAGTGGGCGAAGTCCTCGGGGAGGACCTTCCGGTGGAAGATGTCCTTGAGAAGCCCCTCGTAGCGCTCCGAGAGGAGGACGTTGTGGTGGCGGAGTCTTTCCCCCTCGTCCCCCCGGGCGCGGAAGCCGAAGTAGGCCACGAAGAGGCTCATGGAAAGCCGGGTGCGCTTTAGGCGCCAGTCCCCATGCCAAAAGCGGTCTTCCGGGGCCAAAAGCTCCCCATAGGTGTGCACGTAGTCGGCGTTGGAGACCACCACCTCGGCGTCCAGCCGCTCCCCGCTTTCCAGCACCACCCCCACCACCTTCCCCTTCCGGGTGAGGATGCGGCGCACGGGAGCTTCGTAGCGGATCCTTCCCCCCAGCTCCTCCAGCTTCCGCACCAGCCCCCGCACCAGGGCCCCTGTGCCCCCCATGGCGAAGTGCACCCCCCAGTTCCGCTCCACGAAGTGGATCATGGCATAAATCGCGGGGACCAAGAGGGGGTTTCCCCCGATGAGGAGGCTTTCAAAGGAGAAGACCTGGCGCATCTTGGGGTTTTGGAAGTACTTCTTCACGAAGGAGAAGAGGGGACGGACCGCGTCCAGCCTGAGGAGGTCCGGGGCCACCCGGAGGAGGTCCCATAGGCTTCCGAAGTGGGTGAAGCCCAGCTCCAAAAAGCCCCGCTGGAAGATGGCCCGGGCATCCCGTTCGAAGCGGAGGTAGCCCTCGAGGTCCTCCGGGGCCAGGCGGCGGATCTCGGAAAGGAGGTGTTCCCGGTCGTTGTTGTAGTCGAAGTGGGTGCCATCGGGGAAGTGGATGCGGTAGAAGGGGTCCAGGGGCACGATCTGCACGTACTGGGAGGTGTGCCGCAGGTCCTCCTCCGCCGGGAAGTCGGGGTAGAGCCTAGGCTCCCCGGGACGGGTGGCGAAGAGGTCCTCCAGGAACTGGGGCACGGTGATCACCGTGGGCCCCATGTCGAAGGTGAAGCCCTCCGCCCGGTGCACCCGGGCCCTGCCCCCGGGCCCGTCCAGCTTCTCCAGGACCAGGACCTCGAGGCCCATGGCCGCCAGGCGTATGNCGGGGGGGGGGGCCCCAAAGGGGCCATAAGCGCGCCGCTTTGGCTTTGGCCGATGGGGCGACCTTTGCGGGCGGGTACTTGGGCGTCCTATCGGGAAAGCCATGCCCCTTCGCACGGAACCCTTCCCCCTCTGCCGGAACCCGGGGCCAGGCCCTACCCCTTGGCCAGGGGGGTTAGAGGACCCGCCCCTTCCAGCGCTTGCCCGGGAGGAGGGCCCGCAGGTACACGGGGAGGAGGAAAAGGGGAGCCAGGGGGGTGAGGAGGGCGGGCCAGAGGGGGCCCCCCAGGGCTGCCTGCACCAGAAGCCTCTCCGCTAGGCCCAAAAGCCCTAGCTCAAAGCGCCCGAAAAGCCAGGGCAGGGTGTAGAGGGAGAGGTGGTAGAAGGCGCTTCCCAGGAGGACCGCGGGGTTCTTGAGGTGGATCTCCAGGAAATTTTTTCCGAAACCCTCCACCACCTCCCGGTAGCCCCGGTACATCGCCGCGGCGAAGAGGTCCGTGCCCAGGGCCAGGCGGAACCGCCCTGCCCGCCGGGCCAGGGCCACGTCCTCCAGCGCCTCCCCCCGCACCGCCTGGTGCCCTCCCGAGGCGAAGTAGGCCTCCCGGCGGAAGGCTAGCACCTGGCCGTTGGCCACCCTCAGGGCTTCCAGGAGGGGGTGGGGCAGGAAGGAGAAGAGGCCTCCCATCACAAAGGGCACCGTGGCCGCCACCGGAAGCCCCCGGGCCTCCTGCCGGGGCAAGGCGGAGAGAAGGTCGGCCTCCCCCAGCCCCTCCAGAAGCCCCCCCAGGGCTCCCGCCTGCCAAAGGACGTCGGCGTCGGTGAAGACCAGGACCTCCCCCCGGGCCTCCTGGGCCAGCTGCCAGCAGGCCCAGTTTTTCCCGGTCCAGCCTGGGGGCAGGGGCTTGCCCTGGAGGAGGCGGAAGCCGGGGTGGCCCTGGCCCAGGTTCAGGGCCACCTCCGCGGTTTCGTCCTCCGAGCCGTCGTCCAGCACCAAGACTTCCAGGGCCCCTTGCCCCAGGAGGCTTGGGAGGGTGCGCCTCAGGTTTTCCGCCTCGTTGCGGGCGGGCACCAGGAGGGAGGCGGTGGGCCGCTTGGAGGTGGGCTTGGGGGCGAGGCGGGGGAAGCGGAGGAGGTTGTGGAGGAGGGCGAGGAGGCGGAGGAGGAGGAAGAGGAAGACCCCGAAGAAGAAGTCGGCAGGAGGGGTCATAGCCGCCTCACGGCCTCCACCAGGGGCCGCACCCGCTCCTCCAGGCTCCGCCGCCCCCGAAAGGCTTCCCGGAAGCCTTCTGGCACCTCCCGGGGGTGGGTTTGGGCCAGGAGGCGGTCCAGCCGGGCAAGGAGCTCCCCCAAGGCCCCCTCCAGGTCCCCCTCGGGGGGGAGGGGTTCCCCTGCCCACAGGAAGGCCTCGGGGTGCTCGAAGCCCCGCAAGGCCACCCGGCAGGCCACGGGGAGGAGGGGCACCCCGGCCTTGCGGGCCAGCCAGGAGGCCCCAGGGCGCAAGGGGCCCAGGGGGCCGGGGTAGCGCAGGGCCCCTTCGGGGAAGACCGCCACCCACTCGCCCCTGGCCAGGCGCCTTAGGGCCTCCCGCACCCGCCCCGCCTCGAGGGCCCCCGCCAGGGCCAGAATGGGGAAGGCCTTGAGGTTTTCCTCCGCCACCAAGAGGCTCAGGGAGTGGCGGTGGCGCTTTCCCAGAAACCAGACCAGGTGGCCGTCAAAGTAGCTGTGGTGGTTCATGGCCAGGACCAGGGGACCGGGCGGCACCTCTCCCCGCAGATAGACCCCCCGGAGGCTCCGCCTCAGGGAGGCCTGGAGCATCCCTTCCACCAGGGTCTTGAGCAGGCGGGCAAAGGGGCGTTCCGGGCTAAGCCTCATCGCAGGCGCCTCAGGGCCTCGGGGTGCCAGGCCAGGAGGAGGCCCTGCACCACCGCCAGGTTGGTGAAGAGGAAGAAGGCCATCTCCTCCAGGGGCAGGCCGAAGGCCTTCACCCCCAGGGTGTAGGCCTCGGAGATCCACCAGATCCCCTCCCGGGTGATGGCCCAGAAGTCGGCGAACCAGAGGTAGAGGGTGGGGAGGAGGACCCCCAGGAGGAGGGGCTTCCGCCAGGCCCAAAGCAGGTCCCCCCCGAAGGCCCACTGGAGGACGAAGACCGGGGCGAAGTAGGCCAGGATGAGGCCCAGGTAGAGGTAGGGCCCCCCGAGAGCCAGGAGCATCACGCCCAAGGCGGTCAGGAGGAGCCAGAGCCCACCCCCCACCACCCGGGCAAGGCCCGGGCCGGGGCTTGGAGGCTCCCCCGCCAGGCGGAGGAGGAGGGCCCCGGTGAGAAGGGGCTGGAGGAGGAAGAAGAGGTACTCCTCCAAGGGCACGTACCCGATGCGGAGGAGCACCCGCCCCTCGGGGTAGCCCCAGACCCCCTTCCAGACCAGGTAGTTGTCCCAGGGGGTGGTGTAGAGAAAGGCGATGAGGGGCATGAGGAGGTAGGCCCAAAGCCTTGGGGCCCTGGGCCGGGCCCAGAGGAGGAGCAGGAGGAGGGGGGGCAGGACGAAGACCAGGTGGAACTCCAGGTAGGTCATGCCCCCTCCAGGGTAACCCAAAGGCCCCCTTGGGGCCGCAGGGTGACCCCGGCGTGCACCTTGGGGGCGGGGAGAGGGGGAAGGCGGAAGCGGCGGAAGAAGGCCCTGAGGGCCACGGGTCCTTCCAAGAGGGCGAAGTCCCGCCCCAGGCAGAGCCTCTTCCCCAGGCCGAAGGGGAAGTAGCGCCCGGAAGGCGTGCCCCTTTGCCCCAGGAACCGCTCGGGCAGGAAGGCATCCCCATCGGGGAAATAGAGGCGGTGGGTCACGTAGGGGGAGAGGACCACCTTGGTGCCCGCGGGCACCTGTTCCTCCCCCAGGTCCAGGGGGGCTTCCGCCTTGCGGGTGAGGATCCAGGCGGGGGGGTAGAGCCTCAAGGCCTCCTGGAAGGCGGCCAGGGCGTGGGCCTCGCTTTGGGCCACCTTCTCCTGCCACTCGGGCCTTTGGGAAAGGAGGAAGAGGCTCCAGGTGAGGGCGCTGGCCGTGGTCTCGTGCCCCGCCACCAGGAGGGTTTTGGCCTCGGCCAGGGCCCGCTCCCGGGGAAGGGCGGAGAGGGGAGGCTCTTCCAGGAGGGGAAGGGCGGCTTCTTCCAGCGCCCTTTTGTTTTGGTGGAAGCGCCCCTCCGCCAGGAGGTTCAGCCGGGAGAAGGGGTTCTGCATGCGCTCGATGATCCGCTCCAGGGCGGAGAGGGCCAGCTCAGCGATCCTTTCGGGGAGGGGTTTTTCCCAAAGGGCCCGTCCCAGGAAGCGCAGGGAGAGGTGGAGCATCTCCCGGTCCAGGTCCCGGCGTTCCCCAGGCTGCCAGGAGGCGAAGAACCCCTCGGCCTCCGCCTCGAGGGCCGGGCGGTAGGCGGCCACCGCCTTGGGCAGGAAGGGGTCCTTGAGGGCCTTGCGGGCCTTTTGGTAGTCCTCCCCCCAGTCGGTGAGGAGGCCCCGACCCGTGAGGCGGGAAAGTTCCCGGTACTGGAAGGTGGCCTTAACATCCGGCCCCAGGAGGACCCGCTCCACGCCCTCCGGGTCAAACACCAGGTGTAGGGGCATGCCCGGCAGGGGGAGGCGCAGCCGGGGATGGGCCCTACCCCAGTCCAGGAGGGTGCTCAAAGGGTCTTCCCGGAGGCGCCTTAGGTCGGGCAAGGCCCGTTTAAGGTCTAGGACGGCCGTCATGGGGCTATCCTAGCGGCGGATGAGGGGGCAGTAGCCCGTGCGGGCCATGAGGAAGGCCAGGAGGGCCAGGCCCAGGAAGAGGAGCCTTTCCTCCCGCAAAAGGGCCAAGAGGAGAAAGAGGGCCGCCAGGCTGTAGCGGACCAGGGCTATGGTCCGGAGGGCATTTTGGGGGTTTCTCACCCGGAACATGGCCCGAGCCTATCCTGCCGCATCCCCAGAGGGTGTGGCCCGGCCTACCCTCGGACCAGCCTTTGGGCCAACTCCAGGTAGCGCCTGCGGGCTTCCCCGAGGTCCACTAGGGGTTCCTTGGGCTCGTAGGAAGGGTATTCCGGGGCCCAGCGCCGGAGCCAGGCTCCTTCGGGGTCGTGCCGCCGGCCTTGCTCCACCAGGTTGAAGACCCGGAAGTAGGGAGCGGCGTCCACCCCCAGGCCCCCCGCCCACTGCCAGCCCTGGAGGTTCTGGGGGGTGTCCCCGTCCAGGAGCAGGTCCCTGAAGCGGGCCTCCGCCTTCTGCCAGGGGAGGAGGAGGTACTTCACCGCAAACTGGGCCACCGCCATCCGGGCCCGGTTGGAGAGGAAGCCCGTGGCGTGGAGCTCCCGCATGGCGGCGTCCACCAGGGGCACGCCCGTCTTGCCCAGGTACCAGGCCAGGAAGAGCTCCTCGTCCTCCTGCCAGGGCAGGGCCTCATAGCGCGCGTCCAGCGCCCTTTCCCGCATCCAGGGGAAGTGGTAGAGGAGGTGGTAAGAGAAGTCGCGCCACAGGAGCTCGCTGACCCACTTCCTCGCCCCCTCGCCCCCCCGCCTCAGGGCCTCCCAGGCCGCCTGCCGGGGGGAGAGAACCCCCAGGGTGAAGTAGGGGGAAAGCCGCGAGCCTCCCTCCCCATCCAGCCGGTCCCGCTCCTGGGGGTAGCGGAGGAGCTTGTCCTCGAGGAAACTTAGGAGCCTTTCCCAAGCCGCTCCTTCCCCCGGCTCGGGCAGGGGGATATCGGGGCTTTCCCTGGGGATTTCCCCTTCTTCCGGTCCTGAGGGTAGGGCCTCCGGTGCAGGGAGGGGCGGCTCGACCCCTTGAAAGTTCCGGCTAAAGGGGGTGTAGACCCGGTAGGCCCGGGGGAGGTCAGGGGGAACGAGGTGGGGGGCGGGGAGGAGGTGGAGGGGAATGGGGAGGGCTTCCCGCACCCTTTGGTCCCGGTGGCGGCCGTAGGGGGTGTAGCTCTTCAGGGCGTAGACGGCTTTGGCCCTAAGCGCCCTCGCCGCCTTAGGCACTTCCTCCCAGGGAAGGCCCTGCCGCACCCAGAGGCTTCCTCCCCGTTTCCGGTAGGCCTCCCGCAGGGTCCGCACGTTTTCCAGGAACCAGGCCCTGCGCCTGGGAGAGGCGGTGGCCAGGTTGTTGGGATCCAGGACCACGAGCCCCACAAGGGGACCCGAACGGAGGGCTTCCCAGAGGGCTGGGTGGTCGGCTAGCCGAAGGTCTGCCCGGTGCCAGACCAGAAACATGCACCCAGCCTAGCGGGGCTTCGCCCTAGGCTTCCGTAGCCGGCACCCCGTTTCGCGAGAGGAGGAGGGCTTTGGGAAGAAGCCGGAGCCGTTCCCAGGTTCCCAGATGGGCGCGGTGGCGCAGGTTGTCGTAGCCGAAGAGGCGGAGCTTGTCCAAGATGCCCTGGTACTGGAGGGCGGCCATGGCGATGGCGGCGCGGCCCTGTTTAAGCCCGGAGAGTCCGGAAAGCCCCTCGCGGTAGAGGTCTCGGGCCTTGGCCTCCAGGTGGGCCATGAGGGCCCGGTACTGGGGGGTGATGCGCCCCTCCCGCAGGTCCGAGAGGGTTACGCCAAAGCGGTCCAGGAGTTCCGTGGGCAGGTACACCCGGCCCCGCTCCAGGTCCTCCCCCACGTCCCGCAGGATGTTGGTGAGCTGCATGGCCTGCCCTAGGCGCACGGCCTTGGCCTCCACCTCCGGGCCACCCCCTGCGATGGGGGCGATCATCCGGCCCACCGTCCCCGCCACCTGGTAGCAGTAGACCATGAGGTCGTCTTCCGTGCCTAGGCGTACGGGACCCAGGTCGGTGAGGAAGCCCTCCCGCATGTCCCGGAAGGCCTCGAGGGGGATGGGCCAGCGCTCCAGGGCCCAGGCCAGGCCCTTTTCCCACTCCTCCTTAGGCCTTCCTTCATAGGCCCTTACCACCCCCCGCCACCACGCCTTCAGGGCTGCTGCCCCGCCCTCCGGCCCATCCACCGCCTCGTCCCCCAGGCGGCAGGCGGCGTACACCGCCCACGCCCCTTTGCGGGCCTCGGGGGGAAAGAGGAGGCTCCCCACGTAAAAGGTGGTGGAATACCGGCGGAGGATGCCCACCAGGGCTTTCCAGTCTGGCTCCATACGCTATCTACTGTCAGCTTAGCACGGGGGTAGGACTTTTGTCCCGCCCACACTCCTACAAGCTGTACAATACCTTGACAAAAGGTCTTCAGCCGCTTACCCTAAGGGCATGACCAGGCCCGGGGTGTACACCATCGCTGAGGTGGAGGCCATGACCGGCCTCTCGGCGGAGGTCCTCCGCCAGTGGGAGCGCCGCTATGGCTTCCCCCGTCCCGAGCGAACGCCTGGGGGCCACCGCCTTTACCGGGAAGAGGAGGTGGAGGCTCTGAGGCAGATCCGCCGCTGGCTGGAGGAAGGGGCCACCCCGCAGGCGGCCATACGCAGGTACCTGGCCCAGGAAACCCATCCCGAGGGCCTGGGTTTGGAGGTCAAGCAAGCCCTATTGGAGGCCGACCTTCCCCGGGCGGAGGCCGCCTTCCGGCGGGGGGTTCGCCTTCTGGGGCCCGAGGGGGCGGTGCAAAGCCTCCTCGTTCCCGTGCTGCGAGAGTTTGGCGAAGGCTGGCACCGGGGTGAGGTGAGCGTGGCCCAGGAGCACCTGGCCACCCAGTTTCTCCGCTCCCGCCTGCAGGAACTCCTGGACCTGGCGGGCTACCCCCGGGGGGCACCCATCCTGGTGACCACGCCCCCTGGGGAACGGCACGAGATCGGGGCCATGCTGGCCGCTTACCACCTGCGCCGCCGGGGTTTCCCTGCCCTCTACCTGGGCCCTGATACCCCTCTTCCCGATCTCAAGGGCTTGGCGGAAGCCTTGGGCGCGCGAGCCGTGGTGCTTTCCGTCTTGCTGGCCGAGTCCTTGGAGGCCTTGCCCGACGGGGCCCTGGCCTCCCTTGCTCCTAAGGTGGTGGTAGGGGGTACGGGGGCTAGCCTCGAGGCGGCCCAAAGGCTGGGCGCCCAGTATGTGGAGGGTTTGGAGGCCTTGCCTAAGGTTTTAGAGGAGGAAGGATGAAGAGGATTGCCCGCAAGGAAGTGGTCTATTTGGCCGGTGACCGGGCTGACACCCTGTACCGCTTGGAGTCGGGCCTGGTGCGCATTGTGGAGCTCCTGCCCGATGGTCGCACCCTCACCCTGCGCCACGTCTTGCCCGGGGACTACTTTGGCGAGGAGGCCTTGGAGGGGAAGCGCTACCGCTACGCCGCCGAGGCCATGACCGAGGCGGCGGTGCGGGGCTTTGACCCCAAGGGGATGTCCCACGAGGAGCTCCACCAGGTGGCTAGGAACCTGGCGCGGCAGATGCGGCGGGTGCAGGCTTACGAAACCCACCTCCAGACGGGAGAGCTCCGGGCCCGCATCGCCCGCTACCTCCTCTTCCTCTCCGACACCCCGGCCTCCTTCCGGGATGAGCGGGGCCTCTATGTAACCGCCTCCCACGAGGAGATCGCCGACGCCACCGCCTCCACCCGGGAATCCGTCTCCAAGATCCTTTCGGAAATGCGCCAAGAGGGGCTCATCGCCACCGCCTACCGCAAGGTCTACCTCCTCGACCTGCTGGCCTTGGAGCGGGAGGCGGAGGGTATTCTGGAAGCGGCCTGAATGCGAGTTCTGGTCGTAGGCGGCACGGGCTTTGTCGGGCGGGCCCTGGTGGCCCGCCTCCTCCAAGGAGGGCATACCCCCCTCGTCTTGGGTCGCACCCCTAGGGACCTGCCTCCCGGGGCGGTGTTCCTGCCAGGGGACATCACCCGAGAGGTGCCGGACCTAAAGGGGGCGGAAGCCACCATCTACCTGGCGGGCATCATCCGGGAGCGGGGGCAGACCTTCCGGGCAGTGCACGTGGAAGGGGTAAAGAACCTGCTGGAGGGGATGCGGCGGACTGGGGGGGGAAGGCTCCTCCACATGTCCGCCCTGGGGACCCGCAAGGGGACGGGTAGCCGTTACTACGAGACCAAGGCGGAGGGCGAGGAGCTGGTGCGGGCCAGCGGAGCTTCCTGGACCATCTTCCGCCCGAGCCTTATCTTCGGCCCCGGGGATGAGTTCTTCGGTGGGGTTCTACGGAGTCTGGTCTGCTCCCCCTTGCCCTTCGTGCCCCTTATCGGCGACGGCCGCTTCCCCTTCCGCCCCGTCTACGTGGGGGATGTGGCCGAGGCCTTTGCCCAAGCCTTGGAGCGGGGCCTCGAGGGCACCTACGACCTGGTGGGGCCCAAGGAGTACACCTTCCGGGAGCTCCTGGAACTCACCATGGCGGCCGTGGGCCGAAAAAAGCCCTTCCTGCCCATTCCCCTCCCCCTCATGGACCTGGCGGTGCCCCTCCTTTCCCCCCTGCCCTTCGCCCCCATCACCCGGGACCAGTACCTCATGCTGAAGGAAGGAAACACCGCTCCCTTCCCCGAGGCCCTAAGGGATCTCCTTCCGGCCCCCAAGTCCTTGGAGGAGGTTCTCCCCACCTACCTCAGGTGCTAGGGAGTTTCCTTGCGGGGCGCGTTCGTTTTCTAGGCGGCAGGCGGGGCGGAGGCGCACCCCTAGGGCCGTGCCCAGGAGGGCGAAGATCCCCCAGAGGGGCCCGTGCAGGCTGAAGGAGGCCGTGCCTCCCAGGTAGGCCCCGATGTTGCACCCCGCGGCCAGGCGGGCCCCGTAGCCCATGAGGACCCCGCCCAGGAAGACCCCCAGGTGGGTGGTCCAGGGGATGCGCCGCAGGTCCCGGAAGCGCAGCCCTCCCCCTAGGGCGGCTCCCAGGAAGGCCCCCAGAAAGAGGCCGAAGTTGGTTACGCTGGTGGGGTCCTTGAGGACGCTCTCCTGGAGCCGTTCGGCGAAGGCGGGGTTGTGGAAGAGGGCCCACTCCACCACGGGAAAGCCTAGGCCCTCCGCCAGCTTGCCCCCCCAGAGGGCGAAGGCCGCGGTCACCCCCCAGGGCCTTCCCTGGAGCAGGAGGAGAAGGAGGCTTCCCACCGCCAAGACGGCGGCCCCTCCCACCAGGCTCCAGGGCCCGAAGAGGGGGTGGGTGGCCTCCTTGCGGAGGAGGGGTTCCACCCTCCCGGTGCGCCGCCGCTCCACCCCCGCCACCACCAGGTAGAGGAGGCCCAGGAGCCCCAGCCAGAGGGCCAGGCCCAGGTAGGGGGAGGGGAACCAGGTGAGGGCGCTCCCCGGGGCCCAGGCGGGGAGGGCTTGCCAGAAGGGCAGGTGGAAGACCCCGAGGAGGGAGCCCACCATGAAACCCAGGAGAACCAGGATGCCGCGGGTGTCCCCGCTCCCCGTGTGGTAGAGGGTTCCCGAGGCGCAGCCGTCCCCGAGCTGCATCCCAACGCCGAAGAGGAAGGCCCCCACCAGGAGGGCCAGCCCCACGGGCACCACGAAGCCCTGCACCGGCTGGCCGAAGGCCTCCCCCTGCGCCAGGAAGGGGAAGAAGAGAAGGCACGCCAGGGCGAAGAGGAGGAAGTGGGCCCTAAGGAGCCTGCTTTCCCCCGTGAGCAGGAAGCGGCGGAAGCCCGAGGCGAAGCCGAACTTGGCGTGGAAGAGGGCCATGCCAAGGAGCACCGCCACCCAAAAGGCTGCAAGGAGCCTTACACCTGAAGCCTGGTAAACCGCCCAAGAGAGCCCTCCAGCGACCAGGAAAAAGAGGAGGAGGGGTAAAGGTTGGGGTCGCTCCGTCCGTTCCATGCCTCCATGGTACCCATGAGTGTGTAAAAGTCAAGGGTATATGGGCCTAAGCACCCGCNACCCCAGGGTAGCTCCCCTGGGGTTCAAGCCCCTTTGGAGCCCTCAGAAGACGAAGTCCTCGAGGTACCAGCGCTCGGTCTTCTTGTGCTCCTCCTTGGGGTCCATCTTGGAGGCGTAGGCCAGCATGACGATCGTCTTCCTGGCCGGAACGATGTCCACGTCGGTGGGCTCCCCGGTCTTCAGCTTGCGGCTAAACTCCACCGTCCACTTGCCGCCCTCGTAGGTGGCTGCAGCAGCGAGGATGGAGTTCTTGCCCCCTTCCCTTTCGTCCGCCACAGGGGCACCGGTGCGCTTGGTTTGGTACATGTCCAGGGCCACCAGCTTGCCCCCTTCCATGTAGAAGAGGTACTGGTCAGCCCCTTTCTTCTTGTCCGTCTTCTCCGCCAGGAAGCCGATGCCAATCCAGCCCTTGCTCTCGCCCTCGAGGGCCAAGTAGAGGGTATCCCCCACCACGCTCCAGTAGAGGGTGATGCCGCTTTTCTCGTGCTTGAAGCTCTTGGCGTACTCGCCCCCAGCGATCTTGCCGTCCACCTTGGGCGCTTGGGCCAGCGCCGCGCCTAGGGCCAGAACCAGAAGCCAGACCAGAGCCTTTTTCATCGCTTACCTCCCTTTAGTCGCGTATGGTTATTCCCACCACGAAGGCCACCGCCCCCACGTGGGTGTGGGCCAAGGCCGCCAGAACCGGGCGGCTTCCCTCAAAGGCCTCTAGGAACCCCTTGAGGCTCCAAAGGCTCACCTCAGCGTCCTGGGCGTTCCATAGGAGGTGGTAGTAGGCGCCCACGATCCCGGTGAGGACGCTCACCAGCATCCAAAGGAGGAAGGGGTAGCGCACCCACTTGCCCCGGTGGAAGAACATGAGGAGGGTTAGGGGAAAGCCCACCAGGGAAACGAAGAAGGGGATCCTGCTCTGCCAGCTTTCCATCCAGTGGTCCAGCACCCAGTGCTCCATGCCGTAGAAGGCGAAGCCCACCAGGGCGATGAGGAGGAAGGTGGAGCGCAGGAACTCCAGCACCCTCTCCTCTTCCGTCTGGGCCTTGATGAGGGCCTCTACCATGCCTTACCTCCCTTACCTCGCCCGGTATATGGCGAGAAGCCCGGTCACCCCCATGTGGGTGAAGGCCAGAGCCGCCAGCACCGGCCTGCTCCCCGCCATGGCCTCCATGGCGGCCTCAAACTCCCAGTCCACCTCCCCTTCGAAGTTCCAAAGGAGGTGGAAGTAGGCCCCCAAGACCCCCGTCAGCACCGAGGCCCACATGGTGAGGATGAAAGCCCAGCGCACCCAAGGGGTCTTGCGGTCAAAGAGCACCCACAGGGTGAGGGCAAAGCCTGGCACCGCCACGAAGAAGGGGATCTTGCTCTGCCAGCTCTCCGCCCAGTGGTCCAGGAGGAGGAGCTCCAGGGGGTACATGACCCACCCCACCAGGCAGAGCAGAAGCATCACCAGCCGGATGAACTCCAGGGCCCACTGGACTTGGTTCTGTGCGTTTCGGAGTGCGGGTATCACCGTTCGCCTCCTTACCCCTGCCTAAACCCTATCATAGGTATGCATGGGAAAGATGTCCCCCCGGAGGCCCCGGGGGGACATCCTTAGACAGGGAGCAGGTTCACCCGGGTTTCGTAGAAGACCACGCTTCCGCCCACCACGTCTGTCAGGGCCATGTCCTTCAAGTACGGGTCCAGGCGCATGGCGGCGTTGGCGTGAAGCCCCTGGCCTCGACGGGGGTCGCCCTTCAGCCTCTGGCCGTTTATCACCAGATCGCTGGCCCCATAGGCCCAATGCCCCCAGCCTAGGGCGAAGCTCACGCATCCGGGGCGCATGCCTTGGACCACTTTCACCTTACCCACCATGGGTTTCCGGCCGAAGGGCCCCAGATCCCACTCCCCTTTGGGGTTGGTGGCGGAGACCACCTTGACCCATTGGCCTTCTTTAAGCCCTAGGCGCTCGGCGTCCAAAGCGCTCACCAGGATTTCGTTTTCCGGCTTGATCGCCAGGAGCCAGTAGTTGCTCACCGTGCGGCTCTTGGTCTGCAGGATGCTTCGGTGGGTGAGGAGGGTAAGGCCGTAACCAGGGTCGCGGAGCGGGTTGCCCAAGACGTCCCGGTAGGGGAGGAAGTAGGCGGGCAGAGGCCAGTAGGGCTTCCCGGTCATGGGGTTCAAGGAGAGGGCTTGCTTCTCGAGGAAGAGATTGACCTGACGGGCGTAGCGGTTGGCCACCAGGTCGCCCTGGGCATACGCTTTGGCAAACTCCTGGAAGCGGCCCCCGCGGTTCAGAAGGTAGACGGTGCGGCGGAAGAGGCTTTCATCGCCCACCGCTTCCCTCCAGCGTTGCTCCTCAAAAACGGAGGGAGGCAGGTGCCTCCGGGCTTGGCGGAACACGGCGAGTTCCCGCTCGTCCGCCTCAGGCAGGGCGTCCGAGCCGTCCGCCTTCTCCCCAAAAGCCAGGTTGGCGGCCAGCTTTAGGTAGAAGTGGTCGGGATGGGTGAAGGGCATGCCGTTGGCGAAGCCCCTAGGCCCGGCTCCAGGCAGACCCAGGTGTTCCGCCAAAGCCAAAAGGAAGCTTTCCAAGCAAATGGGCATTTTCTGGCCGAATACTTCCACCTCCTCGGGGATGGGGGGGATAGCGGGTTGCCGCACGGGCTGGACCTTCCAGATGATGGAGGGGTGGCTGCCCTGGAACTCCCAGCGCTCCAGGTAGGAGAGGTCGGGGATGATGTAATCCGCATAAAGGTAAGTATCCCCCACCACGATGTCAAAGGCCACGATGAGGGGAATCTTGTCCGGGTCCAGCATAGCCCGGATTTGCTCCTGGCCTCCCGGCAGGGCGTAGGCGGGCGACCCCATGTAGTGGAAGAGGATCTTGATGGGATAAGGGTAGCCTTGGGCCGCCGAGGGTAGGATCTCCTGGTAGACGTCGGAGGCGTGGGGGTACCAAGGCCGCTTGGCAGGGAACCCTTCAAAGAGAGTGGTGTCCTCGTACTTGGTCTCGTGGCGAATGAGGCTGATGCCGAAAGGCGTCAGGGGTTTGGGGTGGAGCTTGCTTAGAGGGAAAGGGCCGCCCGCTCTGCCGCCGGTGATGTCGTAGGTGCTGGGTTGCACGGAACCGCCTTGGTGGTCCAGGTTGCCCAAGAGGGCGTTCACCGTGAACCATGCGAAGCAGTTGTAGAAGCCATTGGTGTGCTGGCTAGCGCCGCGGTGCACGTCCACCACGGCCTTCTTGCCATATTGGGCCATTTTTTCCGCCAGGAACCGGATGTCCTCCTCCTCCACGCCGGCAAAGGCGGCCCAGGTCCTCACCCGATGCCGGAACGCCTCCTCCTTAATGAGCTGGAGGGCGCTTTTTACCGGGATGCCCCCCAGGGTGGTGTTTACCCAGAGATCCCCAAAGACCGCCTGGACTTCGTCGTTGGGGTTGAAGGCCACGGGCTGGCCTAAGTGGAGCACCACGGGAGCGTCCAGCTCCACCTCCTTATCCCCCACCTTGGCCTTGGGTTTGGCAAGGCCAAGGTCACTGGCCCTGAGAAGCCTTTCCGGTTTGCCGTCTTTGAGTTTGACCAGCCAGGTGGCGTTGGTCCAGCTGCTTTCCCCGATGGCCTTGGCGGCGGCCTTATTGGCGGCGGAGAGGAACTTGCTGTCTATTTTGCCCCACTCCATCAGGAGTCGGATCACCCCCATGGCGATGGCGGCGTCATGGCCAGGTTTGGGAGCGATCCAGCGGCTGGCACCCTTCACCGCCTTCTGCGCCCTGGGATCCACGATGGCGTACTCCAGCTCTCCCTTGCTGGCCCGCTCGGTGATCCAGCCCACGCGCAAGGGGGGGCCGTAGTTCCCCTCAAAGACGTTAGCCCCCACGAAGACCACGAAGCGGGCCTTGGAGAGGTCCGCCTGCCAGTAAAACTTGGCGCCGCCCGACCAGGAGAGCTTGCCCGAGGCGTCAAAGGTGGGTTGCTCGCTCATGGCTTTGCCGATGAAGTACATGGAGCCCTGGCAGACGGTGGTGTGGCCGTGGAGGTTGACGGTGCCGAAGCTTTGGCTGAAGAACCAGCGGATGAAATCCGAGCGGCCTGCTTTGAGGCGTCCCCAGGCAAAGACCACCTGGTTGTTCTTGGGGCCCAGGTCGGGATGATCGGGGTCGATGAGGGCGTGGAGGTGATCCTTGAAGTCTTCCTTGAACTTCTCCACCAGGACCTTTTTCTTTTGGCGGTCCTTCTCCGCCCAGATAGCCCTTACCGCCTGGGCCATGCGGGCCATGACCTCGGGGTCTTTCAGGGCCCAGAGCTCCTTCAGGCAGGGGTAGACCCGCTCGTCCCCCAGATGGGCGAAGAGCCTGCCTCCCTCGACGATTTCCTTCACCGCCTGATGGAAGGGGATCTCCTCCCACTTGCCGCTTCCCCTGGGCCCCGCCCGCTTCAGCACCCTGCGGATGCGGTAGGGGTCGTAAGCGGTTTGGATGCCCGCCTGGCCCTTGGGGCAAAGGGCCCCGTCCACCTTGGCCAGGGTGGTGACGTCGGTGTTCATGGGTAGGTGGGGGTGGAAGGTCCAGGGGGAGAGGGGGTTGCCGTCGATCTTGCTGGCCACCCCCTCGTAGAGCTTCACCTTGATGGGGCATCCGGTGTTGCACTGCAGACAGGAGGAGTAGATGGTGTTCTCGGGAAGCTGGACCTCGTACGTTTCCAAGCCTTGGGCGCTGGCTTCCTGAAGGGCGGTCCCCAGGGAGCCCAGCAGGGCGCCTGCACCGGAGAGTTTCAGCAGATTGCGCCGGGAAAGCTTTTCCATAACCACCTCCTAGACCAGGTAGTAGACACGGGGTTTGGTTCCCGCTTCTTCCTTGAGGCGCGTGGCGTTGGGCTGGCGGACGAGTTCGGAGACCAGGGAGGAGGGGTCCTCGAGGTCCCCGAAGTAGGTGGCCCGTCCGATGCAGGTGACCACGCACTGGGGCAAAAGCCCGCGTTCGATGCGGTGGAGGCAGAAGTGGCACTTGCGCACCTTGTCGATGGGCCCGGCCTCGTCCTCGCGGCTCACCCTCTTGCCCCACTCGTAGACGGGGAGCTCCTCGTAAGGCATCCTGCCCATTCCAGGGGTGCCCTCCGTCCAATAGTCCCCCTCGTCCTTGTGACGGGCATTGTAGGGGCATGGGGGGATGCACTTCTCACAGCCCACGCACTTCTCGTAATCGATCTCCACGATGCCGTCTTTGCGCTTCCACGTGGCGTCGTAGGGACAAGCAGGAACGCAGGGTGGATCGTCGCACTGCATGCAGGGCTGGGGCACGAAGCGGTAGGTGACGTGGGGAAAGGTGCCCACTTCCTCCTCGCTCACCGGCCGGTAGACCACACCGGGCGGCAGGCGGTTTTCCGCCATGCAGCTCACGGTGCAGGCATGGCAGCCCACGCATTTTCGCAGGTCGATGACCATGCCCCACCTGCGGTTCGGGTTCTTAAGCGCCCGCTCCAGGTCCTTTTGCAACCTCAAAAGAACGTCCTCCTCAGGGGCGGCGGAGGGCTGAGGCTGGGGCGCCCCTTGGGCCAGGCCCGGGGCCACCAAGGAGGCGAAAACCGCGCTGGCCATCTTGGCCAAGAAGTGCCGGCGAGCCTCTTTCGTTGCTTTGCCGGTGGGAGGTTCTGTAGACATCGCCCACCTCCTTTCCTCTCCAAGCTAGAGGGCATTCCTGGGCCCAGAAAGCCGTGGAGAAGAGGACACCTTGTCGGTAAGTCTGCCGACGGGTTAGGGACATCCATACCCCTGAGCCCCTCTTATGCTGGGGTGGGTGAGGCTTCTTGGCGCCTTCCTGTTCCTGCTTTGCGCCTGCCAACCCCTGCCTGAGGTGGGGGTGGAACCTCCTTACGCCCCTGTGGCCCATACCGCAGGGGTACGGGTGGTCGTGGCGGGGATGCGTTCTCCCGAGGGGGCCGAGCCCTACCGGGTCTTCCTCGGGGGGCTGGAAGAGCATCTGGGAGAGCGGGTAGAGGCCTTCGGGCGGCGCACCTATGCCGAGGTCCTCGAGGTCCTGCGCCGAGGCGAGGCGGAGATGGGCTTTCTCTGCACCCTGGCGGCGGGTTTGGGGGTTGAGGAGGGCTTCTTGGATGTGGTCTTGGCGGGGGAGACCCTGGTCCCGTACCAGAGCCTGATTGTGGTGGCGGAGGCCTCCCCCTACCGGGAGCTTGCCGAGTTGCGGGGGATGCCCTTCGCCTTTACCGACCCCCTTTCCAACACCGGCCACGCTTGGCCTAGGCTGTTGGCCCGTGGTCTTGGAGAGGACTTCTTCGCCCAGGCCTTTTTCACCTACAGCCACGACCGGGCCCTAGAAGCGGTTCTTGGCGGGCTGGCGGAGGGGGCAGCGGTAGACCGGGTGGTCTACGAAAGCCTGGGGGTGCGGGGCTTGCGGGTGGTGGCCCAAGGTCCCGTGGACCCGCCGCCCCCGGTGGTGGTGCCGAGAGACCTGGACCCGGAGCTCAGGTCCCGGCTCGTGCGGGCTCTCTTGCGGCATGGGGCCACGCCGCAGGGCCAGAAGGCCCTAAGAGCCTTGGGCCTCAGGGGCTTCCGTCCGGCAGAGGAGGAGCCCTATCGGGCCGTGTTCCAGAGGGCTAAGGAGGTGTTGCCGTGAGGCTCAGCTTACAGCTCCTCCTCACGGTGTGCTTCGCCGCCACGGCCACGGGAAGCGTCTTGATCCTGGGAGGCGGCGCTTTTCTCTTTGCCGAGGGAGAAAAGACCCTATGGCAGCAGGCGCGGGCGGGGGTCCAGGACCTGGCCACCCTTCTTACGGATGATCTCCTGCTGCGGGATCTCCTCGCCGTGCGCACCAAGCTGGGAAGCGCTTCGGCCCGCTATCCAGGCTTTGCCTTCGCTTACGTCCTGGACCCAGAGGGGCGGGTCTTGGCCCACACCTTTCCCGAGGGGGTCCCGGAGGCGCTTTTGGGCCTTCCGGGGGAGAGGAGCTTTCGCCTGGAAGGCAAGGTGGTCTACCAGGCCGAGGCTGGGATTTATGGTGGCCGGGCAGGGACCGTCCGCCTCGCCCTTTACCAGGCACCCCTTTGGGAAGAGGTAGGCAAGGTGGTGCGTACGGGGCTCTTCGGCCTCCTTTGGGCCGTGGGTCTGGGGGTGGGGCTTGGCTACCTCCTCCTTACCCAGGCTTTGGAGCCCTTGGCTCGGATGGCGGAGGGAGCCGCTCTTCTGGGGCGAGGGGAAAGGGTGCGCTTCCCGGAGCCCAAGAGCGAGCTGGGGGATTTGGGGCGGGCGCTGAACCGCATGGAGGAAGAGGTGGAAAGGCGGCAGAGGCAGCTTTCCCTACTCAACCGGGTCCTTGCGGAAAGCCACGCTCTGAGGGTGGAGGAGCTGGCCGAGCGGGTGCTCTCCCTTTTGGTGAGGGAGTTGGCCTTCGTTTGCGGGCATCTCTGGGTGGAGGGACGGGTGGTCCGCTGCCGCACCTGCCAAGCCCTGTGCCCGCTGGATGAGGTCCAGGGGCTGGCGGAAGAAGCCTTGCGCCTGGGCCAGGTTCTTTGGCGGGGGCAGAGCGTGGTTGTGCCCGTCCCTCCCCGAGGGGCGTTGGTGCTGTACGGACCGCCTTCGGGGGAGGAGGCCTGGATCCGCGAGCTCCTTACCGCGCTTTCCGGCCCTCTCTCCACCGCTTTGGAAAACGCCAGGCTCTACGGCCTTCTGCAGGAGAAGGAGGCGCAGAGGGCTGAGCTTCTAAGGGCCTGGCTAAAGGCGCAAGAGGAGGAGCGGGGGCGCATCGCCCGCGAGCTGCACGACGAGGTGGGCCAGGCCCTCACGGGTCTCATCCTGGGGCTGGAGGGGCTCCCTGGAGAGAAGGCTGTAGCCTTGAAGGAGCTGGCCCGCTACACCCTCGCCGAGGTGCGGCGGCTGGCCCTGGACCTTCGGCCCAGCGTTTTGGACCACTTGGGCCTCGAGGCCGCCCTGCGCCGCTACGTGCGGGAGTTCTCCGACCGCACGGGGATCGAGGTGGACCTCTCCTTTCACCTTTCCCGGCCCCTTTCCCCGGAGTTGGAAACGGTCATCTACCGGGTGGTGCAGGAGGCCCTTACCAACGTAGCCCGCCACTCGGGGAGCCCGAAGGCGGCAGTGGGCGTCTTGGAGGTGGAAGGGGAGGTGCGGGTCTTTGTGGAGGACGAGGGCCGGGGTTTTGACCTGCGGAAGGTGGGCTTGGGCCACCAGGGGCTTGTGGGGATGCGGGAGCGGGTGGAGCTGGTGGGAGGGAGGCTTCTCCTGGAAAGCGCCCCTAGGGAGGGAACTCGGGTGCAGGTGAGGCTTCCTCTGGAGGTGGCGGCGTGATCCGGGTGGTGCTGGTGGAGGACCACGTGCTGGTGCGCTCGGGGATCCGCCACCTCCTCGAGGCCCGGGGCCCTGTCCAGGTGGTGGGAGAGGCGGGCAGCGTAGCAGAGGCCCTTGCCCTCCTGGAGAGGGTGGAGGCCGACGTGGCCATCCTGGATGTGTCCCTTCCCGACGGCACGGGGATTGACCTTTGCCGGGCGCTGAAGGAACGCCAACCCCGTCTTCGCCTGCTGGCCCTTTCCATGCACGAGGACCTGGAGTACGTGAAGGGTTTTCTGCAAGCGGGGGGCCAGGGCTACGTGAGCAAGGCCGCGGTAGACCACGAGCTCCTGGACGCGGTCTTGGCCGTGGCTCGGGGGGAGCGGTACCTGAACCCTTCCTTGGCCATGCGCTTGGCCATGGAAATGGTGCGGGAAGAGGCGAAGGAGGTGGCCCTCTCCCCTAGGGAGGAGGAGGTGCTCCGGCTCTTGGCTCAAGGGCTTTCCCACAAGGAGGTGGCGGAGCGCCTAGCCATTTCGGAGAAAACCGTGGCCACTTACAGGGAACGGGGGATGGAGAAGCTGGGGCTCAGGACCCGGAGCGATCTCTTGCGTTACGCGGCGCGGCGAGGGTGGTTGTAGGGTTGAGGTGAGGGGTTACCCCTTCGGGGAGCCCCTGCCAGGGCCTGGGCTACAGGTCTTCCAACGCCGCGGTCCCTACGGCCCGTGCCTTTTCCAAAAGGCGCATCCGGGCCTGGAACTGGCCTGAGGCGTAAGCGAAAAACTCCTCCGGGGAGAGGCCTAAGGGGGCCCCCTCCGGGTAGGCGGCGAAGAGCTCCCCCACCACCCCCATCGCTTCGGGGAGGAGGAGGGCCAGCCGGCCTTCCACCCTCCCCCAAAGCCCGGGGTGTTCCCCCAGGTGGCGGGCGATCAGGTAGAGGCCGTAGGCGATGTGGCGGCTCTCGTCCCTCTGGACGTTGCGGATGCCCGCCAAGGTTCCCGGCATAGCCTGGCCGGCCGCTTCCAGCCGTTCTGCCAGCCGGTAGAAGCCCTGGTAGCCCGTTTCCGCCAGCACGCCCTCCACCACCACGTTGTAGGTGAGGGCGGCTTCCACCTGGGCCTCGGGGCTTCCATCCTGCCAGAGCCGCTCCATGCTCTCCGGCAGGATCTCCTGGAAGATCCGGCGGTAGTAGGGGCCGTGGTACCGGGCCAGGTTCCCCTTCTGCCCCCCAACCTCCGCCAGGAAGCGGGCGAAGAACTCCACGTGCTTGGCCTCTTCCAAGAGAAAGGTGGTGAGGTACATCTCCTCCTCCACCCGTCCCTCCCGGGCCACCGCCTGAAGGAGGGGCAGGAGGTCCAGGGTCACCGCCTCCTCCCCTCCCAAGAAAAGGCTGGCCAGGTGCAACACCAGGTCCTGGCCCTCAGGGGGCAGGCTTTGGAAGGTGGCGCGGTCCTGCTGGAAGTCCAGGGTGGCTGGGTCCCAAAAGAGCCGCTTGGCCTTCTGGTAAAGGCGCAGGGGAAACCCCTCCCGAAGGCCCCTTTCCACCGTGTGGAAGCCGGTGCGCATGCGTGCCTCCTTCGTCCTCAGCTTACCTCGGCCCGTAGGAGGCCGAGGGCACCGAACCGCTCCAGATGGGGACGGAACCCCGCCCTTTCCAGGAGGTGCAGGAGTTCTTCCTCCTTGGGGCGGAAGAGGCCGAAAGTGGCTCCTGGCCCCAAGAGGAGCATGCCGAAAAGCCGCCCCCCGGGCCGGAGTACCCGGCGGGCCTCCTGGGCGGCCCTCAGGGGGTCCCAGAACTCGTTCCAGGTGGGGCCCATGGCCATATCCCCGAAAGCCCCCGTCCGGAAGGGGAGGTGTTCCCCATGGCCCAGGAGGTAGGCCCCAGGCCGCCGCCACCGGGCCACCTGGAGGAAGGTGGGGGAGGGGTCCAGGCCCACCGCGCCATTCCCTAGCGCCTCCCGGTAGACCCCGGTGCCGGTGCCCACGTCCAAAAAAGGTCCCCCGGTGGGCAGGAGCCATTCCCGTAGGTGGACGGGCTCCTCCGCATGGGAGAGCTTTTTCCCGGAGGGAAGGCCCGTGGAGCGCCGCCGCCACGCGTCGTAGAGGAGGGGGATGGGGGGGCGGTTCGTCAGCCAGAGGTGGGGCCTCTCCCGTCCGGCCCGCAGGTCCAAGAAGCCCCCCCGGAAGGGGTAGCGGGCCCCGCAACCGAGGCAACGGGCCTGACGCCCCACTTCCAAGGGCCCCCGGCAGCGGGGGCAGGCCAGGAGGGGGAGGAGCCAGGGGGGAAGGGATGCCACGGCAACAAGGGAGGCCCCCCGGAGGGCCCGGGGGGCCAGCGGCCTTTCCTCAGCGGTTCCCGCCCAAAGCGGCCGCATCCACCACCGGTACCACGGTGAGGGTGCCTGCCTTGACGCTACCCACGGCGAAAACCGTATAGGTCTTGCCGCTTTCCAGTACCACTCCGGGAAGGTCCAGGGCCACGGTGCTCGTTCCCGCCACCCGGACCTCGAGGTCATACCGTCCTGCGGGCACCACCAGGTACTGGCCGGCCCGGGGGAAGGGGAGGTTGCCAAAGAGCACCGGTCCGCCCTTCACGGCCACGTCCACCGCTGGGGCGTCGGGGGAGGTATGCACCACCCTCACCCGAGCGTAGCCCGCCCGGGGGAAGAGGCCGGCCAGAGCGTCCGTGTAAACTTGGGGCCGGATTTGGGCCAGGAAGCCGGTGGCGGCCACGGTGTAGTAGATCCCCTCCCGTAGGTCCAGCTCGGCGTCAATGACCACCGGGCTGCTTTGCCCTGTGGGCACCACTTGCACGCGCACCTTAGCCGCGGGCAGGGGAAGGTAAGGGGTAACCTCTTTGAACGCTAGCCCTGTGATGGTCCGCTGCCCGTTCACCAGGATGTCCACCGCCGGGGCGTCGGGGGAAAGATGGGCCACCCGTACCATCGCCCCTTGGGCCAGAGCCAGACCGCCTACCGCCAGCGCCAACAGCAAACCGAAAAACTTTTTCATGCTTTCACCTCCCACGGCCAGCATAGGGGCGGTTGGTTTGTAGAACCTTTGTCTAGCCTACGAATAGATTGCGAGCAATCTTTGGACAGCAGGGTTTTCAAGGAAGGGTACGCAGGGCGTGCCCCAGGTCGAAGATCAGGAGGAACCCCCCCCTGCACCAGGATGGCCAGGCCAAAGCCCCGGTAGGGGGCTTTCCTGCCCCGGAGGAAGAGGAGAACGCCTGCCAGGAGATACAGGACGTCCAGCCCCGCGTTGAAGAGGAGGATCCCCCATAGGTTTTCCGGGGTTTCCCGCCCCAGGGCGTAAAGACCCAGGGCCCCATCCACCAGCCCCCAAGCCCCGTTCATAAAGAAAAAGCTCCGCCAAAAGGGGCTTTGGGCCCACCAGAGCCCGAACAGGGCCGTCCCCAGGGAGAGGAGGGCCCAGAGGAGGAGGCCTTGGGCTAGGGCGGTCATCGGCAGCGGTTGAAGCGGGGGATGGCAGCTAGGCCCTCCAAGCTCCCCCCTGGCACCTCCAGTCCGTCCAAGGAGAGGAGGTAGTACCCCTCTCCCATTCCCGCCTCCACCGCCAAGAGGTACGTGCCCCCCCGCAACTCCACCTCCAGGCGGGGGCCCCGCCGGGCCCGGAGGCCGTAGCCCCGGTAAGGGGTCCAGGCCACCGCCTCCCGCCTCAGGCCCCCCCACCCCGGGGGCAGGGGAAGGGGGGCCTCCCCTCCGAGCCCCTGCCCCAGGAGCCAAAGGACGGGGCGGAAGCCCTCAGGGCAGCCCCCGCCCACGAAGAGGGAAGCCCTCAAGGGGAAGCCCTCCGGAACCTCAAGGCGGAAGAAGGCCCACTCCCCGGGCCCCAGGCGGCCCAAGAGGGCCTGGGCCACCTCGGGGCGGGCCACGGGGTAGGCGGCCTCGGGGCTCGGGGAGCCGGGATTCCAAAAGGGCTGGTGGGTCAGGGCCGGGAGGCTGCTCAGGACCAGGGTTCCAAAGAGGCGCTTGACCATGGGCCCAGCCTAACCCCAGCCCCGGGGCCAGAGGGTGGCCTGGGCCCCAGGGGCCGGGGAGGGGGTCCCGGCGAAGGGGCACCCAGGGCCTCCGCCAGGGGAAGGGGGCGAGGGGTTCTCAGAGGGGCTTGGCCGCCTCGAGGCGGGCGTAAAAGGCGTGGGTCAAGGCGATGGCCAGGGCGTCCGCCAGGTGGCTGGGCTTGGGGGCTTCCTTCAGGCCCAGCATCCCCCGCACCATGAGGGCCACCTCTTCCTTGCTAGCGTGCCCGTGCCCCGCCAGGGCCTGCTTCACCTGCATGGGGCCGTAGGCGTAGACCGGTACCCCGGTTTCAAAGGCGGCCACCAGCACCGCCCCCAGGGCCCAGCCCACCTTGTAGGCCAGCTCGTTTTGCCGGTAGAAGAACTGCTCCTCCACCGCCAAAGCCTCGGGGCGGAAGCGCAGGAGGGCCTCCTTCACCCGGGCGTGGATGCGGCCCACCCGTTCCTTGGCCGGTTCCTGGTGGGAGGTTTTCACCACCTCCCCGTGGAGGAGGTGAGCCCTCAGGCTTCCCCTAGGCTCCACCTCCACCACCCCCAAGCCCAAATGGGTGATGCCAGGATCAACGCCCGCCACGATCATGGGCGCGAGGGAAAGACCGGGGTGGGGGCTACCTCAGTTTCCTTTCCTGGGTGGGTAGTCCCCGTCCCCATAGCGGATGAAGGCCGGGATGTCGAAGTTATAGGGGTCGGCGTGGGTGGGGAAGTCCAGGGGGCGCACGGGCCTGGGCACCACGGTGCTCTCCCCGAACCCTGCGGCGATGAGGATCACCCGAAGCTCGTCCTGGGCCCGGTCGTCGTAGGTGACCCCGTAGAGGATGTCCACGTCCTCGTGGCCGGTGGCTTCCCGAACCCGCTCCACCACCTCGGCGGCCTCCATGAGGGAGAGGTCCTCGGAGCCCACCACGTTGAGGAGAAGCCGCTTGGCACCCTCAATGGAACGTTCCAGGAGGGGGCTGTGGGTGGCGGTTTTGGCGGCTTCCTCCACGCGGTTTTCGCCCCGTCCCGCACCGATGCCCATAAGCACCTGACCTGCCCCTTCCAAAAGGGTTTTCACGTCGGCGAAGTCCACGTTGATGAGGCCGGGGAGATTGATGACGTCGGTGATACCCTTCACCCCGTGGTACAGGACCCGGTCGGCGATGAGGAAGGCGTCCTTGAGGCTTACCTTCTTGTCCACCGCAGAGAGGAGGCGGTCGTTTTGCACCACCACCATGGCGTCCACCTTTTCCTTGAGGCGCCGGATGCCCTCTTCCGCCGCCTTGAGGCGCTTGGGGCCTTCGAAGCTAAAGGGACGGGTGACCACGGCCACGGTGAGGGCCCCAAGCCGCTTGGCGATCTCCGCCACCACCGGGGCGCTTCCCGTGCCCGTGCCACCTCCCATGCCGGCGGTGAGGAAGACCAGATCGGCCCCCTCCAGGGCCTCGGCGATGAGGTCTTCGGTCTCAAGGGCCGCCTTCTCCCCGATCTCGGGGTTGCCGCCAGCCCCCAGGCCCCGGGTGAGCTTCTCCCCCAGCTGGATGCGCACGTCCGCCAAGCTCTTAGCCAGGACCTGGGCGTCGGTGTTGGCGGCGATGAACTCCACCCCGGAAAGCCCCGCCTCGATCATGCGGTTGACCGCGTTGTTCCCCGCGCCCCCGAGTCCGATGACCTTGATGACCGCTCCTTCCATCTGCCCCTCCCTCAAGGATACCCCCATCTCAGAACAGGTTGTTGAAAATTTCCTTGATGCGCGCCCAGATGCCTTCGCTCTTTGCCTTTTCCCCATCCCCCGGGCGCTTTTCCCTCCGGGAAGCCCGGCGCGGTTCCGGGGTCTGGACCGGTAAGGTGCTCCCGTAGCGAACAAGGCCCACCGCGGTGGCGTGGGCGGGGGTGGCCACCACGTCGGTGAGGCCGGAAACCCCGTGGGGCTTGCCCACCCGCACCGGGAGCCCGTACTGCTGGCGGGCCAGCAGGTCGAAGCCCCGGAGAAGGGCGCTCCCCCCGGTGAGGATCACCCGGTTTACCTTGATCTCCAAAGGCCCCAGGGCCTCGTCCACGGACTGGCGGGCCAGGTGCAGGATTTCCCGCAGGCGGGGGCGGATGATGCGGGCGAGCTCAGGAGCGGGTACCTCCCCTAAGGACCCACCCTCCTGGTTGATCTCCAGGACCAGTTCCGGGTCGGCCAGCTCCGGCAGGGCCGCCCCGTACTTCCGCTTCACCCGCTCCGCTTCCTCAAAGGGGATCTTGAGAAGCTGGGCGATGTCCTGGGTCACGTGGTCTCCGCCCAAGGGCAGGACGGAGGAGTGGGCCAGCCTACCCTCACGGAAGACGGCCACATCGGTGGTGCCCCCGCCCACGTCCAGGAGGAGGACGGTCATGTGTTCCTCTTCCGGACCTAGGACCCCCAGGCCGCTGGCCAGGGTCTGGGCCACCAGGGCCTCGATGTCCAGCCCTGCCTCCTCCACCGCCCGCCGCAGGTTGGCTAAAGGTCCCCGGCCTGCGGCCACCAGGTGGACGTCCACCTCGAGGCGCACCCCGGCCATGCCCACGGGGTCTTTGATGCCCTCCTGGCCGTCCACCTTGAACTCCAGGGGCAGGGCGTGGAGGAGCTCCAGCTCGGCGTCAAAGGGGTAGGCTTTGGCCTGCTCGATAGCCCGCTCCACATCGGCGGCGGCGATGCTCTGCCCGCGCCGGATGGCCGCCAGGCCGTGGCTGGTCACGCTCTTGAGGTGGGGCCCCCCCACCCCGAGGATCACCCGCTCCACCTTGACCCCCGCCACCCGCTCCGCCTGGTAGACGCTTTGCCGGATGGCCTCCGTGGTGCGCTCCAGGTTGACCACCACGCCCCGCTTCAGGCCTTGGGAGGGAACAGTGCCTTCCCCAATGATGTCCAGCACCCCATCGGGGGCCAGCTCCCCAATCACGGTGGTGACCTTGCTGCTGCCTACGTCCAATCCTGCGATAATCATGGGCTTACGCTCACCCCCCAAGAATACAAGAAGACCTTGCCCTCGGGCCGCCCAGCTTGGGCATACTTTAGCAGAAGCTCCGCCGTGGGGGCGAAGAGGCTTCCCCTCTCCCACTCCACCCAGAAGCCCGCAGGGGTGTACCGGAGCCTCTTGGCTTCCGGATAGGCGCGGGCCAAAGCCAAGAGGGCTTGGGTGGGAAGGGGTCCTTTCCCTTTCACCTCCGGGCCGGGGGCCCAGACGGCCCCGCCCGGGAGGAGGGTGCCGTCGGTGGCCAAGGCGGCCCCGCCTTCCAGGGGCAGGAAGGGCTCCCGCTCCCGGAGAACCAAGCGTACCTGGCCCACCCGGGGCTTCTCTAAGTGGGCCTCCGCCACCCATGGGTCTTGCCGAAGGGGGTGCAAGCGGTTTGGGAGCACCCAAAGCCAGGGCTCGCCGGGCAGAAGGCGGGTGCGGGCCAAAACCGCCTCCTCCTTGAGGCGCTTTAGCCCCACCACCTCCACGCGCTCCACCGGGAAGAGCACCAGGCTGGCCACGTACAAGGTGGCGAGGACGAGCATGGCCAGCAGGGTTCTCATGGCCCCCATCTTATCCCCCATCTGTGAAAGATCGGCGAAGACTCACGGCCACACCTCCCACTCCAGCTCCAGGGGAAGTTCCTCCTGGATGCGCTTTAGAAGTTCCAGGATGTCCCTGGCAGTAGCCTGGCCTAGGTTCACGATGAAGTTTCCGTGTTCCAGGGCCACCATGGCGTCCCCCACCCTAAGGCCCTTCAGGCCCCGCTGGTCGATGAGGCGGCCTGCGGACTGGCCGGGGGGGTTTTTGAAGGCGCAGCCAGCGCTTTTCTTCTTGGGTTGGCCCTTGCGGGCGGCGTCCACCTCGGCCATGCGCCGCCGGATCTCCTCCAGGGGGCGTTCCTTGAGCCTGAGCTTCACCCGGGTCACGATGCCCCCAGGGGGGAGGCGGCTTTGGCGGTAGCCGAAGCCCAACTCTTCCGGCAAGTAGGTTTGGAAGCGGCCCTCGTGGAAGATCTCCACCGCTTCCAGGGCGTCGGCCATCTCTCCGAAGCGGGTGCCCGCGTTCATCTTCACCGCTCCCCCCACTTGGGCGGGGATGCCGAGAAGCCCCTCGAGGCCGGAAAGCCCTTCTCTGGCCGCCTCCTGCACCAAAAGGGGCAGCAGAGCCCCGGCCCCCACCCAGCCCCGCAGGTCGTAGGCTTGGAACTCCCCCGCCAGGCGGATGACCCTTTCCGGCACCCCTTCGTCCAGGACCAGGAGGTTGGAGCCGTTGCCGAGGATGCGGTAGGGGGCTTCGGTGGCCCGCAGGAGCTCCTCCCGGGTTTCCACCGTCCAGAGCTCCGCCGGGCCGCCCACCCCCAGGGTGGTGTAGTCCTTGAGGAGCACCCGCTCAACCCTCATGCACAAGCCTCCAGGCCAGCTCGGTCACATCCCCCGCCCCTAGGGCCAGCCAGACCTCTCCTGGGGAGGCCGTGGAGCGGGCGTAGGTCAAGGCCTCTTCTTGGCAGAGAAAGCGGGCGGGGGTGCCCCGGGCAAGAAGGCCCTCCGCGATCCTCTGGGAGAGTTCTTCCGGGCTCAGGTTTGCCCGTTCCCCCGCGGCGTACACGGGGAGGACCACCACTTCCTCGGCCCCTTGTAGGGCCTCCACGAAGGCTTCCCAGAGCTCCAGGGTGCGGAAGAGGCGGTGGGGCTGGAAGAGAACCCGCACCCGTAGCCCAAGGAGGGAGGCGGCCTCGAGGGTGGCCTTTACCTCCGTGGGGTGGTGGGCGTAGTCGTCCACCACCAGGGCTCCCCGCACCTGGCCCACCCTCTGAAAACGCCGCCCCACCCCGGGGAAGCGGGCCAGGCCTTCCAGGATGGCCTCCTTCTCCACCTCGAAGGCCAAGGCGGCCAGGGCGGCGGCCAGGGCGTTTCGGACGTTGTGGGCCCCCGGCACCCGCAACCGGGCTTCCCCCAGCGCCTCCCCCCGGTGCACCAGGAGGAAGCGGCTTCCCTCGGGTTCCAGGCGCACCTCCTCAGCCCAAAGCTCCCCTCCTTGGCCGAACAGCCTCCGGGGAAGCCCCTCCGAAAGGGCGAGGAGGCGGGGGTCAAAGGCCGGGACCACCGCCACCTCCGCCCCCGCCAGGAAGCCCCTCATGGCGGCCTCGAGCTCCTCCAAGCTCCCGTGGTAGTTGGGGGCTTTCTGGCCTGGGGGAGCGATGTGGTCGGCCTCGAGGTTGGTGGCCACCGCCACCCGCACCCGCACCCCTTGGAAGAGGGGGTCGGACTCGTCCACCTCCGCCAGGCGGGGGCCCTCCCCGTAGCGGGCGTTGCCGGGCAGGAGGGAGAGCTCCCCGCCCAGAAGGACCCAGGGGTCCAGGCCCGCCGCCAGGAGGATGCTGGCCAGCATCCCCGTGGTGGTGGTCTTGCCGTGGGTGCCCGTCACCCCCAAGGAGGGTTTCTGCGCCAGGAGGTGGGCGAGGAGCTCCATGCGCCGCAAGACCCGCATCCCCCTCCTCTGGGCCTCCCGCACCTCGGGGTGGTCCAAGGGAATGGGGGTGGGCACCACCAGGGTGTCCTCTTGCCCCAGGTGGGCGGGGTCGTGGCCGGGGAAGACCGGCACGCCCAGGGCCTGGGCCCGTCTGCCGGGCCGGAGGTCGCACCCCGTCACCTCCACCCCTTCTCCCTGCAAAAGCTTCGCCAGGGCGCTCATGCCCACGCCCTCCATGCCCATGACGTGCACGCGCTTCATAGGTACTCCTCCAGCCAGTCTGCGAGGCGCTTTGCGGCGCCTTCGGGGGAGAGGCGGGCCATGGCCTCGCGGTAGGGTTCGGGGCGGGCCAAAAGCCCTTCCACCTGCTTTGCCAGGCGCCCGTAGTCCCCAAGCTCCGCCGCTCCCGCCTCCCGGTAGGTGCGGGCGTTGGCCGCCTGTGCCCCGCCGTCCAGGGAGGCAGGGAGGGGGAAGAGGAGGGCGGGAAGGCGGTGAAAGGCCGCCTCCGCCAGGGTGCCCGCCCCGGCGCGGGCCAGGAGGAGGTCGGCGGCGCTCATGGCCAGGGGAGCGTCCACGAAGCCCGCTACCCGGTAGGCCTCCCCTTCCAGGTGGCGGTAGCGCTCCACCCAGCGCTCCCCCACCTGGTGGAGCACGGGGAGGCCCAGGGGCTTGAGAAGGGGCGGAAGCTTTTCGTTGAGCTCCAGGCTTCCCTGGCTTCCCCCCAGCACCAGGAGGAGGGGCTTCTTAGGGTCAAAGCCCAGCCGGGCCTTGGCCTCGGCCTGGGGGTGGCGCACCTCCCGCACGGGGTAGCCGGTGATCCGGGCCTTGCGGGCCATCCAGGGGGGAAGCGCCGTGGGCACGGAGAGGGCCAGGCCCTTGGCCAGGGGGGCCAGGAGGCGGATGGCCAGGCCCGGCTTGGCGTTTTGCTCGTGGAGGAGGACCGGGACCTTGGCGAGCTCCCCCACCAGGGCCCCGGGGAAGCCCGCGTAGCCCCCGGTGGAGAGGATGGCTTTGGGGCGGACCCGCCGCAGGAGGGCCCGGGCCGCCAGGAGCCCTTTTAGAACCTTCCAGGCCTCCTTGGGACGAAGGGCGCTACGGTCCAGCTTTCCGGCGGGGATGAGGGCGTGGGGCAAGGAGGTGGTGGGGAGGAGGCGGGCCTCGAGGCCCCCTTCCGCCCCCAGGTAAAAGACGGGATGCCCCCGGCGCCCGAGTTCCTCGGCCACCGCCAAAGCGGGGAAGAGGTGGCCCCCGGTGCCGCCGCCCGTCAGGAGGACCACGCCTGCACCTCCTTCCTTTTGGCCTCCCGCGCAAGCCGCAGGAGCACCCCCACGGCGAAGCCCGAGACCAAGAGGGAGCTTCCCCCGTAGGAAACCAGGGGTAGCGGCACCCCGGTCACGGGCAGGAAGCCCACGGTGACGCCGATGTTCAAGGCCGCCTGCAGGGTGAGGTAGAGGGTGAGGCCCAGGGCCACCAGGCTCTCCGGTCCCTTCAGGGTGAGGGCCAAGGAAAGGCCCCGCAGGAAGAGGAGGGCGTAAAGGAAGAGCACCACTAACCCTCCCAGCCAGCCTGTGGCAAAGACCACGCTGGCGAAGACCATGTCGTTGTGGGCCTCGGGCAGGTGGGGTAGGACCCCGCCAGGGCCTTGGCCGAAAGGACCTGCCAGCAACAGGGCCTTTTGCGCCTGGAGCACCTGGTACGCGGTGCGGTCGGGGCTGGCTTCACCCTGGAGATAATTTAGAAAACCTGTGAAGCGCTCTGAAACGTAGCGGAAGCGGGCGAGGTAGTAGCCGGAGAAGGGCAAAATGGCCAGAAGCCCCGCCAGCCCCACGAAGAAGAGCCGGCGCCAGGGCACCCCGGCGAAGACGAAGAGGAGGGCGCTCAGGGTGACGAGGAAGAGGGCGGTGGCGAAGTCCGGCTCCACCAGGACCAGGCCTGCGGCGGCCGCCGCCAGCACCGCCGCCCCCACGATGGGGTAGTCGTTCCCCTTGCGCCCCACGAAGGAGGCCAGGTAAAAGACCAGAACGACCTTGGCCAGCTCTGAGGGCTGGAAGCCTAAGGGCCCCAGGTAGAACCAGCGGCGCACCCCTCCCGGGCCGTCCCCCAGGAAGAGGACCAGGACCAGAAGGGCTAGGGTGCCTACGAGGAGGAGGCGGGCGTGGCGGAGGTAGAGCTTGGGCGGGAGGAGGGTGCCCAGGAGGAGGGCCACGAGGGAGAGCCCAATCCGCAGGAGGTGCCCCTGGAGAAGGCTGGGCTCGGCCACCCCCACGCCGAGGAGGCCGAAGGCCATGAGGAGGAGGGCGCTCAGGAGGAGGGGGTCCACGGCTCACCTCCCAGGGCGAAGACCGCTTCCCGGAAAGCCTGGGCGCGGTCCTTGTAATCCCGGAACTGGTCGAAGCTGGCGGCCAGGGGGGCCAGGAGGACGCTTCCCCGCTCCAGGCGCCTGAGGGCCTCTGCCACCGCGGCCTTGAGGGCCTCTCGGCCATCGGCCTCGAGGACCTCCACCACCTCGGGGCCTTCCCCCAGGGCCCGGGCCATTCGGGATCCGTCCCGGCCAATGGCCAGCACCACGGCCACCCGGGGAAGCAGGGGCTTCAAGGGCTCTAAGTCGGCCCCCTTGTCCTCGCCCCCCAGGATCCAGGCGATGGGGGCGGGGGCCGCCCGGAGGGCGGCGGCCACGGAGGGGGTGCGGGTGGCGATGGAGTCGTCGATGAAGACCACCTCCCCCTTGCGGGCGAAAACCTGGAAGCGATGGGGTGGGGTGGGGAGGCTTTGCAGGCTTTGCCGGAGGGCCTCCGGGTCCAGCCGCCTTCCCAGGAGGTCCAGGTAAGCCCGTGTGGCCTGGAGGGCGGCCTGCAGGTTGCTCTCCCTCGGAGTTTCGCCGGGGGTAAAGGGGTAGAGGCGGGCAGGGGAGGTCTCGGCCGCCGCCAGCACCCTGGGGTCCTGGGCGTTGTAGACCAGGGCCTCTTCCCGGGTGAGGTTTTTCAGGAGGTTGAGCTTGGCCTGGTGGTAGGCCTCGAGGCTCCCGTGCCGGTCCAGGTGGTCTACCCCCAGGTTGAGGAGGACCGCCACCTTGGGCCGGAAGGCGTCCACCCGCTCCAGCTGGAAGCTGGAAAGCTCAGCCACCGCCACCTCGGTCTCGTCCACCACGCTCACCAGGGGGGGGTCCATGTTGCCCCCGGGCAAGGCCCGAAGACCCTGGCCCTGGAGGAGGTGGGCGGTGAAGAGGGTGGTGGAGGTCTTCCCCGCGGTGCCGGTGATACCGAGGATGGGGGTAGGGGAAAGGCGGTAGGCCAGCTCCGCTTCCCCCAGCACCCGCGACCCCGCTTCCCGGAGGCGCACCAGGTGGGGATGGGTGAGGGGCACCCCGGGGGCGGCCACCACCTCTTCGTACTGCCCGGAAAGCTCCCAGTCGGGGGCGAAGCCCAGGGCCAGCGCCTCGGCCACCTCGGCCTCCTTGGGCCGGTCGTCGTAGAAGCGGGCGGGAAGCTCCCTCCTCCTGAGGAAGGCCAAGACGCCGAGGCCGCTTCTCCCCAGGCCGTAGACCAGGGTCACGGCATCCCTCCCCTAAAGGCGATGACAGTAGCCAAGGCGGTGAGGAGGGCGAAGCGGAAGACCACCTTGGCCTCCTCCCACCCCGAGAGCTCAAAGTGGTGGTGCAGGGGGCTCATGCGCAGAAGCCGCCTGCCCGTGCGCCGGAAATAGAGGACCTGGGCCACCACGGAGAGCACCTCCAAGACGGGCACGATGGCCGCCAGGGGCAGGAGCCAAAGCTTTCCCGTGAGGACGAAAAGCCCCGCTACCGTCGCCCCCAGGGCCTGGCTGCCCGTGTCCCCCATGAAGACCTTGGCCTTGGGGGCGTTGTGCCAGAGGAAGCCCAAAACCGCTCCCAGGAGGGTTTGGGCGAAGGGGTAGGGGTAGAAGGGCAGGAGGAGGATGGCGGTCACGCTGGCCAGGAGCCCGTCCAAGCCGTCGGTGAAGTTGAAGGCGTTGGCCGCCCCCACCACCGCAAAGGCGATGAGGAAGACGTCCAGGATGGGCCAAGGGGTGTAGACCACCTGCCGCACCGCCCAGAGGGCGAAGACCAGGGCCATGAGGGCCTGCAGGGCCAGCTTCTCCCGCGCCCTCAAGGGGCGGGAGGCGCTTCCCCCCAGGTCGTCCACAAGGCCCAAGAGGGCGAAGCCCAGCGCCAGAAGCCAGAGGCCCACAAGCCCGTCCTTTTCCCCCAGGAGGTAGGCCAAGAAGGCGGCCAGCAGGAAGGCCACCCCGCCCATGCTGGGGGTGCCCTCCTTGGCGAGGTGCGTCTGAGGGCCGTCCCGCCGCACCTTCTTGCCCAGGCCCAGGCTCTTCATGAGGCCGATCCAGACCGCGGTGAGGAACCAGGAAAGGAGCATGCCTAGGGCCATACCACCTCCTTACAGGAAACCACCCGTTGGCCAGGGGTGAGGTAGACCTGCTCCTCCCAAGCGGCAAAGTCTTCCGCCGGGGCCAAGGGTTTGGCCCCATCGGGCCGCACCAGGTAGACCCCGGCCATCAGGGCCACTACCCCGCAGGCCCCGGATTGGGCCTTGCGGACGGGATGGGGCAGGGGGATGGACCGCCCTTCTGGGGAGAAAAACGCCTCCTGGCCGAGGGCGGTGGCGCCTCCTGGCCAGGGCACCACCTGGCGGAAGCGGCCCCGCTGGAGCAGGGCGCTTTCCCGGTGAAGCCCCTCCCCATCCACCCAGTAGAGGCCTTCTGGGGACCAAAAGGCGTCCAGGGCGGGATAGGGGAGGAGGCCCTCTGGGGTCCAGACCCCTGCCCCCAGCCCCACGGTCGGCCTGGCCCCTGCCCGCAGGAAGCGGGGCACCCCGGGGAGGGGGAGGCTTTCCAGGCGGCCTTCCTTGAGGACCAAAAGCTGGTAGGGGTAGGCGGCGTAAAGGGCTTCTCCATCTGCGTCCAGGAAGAGGGGGTTGCCGGGCAGAACCCCTTGGAAGCGCCCGGTGACCAACCCCCCTAGGGCGAAGCCCCCAGGGTAGGGGAGAGGCTGGGGTGCAACCCCCATGGGGGCGCAGGCCGCCAGCAAGGCCAGGTAGGGGAGGGGGTTCAGGCGTCCCATAGCTCCAGGATTCGTTCCAGGGTGATGGCCCTCGAGGCCTTGAGGTACACCAGGTCCCCGGGCCGCACCCGTGCCTTCAGCCAGGCCAGGGCTTCCTCCAGGGTCTCGGCGGCCTCGCCGCCAAAGGCCGCCTGCTCCCGGGCGAAAGGCCCCAGGTAAAGGGGGCTCAGGCCCAGCCGCACGGCCTCCTCCGCCACCTCTAGGTGGAGCCTTCGGGCCTCCTCCCCCAGTTCCCGCATCTCCCCCAGCACCGCCCACTTCCGCCCGGGCTGGGCCGCCAGCCAGCGGAGCCCGGCCTTCACGGAGAGGGGGTTGGCGTTGTAGGCGTCGTTCAGGAAGACTACCCCTCCCTTTTCCCTGCGCTCCATGCGGCCTGGGGGAAGCCTGAGGGAGGCAAGCCGCTCCGCCACCTCCTGAGGGTCCTGCCCAAGGAGCTCCGCCGCCGCCAAAGCCGCCAGGGCTGCCAGCGCCGGTCCCAGGCCGGGATAAGGAAGCCGCACCCTAAGGTTTCGGTAGCGGAAGCGGGTTTCCGCGGGCAAAAGCTCCAGGTCCTCGCCCCGGAAGGTGGCCTCGCCGAAGCCGTAGGTGGGATGGGCCTGGGGGTAGCCCAGGCGGGAGAGGACCTCTGCCGCCTGCAGGCTCACCAGGGCCTGGGGGGACTGGAGGAGCCCGGCCTCCTCCCGCACCACCCCCTCGAGGCTCCCAAAGGCCAGGAGGTGCTCCTCCCCCAAGGCGGTGAGCACGGAAAGGGTGGGCCGGGCCAGGTCCATGAGCTCCGCCATCTCCCCCACCCGGTCGATGCCCAGCTCCACCACGCCTCCTTGGGCCCCGGGGTCCAGGCGGAGGAAAAAGCGGGCCAGGGGCGGGGCGGTGTTCTGGTTGCCGGGAGGGGCGGAAAACCCCAAGCCCTGGGCCAGGGCCTCCTTGGTGGTGGTCTTGCCCGAACTCCCCCCCACCGCCACCACCGGCCCCGGGAAGAGGTCCCGCAGGGCCCTCCCCAAGCGGAGGAGGGCCTGGTGGGTGTCCTGGACCTCCACCGTGGCCTCTCCCGGGCGGTCGGAAAGCACCAGGTGGGCGCCTTTGGCCAGGGCCTCGAGGGCGTAGGCCCGGCCGTGGGTCCGCTGGCCGGGGAGGGCCACGAAGAGGCTGCCCGGGGCCACCTCCCGGCTGTCCCAGAAAAGATCGCTCACGGGCCTCCCCCCCGGGTGCAACCGCCCCCCCGCGGCCTCGGCCACCCACTCCGGCGTTATTTCCCTAACATGCGCAAGATGCACAAGTCCCTCACCGCCCTTCAGCATAGGGGGGCACGCCCCGGTAGGCCAAGAGGCCAGCGGCGATCTCGCGGAAGATGGGGGCGGCCACCTGGCTGCCGTGGACCTCTCCCTTGGGGTGGTGCACCGCCACCACCACGGTGTAAAGGGGCTGATCCCCGGGAACGAAGCCGGCGAACCACGCGGTGAAGACCTGCCGGGAGTAACGGCCCCGGACCACCACCTGCGCCGTTCCCGTCTTGCCTGCCAGGGGATACCCCTCCAGGTGGGCACGGGGCGCCAGGCCTTCCTGGAGGGCTTTGCGCACGGCCTGGGCGGTGGCTTGGGAAAAGACCCGTTCCTTGCGGGGGGTTTGTCCTTGAAAGAGTTGGGGGGAGCGGTAGATCCCGTCCACCAGGGTGGCAAAGGCGGCGGCCAGGTGCAAGGGGGTGATGAGGAAGCCCTGACCGAAGGTGTGGTTGGCGTAGGCCGCCTTGCTCCAGTTTCTGGGAGGCTTGACCAGGGGCGGGGCTACCCGCACCCCGGGAAGGGGCTCGGGGTCGGTGAGGTGCAGCCGTTGCATGTAGGTGAAGAAGACCCCCATGGGTACCGCCTCGGCTAAGGAGCTGATCCCCACGTTGGAGGAGTACTTCAGCACCTCGGCCAGGGTCAGGACCGGGGGGTGGGGCACCGCGTCCCGGATGGTCCACCCGTCCACCACCCGGTAGGACGGGGCCTCCACCCGGGTGGTGAGGCTGGCGACGCCCTCCTCCAGGAGCACCGCCGCGCTGAGGGCCTTCATGGTGGAGCCGGGTTCCAGGGGCACCAAAAAGGCGTGGTTGCGCCAGGAGATGTCCGCCTCCGGGTCTTTACGGGGGGCCATGGGGTCAAATGCCGGGCCGTTGGCCACGGCCACTAGGCGTCCTTGGCGGTCCAGGACGATGGCGGTGGCGAAGGCACCCCGGCTTCGCGCCAGGCCCTCCCAAAGGGCCTGCTCCACCAGGGCCTGGACCCAGGGGTCCAGGGTAAGGGTGAAGCTTCGCCCTTCCGCGAGGGCGGCGTTCAGATCGCGTTCCAGCCCCTCCAGTCCCCTTCCTGACCCCCGTTCCCCGAAGCCCACGAGCTGGCTGGCGCTGGTCCCCAAGGGGTAGTGGCGGCCTTCCTTAAGGCTCAGGGCCAAAGGGGTGCCGTCTTGGGCGTACAGGGTGCCCCTTACCGCCGCGGGGGGTGGGGGGGCGGGCGATGGCCTAGGGGCGTGGGCCACCAAGGCGTAGACCCCGAGGCCGAAGAGGAGGAGCCAGCCCGCGAGCCCCAGGAAGACCAAGGGAACGCGGCTCACCCCCGCGGTCACGGCGACCACCTCCCCTGGCTCATGGGCACGAAGCCGTGCGCCTTGGCCCACTCCAGCACCCGGTGGGGCTGGGTCCGCCGCCAGCCCTCCTGCCGCAGGGCCTCCTCCCGGGCTTCTAGCCGGGCCAGCTGGGCCTCCAGGGCGCGCAGGTGGGCCCGCTCCACCTGGTTGCGGTGGCCCGCGGCGAAGACCAAGAGGAGGGCCAGCAGGTAGAGGAGGCCGTAGCGCCAGGCGGTCCTCATGCCGCCTCCTTCTCCGCCGCCCGCAGCTTGGCGCTGCGGGCCCGGGGGTTCTTGGCCACCTCTTCCGGGCTCGGGGTGAGGGGCTTCTTGGTGAGCACCCTTAACCCGCTTTCCCTCAGGAAGTGTTTCACCAGGCGGTCTTCCAGGGAGTGGAAGGTGATGATCACCAGCCGCCCCCCAGGGGCCAAGACCTCCTTGGCCTGGGCCAGGAAGTCGGCCAGGGCGCCCAGCTCGTCGTTTACGTACATGCGCAGGGCCTGGAAGGTCTTGCGGGCCGGGTGGCCGGCCTTGCGGAAGCCCACTGCCCGCCGCACCACCTCGGCGAGCTCCGTGGTGGTGCGGATGGGAGCTTTTTCCCGGGCGGCCACGATGGCCTTGGCGATGCGCCAGGCCTGTTTTTCCTCCCCCAGGTCCCGCAGGATGCGGTAGAGCTCCTCCAGGGGAAGCCGGTTCACCACCTCTTCGGCGGTGGGGCCTTCCTGGCCCATGCGCATGTCCAAAGGGCCCTCTTTCTGGTAGCTGAAGCCCCGGTTTGGGTCTTCCAGGTGGTAGCTGGAAACCCCGAGGTCCGCCAGGATGCCCGCCACCTGCTCCACCCCCGCCTCGGCAAGGACGTCTTTGAGGCGGCGGAAGTTCGTTTGGTAGACCCGAAGCCCTGGAAGGCCTAGGGCGCGGGCCCGCTCCACCGCCTCCGGGTCCTGGTCCAGCCCGATGACCAGGCCGCCCCGCTCCAAAATGCCGCGGGTGTGGCCCGCCCCCCCCAGGGTGGCGTCCACATAGACCTTCCCCGGTTCTACCCTCAGGAGGTCCAAAGCCTCTTGGTAGAGGACGGGAATGTGCTGGGTAATGGCTTCCATAAATACCTATCCAATAAGCCCCCGCAAGGCCTCGGGGGCCGGCGGGTTGTGCATGATCTCCTCAATGGCCTTCCACCAGCGTTCCTGGCTCCATATCTCCAGCCTTCCCGGAGCCCCGGCGATGACCACCTCGCCCCCTTCCTGAAGGCCGGCAAACTGGCGCAAGGGTGGGGGGATGAGGACGCGGGAGGCGTTGTCCATGCGGGTTTTGTGGGCACCAGAGTAGAAGAAGCGCACGAAGGCGCGGGCCTGGGCGTCGGTGAGAGGGAGGTTCACCAGCTGCTCCTCGATCTTGCGCCAGCGGTCCGAGGGGAAGACGTAGAGGCAGCCCTCCATGCCGCGGGTGAGCACCAGGCCGTCCTCGAGGAAGTCCCGGAAAGGGGCGGGGATCACCACCCGTCCTTTGTCGTCCAGGCTGTACTGGTACTCGCCGAAGGGCATCTCCCACCCACTCCCACCTTCCAGGGCCCTGGCCTTGGGCTGCATTGGGGCGATGGCCCGCACCCGGGAAGGGCTTTTCGGGCGGAAGTATACCATGCTTTCCCCACAGATTTCCACCATGTCCCACCTGTGACCCACCCAGGTCCCACTCCCCGGGGAAAAGGAAAGCCCCCGAGCTCAAGCTCGGGGGCTTCCAGGACAGGGCGTAAGCCGGGTTCTGTTTTTGCGGTCATCTCTCTGGGACCGGTGTCGCCACCGGCCTCAAGCAGCCCATCCCGCAGGTTATGGCGGGCCGGGCAAGCCCTCCCTGCCTACTGGGCCTTGCACCGGGTGGGGTTTGCCGTGCCGCCCCTGTCTCCAGGGAGCGCGGTGGGCTCTTACCCCACCGTTTCACCCTTGCCCGCACCGGACCTGGGGTCCGGCCGCTGGCGGTCTTTTCTCTGTGGCACTTTCCGTCGGGTTACCCCGCCCAGCCGTTAGCTGGCACCCTGCCCTACGGTGCCCGGACTTTCCTCACCCGAGGCGGTTGGCCCTCGAGCGCGACCGCACCCCTGTCCTGGGGCAACCTTCAGTTTAGCGCATTTGCGGGGTAAAGTGAAGGGGTGCGGTGGCCTTGGTACCTGCCCCTGGTGCTCCTCTTCCTGGCCTTGGTGGGGCTTGGGGTTTTGGGGCTCCTTTGGCTTCTGGCCACTTTGGGGGTGGCGGCGGGTACCCTTTACTGGGCTTGGAAGCGCCTCCAGCGCAGGCTTTTGGGCCCTAGGTGGCGCCGCCTGCCGCCTCCTTGAGGCTTCCATGGCGGCATGGGCCGCAACGGGTGCCCTCAAAGGGCCACGGCCAAGTGGCCTCATCTTTGGCCGAGGCTCGCCTGGGCTTGCGGGAACCGCGGCGGGCGGCTAAACTGGGTAGTGGTTTCTGCACGGCCAAGACCGTGCGGGAGGAGGCGAGCGTGAAAGAAGGCATTCACCCCAAGCTGGTGCCCGCCCGCATCATCTGCGGTTGCGGCAACGTCATCCACACTTACTCCACCAAGCCGGAGATCCACGTGGAGGTGTGCAGCAAGTGCCACCCCTTCTACACGGGCCAGCAGCGCTTCGTGGATACCGAGGGCCGCGTGGAGCGCTTCCAGCGCCGCTTCGGCGACTCGTACCGCAAGGGCCGTTAGGGCGGCGTCGGCGTCCGGGGGGCTGGGTCCCCCCGGGCTTTGCTTTTGCCGGAGGCTTCCGTAGAATGCCCCCGGAGGAGCGATGCCGCCCACCCTTCACCGGCAAGGATGGATTGAAGTCATCGTGGGGCCCATGTTTTCCGGAAAGAGCGAGGAGCTGATCCGCCGGGTGAAGCGGGCCCTCATCGCCAAGCAGAGCGTGGCCGTATTCAAGCCCAGGCTGGACAACCGCTACCACGAGGCCCACGTGGTGAGCCACGATGGGGAGCGGGTGGAGGCCATTCCCGTGGAGAGCGCCCTGGAGATGGAGCCCTACCTCACGCCCCTACCCCAGGTGGTGGCGGTGGACGAGGCCCAGTTCCTGGACCAGGGTCTGGTGGCCCTGGCCGAGGGGCTGGCTGGGCAGGGGGTGCGGGTCATCCTGGCGGGGTTGGACCTGGATTTCCGGGGGGAGCCTTTCGGCATCATGCCGGAACTCCTGGCCCGGGCGGAGTTCGTGGAGAAGCTCACCGCCATCTGCGTGCGCTGCGGGGCTCCCGCCACCCGCACCCAGCGCTTGGTGGACGGCCTTCCCGCCCGGTATTCCGACCCCGTGATCTTGGTAGGGGCCCAGGAGCGGTACGAGCCCCGCTGCCGGGCCTGCCACCAGGTGCGCTACTGAGCCAGGGGCAGCCTGGCCCCCTCGCGTTTGCGGAAGCGGATTTCCAAGACCCCCTGGCGCAGGCTGGCCTGGGCGGTGCCCTCCTCGATGGGCCCGGGGAGTTCCAGGGTGCGGCGGAAGGTGCCCATGGGGCGTTCTTCCAGGAGGTAGGTGCCGGGAAGGGGGTGGCGCACCCCGGCTAGGGTGACCCGGCTTCCCTCCTCGAGGAGCTCCAGGTCCTCCGGGCGCACCCCGGGCAGGTCCACCAGGAGCACGTAGTGCTCCTCGTCTTCCAGGAGGTCCACCCGGGGCACCCAGGCGGCAGGCTCCAGGGGTTGGCCCTCGGGGAGGGCACCGGTGAGCTGGTAGGCCAGCTCGGCGATGCGCTCTTGCAGCTCTTTGAGCTTGCGCAGGGTTTCCAGGTGGTCGGGGCGGTCCAGCATGCCCTTAGCATAAGGGACGTGGAGGCGGTGCCCGTTCTGGCAGGGCCCACGGGAAGCGGGAAGACCCTTTTGGCCCTCCGGTTGGCCGAGGAGCTTCCGGTGGAGGTGGTGTCCGCGGACGCCACCATGGTCTACCGGGGGATGGACGTGGGCACCGACAAGCCCACCCCAGAAGAGCGGGCGCGGGTGCCCCACCACCTGGTGGACGTGCTGGAGCCTTCCGAGGCCATGAGCGTGGCCCGCTTTCTGGACCTGGCGGAGGCGGCGGTGGCCGATATTCTGGCTCGCGGAAAGGTGCCCTTGGTGGTGGGGGGGACAGGCTACTACATCCGGGTCCTTTCCCAGGGGCTACACGAGTTGCCTCCCCCTGAGCCCGAGGTGCAGGCGCAACTCTGGCAGGAGCTTGGGGTCAAGGGCCTCGAGGCCCTCTTGGCCGAGTTGGCCCAGCAGAGCCCTGAAGACGCCCTCCGGGTGGGCCGGAACCCTAGGCGGTTGGTGCGGGCCATGGAGGTCCTGAGGCGCACGGGGATACCCCCCGCCCGTTTTTCTCGGCGTCTACCCCGCTTTCGCTACCGGAAGCTGGTCCTCTGGCCCGAGCGGGACTGGCTTTGGCCCAAGCTGGAGGAACGGGCCAAGCGTCAGTTCGCCGGGGGGCTGGTGGAGGAGGTGCGGGCCCTTCTGGAGCGCTACCCCACCCTGCCCACCGCCCTTCAGGCCATCGGCTACAAGGAGGTGGTGGGCTACCTTCGGGGGGAATACAGCCTGGAGGAAGCCCTCAAGCGGGACATCCGGGCGGTGAAGGCCTACGCCAAGAGGCAGTACACCTGGTTCCGCCGTGAGCCTGGGGACGTGACCTACCTGCCCCGGGGTGGGGCAGAAGCATACTCGGGTTTCCGGGACTGGCTGAACCTGCACTTCGGGCTATAGTGGGGGCATGTTGGCCCACGAGATCCGCGCCAAGGTGGCGCGGGGGGAGGTTTCCCCCTTGGAGGTGGCGCAGGCGTACCTGGAACGGGTCCGCGCCTTGGACCCAGGTCTGGGGGCCTTTCTCCGCTTGAACGAAGCCCTCCTGGAGGAAGCCCAAAGGGTGGACCCCTCCTTGCCCCTGGCGGGCCTGGTGGTGGCGGTCAAGGACAACATCGTCACCAAGGGGCTGGCCACCACTGCGGGTAGCCGCCTCTTGGAGAACTTCGTGCCCCCTTACGAGGCCACGGCGGTGGCCCGGCTGAAGGCCCTGGGGGCTTTGGTCCTGGGCAAGACCAACCTGGACGAGTTCGCCATGGGCTCCTCCACGGAGCACTCGGCCTTTTTCCCCACCAAGAACCCCTTTGACCCCTCCCGGGTACCGGGAGGCAGCAGCGGGGGGAGTGCGGCGGCGGTGGCCGCGGACCTGGCCCCCCTGGCCCTGGGCTCGGACACGGGGGGCAGCGTGCGCCAGCCCGCGAGCTTCTGCGGGGTCTACGGCTTGAAGCCCACCTACGGCCGGGTGAGCCGCTTTGGCCTCATCGCCTACGCCTCCAGCCTGGACCAGATCGGCCCCCTGGCCCGCTCGGTGCGCGACCTGGCCCTCCTCATGGACGCCGTGGCCGGGGCGGATCCCCTGGACGCCACCAGCCTGGACCTTCCGCCCCGGTTCCAGGAAGCCTTGGAGGCGCCCTTGCCCCCCTTGCGCCTGGGGGTGGTGCGGGAAGGGCTTGCGGGCAACAGCCCGGGGGTGGAGAGGGCGCTGGAGGAGGCGCTTTCCGTCTTCCAGGGGCTGGGGTTCTCCGTCAAGGAGGTGTCCTGGCCTTCCTTGCCCCTGGCCCTAAACGCCTACTACATCCTGGCCCCTGCGGAGGCCAGCTCCAACCTGGCCCGCTACGACGGCACCCTTTACGGGTTCCGGGCGGAGGGGGAGGAGCTTTGGCGGGTGGTGGAGGAGACGCGGGCCCGGTTTGGCCTCGAGGTGAAGCGCCGCATCCTGGTGGGCACCTTCGTCCTCTCCAGCGGCTACTACGAGGCCTACTACGGCCGGGCCCAGGCCTTCCGCCAGCGGCTAAGGGCCGAGGCCAAAGCGCTTTTTGCCGAGGTGGACCTCCTCCTCCTTCCCACCGCGCCCCACCCCCCCTTCCCCCTGGGGGGAAGGCCCGACCCCTTGGCCATGTACCGCGAGGACCTCTACACCGTGGGGGCTAACCTCACCGGCCTCCCGGCCCTTTCTTTCCCCGCGGGCTTTGAGGAGGGGCTTCCTCTGGGCCTCCAGCTCCTGGCCCCCTGGGGACGGGACGAGGCGCTCTTGCGGGCGGCCTTGGCCTTTGAGGAGGCCACGGAACGGGCGTTCGTGAAGACCCCCATGGGCGAGGCCCTCTAGTGGAAGCGGTCCTGCGCTACCGGATGGCCACCCGCATGGCCCAAAGGCTGAGGGCTGAGGGGCGGCCCCTGCCCCTGCCCGCCTTGGGGGAAACCTTGGGGCTTAGGGGTCCGGTGGAGCCCATCCTCAGGCCCCTCCTGGACGGGCGTTTTGTTCCCGAAGGGGAGGTGGGCCTTTGGGAGTGGCACTACCCCTTTCCCCCGGAAGGGGAGGCGGTGGTGGTGCTGGACCTAGAGACCACCGGCCTGGCCCCAGGGCTTAACGAGGTCATCGAGCTGGCCCTTGTGCGGCTGGAGGGAGGGGAGCGCCGGGCCTTCCAAAGCCTGGTGCGTCCCTTGCGGCCTCCTAGCCCCTTCATCCAGAGGCTCACGGGGATCCGGACGTGGGAGTTGGAAGGGGCCCCGCCTTGGGAGGCGGTGCTGGAGGAAGCCTGGCCCCTCCTGGAGGGGGCTACCCTGGTCATCCAAAACGCCCCCTTTGACCTCGCCTTCCTCCGCCCGGCCCTCGAGGGCCTGGGCCACCGCCTGGAGAACCCGGTGGTGGATACCCTGCGCCTGGCCAAGAAGGCCATGCAGGGCCTAAGGCGCTACGGCCTGGACGCCCTTTCCGAAGCGCTTCTCCTCCCGCCCCGGGCGGAGCACCGGGCGCTTGGCGACGTGGAGCGGACCCTTGCCGTGGCCTACGAGGTGTATTATATGCTCACTTCAGGTAGGCCCCGTCCCTTGTGGGAACTTGGGAGGTGATATGACCGCGCGCTATGTTCTGACCAGCACCTGTATTCAGAATGGGACCATGACCCTCACCCGCTCCCTGCGGGAGCGCCTTTTGGGCCGGGAGCGGGCGCGTTTTGTGGACGAGGACGGGGAGGCGTACGAGGTGGAGGTGGACTGGAAGGGCGGGGTGGTGCGGGGGCTTCTGCACTACTACCAGAAGCGCCGCCTTTCCGTGAACGAGACTATACTCCTGACCTTCCGGGGGGAGGAGGTAGAGCTTAAGGCCGCTCCCCGGAGCTTCGCCAAAGGCACGGCTTCCCAGGGGGAGGCGCGGGAGGTGGGCCGCGCCGAGCCGAAGGAGACGGGGAAGGAGGAGCCCCGGCAGGAAAAGCGCCGGGTGCGGGTTACTCCTTACCCCAAGGAGGTGCTCTTCCCCCACGAGCCCAAGGCCCTCGAGCCCCCGGGGATCACCGAGGACCTCCGCCGCCTTGGGTTCTTTTTGGACTTGGGCCCTTCCGGGACCAGGGATGTGGGATTGCCTTGGGTGTACAAGGCGGCCTTGGGCCGGCGGCAGGTGGTTCTGGCGGTGCTGCGCCTGGGGGAGGGGGAGCCCGCGTTGCTCAAGCCCTACCGCCAGCAGGGGGCGTATGGGGTGGTGCTGGCCCCCGAGTCCCAGAAAGAGGCGGTGCCCGTAGGGGTGGGCTACCTCTCCCCGGAGGCGGTGAACCGCTTGGTGCGCCTGAAGGCGCGCTTTCCCCTCTCGCCTCTGGACCTAGAAGACCTGCTCCGCGCCGGGCGGGTGGACCTGGAGGCGGTGGAGGCCCTGGAGGACCGGCTGGTGGCGGAGCTTTCCGAAAGGGGGGCGTTCGCCGCGCTCCTCCTCCTTTTGGCGAAAAAGCGCTTGGGTGAGGTCTTCTTGCTCTCGGACCTCGAGGCCGAGGCCCTGGAGGAGGGCCTCATCCCCGAGGTGGTCCGCCAGGGGGTGGAGCTCCTTGCCCAGCCGCCCTTCCTGGTGTTGAAGCGCCTTGCCCCCGGGGAGTTCCTCCTCCGGCAGGAGGTGGAGGAGGCCCTTGCGGACCTCCAGGCCTTCGCCCAGGGGTTGAAGGAACGCCTCAGCCGCGTTCGCGGGAGCGCCTGACGGGTTCCCCCTCCCCCAGGGCCAGGTCGAAGCTCCGGCGGGCCCTTTCCTTCAAGAGGGCCACCTTATCCCAGTCGGGGTAGCGGCCGTACATGGCGGCCTTGGAAAGCTTGATGGGGTCCCCGGGGAGCTCCTGGTAGTAGGCCCCGGTCTCCTTGGCGAAGGCGGCCACTTTGGGGTCGTAGGAGAGGGCGGCGAAGGGGGTGCCGGCGGCCGCGGCCAGGATGAGGCCGTGCAGGCGCATGGAGATCACGTACCCCGCCTGGGCGGCCAGGTAGAGGACCCGCCTCGGGTCCGAGGTGGCCTCGATGCGGTGCAGGTAAAACTCCTTGGCGATGGCGTCGTCGTAGCCGGGCTGGAGCAGGAGGACCAGCACCTGCTTGCCCTCGTGGAAGAGGTGGTTGGCGGTGATGTAGAGGTTCTTGATGGCCTCGGGCTCCACCCCCGCCCTGGGGATGACCAGGACCAGGTCCTCCTCCCGCTTCACCGGCGGGGGGGTGAGGAGGAGGGCGGGGTCGGCGCCTAGGGTGGCGGGAAGGCCCAGGCGCTTGGCGTAGTCTAGGGAGTCCTGATCCCGCAGGATGAGGGGTATGCCCCGGAGGGCCCGCTGCACCTGCCTTTCTCCCCATGGGGAGAGGGGTCCCAAGGACTGGTTGAAGACCACCACCCGCTTGCGGAAAAAGCGGGCGGCCCGAAGGACGGAGAGGTAGTAGAGGAGGCTAAGGGAGCTGGTGGCGTCCTGCAGGAGGCCGCCACCCCCCAGAAGCCAGAGGTCAGCTTGAAGCAGGGCCAAGGGGTTCAGGCGGTGGGCGGCCCGGATGCCGTGCGCTTCCGCCGTCCGCTTGGGGTCACCCGAGAGGGCCAGCACCTGGTGGCCCCGGGCCTTGAGCTCCCGGGCAATGGCCTCGAGGATGGCCTCGTCCCCCGCGTTCTTGAACCCGTAGTAGCCCGCTACCCCAACCACCATGCCCTGAGCCTCCTTACCAGGATAACCCCGAGAAGCCCAAGAAGGAGCCCCAGAAGGGCTCCGTTCGCCACCCGGAAGAAGGAGATCAACAGGGGGGTGTGGAAGTGGCTGAAGGTGTTCAGGATGGAGGCCACCCCTAAGGCGGCCAGGAAGAGAAGGCCGTTTTGCACCCACTTGGGCCAGGGGAGAAGGAGGGCTAGGGGGAAAAGGGCGTGGCCGAAGACCTCCTTGAAGCGGGGGCGCACCATCACGTCCTGCAGGAGGCTCCGGAGCTTCAGTTCCAGCTCAGGCACCACCGGAGCGTCGTTTCCCCGGCGCAGGAGGGCCAGGGCCAGGAGGAGGAGGGCTAGGGCCGCGAGGGCCACCTCTCCCAAGCGCAAGGGGTGGAGGAAGAGGCGGGTGAGGGCCTCCTTGTAGTGGCGCTCCAGGAAGCTGAAGGCCACCAGGAGGGGGGGTACCAGCAGGGTGAGGGAAACCCCCTTGAAGGCCTGGAGGCCCAGGAGGGTGGCGGGGGTGGAGCCCAGGGCGGAGAGGAAGACCGCCCCTGCCAGGGCGTAGCCCAGGGTGCGGAGCCACATCCAAAGGCCGTTCCTAGGGCCCAGGAAGCCCAGGACCGGGAAGACCAGCGCCGCCAGGAGGGCGCCCGCCTGGCCCCCCGCATAGCCCAGGGCGAGGAGGAGGAGCAGCAAGGCCACCAGGGGTCCGTGGACGGGCAGGCCCAGGGCCAGGAGGCCGAGGCCCGCGAGCACCCCCACCCAAGCGGCCAGGCGCAGGGGGCTTGGGGTAAACGCCCGCGGCTGGGGGTGGCCCAGGGGAATGTGACTGGCCTTTAGGCCCTCCTGGATCCGCTGGAGAAGGCGCTCCGTGTCCTGGCGGTAGGGGTAGGGCCGGAGGTAGAGGAGCTGGTGGCCCCGTTCCCGGGCGGCCAGCACATACTTGTCCGCCGCCTCCTCGGGGGTCAGGGTGAGCTGCCACTCGTACCGCAGGCTAAACAGCCTCAGGATGCCCTTTTCCCGGTAGGCGGCAAGCCCGGGCTGGGGAGTGCCCTCGATGAGGGCCACGGGCACCGGTATCAGCTCTCGGGCTTCCTCCAGGCGGTAGGGGTAGCCCAGGGCCTCGAGGCCGGCGAAGACCACGGCGTCCGCCTCCTTGGGAACAATGGGTAAGGAGGGGTCCAGGCGCCGGTAACGCTGGTTGATGGGGCGGACCGCCACGAAAAACCCAGCTTCCTTGGCGGCCTGGATCTCGCTCAAGGGGTAGAAGGCGGGGAAGGCCTGGACGTCCAGGGGAAAGCCGAGCCAGGGGCCAAGCCGCTCCGTGGGGAGGTCGTAGGCCTGGGCCAGGAGGTCCAGAAGCCAGGCTTCCCCTTTCAGGTAATACCAGCCGGGCTTGGCGGGAAGGCCCGCCTCCAAAAGTTCCCGGCCCGTCCGGTAAAGGAGCGCCCCCTGGGCCACCCAGTCTTTGACGAAGCGTTCGGGGAAGGCTATTCCTTCCACGCCCAGAGGCCGGTAGGCCTCCAGGACAGCGAGGAGGTCCTTCCCTTGGGCCCGGGCCTCTTCCCGCAGGGCTTCCGCGTCCATGAGGAGCACCACGGGGCCGGGGTGTTCTGCCCCCAGACGGGGCAGGAGGGCGAGGAGGGAAGGCGCCAGGGCCAGGAGGATCAGGAGGTTTAAGAGGCGCTTCATGCCACCCCCATCTGCGCCAGGCGGGCCAGGGCCTTGGCCTTCAGCATCTCCAGGGCCACGGGGTTCTGCCCTCCACCGGGCAGGATCACGTCCGCATGCCGCTTGCTGGGCTCCACAAAGGCCAGGTGCATGGGCTTCACCCCTTCCAGGTACTGCCGCACCACGCTCTCCAGGCTGCGCCCCCGCTCCTCCACGTCCCGCATAAGTCGCCTGATGAAACGCTCGTCGGCGTCGGCGTCCACGAAGACCTTGAGGTCCATGAGGGCCCGGAGCTCCTCGGGGTAGAGGACCAGGATGCCCTCGAGGATCACCACCGGGGTGGGCAGGATTCGCTCGGTCTTTGGGCTTCTGGTGTAGGCCTTGAAGTCGTAGACGGGCATGTCCACGGCCTGCCCCAGGAGCAGGGCCCGGGTGTGCGCGAGGTAGAGGGGGAGGTCAAAGGCCTCCGGGTGGTCGTAGTTCAGCTTGAGCCGCTCGGGGAAGGGGAGGTGGGTGAGATCCCGGTAGTAGTGGTCCATGGGCAGGAGGGCCACCCGCTCCCCCAAGGCCTGGGCCAAGGCCCGGGCCAAGGTGGTCTTGCCGCTGGCCGTTCCCCCGGCGATGCCGATCACAAAGGGCTTGGCAAACCCGCTCACCCCTCCATGATAAGGGGCGGGGAGCCTCCTTCCCGCCCCTTCCGCTTTGCGACCAAATGCCCGTGCACGAAGGTTATTTCATCGGCAAACCCTTTCTAAGGCCCCCGCGCGGCTTGTTCCGCAGCAGGTGCTTAGCGGGCCACCGCTGCCTTCTCCTGGGAGTGGCCGATGGTGGCGTCCGTGTCCACGTCGAAGGCGTGCAGGCGGGAGGTGTCTGCCAGAAGCTCCACCTTGTCCCCGGGCTTCACCGGGGCGTGGCCGTCCACCTTGGCCACCAAAACGGTGCCGTCCACGCTCACGTGGATCTCGGTTTCCGCCCCCAGGGGCTCGGCCACCTCCACCTCCCCCCGGATCACGTTCTCCTCCTCGGGGATCACCGTGTAGCCCTTCAGGCCCAGGTGCTCGGGGCGGATGCCCATCCAGACCTCCTTGCCCGAGTAGGGCCTAACCGCCTGGGCCAAGACCGGGTTGGCCCGCACCCGGAAGCCAGGGGCGGTGAGGTAAAGCTTGTCCCCCTGGGCCTCCACCCGGGCGCGGATGAAGTTCATGGAGGGGCTGCCGATGAACCCCGCCACGAAGCGGTTGGCGGGGAAGTCGTAGAGGTTTAGGGGGGTGTCCACCTGCTGGATCTCCCCGTCCTTCATGACCACGATGCGGTGGCCCAGGGTCATGGCCTCCACCTGGTCGTGGGTCACGTAGATGGTGGTGACTCCAAGGCGCCTTTGCAGCTTGGCGATTTCGGCGCGCATCTCCACCCGGAGCTTGGCGTCCAGGTTGGAAAGGGGCTCGTCCATGAGGAAGACCTTGGGCTCCCGCACGATGGCCCGGCCCATGGCCACCCGCTGGCGCTGCCCGCCGGAAAGCTCCCTGGGTTTCCGGTTCAAAAGGTGCTCGATTTTGAGGATGCGGGCGGCCTCCTTCACCCGGCGGTCGATCTCGTCCTTGGGGTAGCGCCGGAGGCGCAGGCCAAAGGCCATGTTCTCGTAAACGTTCATGTGGGGGTAGAGGGCGTAGTTCTGGAAGACCATGGCGATGTCCCGGTCCTTGGGGGGGACATCGTTCACCAAGCGGTCGCCGATGAAGATCCTGCCCTCGGAGATCTCCTCAAGCCCAGCGATCATGCGCAGGGTGGTGGTCTTGCCGCAGCCCGAAGGCCCCACGAAGACCACGAACTCCCCGTCTTCGGTTTCCAAGTTGAAGTCCTTGACCGCCACCACCTTGCCGAAGCGCTTCCACACGTGCTCCAGCTTCACCTTGGCCATGCTTGACCTCCTTAACCCCACGCTTTGAGCACCTTAAGGCCCATCGGGGGTACGGCCCGATTTTAACAGGGTTTTCACCGGGTTGCTTCATATAATGGGAAAGCCCGGAGCATGGGGCCTTTGGTGTTTGGGGAGGTGCATTATGCTGAAAGGGTTTAAGGACTTTTTGATGCGCGGCAACGTGGTGGACCTGGCGGTGGCGGTGATCATCGGCGGGGCCTTTGGCCAGGTGGTGAACTCCCTGGTGGGGGATGTGCTCACCCCCCTCATCGGCGCCCTGGGGGGTGCCCCGGATTTTTCCGCCCTCAAGCTGGGTCCCGTGGCCATAGGCAAGTTCATCAACGCCCTGGTGAACTTCGTGGTGGTGGCGGCGGCCATCTACTTCCTGGTGGTGGTGCCCATGCAGGAGGTGCAAAAGCGCCTCAAGAAGGAGGCGGAGGCCGCCCCGCCCCCGCCGCCCGAGCCCCCGGAGGAGGTCAAGCTTCTTCGGGAGATCCTCCAGGAGCTCCGGAAGAAGGCGTGAGCCGGTTCAAGAGGAAGAGGGCCAAGTACCCCAGGCCGAGCTCCGGCCTGGGGTTCATGGTTACCGAGAGGGCGAAGGCGTGGAAGAAGAGGCTTTCCAAAGCGAAGCGCGGGCTTCGCAGGAAAAGCTCTTTCAAGGGCCTTCCCTGGCGCAGGGCAAGAAGTCCCAGATAGGGCAGGTAGGGCCAAGGACCGGTGGGGAAGCCCAGGGCGGAAAGCCCCAGGGCCGCGAAGGCCAGACCCCGGGCCAGGGGCAAGGGGTCCCATCCCAGGGGGCGGAGCTCCTGCCAAAGGGCCTCCGCCTCCCCAGGCCAGGGGGCGCGGAGGAGGAGAAGCCTCTTCCCCTCGTGTCCTCCCAGGTAGAGGGTAGGGTCGGGGGCCACCCCCAGGGGGAGGAGGCGGGCGGGGTTCTCCCCCAGTTCCTGGAAGAGGAGGGGGTCCAGGGGGAGGCCGTCCACCAGGAACCAGGCGTGGGGCCTTCCCGAGAGGAGGAAGCCCAGGGCCCGCTCCACCCGGTGCCCCCGGTGGGCCAGGATCCCCGGCCAGGCCTCGGGGGGTTCCCGCAGGAGGAGGTCCCGCCAAGGGGGGGCGGAGCGGAGGGGGGAGGCCTCGAGGCGGAAGCGGGCTTCCAGCACCTCGCCAGGCTCCAGTTGGAAACGGGCCAGGAGGTTGCCCCGGTGGTCGTAGGCCTCCAAGGGCTTCTTGGAGAGGGCGAGGTCCCAGACCCTTTGGCCAGGAAGATCCTGGGGCAAGGGGAGGATGACCTCTTGGGGGCCAGGGGCGCGGGTGCGCAGGAGGAAGGCCGATGCGCTCATGGTGGACCGCTAGAGGGCCATGATACCACCGCTTGCCTTGACGAAGGGGACAGGGGAACCTAAGGTTATAGATATGTGGCTATGCGCATATAACCATAGGAGGCTATATGCCTAGCGCCCTCCACCGGTACAAGGCGGAGTTCTTCAAGGCTCTGGCTCATCCCTTGCGCCTGGCCATCCTGGACGCTCTTCGGGAAGGCGAGAGGTCGGTGTCCTCCCTTCAGCGGGAGCTTTCGGTGCCCCAGTCCGCTCTTTCCCGCCAACTGGCCCTGCTGAGGGAAAGGGGGCTGGTGGAGGCTAGGCGAGAGGGGCAGATGGTCTACTACCGCCCGCGGGACCCCGAGGTCTACGCCTTTTTGGATTTGGGGCGCCGTATCTTCGCGCGGCACCTCGAGGCCGAGAGGGACCGCCTGGCCGCTTTGAAGGAGGAAGCGTGAGCGAGGGGGTGATGGTCAGCGCTTTGGCCCTGGTGGGGGCCTCCCTCGTGGGCCTGCGCGCTTGGGGGAGCGGGGGCTACGCCCTCCTGCTGGGGCTGGGTGGGGCCACCTTGGTGCAGGCAGGGGGGGGCATGTGGTATGGGGATGGGAGCGCCGCCGGGGTCTTCCTGCACCTACTGGGCCTGCTCACCATGGCCCTTGCCTCCTACGTACCCGAGTACCTGGGCCACCACCCCAAGGAGGCCCCGGTCTATGCCTTCTTGGTGCCCCTCTTTCTCTTGGCCATGGTGGGGGTGGCCCAGGCGCCCCCTGGGTTACCCTTCCTCTTCTTCTGGGAGGGGATGGCCCTGCTGGGTTACCTCCTGGTGGCCCTCGAGGGGCCCAAGGCCCAGGCAGGGGCCAGGGCCTTTTTCCTGGCCAGCCGCCTCTCCGGGGCCGGGCTGTACCTGGCTTTTCTGGGGCAGGGGCATCTGGGACCTGACTGGATCTGGGCGGGCCTCCTGGTGGGCTTCGGCGTCAAAGCCGCCCTTTTTCCCTTCCACCTCTGGCTTCCCCGGGCCCACCCCGTGGCCATCAGCCCAGTTTCCGCCTTGCTCTCTGGGGCCATGACCAAGCTGGGCCTTTACGGCCTCTTCCAAGCCCAAACCTGGTTCGGTCCTCCTCCGGTGTGGGTGGGCTTTGCCCTGGTTCTCCTGGGGCTCTTTGGGGCGGTGTACGCCTTGGTACGGGGTCTGGCGGAGGAAGACCTAAAGGGAGCCCTGGCCTACTCCAGCGTGGAGAACCTGGGGCTCATGCTGGCCGCCCTGGGGGGGTACTTCCTCACCGGGAAGGTCCTCTTCCTGGGGGCTTTCTTCCTGCACCAGGTGGGGCACGCCCTCTTCAAGGGGCTTCTCTTTCTCGGCTCGGGGGCCCTGTCCGAAAGGCAGGTCTCCCGCCTGGGGGGGCTTTGGCACCGGATGCCCCTTTTGGGAGGTCTCGTCTTGCTGGGTATGGCGGTGGGGGCGGGCTTGCCTCCCGGAGCGGTCTTTGCCGCAGAGTGGCTCCTCTACCAGGGGTTCCTCTTTGCCCCGGGCCTCCTCCCCCTGGGCGTGGGGGCTTTGGCCCTGGTGGGGGCTCTGGCCCTTTACTTCTACGTGCGGCTTTTCGGGCTGGCCTTTCTGGGCGCACCCCGAGGAAACGTAGCCTTGCACCTGGGCCCGGGCATGAGGTTCGGCCTCCTGGTCTTGGCGGTTATCCTTGTGGGCCTGAGCCTCTTCCCGCAGGAGTTCCTGCGCCCCCTGGGCCAGGGGCTTTACCCCAGCTGGGCCCTGTGGGTTCTCCTGGCGCTTGCCTTTGGGCTTTACCGCTGGCTTGACCCCAGGCCCAGCCGCTCCTACGGCACCTGGGACTGCGGCTTCCAACCCCTGACCCCCAGGATGCAGCCAAACGCCCTGGGCTTCTCCGAGCCCGCTTTGCGCCTCTTTCCCTTCCTGCGCCTAAAGGTGGGGGAGAGGCCAGAGCTGGACGAGCCCCTGGAGCGGGTTTACCAGGGGGTGGGGGAGGGGTTTGGCTGGGCCACCCGCCTGGTGCAGGCCCTGCAGTCGGGAAGCCTGCACTTTTACCTTCTCCTGCAGCTCCTCACCCTGGTGGTGGTGATGGGGGTGGTGCTCCTATGACGGCGCTTTTGTTCCTCCTTCTGGCCCCCCTCTTCAGCGGGAGCGTGAAGTGGCTGAAGGCCCGGCTCACCCACCGACAGGGGGCAAGCCCCCTTCTGGAGTACCGCAACCTGGCTAAGCTTCTGAGCAAGGCCTGGGTGAGGCCTGGCCTCAGCACCCCGGTCTTCCTCCTGGGGCCCACCTTAGCCCTTTTGGGCGCCCTGGCCGCAGCCCTCTTCCTGCCCCTGCTTCCCGGCCTAAGCTTCGCCGGGGACTTCCTGGTGGCCCTTTACCTCCTCAACCTGGGGCGGTTTTTCCAGATGCTGGCCGCCTTGGACACGGGGAGCGCCTTCGGGGCCCAGGGAAGCTACCGGGAGGGCTTGGTGACCATCCTGGCGGAGCCGGGGACCCTCATGGCCTTGGGAGCGGCGGCGTTGGCGGGAGAGGGCTTAGGCCTAGCGGGCCTGCCGGTGCTGGGGCCGGAGAACGCCCTGGTCCTCCTCCTGGTGCTGGCCTCCTTGGCGGTGGCCCTGCTGGCGGAAGGGGCGCGGATGCCCGTGGACGATCCCACCACCCACTTGGAGCTCACCATGGTCCACGAGGCCCAGCTCCTGGACCACGGGGGGCCCTTGCTGGCCCTTTACGAGCTGGCCGCCTCGGTGAAAATGCTCTTCTACGCGGGCCTCATGGCCCTCCTGCTTCCCGGTCCCAAGGTCTTGGTCTTCATGGGGGTGGTTTTGGCCTGGGCGCTGGCCTTGGGCTACTTGGAAACCTTTGGGGTGAAGCTCCGCTACCTGAGGCTTCCCGACTTTCTTTCCTACAACACCCTCTTTGGGGTGCTGGCGCTTTTGGGGGCGATATGGAAGTTGTGAACACGCTGGTGCTGGCGGTGTTGGCCACGGGCTTCCTGATGGTGAGCCGCAGGAGCCTGGATGCGGTCATCCGCCTTTACGCCTTGCAGAACGTGCTCTTGGCTCTGGTTTCCTTTGGACTGGCCAAGGGGGAGCTCCACTTCGTGCTGGCGGGGCTGGCCCTTTTCGTCCTCAAGGGGGTGGCCATTCCCTGGTACCTCTTCTGGCTCCTGGACCGCCTCGAGGTGAGCCACGAGGTAGAGGGGTACCTTTCCGTTTCCTTCTCCCTCCTTCTGGCAGGCCTTCTCATAGCCTTGGCCTTTCGGGTGGGAGCGGTTTTTGTCCTGCCGGAGGCCCCCCTGCCCCAAGGGGTTCCGGTGGCCCTCTCCCTGGTCCTCCTGGGGATGCTCTCCATGGTGAGCCGGAAGAAGGCCATCAGCCAGGTGTTGGGCTTTTTGGCCCTAGAGAATGGGGTTTTCTTGTTGGCCCTCTCCGAGAGCCACGGCCTGCCCCTCTTCGTGGAGCTGGGGGTAGCCCTGGACGCCTTCGCCGCCGTCTTCCTGGCGGGGGTTCTCATCTTCCGCATCAAGGGGGAGATGGGCCACGTGGACACCGCCCGCATGCGGGCCCTGAGGGGGTAGGGGATGCTCTACGGGCTCCTGTTGCTACCCCTTTTGGTCTTCCTGGGCCGCCGGGATAAGGGGGCGCTGGTGCGGCTTTCGGTGCTGCTCCCAATCCTCTCCGCCCTCCTGGCCCCCCTCCTTCTGGGCCAGATGGCGGGCCCCTTCCGGCTGGATGGGGTGGGCCTTTTCTACCTCATGCTCACCGACCTTCTTTTCGCCCTCATCGCCCTCTTCGCCCGGGGCTACTTCAGCGAGGAGGAGGCCTGGCGCTTCTACTGGGCGGGGGGCCTCTTTCTGGGGGCGGCCCACGGGGCCTATTTGGCCCACAACCTGGGGGTGCTCTGGATCTTCGTGGAGGGCTCCACCCTGGCCTCGGCCCTTCTCGTGTACCACAAGGGGGGAGCGAGGGCCCTCGAGGCCACCTGGAAGTACCTCATGCTGGGGAGTGTGGGCATCGCCCTGGGGCTGATCGGGGTGATCCTGGTCTACGCCCTTCTCTCGGGGGCCACCTTGGACTGGCGGGAGGCCCGGGCCCTGGTGGGGAGCGCCAACCCTGAGGGGCTCAAGCTGGCCTTCGCCCTCCTCCTGGTGGGCTTCGGCACCAAAGTGGGGCTTTTCCCCCTGCAGGCTTGGCTCCCAGACGCCCACGCCGAGGCCCCAGGGCCGGCCTCGGCCCTGCTTTCCGGAACCCTCCTCAACGTGGCCTTCTACGCCCTCTTGCGCTACACCGCCCTCATGCAGGCCGCAGGGCTCTTTCCCTTCGCCTCCGGCCTCCTCTTGGCCTTCGGCCTTCTGAGCCTTCTGGCGGCGGGGTTTTTCCTTTACGGGCAGAAGGAGTACAAGCGCCTTCTGGCCTACTCCAGCATGGAGCACATGGGCTTGGCGGTTTTCGCCCTGGGCCTGGGCCTGCCTTGGCTGGCCCTCTTCCACACCCTGGCCCACTCCCTGGCCAAGACCCTGGCCTTTCTGGGCGCAAGCGGCATCCTGGCCCTCAGCCACGCCAAGGAGGTGGGGCGGGTGGGGGGGCTTTTCCGTTCCCTCCCCGCTTTGGGGGTACCCTTCGTCCTGGCCCTGGCGGCCTTGGGGGGGCTTCCTCCTTTCCCCCTCTTCTTTGCGGAGTTCAAGGCGGTGGAGGCCGCCATGCGCTACCCTCTGCTGGCGGCTTGGTACCTGGTGGGGCTGGGCTTGGCCTTTGCGGGCCTCCTCGGCCCCATGACCCAGATGGGCTTTGGGCCGGGCCGCCCCTGGAAAGCCCAGGGGCTGGACCTGTGGGCGTTGTGGCTGCTTCTGGCGGTGCTCTTCCTCCTGGGGGTCCGCCCGCCGGTGGAGGTCTTCCAGGCCCTGGAGGTGGTGCTGTGGACGCGGTGAAGGAAGCCTTGAGGGAGGGGCGCCCCGTGGCCCTCTTTCCCGACGGGGAGGGGGTGGTTTTGGTGGCGGAGGTGGGGCGGGACGTGAGGGTGTTTCACTTGGGAGAGGGAAGGCGCTTCCCCAGCCTGGCCGCGGAGTTCCCCGCCATGGACTGGTGGGAGCGGGCCCTCTGGGAGCGGGGGTACACCCCGGAAGGGCATCCGAACCCAAAGCCCTTGCGTCGGCACGACCTGCCCTTCGCCTTCCGCGCGTTCAAGGAACTGCACGAGGTGCCCGTAGGTCCGGTGCACGCCGGCATCATTGAGCCTGGCCACTTCCGCTTCAGCGTCCTGGGGGAGCGGATCGTGAACCTGGAAATCCGCCTGGGCTACCAGCACCGGGGCCTTTTGGCCCTCCTCCCGGGCAAGGGTCCTGAGGCCGCCCTCCTCTTGGTGGAGCGCGCAGGGAGTGAGCCCCTGGCCCACGCTCTGGCCTTCGCCCAGGCCTGGGAGGAAGCCTTGGGGCGGAAGGCTCCGCCCCGGGCACATGCCCTGCGCCGGGCGGCCTTGGAGCTGGAGCGGGCCTTCGGGCACCTTGGGCACCTGGCGGGGCTTTTCACCGACATCGGCTACGCCTACGGGTCCACCCAGGTGGGGCGCATCCGGGCCCTCCTCCAAGGGGAGCTGGACCGCCTCACCGGACACCGCTACGGGCGCAACTTCCTCCGGGTGGGAGGGGTGTGGCGGGAAGGGCGGCCCGACCTCTCCGCCTTGGCTCTTTACCGGGAGGAGCTGGCCCGCCTCCTGCCCCGGCTCCTCAAGCACCCCCAGGTGCTGGACCGGATGCGCTACGTAGGGGTGGTGCGCCGGGTGGAGGCCGAGGCCTTGGGCTTCGTGGGGCCCACCGCCCGGGCCAGCGGGGTGGCCCGCGACCTCCGGCAGGACGACCCCGCCTACTTGAGCTTCCAGCCGGTGGTGCGCCAGGGGGGGGACGTCCTGGCCCGGGCCCAGGTCTACGCGGAGGAAACCCTGCAGGCCCTGGACTATGCCCTTCACTTCCTCACCCATCTTCCCGAGGGCCCTTTGGCCCAGGACCTGCCCCCCGGGGACGGGGAGGCCATGGCCCGGGTGGAGGCGGGGCGGGGGGAGGTCTTCTGGTTCGTGCGGGTGGCGGGGGGAAAGGTGGCCTTGGCCGAAGGGGTGGATCCCTCCTTCAAGAACTGGCGGGCCTTGGAGCTGGCGGTACGGGGGGAAGGCCTGCCCGACTTTCCCCTCTGCAACAAGTCCTTCGACCTGTCCTACGCGGGCAACGACCTTTAGGGGGAATATGAGCCTAATGCAAACCTTGCGCATCGGTCGTTTGGCCCGGTCCCTCGAGGACCTCCTCAGGGTGCCGGACCACGCCTTCGGCTACCCCCTCCTGCGCCCCGAGGGCCTCACGGAGGAAGCACAGGAGGCGCTCCTTGGCCTTTGTCCCAGCGGGGCCTTCTTCCGGGAGGGGCGGACCTTCGGCCTGGACCTGGCCCGTTGTGTGGGCTGCGGGCGCTGCGCCCTGGCCCGCCCCGAGGCGGTGGGGGAGATGAAGCGCCTGGAGGTGGCCGTGACCCGTAAGGAGGACCTGGTTCAGCGGGTGGACCTGGAGCGCGGCACCTTCCTGGACCCCGGTCCCCCGCCCCCGCCGCGCCCCGAGCTGGCCCTCCCTACCCTGGCCTTCCGGGAGGTGAGCGCTGGGGACACAGGCCTTGCGGACTCGGAGGTGGCCCTTGCGGGCAACCCCTTCAACGACATGGGGCGGTTCGGCTTTTCCGTGGTGGCCTCGCCCCGGCACGCCGACGCCCTCTTGGTCACGGGCCCGGTGAGCCGCAACATGGCTGAGGCCCTCCGGCGCACCTACGAGGCCGTGCCCGAGCCCAAGGGGGTGGTGGCCGTGGGCAACGAGGCTATCTCCGGCGGGGTGTTTGCGGGTAGCCCCGAGGTGGTGGGCGGGGTGGACCGGGTGGTGCCTGTGGACGTTTACGTGCCCGGCGACCCCCCGCGCCCTGGGGCCATCCTCTTTGGCCTCCTCCTCCTGGCGGGCCGGGTGCGCCAGCGCCTGGTGGGCGGGGTCTTGCGCTAAGCTTTTCCCCATGGACTGGCTCCTCACCCCCGGACCCGTCAGGCTCCACCCCAAGGCCCTGGAGGCCCTGGCCCGCCCCCAGCTTCACCACCGCACCGAGCCCGCCCGGGAGCTTTTCCTCAAGGCCCGCACCCTCCTCCGGGAGGCCTTCCGCACGCAAGGAGAGGTCCTGATCCTCACGGGAAGCGGTACCCTGGCCATGGAGGCTTTGGTCCTGAACCTCTTCGCCCCTGGGGAAAGGGTGCTGGTGCCCGTCTACGGCAAGTTCTCCGAGCGCTTCGCCGAGATCGCGGAAAGCGCCAGCCTCGTGGTGGACCGCCTGGAGCTTCCCTACGGAAAGGTGCCCACCCCGGAGAGGGTGGCTAGGCCAGGGTATGCGGGCCTCCTCCTGGTCCACTCCGAGACCTCCACCGGGGCCCTGGCCGACCTTCCCGCCCTGGCCCAGGCCTTCAAGGAGGCTAACCCCGGGGGCCTGGTGGGGGCGGACATGGTCACGAGCCTTTTGGTGCGGGAGGTGGCCCTCGAGGCCTGGGGAGTAGACGCCGCGGCCTCCGGGAGCCAGAAGGGCCTCATGTGCCCCCCGGGGCTCGGCTTCGTGGCCCTAAGCCCAAGGGCCTTGGAACGTTTGCGCCCTCGGGGCTACTACCTGGACCTCTCCCGGGAACTCAAGGCCCAGCGGGAAGGGGAGAGCGCCTGGACCCCGGCCATCAACCTGGTGGGGGCGGTGGCCGCGGTCTTGGAGGAGGTTCTGCCCCGGCTGGAGGAGCACTTGGCCCTCAAGGCCTGGCAGAACGACCTCCTCTACCAGGTGGGGGAGGAGCTGGGCCTCTTGGCGGTGCCCGAGGCGAGGAGCCCGGCGGTGGCCGCCTTCCACCTGCCGGAGGGGGTGCCTTACAAGGCGGTAAAGGAGGCCTTCGCCCGCCGCCACGCGGTCATCGCCGGGGGGCAGGGGCCCCTCAAGGGCAAGATCTTCCGCCTTTCCCTCATGGGCCACTACGACCGCTACGAAGCCCTGGGGGTGGCGGCCCTTTTCAGCGAAGCCTTTGCCGATATTCTTCCAGCTTCCTGAGCATCTCCTCCCGGGTGTAGACCGCCCTGGCCCCGCCCACCAGCTTGGGCCGGGTCTTGGCGGCGAGGAGCACCGCCTCCCCGATCCGCTGCTGGGAAAGCCGGAGGGGCACGGCCACCGGGCGCAGGTGCATGCCGATCAGCACCCCGCCCACGTCCATCCCCCCGTGGGCCTGGGCCTTGAGGGATTCCACCATCACCGGGTCTTGGAAGCGCAAGAAGGCGGCGGTGGCCAGGCTACCCCCCGCCTTGGGGTGGGGATAGACCGTGACCTCCTCCAGACCATAGGCCCGGGCGGCTTCCCGCTCCACCACCAGGGCCCGGTTCAGATGCTCGCACCCCTGGACCGCCACCCATATTCCCCGCTCCAACAAGGGGGGAAGGAGGCCTTCCAGGATGGCCTCGGCGGCCTCGAGGCTCGGCCTCGTCCCCACCTTCTCCCCCAAAACCTCGCTGGTGGAGCCCCCCAGAACGAAGAGGCTTCCCCGCTCCATGGGGAAGAGCTCCAGGTACTCCCGGATGGCCCTCTCTGCGGCCTTGCGGATCCCCTCCATGCCCTCAGCCTACCCCGGGACGCCCTCAGAGAAAGAGGTCCAGGACGATAAAGAGAAACATCCCCAGGCTCACCCCCACGTTGGCCTGGAAGAAGGCCACGTCCACCCGGGAGAGGTCCTCGGGGGAGACCAGCCGATGCTCCAGGACCAAGAGGAGGCCCACCAGAACCAGGCCCAGGTAGTACCACGCCCCCGCCCCGTAGCCCAGGCCCGCCAAGAGAAAGGCCAGCCAGGCCAGGAGGTGGGTGGCCCGGGCGATCCAGAGGGCCAAGGGGATGCCGAAGCGGGCGGGGATGCTCTTCACCCCGTAGGCCCGGTCAAAGGCGTAGTCCTGGGTGGCGTAGAGGATGTCGAACCCCGCGATCCAAAGCCCCACCCCGGCCCAAAGGGCGTAGGCGGTGGGGTGGAAGCTCCCCGTGACCGCGATCCACCCCCCCGCGGCCGCCGCCCCAATGGTGAGGCCCAGGACGTAGTGGCAGAGCCAGGTGAAGCGCTTGGTGTAGCTGTAGAGGGTGAGGAAAAAGACCGCTACGGGAAGGAGCCTGGCGGTGAGGGGGTTCAGGGCCAGGCCCGCGTAGACCAGAAGGGCAAGGCCTAAGAGGGCCAGGAAAAGAGTTTCCCCAGGCTTCACCAGCCCCTGGGGCAGGTGGCGGTTTTGCGTGCGGGGGTTCAGGGCGTCGATCCGCCAGTCGATCAGGCGGTTCAGGGCCATGGCCATGGTCCTGGCCCCCACCATGGCCAGGGTGACCAGGAGAAAGGTGCGCCCCCCGGGCCAGCCCCCCGCCGCCAGGAGCATCCCCCCGTAGGCGAAGGGGAGGGCGAAGAGGGTGTGCTCAAAGCGCAAAAGCTCCAGGTAGAGCCGGAGGCGCCTCACCCTTCGCGCACCTCCAGGATGCGGTTTTTCTCGTCCACCAGCACCACCTTGGGCTTGAGGCCTTTGGCCTCCTCCTCCTCGAAGACCCCGTAGGCCACCAGGATCACCAGGTCCCCAGGGCGCACCAGATGGGCGGCGGCTCCGTTGATCTGCACCACTCCCGAGCCCCGCTCCCCGGGCAAGGCGTAGGTGGTGAGCCGGGCCCCGTTGGTGATGTCGTAGATATCCACCTGTTCGTAGGGCAGGATGCCGGCGGCATCCAAAAGATCCTGGTCCACGGTAACCGAGCCCACATAGTGTAGGTCTGCGTGGGTTACCGTGGCCCGGTGGATCTTGGCGTGGAACATGACCCTTTTCACAAAGGTCAAGTTTACCCTTCGCCTCCTTCTTGAGGAAGCGCCCCCTCCACGAAGAGGGTCTTGGCGTGGGTGTAGAGCACCTGGCCGGGTGCCGCCTTCCTGGGGCGCCACACGTGCTTTTTGCGGGTGTAGTCCACAGGCACCTGGGCCTCTCCCCGGGCCTTGGAGTGGTAGGCGGCCAGCCTGGCGGCGAAGAGGAGGTCCTCCAGGGGTGGGTTTTGGCCTTCCACCTTCAGGATCACGTGGCTTCCCGGCACCCCTTGAGCGTGGAACCACAGGTCTTCGGAGTGGGCCATGCGGGTGGTGAGGAGGTCGTTTTCCTTGGCGTTTCTGCCCACCCACACGGCAAAGCCTGAAGGGGAGGTGTAGCGCAGGCCCACCTTGGGGCCTTTCCCTTCCCTGGGCTTTCGCGTGAGGGCGAGAAGCTCGGCGAGGTCCGCCTGGCGGAGGCGGGCCATCTCCCCCTCGAGGGCCTGCACCTTGGCCTCCGTCTTGGGGATGAGGTCCAGGGCCCTTTCTGCCAGCGCCTCCAGGCGCCGGGCCCTTTCGTAGAGCTTCTTTGCGTTCTCCTGGGGGGAGAGGGTGGGGTCCAGGGCAACCTCCACCGGCTTCCCGTCGAACCCTTCCAGCACCACCTTTTCGGCCCCCTTGGGCACCTCCTTAAGCCGGGCCAGGAGGAGGTCGGCCTTTTGGCGGAGCGCTGCCGCCTCCTCCAGGCGGTCCAGGGCCCTTTGGTAGTCGGCGAGCCGGGCCAAAAGGGTCTTCCGCTCCCTTTCCAGGGCCTCGAGGAGGGGCTTTCTCAGGGCCTCCTTCTCCTCCTCCGCCCACTTCGCCCGGAGCTCCTCCGTCAAGGCGGTGCGCAGGGCGGGGTCTTCCACCAGGCCCTTAAGGGCCTGGAAGACCCTTTCCAGGGCGGCCTCGTCCAGGGGGGTTTCCGGGGTGAGGCCCGCCCGGCGGGCCAGCTCCCGCATGAGCTCGAGGCCCACCCCGTCCACGTGGCGCACCACCTCCTTGAGGGGCCGGCCCAGGAGGGGCCTGAGGTCTTCCGCCTTCAGGGTGCGGGGGTCCAGCTTCTCGTAAGGGGGGGGAGGGGTGTAGGGGAGGCCGGGCCTGAGTTCCCGGTAGCGGTTCACCTCTTGGGTGATGACCCGGTCCACCCCCAGGATGCGGCCCGCCTCGTCCAGGAGGAGGAGGTTGGCGTTCCGGCCCGTGGCCTCAAAGACCAGGGTGGAAGGGGGGGTGTCCACGAAGCCCTTCTCCCCGGCGAAGCGGAGGAGGACCACCCGGTCCAGCTTGAGCTGCTCTGCCTCCATCAGGGGCCCCTTCGCCCGGGCCCAAAGCTGGCGCTGGAAGGGGGTTTTGGGCTCCCCGAGAAGGGTGCCCTCCTCCAGGACCAGGCTGGGGCTTGGGGGGCGGTAACGGAGGACCAGGTTGAAGATGCGCCCCGAGCGGCCTTTGAGGAGGACGGCCAGGCTCCCCTCGTCGGGGAAGGCCAGGCCCAGGTTTTGGGCGGGGAGCTCGGGGGCGAGCTCCCGCAACAGGGCGTGGATCAGGAGCCCTTCCATTTCCTAAAGGCCACCAAAAAGGCCGTGTGCCCCACCTGTTGGAAGCGGGGGTGGGCCACGGGAAGCCGGACCTCCCACTCCCGCCAGGCCACCTCCAGGACCCGCTCCAGCTTGAGGGGCAGGCCCTCTGCCCTTTGTACCAGCTCCAGCACCTGGGTGATGTTGGGCAGGTAGGCTACCAGAAAGCGGTCGGGCATGAGGGCGCTTGTGGCCTTTTCCAAGACCTTCCAGGGCTCCATGAGGTCCAGGGCCACCCCGTGGAAGCTTTCAGGCGCCAGCTCGGCCTCCTCCAGGCCCCCAAGGTGGAAGCGGACGTTTTCCACCTGCCAGAAGGCGCGGACGTTTTGCTCCGCCTGGGCTAGGTGCTGGGGGCGCCGTTCGTAGCTTTCCACCAGCCCCTCCTTGCCCACCGCCCGGGCCAGGAAGAGGGTGAGGCCCCCTGAGCCCGTGCCCGCCTCGAGGACCCGCATCCCCGGGGTGAGGTCTAAGAGGGTGAGGATGGCGCTGGCGTCCTTAGGGTAGGTGGGGGTGGCGCTTCGGCGCATGTGCAGGACGTACTCCTCCAGGGTGGGGCGGTGGACGGAGAGGGGCTCGCCCAGGTGGGTGTAGACCCTCCCCCCAGGGCCTGCCTGGGCGATGGCGTCGTGGGTGACCGTCCCCCGGTGGTGGTGGAAGACCCCACCCGCTCGGAGGCGCACCAGGAAGGCGCGGCCTTTGCCGTCCTTGAGGAGAAAAAGCTCGCCCTCCACCCCGCCCACTTTAGCGGGCGAGGGCCAGGTAGTCCAGCACCTGCTCTAGGTCAAAGGGGTTCGGCACCCGGAAGGGCCCAGCAAAGACCGTGGGCGTGCCCCGCAGGCCCAGGCGCAGGGCAAGAGCCCGCTCCCCCTCCACTTCTTCCTTGACCTTCGGGTCCTGCAGGCAGGCCAAGAAAGCCTTTTCATCGAGCCCGAGGGATCGGGCTAGGCCCAGGTAGTCCCCAAGGCGGCCTTGCATGAGGCGGTCGTGGTAGGCCCAGAAGGCCCCCTGGCGGTGGGCGCACTCGGAGGCCATGGCCGCGGGCAAGGCTTCGGGGTGGATCTCCTTGAGGGGGAAGTGGCGGTAGCTCACCCGCACCTCTCCCTTTTCCGCCAGGGCCTTGAGCCGGGGAAGGACCGTCTGCGCCAGGCGCTGGCAGTAGGGGCACTGGAAGTCGGAGAAGACCCTTAAGAGGGGGCCTCCCTTTCCCAGGACCAGCCGGTCCTGGCCGAAGGCGCTTTCCGACACCTGCTTGGGGGCGATGCGGGCCCGCATAGGCTCGGTGAGGGCGAGCTCCAGGGTGTAGGCCTCCCCCAGGTTCAGCACCAGGCGCTGGCCCTCGAGGGCCTTGGCGTTCTTGGCGTACCAGTCTAGGAGGGCAGGGCCAAAGGCTTCCCCCGTGGCCTTCTCCACCATCTGGGCCAGGAAAGCGGCGTTCTTGGGGCCCTGGTAGGTGGCCGCCAGGAGGCGGCCGTTTCGGCTTTCTACCTCCACCTTGCCCCCTGGAGGCAGGGATCCCAGGGCTTTCTGGAAGGTCTCCACCGGCTTGGCTACCTGGGCCAGGGCAAGCCCCAGGAAGAGGAGGGGGACCAGGGCCCTCATACCTTGAAAAACCCCTCCACCGGCAGGACGAAGACCACCGCTCCGCCCACCTGCACCTCCACGGGCTGGGCCAGGAAGGGGTCCGGGGCCTCGGAGAGTGGGAAGCCCCGGGTGACCAGCCGGGTGCGGGTGCGGCACTTTTCCCGGATGAGGTCCAAGACCTCCTCCACCCGCTCGTCCTCGAGGCCGATGAGCAAGGTGGTGTTCCCCTCCCGGAGAAAGCCCCCGGTGGAGGCCAGCTTGGTGGACTGCAAGCCCCGTTCCAGGAGGGCCTTGGTGAGCCCAGGGGCGTCGGTGTCCTGCACGATGGCCACGATGAGCTTCATTTGCTCGTCATTCTACACCTAGGGCTCAGGCTCCCCGCAGGACCCCGTGCCACTCCTGGAGGCTGCGGGCTTCCATGCCCTTTTCCCGGGCCCTCAGGATGGCCTTTAGGCTCCACCAGGCCCCCTCCAGGGTGGTGATGAAGGGAAGCCCCCGCTCCACCGCCCGCCTCAGCTCGGGGTGGGGGGTGGGGCTGATGAGGAGGTCGTAGTCCGCCTCGGTCAGGGTGAAGCCCGCTTCCAGGTACGCTTGGCGGAGCTCCTCCAGCCGCCCGGCCTCCTTTTCCGGCAAGCCGTCCGCCAGGAAGCGCACCCGGCCCGTTAGGGGAAGCCTTTGCCCGGCCCCCAGCTCCGCCTTGTAGTAGGCCAGGTAGGGGTCTTCATCGATGCCCATGCTCTCTCCCGTGGAGCGCATCTCCGGGCCCAGGACGGGGATCACCCCGGGGAACTTGATCCAGGGGATGAGAACCTCCTTGGCGGCGTAGTAGGGGGGCACGGGGTCCAGGTTTTGGACGCCGAGCTCCTTTAGCGTCTTCCCCACGGCGATGAGGGCCGCCAGCTTGGCCAGGGGCACCCCGATGGCCTTGGACACGAAGGGCACGGTGCGGCTGGCGCGGGGGTTGGCCTCGAGGATGTAGACCTCCTCCCCCAACACCGCGTACTGCACGTTGAGAAGCCCCCGCACCCCCAGGGCCAGGGCCAGCTTGCGGGTGTAGTCCTTCACCTTGCTCAGGGCCTCAGGGGAGAGGTGGACCGGGGGAAGGACCGTGGCCGAGTCCCCGGAGTGGACCCCGGCCCGCTCCACGTGCTCCATCACCCCGGCGATCATCACCTCCGCTCCATCTGAGAGGGCGTCCACGTCCAGCTCCACGGCCCCTTCCAGGTAGCGGTCCAGGAGGATAGAGGGCCTCTCCTGGAGGGGCTCGTAGACCTCCTCCAGGTAGCGCACCAGCTCCTCTTGGCTATAGAGAACCCGCATGGCCCGTCCCCCCAGCACGTAGCTGGGCCGGGCCAGGAGGGGGTAGCCCACCTCTTCCGCAAGCCTTAGGGCTTCCTCGGGGGTGGCGGCCACCCTTCCCTCGGGCTGGGGGATGGAAAGCTCCCGGCAGAGGCGGTTGAACTCCTCGCGGTCCTCCGCCCGGTGGATGGCGGCGAAGGGGGTGCCGAGGAGCTTCACCCCGGCCTCCTCCAACCCCTTGGCCAGCTTTAGGGGCGTCTGCCCGCCCAGGGTGGCGATGACCCCCAGGGGCTTCTCGTGATCCACCAGGTTCAGGACATCTTCCAGGGTAAGGGGCTCAAAGTAAAGGCGGTCGGCGGTGTCGTAATCCGTGGACACCGTTTCGGGGTTGGAGTTCACCATGATGGTTTCGTACCCCGCTTCCTTCAGGGCCCAGACCGCGTGCACGGTGGCGTAGTCGAACTCCACTCCCTGGCCGATGCGGATGGGCCCGGAGCCCAAGATCACCACCTTGGGCTTCTGGGTGGGCCAGACCTCGTCCTCCAGCTCGTAGGTGGAGTAGTGGTAGGGGGTGTAGGCCTCAAACTCCGCAGCGCAGGTGTCCACGGTCTTGTACACGGGGGCCACGCCCAAGGCCTTCCGCTCCCTGCGAACCTCCCTTTCCCCTTTACCCAGAAGCTCCCCCATGCGGGCGTCGGTGAGGCCCAGGCCCTTGTAAAAGCGCCAGTCCTCCCGGTCCTTGGGGGGGTGGGACCTGAGCCACTCCTCGGCCTCCACAATCTCCTGGATTTGATGCAAAAACCAGGGGTCGATGCGGGTGGCCTGGTGGAGCTCCTCCACGCTCATTCCTCGCCGGAGGAGTTCCAAGACGGCGTAAATGCGGTCGGGGTTGGGGTAGAGCTTTCGCTCCAGGTCCTCGGTGCGCACCTGGGCCAAGGCCCTGACGTCACGTTCCAGACCCCTCAGGGCCTTCAGGAGGGCTTCCTTGAAGGTGCGGCCGATGGCCATCACCTCCCCCACGGAGCGCATCTGGGTGCCGAGTTCGTCCTTGAGACCTCCCAGAGTGTTGGGAAGGTCTTGGAACTTCTCGAAGGCAAAGCGGGGGATCTTCACCACCACGTAGTCGATGGTGGGCTCAAAGGAGGCGGGGGTCTTGCGGGTGATGTCGTTGGGGAGCTCGTCCAGGCGGTAGCCCACCGCCAAGAGGGCGGCGATCTTGGCGATGGGGAAGCCCGTGGCCTTGGAGGCCAGGGCGCTGGAGCGGGAAACCCGGGGGTTCATCTCGATGACCACCTGACGGCCCGTCTTGGGGTTCACGGCGAACTGGATGTTGGAGCCCCCGGTGTCCACCCCGATCTCCCGGATCACCGCCTTGGCCGCGTCCCGCATGCGCTGATAGTCAGCGTCGGAGAGGGTCTGGGCGGGGGCCACGGTGATGGAGTCCCCGGTGTGGACCCCCATGGGGTCCACGTTCTCGATGCTGGTGATGATGACCACGGTGTCCGCATGGTCCCGCATCACCTCCAGCTCAAACTCCTTCCAGCCCAGAACCGATTCCTCCACCAAGGCGGTGTGTACCGGGGAAAGGAGGAGTCCCCGGCCCAGGACCTCCCTGAGCTCCGCCTCGCTGCGCGCGATGCCGCCCCCGGTGCCCCCCAGGGTGAAGGAGGGGCGGACCACCACAGGGTAGCCCACCTCCCGGGCGAAGTGGAGGCCCTCCTCCACGCTGGACACCATCTGGCCTCGAGGCACCTCGAGGCCGATCTTGCGCATGGCCTTTTGGAACTCCTCCCGGTCCTCTCCCTTTCTGATGGCCTCGGCCTTGGCCCCGATAAGCTCCACCCCGTAGCGGGCAAGGACCCCTTCCTCGTGAAGGGCCATGGAGAGGTTCAAGGCGGTCTGCCCCCCCAAGGTGGGGAGAAGGGCATCCGGGCGCTCCTTGGCGATAACCTTTTCCAAGTACTCCAGGGTGAGGGGCTCCAGGTAGGTGCGTTCGGCCAGCTCGGGATCGGTCATGATGGTGGCGGGGTTGGAGTTCACCAGGATGGCCTCGTACCCCGCTCCCCTGAGGGCCTTCACCGCCTGGGTGCCCGAGTAGTCGAACTCCGCAGCCTGGCCGATGGTGATGGGCCCGGAACCGATGATGAGGATTTTCTTGAGGTCTCTTCTCGGCGGCATCGCGCACCCAATGGGCGAGGATAACATACTTGGCCCGGGTTGTCCAAGGAGAATACCAGGACTTTACCCACATCTCCGTTTCGTGGTAAATCTCCCCTTGCGGGCGCAGCCCGTATCTGGTA